>NZ_MVKV01000001.1:0-827323 GCF_002009645.1 Gordonia sp. IITR100 | reverse complement strand
ACATGGGATTGTGGGCACGGTCGCGTGCCGGCCACGACGTGGCCGGGCTGATCCACCACTCCGACCGCGGAGTGCAATACCGAGCCATCCGCTACACCGAACGACTGGCCGAAGCCGAAGCGGTGACATCTGTTGGCTCCAAAGGGGATTCATACGACAACGCGATGGCTGAGGCGTTCAACTCGCTGTTCAAAGCCGAATGCATCCGTAACCCCGTGATGCGCCCGCGAGGCGGCTGGGCAGGTGTGGGCGAGGTCGAGATCGCCGTCGCTGAGTACGTCGAATGGTTCAACCACCGCCGCCTGCACGGCGAGATCGGACACGTCCCACCCGTCGAGTACGAGAGTGAATCACCCCTGGTTTGATGCCGCTTCCTTCTGAGTCAGGAAGGATGAGCTCATGCCTAAAAAGATCGATCCAGAGGTCCGTTCGAGGGCTCTGCGGTTGCTGGAGGCCCACGGCGGCGAGTACACGTCGTTGACTGCCGCTGCCGAAGCGATCGCTAAGCAGGTCGGTGTCGGCGGAGAGACGGTACGCCGGTGGGCAGTGCAGGCACAGGTCGATGCCGGCGCCCGCTCCGGGACCACCTCGAAGGAGTCCGCCGAGATCAAGCGTCTCAAGGCGGAGAACAAGCAGTTGCGAGAAGACGTTGCCATTCTGAAGGCGGCGACAACTTTCTTCGCGGGGGAACTCGACCCCCGCAACCGATGATCGTGGCGTTCATAGATCAGATGCGCAGCAACGGTTTTGCGGTCGAGTCGATCTGCCGGGTCCTGCGTGAGCAGGGCTGCATGGTTGCCGCACGAACCTACCGGGCATGGCGAACACGAATGCCTGCTGCTCGTACCGTCTCCGACGCTCACGTCGTCGATGCGGTGCGCAATGTCGTCTGGCGCACCGATGACGACGGCCGACGGAAGATGACTCCCGAGGGCCTCTACGGGCGGGTGAAGATGCGCGCCCATCTG
Source organism: Gordonia sp. IITR100 (assembly GCF_002009645.1). NCBI lineage: Bacteria > Bacillati > Actinomycetota > Actinomycetes > Mycobacteriales > Gordoniaceae > Gordonia > Gordonia sp. IITR100. The sequence goes on along the minus strand of NZ_MVKV01000001.1, from coordinate 826,355 downwards.
CACCGCACAACACTGCCTGGGGTGTCCTACGGCGCTGTTGATCGAGCAATGAAAATGCTAGGCCACAACGGAATTCGAAGATCCAAAGGGGTCCGCACGACCGTCCGCTCCGCTGACGGTGTACGCGCGGAGGATCTGCTGAACCGACAGTTCAGTGCCGCCGAACCCAACCGGGTCTGGGTGACCGATTTCACCTACTGCCGGACATGGGCCGGGTGGGTGTACGTGGTGTTCATCATCGACGTGTTCTCCCGTCGAATCGTGGCGTGGCACGCATCGACATCGAAGACAGTCGAGCTGGTGACGGTCCCGCTTCGGATGGCGCTGTGGCAGCGCAAGCGGGAAGGGCATCCGGTGAAAGCTGCTGAGCTGATTCACCATTCAGATGCGGGAAGTCAGTACACATCAGTTACACTGACTGAACGTCTGCGACTCGAAGACATCGCGGCGTCGATCGGAACGGTCGGGGACGCCTACGACAACGCGCTGGCCGAGTCGGTGAACGGCTTGTACAAGACCGAGTGCATCCGGACCACGATCTTCCACTCCGGTCCGTACAAGACAGTCTCCGACGTCGAGTTCGCGACCGCTGGTTGGGTCGACTGGTACAACAACAGCAGGCTGCACTCGAGTATCGGCCAGATCCCCCCGACCGAGCTCGAAACGCTTCACTACGCTGGCCTCGGCCCCGAGGACCAGCCCACATTGGAGGCGGCACAGAACCTAGGGTGATTCAGAGCGCCTACTGGTCGACCCACACCGTCACCAGCTACCGTGAGAACCCGGTCCCCGCAAACGCTGGAACCAACTAACCGAGCCTCCAGCAAACCCGGGGCGATTCAAGGGGTGAATGTTGAGTCGACAAGCTTCACGGCCTGAGTACAGCTGGCGGTGCCCCGATTGATCACTATTCGCCGGTTCGGGTTCGGGTCGCACACGGTTCCTGCTCCGCGAAGACCTGCAAGGGTCGCCGACTGTGCTACCGGGTCCGGGATGGCTGTGACAGGGGCGGGGACGGTAGTCCCCTGTGTTCCCACTGCGCACCCGGCGAGAACGGCCATACTGACGACTGCGCGCAGATTGACGATCGACCGCCGACCTGCCGACCTGTATCTGGCTGGGCGAGGTGTGGACGGAGATTGGTTGGGCCAGAGCGGTATGGCCGTCCTCTGCTGTGGGTGCATATCTCGGTTGCTACTTAGGTGTGGTCATCGCTGGTGGCCTTGGGGGTTGATGGCGTGTTGGGTAGTGGGTGACCGTGTTGATGAGCGGCGTTGGCGGACTCGGCGTTCTGCTCCGAAGGTTCTGTTTCGTCGAGGAGGGTGGGCGGCGGAGTGTCGTCGTGGACGGGCCGGCGGCGCCACAGCGAGGTTGCTGTCCTCAGTTCGGTTTCGGTAGCGATGCGGAAGGGGCTGGCGGTGACTTCAGGTGCGCGGCGCCCTTGACCGCGGGTGGCGTAGAGGCTGGCAGCCACCGACGCTGCGAGGATGGTGGTGACGACGGTCAGCGAGATCAGGGTGGGGATGTAGATCACGTCGATCTTGAGGGCCATTTTGATGCCAACCCAGACCAAGACCAGAGCCAGACCGAGCTTGAGGTAGATGAAGCGGTGCAGCAGATCAGCCAGTAGGAAGTACATGGCACGCAGGCCGAGGATGGCGAAGGCGTTGGCGGTGAACACCAGGAACGGGATGTCGGTGACGGCGAAAATCGCGGGGATCGAGTCGACGGCGAAGATGATATCGGTGACTTCGATGAGGACTAGTACTGCGAGCAGTGGTGTGGCCAGCACCACTCCGGAGACGCGGACGAAGAACTTCTGGCCGTAGAACGCATCGCTCATCGGGACGTAGCGGGTGAACAACCGCAGTGTGCGTGACTTGTGCGGGTCAAGGTGTTCGTTGCGTTGGCGCAGCATTTTGTAGCCGGTCCAGATCAGAAAGGCCGCGAAGACGTAGAGGATGGCGCTGAAGCTGGCGATCAGTACCGATCCGGCGGCGATGAAGATGCCACGGAACACCAGGGCGCCAAGTACACCGAGAAACAGCACACGATGTTGCAGTTCGCGGGGGACGGCGAAGTAGGTGAAGATGATCGCCCAGACGAACACGTTGTCGACTGCCAACGACTTCTCGATCATGTAGCCGGCGAAGTACTGTTGGCCGAATTCCGCGCCCGCGAACGCCCAGATCAGCCCACCGAAGGCGATACCAATGCCTACCCATATCGCTGACCAGATCGCGGCCTCGCGGACGCCGATGACATGAGCACGGCGATGGGCGAAGAGATCGATCGCCAGCATGACCACGATGAACCCGAGCACTGCGGCCCAGGCCCAGAACGGAACAGACACTGTCACATACCTCCGGTGAGCTGTGTGCAGCAACGGTCTTTCCACCCCGGTGTTGTCGGTGTATTCGCCAGGCCCGCACACCTGGGCTGCGCTGACGACCAACGACTGCACTTGATGGATTTAGCTTGTGCTGCAGGAAGATTGATTTCGAACTACCGCGACTGTGTGTTATGCGGTCATATTCTAGCAAGGTGTGTCGGGTTCAGCGCACAGCGATGCAGCGGGCGCCGGGCACTGTGCGCGCCAGAGCGACTGCGATGCGGCGCTCGGAATCGTCAGCGAAGACTCCGTAGACGCTGACCTCGCCGTGTCGGACTGCGGCCACCCAGCGTCGGTTGCCGGTGTACTCGTCGAGGCGACGCTGCACACTGACCTGCAGTGCGTCGTCCGGGGTCAGGAACAGTCGCAGAAGGTCGCCCCGCGACACGATGCCGACCACCGTCGCTTCGGAGTCGACCACGGGAATACTACGCAAACCGTGACCGACCAACAGTCGGGTGATGTCACTGAGATCCTGGTCGATCGTGACCGATTGCGCCGGCGTCGCCATTACCTCCGCGACGGTCGTCACGGTGTCGTCTCGCTGACCACGAAGAACATCGCCACTGGTCAGCATGCCGACCAGCCGATGCGATCGATCGACTACCGGCAGCGCGGCATACCCGTGCTCAGCCAACGGCACCATCGCTTCGGCCAGCGCCGCATCGACACACACGGTGACTACGGGACGCTGCATCACCTCCGAGGCACTCATCATGTTTCTCCCTCTACTCGTACCGACGCAGTACCAGCGCACCACGTATCAGGAGATAATACACATGAATTGCACTTCCGGAATACTGTTGCGCTTATTTTGTGGGTGTCGCGGGGGCGGGGAGGAGGGGTGGGAGTTCAGTGGTCGCGGTGGCTGCTGGCAAAGACGAGCAAGAGGGCGCCCACGAGTGCGGTCGAAATCCCCAGGGCCAGAAGGTCGTCAGCGTTGGGTCGGGCGATGAGGCGTTCGAAGAAGCGAACGACCAGGACAAGTAGCAAAGTCCCGGCCACTCGCCCTTTGAGTTGGTCGAACGAGGTGGTGGTCAAGGCTGGCGGTAGGTGAAGATCGGCAACGAGTAGCTCCCACAGGCCGAACCCGACCATCAGCAGAACTGTCGCGAGCAGGATTGAGTCGATGCTTTCGAACAGCTTGACCAGCGCTCGATCCGAGGAGACGCCGTCCTCGGCAACCGCGGCGACGACGGTCACTGCTTTGGCAGCGGCCCAGAGGTAGGTCAGGGCCGCCAGCATCAGGGCGGTGAGGGAGCCGACGACGCTGACGAACCGTACGGCTTCGAGCTTCGGGCGGGCTCGAGAGGTCTGCTCGTGCGGACTGTGGTCCATCGCCGCTCCTTCGTTCTAGTGCTCACTGCGATGGCAGTCGAGGTAACCATACGGGCGAGCTCGCTTGCCTCGCATGTCGACTGGGGCGGGCGGATCGATCCGCCCAATTGGTGAATAGGGATACGGGAATTGCAGGTATACTGTCAGAGATGCGCACCAGCTCTACTGTCACCTCATCGCCGTTGCCCCCTGAACTCGCCGCCGCAGCAGGTGCTGGTGGCGGCGATGGCCAGAGCGTCGGCGCGCGCAGCTGGACGTTCCTCACTAACCACGCTCACGTGTTGCTCTGTCTGGCCAAGAACGAAGCGGTGACGGTGAGAGAGTTGAGCTTGCTGATCGGTATCACCGAGCGCGCGGTGCACACCATCATCTCTGATCTCGTGGAGTCGGGATACCTCATTAAGACCAAAGCTGGTCGCCGCAACGTGTACACGGTGTGCGAAGAGGGCCGTCTTCGGCATCCGCTCGAGGCGCACCACACTGTCAATGACCTCATCACCGCGTTGGATTGAAACGCTACGACGGCCTGTCCCGGCAGGGTGCGGCTCGTCGTGAGCTGATCTGTGACGCGTGAAGTCCGACGCACGGGAGTCTGTGGCGCTGCTGGTGTGAGGTGTGTCCGGGTCGGTAGTGTTCGAACTGCGAAGAGCCGTACCTGGGTGTTGTGGGCTAGGTGAGGTCGGCGAATCGTTCGGTGTCGTGAACTTGCCCTGAGACGATGATGGTGTCGCCGGCGGAGAGGATGGTGTCGGCGGTGGCGTAGGTGAAGCCTTCTCCGGGGCGTTTGATGGCTACGACTGTGACCCCGAAGCGTGAGCGGGTGGCGGTGTCTGCGAGGGGCCGACCGAGGATGGAGGTCGGTGCCGGCGTTTTGATCATGGCGAAGCCGTCATCGAATTCGATGTAGTCGGTCATGCGGCCTCGGACGAGGTGCGCGACCCGTTTACCCATGTCGTGTTCGGGGCGTATCACGTGGTGAACGCCGATCTGGGTCAGGATTTTCGCGTGCGAGTACCTGATTGCTTTGGCCCAGATGGTGGAGACCTCAAGGTTGATCAGTGCCGAGGCGGTCAGCAGACTCGCTTCGAGGTCCGAACCGATCCCGACTACGGCCCGACCGTACTCGTGCACCGACAGTTGACGTAGAGCGTCTTCGTCGGTGGTATCGACAACTGCGGCATGGGTGAGACGGGACGAAAGCTTTTCCACGACCAATTCGTTGGAATCAAGACCGAGGACTTCGGTGCCGTGCTGCATCAGTTCGAGGGCAAGCGATGTTCCGAAGCGACCGAGGCCCAGGACGACAACCAGATCAGAACTCTTGTGCCTAGCCAATGAGAGGCCTCTCTGTGGGAAGTTCATAGCGTCGTCTGTGCTGCCGGGCGGCCAAGGCGCTGACGAGTGTGATGGGTCCGATCCGGCCGAGATACATCAACACCACCAGTATGAGTTGACCCCACGCTGGCAGCGCAGCAGTGATACCGGTGGACAACCCCACGGTCGCGAACGCTGACGTGACTTCGAACAGCAAAGTGTTGAGGTCGAATCGGGTTCCGGCCAAGAGCACGACGGTCGGCACCACTACGAGCGCGACGCCGATGGCGGCAACGGTCAGTGCCTGACGTTGCAGTCGTGAGTCAATTCGTCGGTTGAACACCGTCACTGATTTCTCGCCGCGCACCTCGGCCAGAATGATGAACAGCAGCACCGCAAAGGTTGTCACCTTGATTCCTCCGGCGGTGCCGCCGCTTCCTCCGCCGATGAACATCAGTACGTCGGTGATCAGCAAGGTCGCTTCATCCATCTGGCTGTAGTCAACGCTGTTAAATCCGGCGGTGCGTGGCATCACGCCCTGGAACGCTGCGATGAGTACCTTCGACCCGAGAGCATACTGGCTCAGCGTGCCCGACCACTCCAGAGCGAGAACCGCAACGAAACCGGCTGCCAGCAGTATCGACGTCACCACCACGGTCACCCGGGTGTGCAGGCTCCACCGGCGGTTGCGGGCGTGGGCGGCGCGGTTCTGGCGTATCCGCCGACCAACCTCGAACAACACCGGAAATCCCAGCCCGCCGATGACCACCGCAATCATCAGCGGTACGCAAATCCACGGATCCTCGGCGAAGCCGATCATGTTGTCGCTGAACAACGCGAAACCTGCGTTGTTGAACGCCGAAACGGAGTGAAAAACGCCCAGCCACAACGCACGCGGCAACGGGATGTCGTAGCCGAAGGCGAATCTGGCCGTCAACGCGGTGGCAATGATCGCCTCGATAGCCAGACTCACCCGTACTACCCCGACAACGACCGCGCGTACCTCTCCCAGGTCGGAGGTGCGCGCTTCAGCAGCTGTGTTGAGTCTGGCCCTCAACCCGATCCGATTCGCCAGGAGCAAACCCACCAGAGAGGCCATTGTCATGATCCCCAAGCCGCCGACTTGAATCAGAGCAAGAATCACAGCCTGGCCAAACCTCGACCAATACGTGGGAGTGTCAACAACGGCCAGACCCGTCAGACACGACGCCGAGGTCGAGGTGAACAACGCCTCCATCACGCCCGCGCCCTCGACGGACTGGCGGGCCGCAGGCACCATCAACAAGGCAGTACCGACTGCAATGGCGGCCAGGAACCCCATCGCCACCACCCGCACTGGAGTGAACACCGCTCGAGCGGCACCGCCCCGCAGGACTCTCCAGGCGCGCGCACGCACAGATGCACTCACGATCGATCACCCTAGCGCCCTCCGGTCGGCCGCTGCAGGGATCGTGCGCGATCCGCGATCGGCGATGAGACCTCAACCGACAGACGCGGCACAATGCGGCCACGCTATGGACCCGAGTGTGCTCGAACCCCGTTGTCAGACATACGAATAGGCACGGACCGACCTGCACCCGGTCTCTGTGTCTTCACCAGATCCGTTCACAGGGTGGCTACACTGCACTATGGACGCGATCGAGTCGCTGTTGGGCTTCCGATTCCCCAGATCTCACCGAACGCCTCGTCCTGCCCGCAGGCGCCGTATCGGCATGGGCCTTGTGGTCTTCCTGTTATCGGCGACAATGATCATTTGCGCCGGCACGATCTTGGCGGCAGGACCCTCCCCTCACCCCGGCGCCTCGCAGCCACGTTGCGACTGCGAGTGAGCCCCAGCGCAGCCGCGTCAGTTCTGCAGCTATAGCGGCAGGGGCTGCGCGAGTCGAGTCTTGCACGCATGCGCCGAGCCCGCCCGCCTGGTGTCGAGAAACCCCTCGCCGAGAGGAAGTCGGGCCCGGGCGGCGGGCGGTCTGTGGAACCGCCGTCGCACGCTGCTGGCGTTTCCGTGCGATCGCATCGACGACGACACAGGTCACCAACCCGGTGAGGTAATTCCCCCCCCGGTTAGTTGTTCCGCATGGCCGACCGGCAATACGGGCCGACTGCGCAGAGATCGCATCGCCCTGTCGATCCGAGTCACCTACCCGCCCCCCACTCGCCTGCGTGGCTCGCTCGGTGATCCGCGCCTGTCCGACGAACATCACGGGCGCGAACCGTGAGTCCTTAACGGACACGCCAGCACATCCCAGTGATTGGTCACGACGGTCCACCCAGACCCATCCGACGTCTCACCACACACCCGACAGGCGTATCGCTAAGCGCGAAAACCCTCCCCGTCGGGCACTTCCGCATACCCATCCTTGACCGCAGCCCACTTCCTGATATACAAATCACGAAGAATAGTGCATAGACCGAGATGGGCGAGCGGTTTGGTAGCGTAAGTCGCGCATGAAGATTCGACAGTTCGAATCCGCGCAGGAGTTGCCCGTCAGTCAGCGGGGACCGAGCATAGATGCCGGCTCCACCTCCACCCTCGCGGGGACGGAGAAACGCGAACGGCAAGGCGTGGCGCAACCCGGCGCGATCGAGGGCCCCCACCGACTCGGGCGTCAGCTCGACCACCGTCATGACGTCGACTCGCGAGCTGCGTACCCGCGACACCATCTCATCCGGATCGGCCTGCCCGCGAAAGATGTTTGCCTGCATAACGGTCAAGTCCGAGTCCGAGACCAGTTCGTCCACTCCCCAATACAGCGGGGCCTGCGCCGTGACGCCCACGGCAACGACGAGCACAGCTGCCACCGCGGAGATCCAGGCGCGCGCGACGAGCAACAGCACCAGGCCGAGGACACCGACGCCGATTAACACCGGCGTGAACGCCGCCACCCGGGACGCGGTATTGCTGACCAGGCCAGAGTAGTGAGCAGCAATCCCGACGACAGCGGCGAGGACCGCACCCCAGCCGAGTGCTCGTAGGAGTCCACGCATGCGGTCGATCATGCCACGATCGCCGTCAGGCTCAGAACGCTGATAGAGGCGCAGGATGACGATTCTGACGCCCACTCGGAGAAACTAACCACGGTAGTAGTAATCTGTCCGTGGCCCGTTCGATATCGAACTGTTTCATCCGGAACGACGCTTGAACTGAGGGACCTTCATTGGCACGGCATCGCAAATCTGACCCCAGCCCACCTCCTGCTGGTATACCTGCGTCCCGCCGCCCTGCGTCGGCGGCTTTCGACCGCGGGCCTTCGGTGCCACGGCATTCGGGTATCGCGCGGGCGTCGGGGCGACATCGGATACCCCACCCCCCTGAGACTGCGGTCGGGTTCACCCGAGCAGTCCCCTCACCTGCCCCGGCCCTCACGCGCTCGCCGCAGATTTCATCGGTGAGTGCGCCCAGGACGTCTCCTCCCAACCCGCCTCGCGGCGCCCGCCCACACCCGTCCCCCTCGCATCATGCACGGCCGCACGCGGCCCGTTTCGACCATGACGCGTATGGGCCGTGGCGCACACCACGCTCGGTCGACGTCGGCAGGAACCAAAGGGTTGCAGCGCCTACCGCGCCATGGGAGCGGGCGATGTCCGTTCTCGATCACCATGACAATGAGCCAGTTCACTCTGATTTTCTCGATGTGCTCGACGAGGAGAAGACGTCGGGAACACCACTCAGGTCCGTAGCCGCAGCCGGGGTCAGTGGATCGCTCGCGGCTGCGGTGGTCCTTTGCGTCGCCGGCGGGACCGCGGCCACTGCGCTCGCCGATCGTCACAGCCCAACAGTCACCCCAGTTTTCCAGGCTGGCGTGTCCGCCGACGACCGATCCGCGGCAACGCCATCACCTGTAGCCCTCGGATCGGTGGACGATCGACAAGACACCACGCCGGCGCGGACATCGTCACTCGATGAGCTGACCGCGGCCGTGCGAGAGTTGGTGCAGCCAGATCGTCTGCGGCCTTCCGATCCCCCTGCGCCACAACGGCCGCGGTCGGCGGCACCTACCTACGGCACCGTGACCTCGAGCTACGGGGCACGCTGGAGTACCACGCACTATGGCCTTGACATCGCCAACGCGATTGGCACGCCGGTGGTGTCCGCAAGCGATGGGCAGGTCATCGAATCCGGTCCGGCCGATGGTTTCGGTTTATGGGTACGCGTGCTGCAAGACGACGGCACGATCGGCGTGTACGGGCACATCAACGAGGCGTTGGTGAGCGTCGGACAACGAGTCCGGGCCGGCGAGCAGATCGCAACGGTAGGAAACCGCGGCTACTCCACTGGACCACACCTGCACTATGAGGTCTGGCAGCAAGACGGACCCAAACTTGATCCGGCACAGTGGCTGAGAACCCGGGGCGTCTACGTCGTCGGCTGAACCGGCGTGAACGGTGCAAAGCTGCTGGAGATTTCGTGGCAGGTGTGCGGGCGTAAGCCAAGCCGACGTTGCCAGTCTCGTGGTCTTACTGAGCTTTACCGACGGCAAGCTTCTGGCAAATGCGCCCGATCGATCGGATCGCAACGGTGTGCAAATCTATCGTGGTCACAGGCCGCGGCGGACAGTGGCAGCCGCTCTTTGCTGGTTGGTGGTCGTACCCCATGATGAGGTGCGTACGTGCCTGGGTTGTGGTTTAACTATCTGGCAGGTTCACCGAGCGGCTCTTCGCGAGTCCCCTCTTGCTCGCATGGTGGGCGTCCATCGCTTCGGCCTGGTGATTGATGCGAGTTCGTAGGGGTTTGAGGACGAGCATCGAGACTGGACTACTGAGCACTACTGCGAGCACGACGGCTCCGAAAATCGGGATTTTCACGTCAAATACGAAGGAAATCAACAGGATCAATCCGCACAGCGCAGCGGCGAGTGCTAGCCGCGCGGCGTTATACAGCAGGGCAATCGCGACGAGTGACTTGCCCGAAGGGGCGGGCGAGGGGGCGGCATGGTCAGAAGTGCTTCTGCTCATGTTCGGTAGGCCTTCCGTGTGCTGCTTGTTGAATGCGATCGGATGTATGTGTGACGTGGCACGCCCTCTCGTCGAGTGCTTCAACTGGGGGACATCGATCCCCGCAGGATGAATCTCTGCTGATGTGAGTCTCATTCGTGACGTGTGCGTCGTAGTCGGCGGTTCGCTGACGCTGGCTCGGTCATCCATCGCCGCGCTTGCTCGTTGAAGTCTTCGCCCCACCCAGCCTGATCGGTGCGGGCCAAACCGGCGATGGTGACAGCAGTGCGTCGTTGGCCATCGATCTCGGTGGGCACCAACCGCACCCAGATTCGTCGGCGCCGGACAAGCAGGGACACAAGTAGCCCAGCCAGCATCACAGTCGCGGTCAGCAGGACCCAGTTCTGTGCCGGCCCGTGCGACACCTGCATGGACACAAACCGTTCGTACCCGTCGAAGCGCACTACGGTGCCGTCGGCGATGGTGTGGGTCTCTCCTGGGCCGAGATTGACTTGGGCCCGCTGCTGGAGCCGGCCCTGCTCGATGAGTGATTGGTTCAAGGAGTATGCGTTCTGCGGACGACCGGTATCCAGTCCGGTGTCGCCCTGGTAGATCCTGATCGCTACATACGGATCATTCGGCACGGGAAACGACGAGGTGAGAAGCGTTCCTTGGAATGCCGCGGTCGGCGCGAACAGACCCTCAATCGCGATCTGTCGGCGGCGCCGTTCATCCGCGTCGGGGTAAAGCCCCGCGGGAGTATCAAAACGGGCCGCGCCTGAGGACAACATCGTCTGCAAGTTGTCGGGAATGAAAAGTACTGTCTGAGTGCGCTGCTCACCGTTCGGGAAGGTCACTGTGAATGTAGGTGCGAAGCCATTGCCTAGGACGTAGACGCGGTCACCGGCTACTCGCAGAGGCTCGTTCACTCGAATACGCGCAGCGTTCCAGGTAGTGGGGTCGGACTGTCGTACGTCGTCGGTGTAACTGACGTCGGCTTCGTACATGTCGGGCTGGCCGCTCGGCAGGAACCTCGCATCGAAGCCCTCGACACGAACACAGAATGGTGAGAGATCGGTGCCGTCGACAAGGCTGCCTGCTCGAAACGAGTCATAGACGGCCGTCGAGGTGTTACAGAGGCCTTGCGTGCCATCGGCGATGAGACTGCGGGTGCCCTCGTACCCGTAAAGTTTGTCGGCCGCGATCGCTATCAACAGGGCGAGCAGTGAGAAGTGGAACAGGAGGTTGCCCCACTCGCGGAGGTAGCCCTTCTCCGCGGAGATCTCCACGGCTTCGGTGGGTTGGGCACCCGTCGCCGGGCGCGTGGTGGTGACTCGGCGCCAGCCACGCAGATTGGTATTTATCAGGGCAGCAACCTCGTCAGGATCTCCGTGCACCGTGTCCTCGACGTGCCGCGGCAGACGAATGAGGTTGCGTGGCGCGGGGACCGGCTGAGCGCGCACTGCGCGCGCATGCTCGAGAATTCGGGGGGTGAGGCAGCCCACAAGCGATACGAACAGCAGGACGTAGATCGCGGTGAACCACGTGCTGGCGAAGACGTCGAACAGCTGCAGTCTGTCCATCCACACCCCGAGCGCGCCGCGGTCGGCAATGTACTGGGTTGTTTTCTGCTCGTTGAGCGGTCGTTGTGGCAGCATGGCGCCCGGGATCGCGGCTGCGGCCAACAGGAACAGCAGCATGAGTGCGGTTTTCATCGACGTGAGCGATCGCCACAGTCTGCGCAGGGAGCCAAGCGCCGGGTGCGCTCGGCGCGGCGTCGGCGCTTCGGTTCCCATCATCGTGGTGGGGGTAACGTCGTCGCACTCCGACAGTCCATGACTGCAGGAGCGACGTCGAAGTCGCCGGCCGAGTGCCGATCGACACCCGCCACCACGAGCGCGGTGGGTCGCCGGGACATACTCCCCCGCACCGCCACTATGGGTCTCACCTGCTCTCCCTCACCTACCCGGATTACTACGCACCGTAGTATTTATAGAACCCGGATGGCAACCACGTTGGGTCTTGCTTGCTCGATCGGAGCGGTGAGGCCTGGTGAGCCGTAAACTACTATCATTGTTAGTAAGACCTGTGGCGGCGCCTACATTCTGTGGTCGTCGGTGTGTGCTCCGGATGAAGGGCTTTGTAACTGATGGGCCGCTTTGGCACTCCGAGGACGATGCGTCGCGACCGCCGATCGACTGGCCATAGTCAGCTGCGGCAACGTCTGGGAACCCTTCGACGCCACCGTTCGGCGCAGGTCAAGGCTCGGCATGTACTGGTATTGGCGGCGCTGACGGCCGTCGTGGTGGTACTGACCTCGTGCAGCTCGGCTGGCGGTAGCTCTACCTACAGTGACCAGATTTCGGCCGTCGACAGTTTTGCGGCCATCGCACAACCCTCCATCGCTGTGGCCACCGAAGGAGGCGATCGGCTCGCTCCCGACGCGGTTGTCGAACCTGGGCTTCCTATCGTTGTGACGGCCAGTCGCGGCGCGTTGACCGACGTCGATATCCCAACATCTAGCGGGCGTGCGTTGGCGGGCTCGCTGAGCGAGGATGGCAGTACCTGGACAAGCACCCAGCCGTTGGGGTACTCGAAGCAGTACTCCGTTCGAGCTGAAGCCGTGGGTGTGGGTGGTCGAACGAGCGTCTCGCAAGGCTTCACCACAGCCTCGCCGGAGTCGCTGACCAGCGCGGCCATTCTGGGCGAGAAGACCGTCGGAATTGCGCACACGATTGGTGTTCGATTCTCGGATCCCATCCCTGACCGCCGGAAGGCGCAGGCTGCAATCACCGTGGCCTCTGATCCACAGATGCAAGGCGCGTTCTATTGGATCAGCGACTCCGAGGTCCGATGGAGGCCCGAGCGCTTCTGGATGCCGGGGACCAAGGTCAGTGTCGCCGTGAACATTTACGGAGTCGACCTCGGCGACGGGCTCTATGGCAACAGAAATCTGTCCTACGACTTCACCATTGGCCGAGCTCAGACAATCGAAGCCGACGACAACACCAAGACCATCGTCGTAAAGAGGGATGGCAAGGTCATCCGAACGATGCCGACGTCGTTCGGCAAAGACAGCACACCGACTCCACGCGGCATCTACATGATCGGTGATCGCGTCGAGCACATCGTCATGGACTCCTCCACCTACGGAGTTCCTGTCGAGTCATCGGCGGGATACCGCACACCCGTCGACTGGGCGGTGCAGATGTCTTACAGCGGCATCTACATGCACGGTGCCCCGTGGTCTCTGTCGGCGCAGGGCAACAGCAATGTCAGCAACGGCTGCCCGAATCTGAGTCCCGCGGACGCGGAATGGCTCGTGAAGAACACGATGCGCGGCGACCCCGTCACGGTGAAGAACACCAACGCCGAAACACTATCGGGAGTCGATGGACTCGGCGACTGGAACATCCCGTGGGCACAGTGGAAGAAGGGCAACGCAGACACCTAGGCATCGGGCTGGCTCGATCCAGACACTCCATCACGGTCCAGTCGACTGAGCTCGTCCGGCCTTGACCCTGGACGCCTACGGGCCGGCCCCGACCGGTCCGTGCCCGCGGGTATGCCATCCGCCATATCAACGGATATTGAGGTATTTGCCCGAAGGTGGTTACATGGCGACATATCAACGAACGTAAGGATGTCGATATGACCCGGGAGCCGGTGGATACATGCGACTTGCTGTGCCTCGATTTGCCTCACGCAGAAGGTATCCGGTCTGCGTTGCCGGATGCGACGGCGGTCGACCGTGCCGCCACCGGGGCCCGTGCGCTCGGCGATCCCACTCGTCTGCGCGTAGCGACAGCGTTGCTGTCGGGGGACGAACTGTGTGTCTGCGACCTCGCGTGGGTGGTCGGCATGGCGCAGAACCTTGTCTCACACCATCTGCGCCTGCTCAAGAGTGCCGGCCTCGTGACCGGGCGTCGCCACGGACGGTTGGTGATGTATGCGTTGACTCCGTCCGGTCATGCTCTCGTGACAGCGGTTCTGGCGGTCGCCGGGGTCTCCACGACAGCCGCGACGAAACCGGCGGCGGCCATAGTGCAGGGGCATACACATGAGTGACGCATGCTGCGGACCCTCAGATTCCGCCGCCCTCGAGGCTGAGGCCGATCAGGGACCGGTCCGGTTGTGGCAAGTACGCGAGTTGCGTTTCGCCGGCGCAGCAGCAGTTTTCCTCGCGTTCGGCTGGATCATCGGAAGCTCGCTATCGGACACCGCAGGCGTCGTCCTGGAACTGCTCGCGGCAGTTGTTGCCGCCTCCACGTTCGTGCCGTCGACACTGCGATCGCTGCGCCACGGGCGCATCGGTGTCGGAACGCTGATGACGATCGCCGCAATCGGCGCCGTGGCGCTAGGCCAAATACCCGAGGCCGCGCTGCTGGGAATCTTGTTCTCGGTCGCTGAAGGACTCGAGCATTACGCGGTCACCAAGACCCGGCGAGGCCTGCGGGCGCTGCTCGCGCTGGTTCCACCGACCGCATCGGTGATTCGTGGGGGTCTCGAGGTCACCGTGTCACCGGATGAGTTGATCTTCGGCGATGTGATGGTGGTGCGTCCCGGTGAGCGCGCGGCGACCGACGGGACTATCACCGCTGGCACTACCAGCGTAGATCTGTCGGCGATCACCGGCGAATCTGTGCCCGTGGAGGCGGGTCCGGGTGACTTGCTCTACGCCGGCGCGATCAACGGTGGCGGTGCGATCGAAGTCCGCGTAACCGCCCGCGCCGCCGACAGTTCCCTAGCCCGCATCGTGCACATCGTCGAGCAAGCGCAGGAACGCAAGGGCGCCGGCCAACGTCTCGCCGACCGCATCGCCCGCCCCCTGGTCCCGGCCATCATGGTGCTAGCCGCACTCGTGGCCGGTATCGGTGCGCTACTCGGTGATCCGCTGCTGTGGCTCGAACGCGGCCTGGTGGTGCTCGTTGCCGCGTCCCCGTGTGCGTTGGCGATCGCGGTGCCGCTGACGGTGGTCGCCGCGATCGGCGCCGCCAGCCGCCATGGCGCACTCGTCAAAGGCGGTGCTGCACTCGAAGAGCTGGGA
Organism: Gordonia sp. IITR100; assembly: GCF_002009645.1. Classification (NCBI taxonomy): domain Bacteria; kingdom Bacillati; phylum Actinomycetota; class Actinomycetes; order Mycobacteriales; family Gordoniaceae; genus Gordonia; species Gordonia sp. IITR100. The sequence goes on along the minus strand of NZ_MVKV01000001.1, from coordinate 811,329 downwards.
CAGGTCCGCGTCGTCGCGCTGGACAAGACCGGCACCTTGACCCGCGGCACTCCGGAGGTCATCGACGTGGTGAGCACACCCGAGGTCACCCGCGAGGACGCGTTGTCTTATGCCGCCGCGCTCGAGGCTCGCAGCGAGCACCCGTTGGCGAGCGCGATTCTCGCGGCCGCACCTGCTCTGGGCTCACCTGCCGATGACGTCACCGCGATCGCCGGTCACGGCCTCACCGGCCGGATACGCGGACAGCAACTGCGCCTGGGCAAACCCGGGTGGCTCGATCCCGGCGCGCTCGCCGGAGACGTCACTCGATTGCAGAGCGACGGCGCCACCGTCGTGCTGATCGAACGGGAAGGCACCGTCGTCGCCGCGATCGCGGTCCGCGATGAGCTTCGCCCCGAGGCCGCTGAAACGATCGGGCAACTGACGGCGCTGGGTGTCGACTCGGTCATGCTGACCGGGGACAACGACCGCACCGCACATGCTTTGGCCACTGCGTCCGGAATCAGCACCGTCCATTCCGAACTCCTTCCCGAAGACAAAGCCGACTTGCTGGCCACGCTAGCGCGCGGGCGGGCGATCGCCATGGTCGGCGACGGCGTCAACGACGCCCCGGCGTTGGCCACCGCCGATGTCGGTATTGCGATGGGAGCGATGGGTACCGACGTCGCTATCGAAACCGCCGATGTGGCGTTGCTGGGCGAAGATCTTCGCCATCTCCCGCAACTACTGTCCCATGCTCGGCGCGCACGCCGAATCATGATGCAGAACATAGGATTTTCCCTAGCGATCATCGGTGTGCTGATTCCGCTGGCCGCCACGGGCGTCCTCGGCCTGGCCACAGTGGTCTTCGTCCACGAACTCGCAGAAGTGCTGGTGATCGCCAACGCGATTCGTGCCGCCCGGACGAAAGCGCTGCCGGGCACCGGTGCCGTGCCCCGGGTATCCCCCGGCACGCTCAACATCTCGGTGTCGGCCTACCACGACACAGGCGACGCCTGTTGCGCTCCAGGACCAGCCACCACCCCCGTTCAACCACGGTCGGTGCCCGCGGTACCCCTGCTGCCGACACCACGAGCACGCGGCGCGGCGACCAGCAAGAGCTGTTCGGCCACAACAGAACCAGGGTGCAGTTGCTGTTCGAGCCCGTCGGATGGCGCCGATGACGTACCGAGTAGCTCGCCAACGTTTCATCGCGAGCGTCACTGAGGGAGCCACGCCGCGTCAGGAGCGTAGGCGTGATCTCCACGTGCGTACAATCAGTGCCGCCAGGACGGCGGCAGCACAGATCCCTTCTCCTGCTGCTCCGATCCGCGTCGCCAGGGTCGTCGTTGTCCTCAACGGCACCCGCGCGATGAGAACATCGGGGGAGAACAATTCTGTGCGTTGTGCAATGGTCCCATCAGGTTCGATGACCGCGCTCACGCCACTGGTTGCTGCGATGACCACCGCCTTATCGTGTTCGACTGCCCGAACTCGCGACATCGCGAGTTGCTGGTAGGTCATCTCGGTGCGCCCGAACGTCGCGTTGTTCGTCGGAACCGCGATCAGCTGCGCACCGGCGCGCACCGATTCGGTCACCAGATCGTCGAACGCGACTTCGTAGCAGGTCGCTACCGCCACGGGCACCCCGGCAAGATCGACAACGCCATCGCCTGTGCCAGGAATGAAGTTGCCAGCCCGGCTGGCGTAGGACGAAAGCTGTGTCATCAGTCCCCGCAGCGGCAAGTACTCCCCGAACGGCACCAGCTGACGTTTGTCATGCTCCTGACCAGGCCCGGTGACGGGATCCCACACCACCAACGTATTGCGGGACGTGCTGTGGCTCCCGGCGATCACCGCGCCCACCAGGATCGGCACCTCGATCGCCCGCGCGGCACGATCAATTTGCGCCGCAGCATCACGGTTACCGAACGGGTCGATATCGGATGAGTTCTCCGGCCACACCACCACATCGGGACGCACGACCCGCCCAGAGCTGACCTCCTCCGCCAGGTCGAGAGTGCGCCGGACATGATTGTCGAGCACTGCACGTCGCTGAGCATTGAAGTCCAAACCCAACCGCGGTACGTTGCCCTGCACCAACGCCACCGTCACCGACTGCTCCTCCGGTTCTGCTGTCTGCGACGGCGCCAGGGTCCATGTCAGCACTCCCACTACGGCGACTGCTACGCCTGGGCCGGCCAACGCCCGAGGGTGCACGTTGATTACCGCCACTGCGATCGCGGCCAGGAGTGCGCCGAGCAGCACCACAACGAAGGACAACCCCGGCGCGCCAGCCAAGGCCGCTAACGGCAGCAAGAACCCGTCCGGCTGACCGAATGCTATTCGGCCCCAGGGAAAACCGCCAAAAGGCACGCGGGAGCGGACGGCTTCGACTGCCACCCAGGCGCATGCTAGCCACACCGGCGCTCCGCGGCATCTGCCGACCAGCGCCGCCACCGCCCCGAAGACACCGAACGCCACCGCCTCGACCGCCGCCAAGGCCAGCCACGGCACCGCACCCACATACGTACCGACCCACGGCAGCAGCGGCACGAAAAAGCCCAGCCCAGCGAGATAGCCGTAGCCTGACGCCGCCCACAGCGACCGCCCACGCAGTGTCACCACCAGGACCGCGATCGCCACCGGGGCAAGGAACCACAGTTGGCGCGGAGGGAAGCTCACATACAGCAGCCCGCCCGAACCGGCCGCAGCCGCGATACGTAGTGCAGATGCACATATCGGTGGCAGACCTGCGCCGGCATGCCGAGCATCCGAGTGACGACTCACCGCCCACCGCTCCCCTCACCGGTTCGGTCGTGCGTGATATGCACGCCAATCGCCCGGACGACACCGCACGCCCTGTAAACTACTAGCCAACGTAGTAGTAAACGTGACGGGAGTGATGATCGTGCCAGCTCAAGCGGTCAAGGTTCGACGCGGAGGGATGTCTCGATGAGTCGCAACGTCAAGATGTCGCTCGCGGCAGTCTTCGTGTTCTGCCTGGCGCTCACAGTGGTGTTCGTGGTCTCCCGGGCCGGAGAGAGCGAACAGTCCGGCGACCAGGCGTATACGACGGTACGGCCTGATTCTCCACGGCTATCGGCTCCGACCGAGTCCAAGGCGACATTTGTCGAGTTCCTGGACTTCGAGTGTGAAGGGTGTGGGGCGGCGTACCCGGCGGTGGAGCAGCTTCGCCAAACCTACGGCGATCAAGTCACTTTCGTGGTCCGCTACTTCCCCCTCCCCGGGCACTTCAACGCCGACCGCGCGGCACGGGCCGTGGCCGCGGCGGCCGAACAAGGCCAATTCGAACCGATGTACCGCAAGATGTTCGACACTCAACGCAGCTGGGGCGAACAAAAGGTGCCGCTGGACGATCTGTTCTTCTCCTACGCCCAGGTGTTGGGCCTGGACATGGAGCGATTCGCCGCCGCCTATGACTCACAGGCCACCCGCGAGCTCATCGACCGCGATGTCGCTGACGGCAAAGCACTAGGCGTGACCGGAACCCCCACGTTCTTCATCAACGACGAACTCATCAAGCCCGAAGGCTATGACGATCTGAGCTCTGCGCTCGAATCCGCGATACGTCAGTGACCATCACACCCCGGCAGACCTCAGAGCCGTCAGGCTTTGCGCCCGACACGCAGATCCCGGTTTTCCCGCGGCTGCTCCCGTGGATTCTTGCGGTCTGCGGAGGCATTGGACTTGTCGCTGCGTTCGCACTGACCGTCGAAAAGTTCGAACTGGCAACCGATCCGAACTACACGCCGACCTGCAGTATCAACCCGATCGTCAATTGCGGATCGGTCATGGACACCCCCCAAGCAGCCGTCTTCGGGTTCCCCAACTCACTGCTCGGAATCGCAGGCTTCACAGCTCTGATCGCTATCGCCGTCCTGCTAGGACCCCGCCCGGCCTTGTGGGTCATGATCGGATTGCAGATCGGCCTGACGGGTGCGGTGGTGTTCGTCCATTGGCTGATATTTCAGAGTCTGTATCGAATCGATGCACTCTGCCCGTACTGCATGGCCGTGTGGGTCGTTGTCGTGGTTGCCTTTTGGTATGTGAGCCTGCGCAATGCCGACCATGTCTGCCCATCCGGGAGAGCACGCCGAGCCCTCGATGTGGTCCTCACGGTGCACACCGTAGTACCGCTGGTGTGGGCGATGGCGGTGATCGCCCTCATCATCGAACGCTTCTGGTGGTACTGGTCCACGCTGGTGTGACCGTGGCCCGATTGACAGGGGTGAAGCATCGTCTCTCCCCTGGCAACGATCGTGCACTTCGTGCGCAGACCGGCGGCGTGGGTGTCGTCGATGCGCCACCCCTCACGGGTGATGGGCTGCCAAGGCTTCCTCCTGGTGACGCTGGGCACTGGTCTCGAGCTGGAAGGTGGAGTGCTCGAAGGAGATGGCGAAGTGGGTCGCCACGCACGTTCGGATGTCATTCAAGATCGTGGGGGCGTGCCCGTCCTGGAAGCAGTCGTCATCGACCACCACGTGAGCGCTAATGATCGGCAGACCAGTGGCCACCGTCGATGCGTGGAGGTCGTGCACGTCCTGCACGCGGTCCATCTCGAGAATGTGGGCCCTGACGTCGTCCAAATCGATCTCCCTGGGCGTGAACTCCATCAGCACTCGCGTCGTCTCTGCCATGAGCTTGAGGGCGCGGGGTGCGATCAGTAGCGCAATGAACAGGCCGGCCAGTGCGTCGGCTTGTTGGAAGCCGGTGGTAGCGATGACGATCGCGGCGACAATTACACCCAGCGATCCCAGTGCGTCGTTGAGGACCTCCAGGAACGCCGCTCGCATGTTGAAGTTGGCCCCGCGTCCTGAGGCAAGCACCAGCATGGCGACGATGTTCGCCACGAGCCCGATGATTCCGAAGATCAGCAGTTCGGTCGAGGGAACCTCTGGCGGAGCGAACAGTCTCCGCACGCCCTCAACAGCGGCGTAGAGCCCGACAGCAAGCAGCAGCGAGGCCTGCCCCAGAGCGGCGATGACCTCGATGCGCCGCAGTCCCCATGTGCGAGTCTTGCTGACCGGACGGTGCATCACGGTTGCTGCGACCAGCGCGACCGCCAACCCGATCGCATCTGTCGCAGCGTGCGCGGTGTCGGTCAGCAGCGCCAGACTTCCCGTGATCACCGACCCGACCAACTGGGCCACGACGATGATCCCCGTCAGAACAAACGCTATCGCCAGACGGACACGCAGCGACGAGTCGCTGGACGCAGGATCGGTTGGTCCGTGGTTGTGTCCGGCTCCCATACTTCGTACTCCCTCTCATCCACACCCAGATAGCCACGCTACCCCTATATATCAATACATGCGCATGTGACTATATGACAGACCGGGCCGGAACGGTACCAGCGGATCACGTCACGACTGACTCGGGATGTGCTGAGATGGCCCGACGTTGGCGGCGTGGAGGCGGTGGTTGTTCGGTCTCGTGAGGGTGCGGTGACCGGAAACAGGGGGACGCTGTGGACGTCGAATCGGGGCCGCCACCACAGGGCTCAGATGGGTAGTTGAGTATCGGTGATGAACGCGTCGCGCACCCACACGATGAATTGGTCCCACAGGCCGGTGATCAAAGCGATGCCCACCGCGATCATCATGGCCCCGCCGGCGATCTGGATCATGCGGGCGTGGGTGCGCAACCAGCCGAGGCTTCGCAACGCCCACGCCGAGGAAAACGCAAGCACAACAAAAGGAATGCCAAGGCCGGCGCAGTACGCCACGATCAGCGCGACGCCCTTGGCTGCGGTGGCGCCTTCGGTGCCGCTGGCCGTAGCAATGACTGCCGCGAGTGTGGGCCCCAGGCACGGGGTCCACCCGAGTGCAAAGACCCCGCCGAGCAGCGGGGCGCCGGCGATGTTGGAGACGCGGCGGGGGGCGAACCGTCGTTCCTGTTGCAGTGCCGGCACCAGCCCGATAAACACCAAGCCCATGACGATGGTGACCACACCGCCGATACGTTGCAGGACTTCACGATTCACCACGAAAGTCGTGGTGACCCCAAGTACTGTGGCGGTCGCTGCCACGAAAACCACGGTGAAACCGATGACGAACAGGCCTGCGGCGAGCGCCACACGCGAGCGACCCCGTTTATTCGACTCCCCCACCGACACCGCCGGCGCCTCGGCGCCGACCACGCCAGCCAGATAAGACAGATACCCCGGGACGAGCGGGACCACACACGGTGAGGCGAACGACACCAGCCCGGCGATCATGCATGCGAGCAGCGCCAGCAGTAGCGGACCGCTGGCGACGACGTCAGCAAACGTCTCGCCGACCGAGGCTTGCAGTTCGACTGACTGCGCCGTCATGGGCGTTGTGTCACAGGCTCAGCGACGACGCGCTGAACTGTTGCCCCGAGTTCGTCGGCGGTGATGGCCTTGAGGAACACCGCGGCCGGACGGTGGTCGCGGTCGAGCACGATGGTCGTCGGCACCACCGACGTTGGAGTGGTCAGCGCAGCCAGAGTGATGCCGGCAAAGTCGTAGATCGAGGGAAAGGCGACTTTCCTGTCGACAATGAAGTCCTTCGCCGCTTGCCGGTTGTCGCGCAGATTGATACCGAGGAACTCGACCCCCGAGGTCTTGTTCTGGGCGTAGACATGCTCGAGGTCGTCGGCTTCTCCCCGGCAGGGTCCGCACCACGAACCCCATACGTTGATGACGACGACTTTGCCTGCGAAGTCGTTGAGTCCGACGGTCTGGTCGGTCACCACATCAGGGCCTGAGACGTCAGCGATCCTCTGACGGCTTGCAGGCGGGTCGTAGGTGATGACCGTCTGCCCGCCGGGTGAGACGAACTGAAAGGTTCCCCCCTGCGCAACGGCGTCGTCGCCAGCGCTACCACAACCCGACGCTACCCACGGCACCACGCACATCAGCGCCAGGATTGCCGCCCGCACCGCGGATATCCTTCTCTCCTGCTGCACCAGCACTCCTTGACCTTGATCTACTACGCAGCGTGGTAGATTAACGTTCGCGTTGTCAACATAGCCGTAGTTTTTGCGATCTGCACCGGCCCGTAGGCCCACGTCCCGCGGCGAGGGTTCTGCCGCGTTCATCTGACGTATCGGTGCGCTCAGCTGTGATTACGCTTGATTCGGTCGAGGTCCCGAGGCTGGGCATCATTGCTTATCTGCAACTACGTTCCCTAGTAATAGAGGCCGCCAGTTGCGACTGACGCTCAACCGGATCGTGTTACTGCTGTGACCTGTGGGGCCTATGGTTCGAACGGAGGGCTGCCAATCGGGGCCTCATGTGCACCTGGCGTGCGGTGCTGAACGTCAGTGCGTCGCGCCCGTCTCCGGAAGGTCTCGCTGGCATGCCTATGTCGTCCCTCATTCGCCGCTGCGGCGTTCCACGGCCCTGTCTGAGGCTGGGGGCCGTGGGAATTGTTGCTGCGGTTCTGCTGAGCCTCTCGCTTGACGCTCGAGCGCGCGCCGACGCAGATGACACCCATGTGGCCCAGCAGTTCGCCCAACTGGTCGCCGAGACGATCTCGGCATCCTTGGGGGGGCCGGCGATGGGGGAACTAGCCGACGAGATCCGGACCGTCAGCACATGTCTGGCCGATCGTGCGCGCCCAGTCGAGCCGTCGGAGCCAACGGATGACCCCATCACTGCGGTGGGTTGCTTTGCCGCCGTTCTCAGTGCGGGACGAGCAGCCGCCGAACTGGTTGTCGACGCGCTACCGATCGGGCGGTTGCTGGCGCTGCTGGCATTTGAGATGCGTCCCCACGATCCTGCGACCCCGCATCCCGCACCGAACGGTCCACCCGTCTATTCGTCGCCGTCGCCGGGGTCCGTAGTCGCTCCGACGAATGGTCGAATCACCTCCACCTTCGGTGACGGTCGAGGTCATCAGGGCATGGACATCGGCAACGACCTCGGCGCGCCGATTTTCGCGGTCACCGACGGCGAAGTGATCAACTCCGGCCCTGCCCAAGGCTTCGGATTGTGGGTACGTATCCGACATGCCGATGGAACAGTCACCACCTACGGCCATAACGACGACAACCTCATCGAGGTAGCGGCTCCGGTCACGGTCGGCCAACCCATTGCCACGGTTGGCAACCGAGGTAACTCAACCGGCCCCCACTTGCATTTCGAGGTGGCCGATGCATCCGGTGCTGCCCTCGACCCGGTGAGCTGGCTCGCCGAACGCGGCGTCCGTCTGCCCGCCGACGGCGAACCTACTATCCCTCCCAACGAACCGCCGAGCAGCGGAAGTGCAGACCTCTGGCGGTAGGGAGCAGCGCCGCGTAACCGCGATGACCCTCCGCGCCTGATATTGGTGAGGGAGCCGACTTTTCGTTGCCGCCATGTCGGTACTCGCCCGAGATTCGGGATTCCGGTACCAACTATGCTACCTAGTAGTTAATCGACTACAGTCCGTAGTTACGGCCCGGGAAGTCGCACGCAGGATGCGCGTGTTGCTCGATCAGGGCCACCGTTTGTCCGACTCAGATGGAGGCCTGATGACCGCGGTGTCCCCGCGCCCACCCGAGGTGGTCGCTACGCGGCCCTACCCCGAGCGGCGCAAGTCCAGAGGGTCATTCATCTACAAGCTGCTGACCACGACCGATCACAAGTTGATCGGCATGATGTACATCGTCGTGTGCTTCGCGTTCTTCCTCATCGGCGGCCTGATGGCGCTGCTGATGCGCGGCGAGCTCACGACGCCGGGCATGCAGTTCCTCTCGACCGAGCAGTACAACCAGCTGTTCACCATGCACGGCACGATCATGCTGCTGATGTATGCCACCCCCATCGTGATCGGCTTCGCCAACTTCGTACTGCCCCTGCAGATCGGCGCTCCCGACGTCGCCTTCCCGCGGCTCAACGCCCTCGGCTTCTGGCTGTTCGTCTTCGGCTCGACCATCGCGATCGCCGGCTTCATCACCCCCGGTGGTGCCGCCGACTTCGGCTGGACCGCCTACACCCCGCTCAGCGATGCCATTCACTCACCCGGCGTCGGCTCGGACATGTGGTTTCTCGGACTGACAGTGTCCGGCTTGGGCACCATCCTGGGCGCGGTCAATATGGTCACCACGGTCATCTGTCTGCGCGCACCGGGAATGACGATGTTTCGCATGCCGATCTTCACGTGGAACATCCTGGTCACCAGTGTCCTGATCTTGCTGGTGTTCCCGCTGCTCACCGCGGCACTGCTCGGCGCCGAAGTCGACCGTCAATTCGGCGCGAATCTGTTCGATCCGTCCAACGGCGGCGCCATTCTCTGGCAGCACATGTTCTGGTTCTTCGGCCACCCCGAGGTCTACATCATCGCGCTGCCGTTCTTCGGCATCGTCTCCGAGATTTTCCCGGTCTTCAGCCGTAAACCGTTGTTCGGGTACTCAGGACTGGTCTACGCCACCCTCGCCATCGCCGCCCTATCGGTCGCGGTGTGGGCACACCATATGTATGTCACCGGCGCCGTGCTGTTGCCGTTCTTCTCCTTCATGACGTTCCTGATCGCGGTGCCGACGGGCGTAAAGTTTTTCAACTGGATCGGCACAATGTGGCGGGGCCACATGACGTTCGAGACACCGATGTTGTTCTCGGTCGGCTTCATGGTCACCTTCCTCTTCGGCGGACTCACCGGTGTGCTCCTGGCCAGCCCACCCATCGACTTTCAACTCTCCGACAGCTACTTTGTGGTGGCCCACTTCCACTACGTCCTCTTCGGCACCATCGTGTTCGCCACCTACGCCGGCATCTACTTCTGGTTCCCGAAGATGACCGGACGTCTGCTCGACGAACGCCTGGGCAAGATCCATTTCTGGCTGACGTTCATCGGCTTCCACCTCACCTTCTTGGTGCAACACTGGCTCGGAGCAGAAGGCATGCCCCGCCGGTACGCCGACTACCTGCCCTCAGACGGCTTCACCACGCTCAACATCATCTCCACCGCCGGCGCGTTCGTCCTCGGCATCTCGACCTTGCCGTTCCTGTGGAACGTCTTCCGCAGCTACCGCTACGGCGAGGTCGTCACCGTCGACGATCCATGGGGCTTCGGCAACTCCCTGGAATGGGCCACCAGTTGCCCACCGCCGCGCCACAACTTCACCGAACTCCCCCGCATCCGGTCGGAGCGTCCAGCGTTTGAACTGCACTACCCGCACATGGTGGAGCGGATGCGCGCCGAAGCTCACGTCGGCACACGGCACGGTGAACCCAGCGAGACCGCAGAAGAAGTCCGCCGTGCGCCGCTGACCACCGGAGACCATGAAGCATCTACAGATCCCGACCCGGAGAGCCGACCGTGAACAACTCCCCCTTCCCTGCCCTCGACCAGGCCGCCGTCCCGCGATCGCGCCGCCCGCTGACCGTTCCTCGATGGTTCGCCATCCTCGCAGTCGGCTACACCGCGTTGATGACCTTTGCGTTGACCCTGCTCGCGGGTTCTGTCCTCGCTCAGGGCACTCCCCTGCTGCTGTGGCTGATCGCGGCGACCGCGGCAGCCTGCGCGGCCCGCGGAGCAGCCGCGATCGCGGCCCGCACAGCACAACCAGCGCGCGGCCGTGCGCTGCGGCGGTAGCCGGTCGCGTCATCCATCGGCCCAACTCTGCGTGATCAGAGCCTTGCCTGCGGGGCGTGGTGCTGCACAGCGCCACGTGGGCCATGTCGAGACTGCACGCCCCGATGCATAGCTGACGCGATCCCGGTATGACCCTGGTGACGTGGATTATGCATCCTGTTGCGACAGTCTCTCGGCTGGCGGGTCCGATGGCGAAGATGCACTCTGGGCCTCGCGGGGGCGGCGCGCGCGGGGCGTGCGCGCAACACCATGAGACACGCGCCGGTGAAGGTCGTCGTTACCGGTGGCGCAGATGAACGAAACGTCACCGGGTTTGCGACACTAACTGCTGAAGAGTGAACTGGCGGTGCGGGGACTCACGCGGTGAGCCCATGCGCAACAACTGAGAGCACCGGAAGTGCTGCAACGGTACACAATGCGGCACCCAGAAGTGGCAGTACACTCGCCGCTGCGTACTTCGATTTGGTCGGCTCGATCACGCCATTGTCGAGCATGCGCAGCCGGTAGCGCGTGGAGTGCTGCATGGGGGTCCCGGGGCCTACGCCCTGACCGGTGACATGGGCCAGTGCGCTGCGTACCGCAGCCGTGCTGGTGACCCGGGCTGCCGACATGTCGGCATCCACTTCGATCAGGGCCGCGACCGCCGCTGGCGCCCGCCGAAACAGCGGTACGAAGGGCAGAGCACGTGCCATGACGTCGCAGACCGCCAGGACCCGGTCGTGACGAGACCTTAGATGGGCGAACTCGTGTGCCAGTACTGCTGCCCGCGCCTCGGCCGGCACGCGTGTGCGCAGCGCGCTGGTGGCTACCACGAAACCGCTGCGTCCGCCGACGCAGTAGGCCATGGGGTGGGGATGATCGATCCAGAGTACGTCGGGGGTATCGGGTTCGGTGCTGCCTACCACCGCAACGACGTCGCGATGAAGGCGTTGCACACGTTGCACATCGCGCGTGTGACGAGCGCACGACATCGCGGTGCGAGCGACCACGGCGAACAGCACGACGGCGACGGTGATGCCATACACCTGGCTGAAATCGTCGCGCACCGCATGCAGGACAGCGCCAGCGCACCGAGCCAACGTGTCGACGAAACGCTCCGCAGGCGGCGCATCGGGCCATAAGGCCGACAGCGCCGACAGGAGAAGCAGTCCCACCGCAGTGGCAATGCTGCTGACCCATGCGGTGATCACTACCCGCGGTGACCATCGCTGTGGCAATCGGTCGAGAACGTAAGGACCCAACACACCCAGCACGGCCGCGCCCACCAGGTGGGCCAAAGCAACGCTCACACTCTCAGCGCCTTCTCGGACGATCCGTCCGCGTCCGGGACAAGTGTTCGCTAAGGACCTCGCGCTCCTCGGGGGTAACCATCCGCGCGAAATGCATCAGGACCGCCGTGGAATCGCCGCTGGCATCGAGCACCCGTCGCAGTGTCTGCGACGTCGCCTCCTCCCGCGACTGCAACGGGAAGTACCTGTAGGCGCGGCTGATCTTCTCGCGTCCGGCGAAGCCCTTCTTGTGCAGATTGGTTACCACGGTCAACACCGTCGTGTACGCCAGATCGCGATCGGCCAACGCATCGACAATGTCGTGCACACTCATCGCCGCAGAAGCGCCCCACAGCACGTCCATCACTGCGCGTTCCAACGAACCGAATTGAGTCACCGTCGCCTGCCTGATCGCCTTGTCTTTGCTGCCAGTCTAGAACAAACTACCCTGCTTAGTAGCCGAAGGTGGCTTCGCCAGGTTGGCCGCCACCATCTGACACACTTTTCGCATTTCCTGCGGTGCCATGACTCACCTCACCGCCTACTGAAAGCGCCACTCGTGACCGACCTCGTTGACGACACGTACTCGACCCGCCGCATCCAACTCGATGTAGGTGGCATGACCTGCGGTGCGTGCGCAGCCCGAGTGGAACGCAAACTCAACAAGATTGACGGCGTACGCGCCTCGGTGAACTACGCTACTCGGCGGGCCACCGTGGAACTCGATAGCCACGCAGGCGTGGCCGATGCGATCGACGCTGTTCACACGGCAGGCTATTCGGCTACGGAACTGACCGAGCAGGCTCCTCCTGTCAACGAGGATGCGTCGACGGCGAAGGCGCTGTTCACCCGACTGATCGTCGCGCTGGCCCTGTTCGTGCCGCTGGCCAACCTCTCCGTAGTGCTCGCCGTCATCCCGGACCTGCGTTTTCCCGGGTGGCAAGCGGTGTTGGTGGCGCTTGCCGCACCAGTCGTGACCTATTGTGCGTGGCCGTTCTACCGCACCGCGGTGCGTACGTTGCGGACCGGTGTGGCCACGATGGACACGCTCGTCTCCCTGGGAGTGCTGGCCGCGACCGCCCTGTCGATGTATTCGATGTTCTCGGCCGATGCGATGTCTGCCGCGGGTCAGGGGGTGTGGTCAGCGATCTTCTCCAGTGACTCGATCTACCTCGAAGTTGCCGCCGGCGTGACGGTCTTCGTGCTGGCGGGACGCTACTACGAAGCGCGTGCCCGCACACAAGCTGTCCAGGCATTGAGCGCGCTGGCCGCGCTACGCGCAACCGAGGCCCGCGTCGAGTGTGCAGGGGGTACGAGCATGCTCATACCCCTGGCGGAACTCAAAGTCGGTCAACGACTCATCGTGCTGCCGGGTGAGACCATTCCCTCGGACGGGCATGTGATCGAGGGCACAGCCAGTGTGGACCTCAGTGCGATGACCGGAGAGACGACGCCGGTGCAAGTATCAGCCAACCACCGCTCCACCGCAGTCGGGGGCACTACCTGCCTCGACGGGCGATTACGGGTGGAAGTCACTGCAGTCGGTGACGACACACGCCTTGCGGAGATGATCGCGCTGGTCGATAGCGCACAGATGGCCAAGGCCCGCGCTCAACGGGTCGCTGACCGTATCGCCGCGATCTTCGTACCATGCGTCATCGCCCTGGCTGTGAGCACTGTCGTGGGCTGGTCACTAACCGGAGCGTCCTGGGAGCACGCCGTGAGCGCCGCGGTGGCCGTGCTGGTCATCGCCTGCCCGTGCGCGCTGGGCCTGGCCATGCCGATGGCCCTGGTGATCGCCACCGGGCGCGGCGCCCAACTGGGAATCTTCCTCAAAGGGCATTCCGCATTGGAACTGTCCGGGACGATCGATGTGGTGGTCTTCGACAAGACCGGCACTCTCACCAATGGGCGACCTCAGGTCAGCGGCGTGTACACCGTCGACAACAACAGCACGGAGTTGATCCTTGGCTGGGCCGCGACACTCGAGCAGCACACCAGCCACCCCATCGCTACCGCTATCGCCGCAGCGGCCGGTCCGCAGTCCCTTCCTGCACCGGTCGAGGTGGTCACCGACGTCGGCAGTGGCGTGCGTGGAGTGATCGACGGCCTGAGGGTGCAGGTGGGCTCGCCGACGTGGATTGCCCGTACCGCTGCGGTGCCTGCCGCGCTCGACGCGCAGCGCGCTGACGTCGAACGCTCTGGTGGCACCGCGGTGTACGTCGCGGTCGACGATGCAGTTCGGGGCCTCATCGACATTCGCGATAGCGCCAAACCCTCTGCTCGCCAGGCAGTCGATGAGTTGCACCGCATGGGACTTCGCACGTTGTTGGTCACCGGCGACAACGCCGGCGCAGCGCAGCGCGTAGCAGCGCAGGTCGGCATCGATGACGTGACCGCCGGGGTGCTCCCGGCTGAGAAAGTGGCCATCATCGACGACGCGCGCAGGAGCGGTGCCTGTGTGGCGATGGTCGGTGACGGCATTAACGACGGGCCCGCTCTGGCTTCGGCGGATCTGGGCATTGCTATCGGTGGCGGTACCGATGTCGCTATCGGCGCCGCCGACATCGTGTTGGTGCGCGACGATCTCACCACCGTCGCGTTGGCCCTGCACCTCGCCTCGGCCACCCGACGGACGATGCGCACCAATCTGGCATGGGCGTTCGGTTACAACATCGCCGCACTGCCGCTTGCTGCCGCTGGACTGCTCAACCCCCTGATCGCCGGGGCGGCAATGGCCTTGTCATCGTTTTTCGTCGTCTCCAACAGCCTGCGTCTGCAGAACTTCGCGCGTGTAGACCACTGAGGGTGACAGTTGCTGGGTCGGTGCCAGCTGAGACACCATCGCTGCGACGGTTCGAGAGTCGCTGCCATCAATGGCGACGGACTCGGGCAGATCGGGCCGGCGTTCGGCACGCACCCACTGCACCAACAGCACCAGGCAGACCACCACCATCGGAATCTCGCTGATCACTGCGGCCACCACACCGCCCGCCCACTGCGTGCGCGCGAGGTCGGGACCCCACGGCAGTTGCAACTGGCTGTAGAAGGATTCACCGATCACCGTCGTGGAGGTCATCAGTGCGATACCAAAAAAGGCGTGAAAAGGCATGACGGCGAACAGCAGACCTAGGCGCGCCAGAATCGGCAACTGCTTGGGGCCCGGGTCGATCCCCACAGAGACCCAAAAGAACAGGTACCCAAGGGTGATAAACAGCACGCTCATCAAGACGTGCCCCCAGTGGTAGCGGACGAGTACGTCGAACACCGGTGTGAAGTACACCAGAAACGACGAGCCCACAAACAACGCGAACGCGACAACTGGATTGAGCAGTAGGTGCACGCCTCCAGAGCCGAGCAGAGTCAGCAGTCCCCGCCGGCACGCCGCTCCACCAGTGTTACCTGCCGTTGGCAGCACCCTCAACAGCAACGTGATCGGTGCGCCACCCACCAGCAGAATAGGTGCGATCATGGTCAAAGCCGTGTGTTCGGCCATGTGCACGCTGAACAGAGCATTGCCGTAGGCCTTCAATCCGGAGCTGGTGGATACCACCACCACAGCGCAGCCCGTGACCCATGACGCGGTCCGCCGTATCGGCCAGCGATGTCCACCGCCCCGCTCCCGCCTGGCGGCTACGACATATCCCACGGCGCTCACCACCGCTGCCACACCCACCACAAGATCAACACGCCACAACGACACCAGCGACCCGACACCGGGCGGGCCAGGAAGCGAATAACCCAGGTACACGTCCCACGCAGTGAATGGGTGGGCAATCAACCCGGGTGCGACCCGGGTGTCCATCACCGCCCAACACGCCACCGCTGCCAGCGCAGCCCCCGCGGCAAGGGAAGAAGCAGTTGCCGACATCGGCACACCCCGGCGCAGGCGCACAACATCGGCGATCACAAGCACCGCCAGTACACCCACCAACAGCCCCGCAGCGCGACCGAAAGCCGACGACCACACGCCCGGAGTCCGCAGCAGCACCACCACACACACCGCGCCCACCAGAGCTGTCACATCGGCGCCCAAGACGACATAGCTGACACGTCGGTCGGCCGCCCTGTCGATGGTCGCCGACCCCAAACCACGAGCCCTAAACCGGTCGGCCCACCGCAGCCCCACCGACACCGCCAAGCTCGCCGCGAACACAATCACCGCGCCGGTCGTGTAATCGTGGTCAGGCCCCTGCGCGGCATTACCGACCACAGGCAGCGCGAGCACCCCGACCGTCGCGGGAACCACCAGCGCCACCTGGACCGACCACCGCAGCGACACCGAACCGACCAGCACCACGACACCCGCTGCCGCCACAACCAGCCACGCCAGCGCCGGCAAACTCACACTGAACGCGTAACCAACCTTGCCGCTGGACACCATCGCGCCCACGGACACACCAGTGGTGTCCGCGGCCGACGTAACCGCCATCAGCACCGCAACAACCACACCAAACCCTGCAGCGCGGCGGACGCGGCGAAACACCGGATACACCGCAGCGTCAATGAACCCCTGCGAGTCGGGAGACGCGGTGAGCACCACCGAAACTAACCCTCCGAGGACCGCCGCAGCCAACGCAAAGCCAGCAAAATTGCCGACCACATCGGCCACAGCCGTACCCATCCCCGGGTAAGGATCCGCACTCTCGACATAGCGAGTGGCCCCGGACGCCCAGGCGTACACCGCCAACACCAGCATCAGCCCACCGACCAGCAACGGCGCCACCACCCGAAGAGGAACTGCGCGCAGCAGTCGCGACTGGATTGACGAGGTGTCAGCCTCCGGCAACGCCTTTGATTCGCCCACCAACCGTATGCTACTACTGCGCATAGTAGTTAACTCACATGGATCGAGGGCCGCGGTGATCGACGACCTACTCCTGCGGTGGATCGTCACCGCCATGTTCGCGATCGGAGCGATCGACAGCATTCGCACCCTAGCCGCCCACCGCAGCGACCTGCGGCTCTCAGTCGTGCACTGCCTCATGCTCCTGATGTCGCTGGCGATGATCGTCATGGCGTGGCCACAAGGCAATCAGCTCCCACTGCTGCCTCTGATGCTGCTCTTCGCTCTCGCCACAGCAATCGCGGTCGTCTTCGCGGTGCCGAAGACGACCGCGCGGCGGCTTTACGTCTCTACCGCAGTGATGATGGCCTCGATGGTGTGGATGTATGCGGTGATGAGCCGGCACAATTCCACATCCGCCGTTCCCGCTGCCACCGCCCCCGCACACCACGGAGGCCCGTCGGGGGCCGACGCCATCAACGAGATGACACCGCTGCACGGCCCGTCATCAGATCCCATGTGGATGGGGTCGGTCACCTTGCTACTCGTGCTCGGCTTCCTCGCGCTCACCCTCTACTGCGCAGCCCGGTCAATTCAGCTGCCACGCACCGCGGCCCCAGCGCCACCACTGTCAAACGCTGTAGCGACGCTTCGCCGCCCGCATCTAGAGTTCTCGTGGATATGCCACACGTTAACCGCCGGTGGGACAGGAATCATGTTCGCCGCTCTACTCTGACAGGCCACCCGAGCCTCAGAGTGAGCGGTCATTCCCGATATCGCTACGGCCGCCGCGCAGCGCATGCTCATCACTGTCGCGTCTGCGGCTGTTCATGACCGTAACGCAGAAGCGATATCGCCGGGAACCGGCATCGGGCGCATCAGACCGGCGGCAACACGTCCGGTGTTGCCCTCGGGGTAGCGTCCGCTCAGCGATCCGGGAGCGGCAACGATGATGCGCACCACCTGGCCGAGCGCTTCGCGCCGATCATGTTGGTGCACAGCGAATCTGAACATCGAAATGTGGTTCTGAGTATGCAACCACGGGTCCGGCTGGGACACGATGTGGGCGCGTTCAAGATGGTGCCAGCGCTGCTCTGCCACCTCGGCGGCGGCGGCCGCTGCCATCTCTGCCCGGTAGAGGTCACGGGCTGCCTCACTAATGCGAGCCATCGCCAGCCTCCTCGGCGCAGCACGGATCATCCAACGCAAGTACCAGCCCGAGTAGATCGTCGAGTGCATGACCAATCCGGCTATTAGCCAGTTCATACCGACTCCGTCGACCCTCAGGTACCGCGACCACCAAACCGCATCCCCGTAGGCAGGCCAGGTGATTCGACAACGTTTGCCGCGACACCCCAATCGCCTCAGCCAAGTCCGCCGGATAGGCTCCACCATGGCGCAACCGAACCAACACCTGCGTTCGCGTCGAATCGGATAGTGCGTATCCAAACCTCGTCAACGCGTCATGCTGCGCTTCTACCACCGTGCTCACGCCAAAATGATACATGACTCGATGTATTCACGCACATCTGAACAGTAAAGGTCAGGACTTCCGTCCGGCTCGATTAAGGCATAATCCTTTGCCTGTGCCTGACATAGCATAAGTTATCGGCGAAAAACCAATGCGAGTTGCATTAGGTGCAAGGACTCGCACCCTTGCGCGATGACAATGTTGGCGCAGCTGACGAGCTTGACCCCCTCCCGTTCTATCCACCGGCAGGCGTGTCATCTGTTGACCGTCGCCCCAGCTTGAAGTAGATTTCAATCACTTAATGAACGATTTCGTTGTTAGGTGACGAGATGTCGATGCTGGTTTACTCAGGCCTGTCCGGCAACGCCGCGGCCGGCTGCCCTCCGTCCGCCGGCAGCCCGCGAAAACGTCACAGTGACGAATTGGTATGTCCCGCTGGGGTATTGCGCATTCACCGTTCGACTCCCAGGTCAACGTCCTGGGCGGCATCCACGTGGTCGAGCCGACTATCAGACGGAGTCAGCGATGGCCGCTGAGCAGCTCCCGGGCTTCGTCCCTCGGATTCTGCGTGCCGACGATGTTTCGCTGCTGCGAGCAGACGAGACCGTCTTTGACGCAATGCTTGATGGCTGGCGAGCTCAGATGCTGGCTCGTGGCCTCGAGATCGACACGATCAAAGCACGGTGCCGTGTGATCGCCCGATTCGTCGAATTCACCAACGAGTACCCATGGCGCTGGCGAGCGAACGACGTGGATCAATTCCTCGCTGAATTACGGTCGCAGGCGACACCGATCGCGCTGTCGACGCTGCGCTCGTACAGTAACGCGATATCGATGTTCTGTAGTTATGTCAGCGACAGTCGATATGGATGGGTTGACTTCTGCGAGAAGCAATTCCGCGATGTTCCGTCGCAGATCGTCTTCGAATGGAACACGCCGCAGCACACCACAGGCGACGCGGTTCCGCCGGGGCGCCGCGCATTCACAAAGGCCGAACTGCAGCATCTGTTCGACGTCGTGGATGACTTCGTCGATGACGCCCACAGTAAGGGGTCCAAACGCTGGCTAACGGCGCTGCGTGACTCGACGGCATTCAAGATCGGATACGCGTTTGGACTACGCCGACGAGAACTGGTCATGCTCGACCTGACCGACTTTGGACCAAACCCGCACGTCCCCCGCTATGGCAACTTCGGTGCGCTGACCGTCCGCTGGGCCAAGGGCACCAAGGGGTCGGGGCCACGCCGACGGACTGTTCTGACGTCGCCCGAATTTCCCTGGGCGGTAGACCTTTTGCAGTACTGGTGCTCCGAAGGTCGGCAGCTATTCGCGACCGCGGACCGCTCCCCTGCACTCTGGCCCAGTGAACGCGGAGACAGGCTCACCTTGGGTGCCCTCGGACGTTCATTCACGTCGTTCCGGCGGCTTGCCGGACTGCCCACGGAACTGAGCTTGCACGCCTTGCGTCACTCTTACACCACGCACCTTCTGGAAGCCGGTTACGACCCGTTGTTCGTGCAGCAGCAGCTCGGGCACTCGTATGCCTCGACAACGTCGCTGTACACCTCGGTTTCGTCGGATTTCAAGCAGAAGGTGATCCAGCAGATGATTACACGTCGCCTGCAGATGGGCGAAACCAATGGCTGAGCAACGCCGTATCGGCTTTCACTGGCATCTCAGGCGCGTCATGGCAGCGCACAACCTCTGGAAATCGACCGAGCTGCGCCCACTCCTGCGGTCACGCGGAATCAACCTGTCTGACGCACAGGTATACCGACTCGTCACCGGCGAGCCACAGCGTATTCC
The DNA here is from genome assembly GCF_002009645.1 of Gordonia sp. IITR100. Lineage (NCBI taxonomy): Bacteria > Bacillati > Actinomycetota > Actinomycetes > Mycobacteriales > Gordoniaceae > Gordonia > Gordonia sp. IITR100. The sequence goes on along the minus strand of NZ_MVKV01000001.1, from coordinate 791,454 downwards.
ATCGCGAACGTTCGCTGCCCTCTGCGACATCTTCGACTGCACACCCAATGACCTCTTCGAGCCCTACGTCGAAATGCAAGCAGCAGCATCAGCCAACGCCCCGCAGCCACGCGAACTGGGAGTGACACCGGGCAACCCGGTGGCCAAACGGATCCGCATCGTGCAGGACGATGGCGATGGCACGACCCCGGAAGCCTGAAGACCCACAGCGGTGGCCGGTCCCCTGCGACCGATGTGGACGCCACTACCAGCTGGTCGCCAACTGGCCCAACGAATCGGTCTGTGGTTACTGCTATCAGGCGGCCAAACGCATCACCGGCATCTGCGTTTGCGGGCACCAAGGGGTACTTCCTGGCATCATCGACAACCGGCCCGCGTGCCGGCGCTGCAGTGGCGTCACCATCAACGTGGACTGCGTCAGCTGCGGCGACGAAGCCGAACTCTACAGCGGCGGACGCTGCCAACGCTGTGTCCTCGGAGCCACCGCACAACGCCTGCTCACCAACCCCGCCACAGGGGCCGTTGCACCGCCGCTGCAGATCATCGTCGACGCGCTGACCACCATGGGGCGCCCGAACAGCGGACTGACCTGGATCCGCCAAGCGCACGTTCAAGCCGTCCTGCGTGACCTCGCCCGCCATCAAACCCTCACCCACGAGATCCTTGACGGCCTGCCGGCCGGTCGGACCTCCGACTACGTGCGCAGTCTGCTCGTCGAACACGGCGCACTTCCTTCGCGTGACGACCGACTGACCCGGTTCCAGGCGTGGGCAGCCACCGCGCTCGAACGCACCACCACGGCCGACCACCGAAAGGTAATTTCCCGCTTCCTCCGGTGGAACCTGGAAAAGCGGCTTCAATCGATGAGCCCGGTTACCGACTCTGCGTTCCTGCGGGCCAAGCAATCCCTCACCGTCACAATCGAGTTCTGCAACTGGCTCGCCGCTGAACACAACACTGGCATGGACCAACTCACGCAAGCGCACATCGACCTATGGCAATCGACCGGACCCACCACCCGCGAACACATCGCCCGCTTCATCCGGTGGGCCATCAAGAGCAGGCTGATCCCCGCGGATCTCGAAGTGACACCCCATCGCCGCGGGACGGCGCCGCGAATGCCGATCACCGAGCAGAACGCCGTCATAGAGAAGGTCGCACATCAGCAGACGCTCCATCCTCGTGATCGCCTCGCCGCCATCCTCGTCATCGTGTTTGCCCAGCGGATGGAAGACGTAGCAGTGCTCACCTGGGACCGCGTGACTATCACCGCCGAAGCCGCCACCATCACGCTCGCCGATACTCCGATCGAACTGCCACCGCCACTTGATGAGCCACTCAGGGCGCTCGCAGCCAGCAACTACAACAACCAGACCGCTGCACATCCCAATTCTCCGTGGATATTCCGCGGCTACCGGCCCGGCATGCACCTCACACCGACGCATCTCCGAAATCACCTGCGCCCCGTGCTCGCCTCCCTGGAAGCGCGCCTCGGCACACTCAACGAGCTGACTCAGACCACTCCAATCGCGATCCTTGCCGAGACGCTCGGGTATAGCCCGCAGACGTTGGAGGCCCACGCCAAGGCATCAGCATCGACCTACTCCCGATACATCGCCACGCGTCTGGATTGAACGCTGCAACTTGCCGATTCGACTTCGAGGTGCGCCTGGGGGCTAGGTACGAACCCGGCCTCCAGGCGCACCGGGACTACGCCGCGCGAACCTTGAGTCGGGTTCCTGCGCTGATCGCCGTGGCAAACTCCGTCAACTTCGCGTCATCCAGCGTCAATCCGATCCGACCGGCTTCGCGCTTTAGCGCAGCCTTAACTTCTCCCACTGCCTGACCGGCGCGGCGACTGTAAACCGAGTCGAATACCTTCTGGAGCTGTGCGTTGAACTGACGGGCAAACTCGCGCTCGAAGTTTGGGTTCATCGGGACTGTCAGAACAACGGTGAATCTGATCTTGGTCTGACACGCCGAGCGTGAGCTTGGCGGGAAGGACTGACGATGTCAGAAACACTCGATCCCGTGGCTACTACTGACCTGGATCATCGGCAGCTGGCTGAGCAGCTGCTGGCGCAAGCGAAGGAGCACGGTGTCGATCTGGTGGGCCCGAACGGGTTGCTCAACCAGTTGACGAAGAACGTGCTGGAGACGGCGCTGGACGCCGAGATGACCGAACATCTCGGGTACGACAAGCATGACCCGGCCGGGCGTGGCAGCGGCAACTCCCGCAACGGCGTCCGGTCCAAGACGGTGTTGACCGAAATCGGCCCAGTCGACATCGACGTGCCCCGGGATGTGAATTCCTCGTTCGATCCGCAGATCGTCAAGAAACGCCAACGACGGCTGACGGGCATCGATGAGATCGTATTGTCCCTGACGGCAAAGGGATTGACGACCGGTGAGATCGCTGCCCACTTCGCCGACATCTACGGAGCGACGGTGTCCAAGGACACCATCAGCCGGATCACCGACAAGGTCGTCGCGGAGATGGCCGAGTGGTGCAACCGCCCGTTGGAGCCGGTGTACCCGGTGGTGTTCATCGACGCCATCAACGTGAAGATCCGCGACGGCCAGGTCACCAACCGGCCGGTCTACGTTGCCATCGGGGTCACCTGCGGCGGGGAACGCGACATCCTCGGGTTGTGGGCCGGCGACGGCGGGGAGGGTGCGAAGTTCTGGCTGGCGGTGCTCACCGAGATCAAGAACCGCGGCACAGGCGACGTGTGCATCGTGGTCTGCGATGGCCTCAAGGGGCTGCCTGACGCGATCACCACGGTGTGGGACCGGGCGATCGTGCAGACGTGCGTGATCCATCTGTTGCGCAACACGTTTCGCTATGCATCGCGGAAGTACTGGGACCAGATCGCAAAGGAGATCCGGCCCGTCTACACCGCGCCGACGGAGGCCGCAGCCAAGGAAAGGTTCGTCGAGTTCACCGCGACGTGGGGTGCCCAGTACCCGGCGATCATCCGATTGTGGGAGAACGCCTGGAGCGAGTTCGTACCGTTCCTGGACTACGACGTGGAGATTCGACGCGTCATCTGCTCCACCAATGCCATCGAGTCCTTGAATGCCCGCTATCGCAGAGCGATCCGTGCCCGCGGGCACTTCCCAACCGAGCAGGCCGCGATGAAGTGTCTCTACCTCGCGACCCGCTCCCTAGACCCCACCGGCCGCGGTAAGGCACGATGGGCAATGAGGTGGAAGCCAGCGCTCAACGCGTTCGCGATCACCTTCGAAGGCCGGATTGTCGGCGACGCCTGAAAGATAACCCCGTGTCGACGTCTGAATTTTGACCCCCTGCGACTGATCCTCGGCTTACCGAGCCGAGGGAGATGAAGGGGTGTTATCCGTGGAGGACTGGGCTGAGATCCGCAGGCTGCATCGAGCGGAGGGGTTACCGATCAAGGCAATTGTGCGGGTGCTGGGCATTTCGAGGAACACGGTGCGGGCGGCGATCGCCTCGGACGCGCCGCCAAAGTACGAACGCACCCCGGCGGGGTCGATCGTCGATGAGGTCGAGCCACGCATTCGTGAACTGCTGCAAAGCTATCCGCGGATGCCGGCAACGGTGATCGCCGAGCGGATCGGCTGGGAACGCGGGTTGACGGTGTTCAAGGAACGGGTCGCCGAGCTGCGCCCGGTGTATCTGCCGCCGGATCCGGCGGGACGGACGACGTATGTGGCCGGGGAGATCGCCCAGTGCGATTTGTGGTTCCCACCGATCGAGCTGCCGGTCGGGTTCGGACAGGTACGTCGCCCCGCGCTGCTGCCGGTGTTGACGATGATCACCGGGTACTCGCGGTGGCTCTCGGCGCTGCTGCTGCCGACTCGCTCGGCGGGAGATCTGTTCACCGGATGGTGGCAGCTGATCGAGGCGTTGGCGGCGGTGCCGCGGGTGCTGGTCTGGGATGGCGAGGGCGCGATCGGTCGGTGGCGGGCCGGGAAGGTCGAGCTCACCGAGCAGTGCCAAGCCTTCCGCGGGACGCTGGGCGCGAGAGTGTTGGTCTGCAAACCCGCCGACCCCGAAGCGAAGGGGTTGATCGAACGCTGTCACGATCACCTGGAGCGGTCGTTTCTGCCGGGACGCTCCTTCGCCTCACCGATGGACTTCAACGTCCAACTGCAGCAGTGGATCTCGTTAGTGAACACACGCCGGCGTCGAGCCTTGGGATGTGCTCCGACGGAACGGATTACCGCTGATCGCCAAGCGATGCTGGCCCTGCCGCCGGTCCCGCCGGCGACGGGGTGGCGATCAGCGACGCGGTTGGCTCGCGATCACTACGTCCGCCTCGATGGCAACGACTACTCGGTGCACCCCTCGGTGATCGGGCGCCGTATCGAGGTGATCGCCGACCTCGCGCGAGTCCGGGCAGTGTGCGACGGAAGGGTCGTCGCCGATCACGAACGGATCTGGGCGTGGCATCAGACGATCTCCGATCCCGAGCACGTCGCGGCCGCGCGATCGCTGCGCCGTGAGCGGGTCGCGGTGCTGCACCCGGTCGCCGAACTCGACGTCGAGCAGCGGGCCTTGAGTGACTACGACACCGCACTCGGGATCGACGGCCTCGATGGCGGGGTGGCGTGATGGCCGCCCGCGCTTCTGCGGCCAAGCCGGCACGCGACCTCACTGCCGAGGTGGCCTACCTGACTCGGGCACTCAAGGCACCAACGCTGCGCGAGTCGGTGGATCGCCTCGCTGAGCGGGCCCGGGCGGAATCCTGGAGCCACGAGGAGTTCCTGGTGGCGTGTCTGCAGCGCGAGGTGTCGGCACGCGAGTCACACGGGGGTGAGGGCCGCATCCGGGCAGCACGGTTCCCGGCCCGAAAGTCATTGGAGGAGTTCGACTTCGACCACGCCCGAGGACTCAAACGCGACCTCATCGCCCACTTGGGCACCCTGGACTTCGTGGTCGCCAAGGACAACGTGGTATTCCTGGGCCCACCTGGCACCGGCAAGACCCACCTCGCGATCGGCCTGGCGATCAGAGCCTGCCAGGCCGGGCACCGAGTTCTCTTCGCCACCGCCGCAGACTGGGTCAACGTGCTGGCCCAAGCCCATCACGCCGGCAAGCTTCAGGCCGAACTGGTTCGCCTGGGCCGCTACCCACTGCTGGTCATCGACGAGGTCGGCTACATCCCGTTCGAACCCGAAGCCGCCAACCTGTTCTTCCAGCTAGTGTCCTCGCGTTACGAGCGGGCCAGCCTCATCGTCACCTCCAACAAGCAATTCGGACGTTGGGGTGAAGTGTTCGGCGACGATGTCGTTGCCGCGGCCATGATCGACCGCCTCGTCCATCACGCCGAAGTCATCGGACTCAAAGGAGACAGCTACCGACTCAAGAACCGAGACCTGGGCCGCGTCCCCACAGCGGCCACGACAACCGAAGACTGACCGACAACCAACCAGCAGGGGGTCAACTTTCAACCGCCGAAAAGGGGTGAGATTTCAGCCGTCGTTGACACGGATCACCCCGACCGGCAACTAACAATGCCAAGGTCGGATCCACCGTTAATCTGACAGTCCCGCCCGAACTGCTGGTGGCGGATTGAAATCGGGTGAACTTTAAAGGTGGGCACGCCCTGGGGGTGGGGGTGACACTTCTTGGCGACACGAAGCACTCCGCTATTTACGGTTAGAGGACACATACGCGATGGCTCAACGGCGACAACTGCATCTGGCCGGTTTCTTCTCGGCTGGCAATGTGACTCATGCACATGGGGCGTGGCGGCATACGGACGCGTCGAATGGTTTTTTGACCGGGAAGTACTACCAACACATCGCCCGCACTCTGGAGCGCGGCAAGTTCGATCTGTTGTTCCTGCCTGACGGATTGGCCGTCGAGGACAGCTACGGCGACGACCTGCGAACCGGTGTCGGCCTCGGCGGGCAGGGTGCAGTCGCCTTGGAGCCGGCCAGCGTGATAGCGACCATGGCCGCGGTCACCGAACACCTCGGTCTCGGGGCAACCATTTCGGCGACCTACTATCCCCCGTATCACGTTGCTCGGGTGTTCGCGACGCTCGATCAATTGTCGGGGGGCCGGGTTTCGTGGAACGTGGTCACCTCGCTCAACGACGCTGAAGCGCGCAACTTCGGTATTGATCAGCATCTGGAACACGACGCCCGTTACGACCGCGCCGATGAGTTCTTGGATGCGGTCAAGAAACTCTGGAACAGCTGGGATGAGGATGCGCTCGTACTGGACAAGGCGGCAGGCGTGTTCGCCGATCCCACGAAGGTTCACTACGTGGATCACCACGGGGAGTGGCTGAATGTGCGCGGGCCTCTGCAGGTGCCTCGTTCACCTCAGGGTGAGCCGGTGATCCTGCAGGCCGGGTTGTCGCCGCGAGGTCGGCGCTTCGCCGGGCGGTGGGCCGAGGCCGTTTTCAGTGTCGCACCCGATCTGGGATTGATGCAGGCTACATATCACGACATCAAAGCCCAGGTGAAGGCTGCGGGGCGTGATCCGGATCAGACGAAGATCTTCACCGCCGTGATGCCGGTGTTGGGCGAGACCGAGGCCGTGGCGCAGGACCGGCTGGAATACCTGAACAGTCTGGTGCATCCGGAGGTCGGACTTTCGACGCTGTCTAGTCATACCGGCATCAACTTGGCGGAGTACCCGTTGGACACGCCGATCACGACGATCCTGCGGGATCTGCAGGATCGCAACGTGCCGACGCAACTGCACATGTTCGCGGCCGCGATGCACGCCGAGGAGCTCACTTTGGCGGAGCTGGGTCGGCGGTATGGAACCAACGTGGGCTTCGTTCCGCAGTGGGCCGGCACGGCCGAGCAGATCGCCGAGGAGTTGATCCGCCACTTCGACGCCGGCGCCGCGGATGGCTTCATTGTTTCTCCGGCCTTTCTGCCTGGCGCGTATGACGAATTCGTCGACCAGGTGGTGCCGGTTCTGCAGGACCGCGGCTACTTCCGCACCGAATACGAGGGCAACACCCTGCGCGACCACCTGGGTCTGCGCGAACCACGACCGTTAGGACAACCTTCATGGCAGGCCGCCTCAGCCCCGGAAACCCCGGTTCAGAACTTGATACCGGCATCCTCGACACACTGACCTACAGCAACTGCCCGATACCCAACGCGCTGCTCACGGCGTGGGAATCAGGTTTCCTCGACGCCGCCGGCATCGAACTCGACATCCTCAGCGGCAAGCAGGGAACGGTCCACTTCACCTACGACCAGCCCGCCTACACCCGCTATGGCGGTGAGATCCCGCCACTGCTCAGCGAGGGGTTGCGGGCACCCGGACGCACGCGTCTACTCGGCATCACCCCGATCCTGGGGCGTCAGGGCTTCTTCGTCGGCGATCGCAGCCCGATCACAGTGGCCGCCGACCTTGCCGGACGCCGAATAGGAGTGTCGGCTTCGGCGATTCGCATCCTGCGTGGCGAACTGGGGGACTATCTCCAGCTGGATCCCTGGCGGCAGACGCTGGTAGCGCTGGGCTCGTGGGAGGCGCGCGCGTTGTTGCACACCCTCGAGCACGGTGAGCTCGATGTGGACGACGTCGAGCTGGTGCCGATCAACAGTCCTGGCGTCGATGTCCCCGCCGAGCAGTTGGAAGACGCCGCGACCCTCAAGGGTGCGGACCTGTTTCCCGATGTGGCCGCAGGCCAGGCCGCGGTGCTGGACCGCGGTGAGGTTGACGCCCTGTTCAGTTGGTTGCCCTGGGCTGCGGAGTTGGAAGGCACCGGCGCCCGCCCGGTGGTGGATCTCGGCCTCGATGAGCGCAATGCCTATGCCAGCGTGTGGACGGTCAGCAGCGAACTGGTCGTTGACCGGCCTGACCTCGTTCAACGACTGGTCGACGCAGTCGTCGACGCCGGGTTGTGGGCACGCGACCACGGCGATGCGGTGACCCGCCTGCACGCCGCGAACCTGGGCGTATCCCCCGACGCAGTCGGCCACGGATTCGGCGCCGACTTCCAGCAGCGTTTGGTTCCGCGCCTGGATCCCGACGCGGTCGCCCTGCTGGATCGCACACAGCAATTCCTGCTCAGCAACCAGTTGCTGCAGGAGCCCGTCGCCCTCGATCAGTGGGCGGCTCCGGAATTTCTGAACACCAGCCTCAACCGTCACCGATAGGAAGATCAGCATGACTCTGTCCGTTGAAAAGCAGCACGTTCGACCCGGCGATGCCGACAACGATCCCGTCGCAGTCGCCCGTGGGCTCGCCGAGAAGTGGCGAGCCACCGCCGTCGAGCGTGATCGCGCCGGGGGTTCGGCAACAGTCGAGCGCGAAGACCTGCGCGCGAGCGGCCTGCTGTCGCTGCTGATCCCACGCCAGTACGGCGGGTGGGGCGCGGACTGGCCCACCGCCATCGAAGTGGTCCGAGAAATCGCCGCAGCCGATGGATCTTTGGGACACCTGCTCGGCTACCACCTCAGCAGCGCCCCGATGATCGAACTGTTCGGCTCGCAGGAACAAGAACAACGGCTATACCGGCAAATCGCGCAGAACGACTGGTGGACCGGGAACGCCTCCAGCGAAAACAACAGCCACGTGCTGGACTGGAAGGTCAGCGCCAGCCCGACCGAGGACGGCGGTTATCTGCTCAACGGCACCAAGCACTTCTGCAGCGGCGCCAAGGGTTCGGACCTGTTGCTGGTCTTCGGCGTCATCCAGGACGATTCTCCGCAGCAGGGCGCGATCATCGCGGCCGTCATCCCGACATCCCGGCACGGCGTTCAGGTCAACGACGACTGGGCCGCCATCGGCATGCGGCAGACCGACAGCGGATCCACCGATTTCCACAGCGTCAAGGTCGAGCCTGACGAAGTGCTGGGTGAGCCCAACGCCTTCATTGTCGCCTTCATCCAGTCCGAGCGCGGCAGCCTCTTCGCGCCCATAGTGCAATTGATCTTCGCCAACGTCTATTTAGGGATCGCGCACGGCGCACTCGACGCCGCCCGGGAGTACACCCGCACTCAGGCCAGGCCATGGACACCGGCCGGGGTTCAACAGGCAACCGAGGATCCCTACGTCCTGCGCGCCTATGGTGAATTCACCATCGCATTGCAGGGCGCCGACGCCGCTGCCCGCGAAGCGGCCCATCTGCTGCAGACGGTGTGGGACAAGGGCGATGCGCTCACCCCCGAGGACCGCGGCGAACTGATGGTGAAGATCTCCGGGGTCAAAGCGTTGGCCACGAACGCCGCCCTCGACGTCAACAGCGGAATCTTCGAGGTGATCGGAGCGCGCGGAACACATCCCAAGTACGGTTTCGACCGCTTCTGGCGCAACGTACGCACGCACACCCTCCACGATCCGGTGTCCTACAAGATCGCCGACGTCGGCAAACACACCCTCAACGGGCAGTACCCGATTCCCGGCTTCACCTCCTAGAAATCTGAGCCGCTGACCGAAACCGAGGCCACCGCGCGGCCGAGCCGCGAATCGCCCGCCGCGCTCAGCTCTCCGTACGCACGGGTGCACACAACTTGGCCTGCCTAGCCAGCTGCCTGAGATAGCCGCGCGAGAACAAAGCGCGGCAGCTGATGACGCCTACGTAACGAACTCGCACCTCGCCAGCACGCACCGTTACCAGGTCTTGGAGAAAATCAGGTCATTTCGTCATCAATGACGAAACTGTGGAGCAATCACGAACCGTTCGGCCGTCGAGGCGTTCTCCAAGCTGATCCTGCGGAACGAGTACACCCTCTCCGACGTCGAGAAGGTCATCGCCGGGGACACCGATGCCGTCGACGTGCCACCCGACTAGACCCCGTCCAGCGGTGGGCCGCGACCTCTCACGGTCGCGGCCCAGCGCCCCGGCCCCGCTCACACCCGCCACCTCGAGGAACCATCGTGACCATCACCGCCGAACTTTTCCCCCGCTGCGCCCTGCCCGGCTGCGCGATCCCCACCGACACCCAGGGCCACCCCTGCAGACAATGCCGCCGTGACCTCGGAACCCTCGTGCGCCACAACCCCGGCGGCCGCCGACGCCCAAACCGGCCGCGACCACGACGTCGCCCTGGCCTACCGGGCTTAAGAACAGCTACGCATCGCCGACGCCGCCGAACAACGCATCGCCCTCCAGATCGGTCAGCGCGAGAAGCCCGGACAGTCCAGTTGGCTGTGCGAGAAACGCCGAAGGTGTGACATTCTGTCCGTTCCGTACCCGAGGAGTGCGAACGTTCTGTAGGTATCGCGCGACGGGCGGTGCGACCACCATGGATGCACTGCGCATCGTCGCGCGCCATGCCCGAACGCACCCCGCCCAATCGGGGGCCGACACTTCCTGGACGGACTCCATGACCGCACTCGACGCCGCGACCCCGTCGGCACCCGGACCGGGCCATTCGGGCCCGCAGGCCGAGGCCGAACTCGAACTGATCCCCGAGTCCGCGAAGACCCATGACGTGCGCGGACAGTTCTGGATCTGGGCCGGTGCGAACATCGCGCCGATCAACTGGGTGCTGGGTGCACTCGGCGTCACGATGGGCCTCGGGCTGTGGGAGACGGTGGCGGTCCTCGTCGTCGGCAATGCCATCGGCATGACCATCTTCGGCGTCTTCGTCGTCATCGGTCAGCGCACCGGGGTCACCGGAATGGTGCTGTCGCGAGCCGTCTTCGGACGCCGCGGCGCCTACGTTCCCGCCGCCGTCCAGGCCCTGGTCTGCATGGGCTGGTGCGCGGTCAACACCTGGATCGTTCTCGACTTGGTGATGGCGCTGCTCGGCGAGATGGGACTCGTCGACCCGGACCTCGACAACAACGCCGCACGGATCGTCGTGGCCGCGGTCATCATGGGGATGCAGGTGACGATCGCGTGGTTCGGGTACCGGGTGATCTCCGCGTTCGAACGATGGACGGTGCCTCCGACGGTCGCGATCCTGCTCGTCATGACCGTCGTCGCGTGGGTCGGCCTCGACGTCGACTGGGGACAGACGACCGCTCCGGAGCTCACGGGATCGGCCCACATCGGCGCGATCACGGCGGTGATGACCGCGATCGGCATCGGCTGGGGTCTGACGTGGATCGGTTACGCCGGCGACTACTCGCGCTTCGTGTCCCGGGACGTCCCGTCGCGCAGGCTGTTTCTCGCCAGTGCACTCGGGCAGTTCATCCCGGTCGTCTGGCTCGGAGTGCTGGGTGCGTCCCTGGCGACATTGAGCGACTCCGCCGACCCGGGTGAGATCATCGTCGACGCCTACGGCGTTCTCGCACTGCCGGTTCTGTTGCTGGTGATCCACGGACCGCTCGCGACCAACATCCTCAACATCTACACGTGCACGGTGTCGACGCAGGCGCTCGACATCCGCGTCGACCGGCGCGTGCTGAACCTGATCATCGGCGTCGTGGCGATGGCGGTCGTCGTCTACTTCGTGCTCAATAGCGACTTCGCGACCACCATCGACTTCTGGCTGGTGTCGATCGTCGGCTGGTTGAGCCCTTGGGGCAGCGTTGTTCTCGTGCACTGGTTCCTGATCGCGCGGCAACAGATCGACGCCGAGAGTCTGTTCGCCACACCGGCGGACAGCGTCCTGCCGATGGTCCGGCCGACCGCCCTCGTCGCACTCGCTCTCGGTGTCACCGCGACCTGGATGTTCATGTACGGGATGCTGCCGGCACTGCAGGGGCCGGTTGCGGTCGCACTGGGCGGGATCGACCTGTCGTGGCTCGCCGGGGCAGTCGTTGCCGGCACCTCCTACTGGACCATGGAGAAACTCACCGCGCCACGCGCTGCCTGAAGCCCGTCCCGCCAGAGCCGTGGCGGTCGGCGGCGACGACGGGCGAAAGCCGCCTGCCGCATCAGGTCGTCGACTAGGGTTCGGCGCAGTGGAGGCAACGCGGCCTCCTGGTGAGGAGGTTCCATGGCCACCGTCCACACCGCGACCGGCCCGATCGATTCCGCTGACCTCGGGAACGTGTTGGTGCACGAGCATGTGTTCGTCGTCGGCGAGGAGTTCCGGCAGAACTATCAGGACGATTGGGACGAGGACGAGAAGGTCGCCGAAGCTGTCCGCGACCTGACCGAACTGAAGGAACTCGGGATCGACACGATCCTCGACCCGACGGTTCTCGGTCTCGGCCGGTACATCCCACGCATCCAGCGGATTGCCGAACAGATAGACCTCAACATCGTCGTCGCGACCGGGTTGTACACCTACAACGACATCCCGTTCCAATTCCACTACGCGGGACCGGGAATGCTCTTCGACGTCCCGGAGCCGCTGGTCACCCTGTTCACGAAGGATCTCACCGAGGGCATCGCGGACACCGGTGTGCGGGCGGCTTTCCTCAAGTGCGCCATCGAATCCCAGGGACTGACACCGGGTGTCGAGCGCGTGATGCGCGCGGTGGGACAGACCAGCGCCCAGACCGGCGCGCCCATCACCGTGCACACCGATCCGCACAGTCAGTCGGGACTGGTCGCCCAGAAGGTCCTGGCCGAGGAAGGGGCCGACCTGACGAAGGTCGTCATCGGCCACTCCGGAGACAGCGTCGACCTCGACTACCTGATGAAACTCGCCGACGCCGGTTCCGTTCTCGGCATGGATCGTTTCGGGCTCGACCTCCTCCTGCCGTTCGACGAGCGCGTGAACACGGCCGCCGAACTGTGCAAGCGCGGCTATGCCGACCGCATGGCCCTCGCGCACGACGCCGCCTGCTTCATCGACTGGTTCGACCACGAGGCCAAGAAGCAGGCACTCCCGAAGTGGAACTATCGGCACATCAGTGAAGAGGTGTTGCCGGCACTACGGGAACGCGGGGTGAGCGAGGCCGACATCACGACGATGCTCGTCGACGTGCCGCGACGCTACTTCGAGTAGCGGCGCGACACGGCGACAGGGTCAGCGCAGGCTGCTCTGGTACCGGCGCATCCCGCGGAGCCACCGGTCGTAGTCGGCGCCCTTCTGCCGGTACATCTCGAGGACCTCGGGGTGGGGGAGGATCAGGAAGCGTTCGTCGGCGACGGCGTCGAGCACGATCGCGGCCACCGCCCCGGGCGTGAGCACCGTGCCCGCGGTCTCCACGGCGCGCTGCATCAGTCGTTGCTCCTCGGTGGCGGAATCACCGTCCGGCCGCAGCAGTTTGGTGTCGACGCCCATCGGGCAGAGGCAGCTCACCCGGATGCCGTCGTCGCCGTGGGTGATGTTGAGCCACTCCGCGAAGCCGACCGCCGCGTGCTTGGTGACCGAGTACGGGGCATTGCCGATCTGCGTGAGCAGACCCGCGGCCGACGCCGTGCTGACGAAGTAGCCGGTCCCTCGTTCCACCCACTCCGGGACGAGGCGCCGAGCTGCTCGGATGTGGGCGCGGAGATTGACGTCCAGCGTGAGATCCCACACCGCCTCGGCGGTGTCGACACCGCCACCCACACCCACGCCGGCATTGGCGAAGTAGAGATCGACCGGGCCGAACGTGTTCTCCGCCAGCCGAACCGCGGCGTCGATGTGCTCGTCGGATGAGGCGTCGCCGCCGATCGCGGTCGTCGAATCCCCCAGTGAGTCGGCGACGGCCAGGGCGCCGGACTCGTCGAGATCGGTGACGACGACCCTCGCGCTCGCATCGACCAGCGCATGCGCGATCGCCGCGCCGATACCCGCACCGCCACCCGTGACGATGGCCACCTTGCCTGCGACGTCCATGGATCTCCTTCGATCGCCGATGTGTGGGGTCCAGAGTTACCAGACGCGAGGGCGAAATCCCGCTCCCTGAGGTGCGAGGAGCGCAAGCGACGAGCCTCGAAGGGTCCCGACAGCAGTCACGAGACTCGAAGCCGATGACTTTTCCGCCGCCCCACGGTCTGACATCGTGACGTTCACCGCGAAGAGACGAGAGGCCACACCATGGGAAAGATCCACGTCCACGAATTCATCACCCTCGACGGCAGCTACGAGGACCCGAGCTTCACGATGCCGTATGGATTCGCCGACGGGATGGGCGAGCTGCTCGGCTCCTTCATGTCCGACTGCACCGGAATCCTGCTCGGACGCAACACCTTCGAGATGTTTGCCCCGGCCTGGGCGCACCGGACGGTCGAGGACGATCCCGGTGCGCCGTTCTTCAACGACACCACCAAGTACGTGGTGTCCTCGACCCTCGACGACGCGGCTGCCTGGCAGAACTCGGAGATCATCGGCGCCTACGACGCCGACCGGATTCGCGAACTCAAGAAGGATCGCGACCTCTACATCAGCGGCAGCGGCACCCTCGTGCGGGCGTTGCTGCGCGACGAGCTCATCGACGAGCTGCACCTGCTGGTGTACCCCGTGGTCCTGGGGAGCGGTGCCCGCCTCTTCGACGGTCTGGCCGATCTGCCTCTCACGCTCGTCGGCACAGACGTCTTCGACAACGGCGTCGTACACCTCTCGTACAGCTCCACCGACTGAGCGGTCGCGATCCTCGGCGGAGATGGCGCCGGAGTTCGTCGAAGGCGCAGCGGCCCTTCGTGGCTCGTCGCTTGCGCTCCTCGCACCTCAGGGAGCAGAGGGGGTCGCTCCTTTCGGACTAGGGAGCAGGGGGGCGTTGCGACGGCCCCGATGCCCCGTCGGCGAGGTCCATGGCGCTGAGGAGCAGGCGGGCGACGCGGGCGTAGGCCTGGTGCTCGGCCTCGCACAGTGCGATCTCCTCGTCGCCGAGCTCGGCATTGCGGGCTGTCGTCAGATTGTCCATCCACTCGCGCATCTCGGCGGCACAGATGTCGAAGAACTCGTGCACACGCTCCCGATCCCGGTGGCACGCCGCGAGAACCGTCGTCGGGGACAGCTTGTTGTCGAGCTTCTGGTTGACCCGCAGGAGACTGAGCAGGGCGCCGGGCAACCGATCGCCGCGGCCGCGATGATCCAGTTTCGGCTGGCTGCCGAGCCGCCTGATCATGTCGCCGCGGGCCGACCTGGCGAAGTCGTCCCAGCGCCGGAGGGCGGCATCGAGGTTCGCGGGACTGAACACCGCGACGTCGATCCGGCGCTGCGCGTACACGAGTCCGTTGCGCACGACCACCGCGACTTCGGGCCATCGCGGGGAGAACTCCGCGACCACCATCCCGAGCAGCGAGGGTGCGGGCACCGACGAGCTGAGGATGGTCACGATCTCCAGCGAGCGGGCATCTCGGGTCGGTCGTAGCAGCGAGGTGCCCGTCGACCGCAGGAAGATGGCCTTGCGCGGACTGACCACGGCGGGACGGCCCGCCGCGGTCATCGCGGCGCGGACCAGTTCGACGAGATGGTCTTTCGACTGCGGGATCACCCCGCCCTCCGCGGGGGCGTCGACGAATCGGGGCGGCGCGGTGAAGCGGAGTGTGTCGGCGTCGGTGATGCGTACGGTGTCGTCGGGATCCTCGCCGACCACGCGGCTCGACTCCGATGACCGGGCCTGGTCCCGCTCGGCGTCGAGATCGTCTGCGGGCAGAGGTGAGTGGTGGCGGGCGAAGGACGGGTCGCCGATGCTGACGAATGACGGATGGATGACACCCCACACCTCGCGCAGGGCCCGCACGGCGGCGTCGGCGAGGTCGGCGAACCGGAGGGGGTCGACCTCGAAACAGAAGGCGCTCCGACCTTCGAGCCGACACCAGCCGCGGTCGACGATGTAGGTGGCCTGTCGCATCCACCGGTCCTTGTCGGTCCAGGTGAGGTCACCCGCGGAGATGGTGCAGCGGAGGCGTTCGGTCGACCCGAGGGTTCCGGTCACCGCAAAGGTCATCCGTCGACGCCATCCCCCGGCGGCCGCCTCGACGATGGCGAGACTCTGACCCGGCAGGAGGCGTGGCACCCGGACCGCGAGAGTGTCGGCGAAGTCCCGCCAGGCCGCCTCGAGGACGGCGTCGAAGTCGGGGGACATGCGGGTTCCTCCTGGGCGGGACGTACGCGGACCGGATCCGAATAGTACGACGCGGAGCAGACACCCGGGGCGACACCCGCGACAGAACTAGCGGGGTGCCGAGTGCTCGACCGTCTCGTCGAAGACGGGGTGCCAGGGAAGGCTGTGCGCGGCGTAGTCGGCGCTCGTCGGCGCGGCCCGCGGCACCGGTTCACCGGTCATCGACCTCCACGCGATCGAGTTGACGATGCGGACCGTGGCGGCGTCGGAGATCGTCGGGTGCCAGGTGTCGACGGACTCGAGCGGACCCGTCACGAGCGGCGCGGCGAGGCGGGGATGCGCTCGTTCTCGTTCGGCTCGGGAGATGTCGCAGAGCACGCAGGTGCCGGGCGCCGACGGACGATGGCGTCGTCGCCGGGCCCACGCGTCGGCGCGCATCGGGATGACGGCCAGCTGCACGAGCGTCCCGAGTCGGCCGCCGTCCCCGACGGTGTGCGTCGAGGGGGCGAGGAACTGCTGATCGTCGAATCCACCGCCGGCCGGCCCCCGGTGCGAGGCGAGCGACGGTTGCGTGGGGACTTCGAGATAGTCGCCGGCGTCGAAGTCCGGCACCCCGGTGAACACCTCACCGCTGATCGCGTTGACACCGTCGACGCCGACCATCACCAGGAACGGATGCAGGTGCGGCGAGGAGAAATCCAGCCAGGTGGCCTCGGACTGCCACATCGGGATCGTCGCGTGTGCGTCCCCGTCGGGAGAGCCCTGGGCGAGGCGCAGGGCACCGTCGCCGCCGGCCGAGCCGCATCCTCCGACCGGGTCGGGGGTCCGCAGCGTTCGCTGGAACGTGACGTGCAAGCGCGCGTCGCGACCGAGTTCGGGAAAGGTGAACGTGAGCGCGCCGCGATCAGTGGTGATGGCCATGCGAGGGCTCCGATCGGTGACGCGAACCGCTGAGGGTGGCCTAAAGAATTGAACGCCTCGCCGGCCGCCGGCGCGATGGGCGGCGTCGAAAATCGTCCGCGCAGACTACGTGCGCCGATGATTCGGATCCCGATTTGCCGGTATCACTTGGCTGATGAGCTGCTGTCCGCGGTGTCGTCGTCGGACAGCACGACGACGCGGAGAGCGGCCCGCAGGTTGTGCGTGGTCGCCTTCCAGGTGTCGGCCTCGTGACGACACGCATCGGCCTCCACCGAGTCCGACGCGGCGGCCGCGTCGACCGCCGAGCGCCGCCACGTGAGGTGCTGTTCTTCGCTGGTGTGGATGTAGGAGAGGATGTCGGCCTGGTTGTAGCGGCAGATCTTGGCGACCTCGCGGGCGCTCAACGACCGGCCGTCCGGGTCGAGCTCGAGCAGGGTCTGCAGGGCGTCGGGGAGCCGGCCGTCGTTCCGCGCGGTCAGGGGTGTGTCCTCGCAGATCTTGGCGATGACGGACGGTGCGCAGTCGGCGAGGAACGAGAACCACTCGGCCAGGGCCGAACTGAGGTTGTGCGGGTGGAAGACCGCGCACTCGACGGTCAGCGTCGCGAAGACCTCGTTCTCGAGCAGGTGCACGCGCACCGCCGAACCCATGGTCGGCTGGGCGGCGACGATGTCGGCGGCGCGCCGGCGGTCGGTGATGTCGCCGGCCAGGCGAGCGAAGAACTCGAGCCGCGGGGCGTCACTGCGCGGACTCAACCACGACGAGACCGGCTTGGTGGGCAGGGCGATGTCACCGTCGGCGTCGGTCTGGATGCGGCAACCGGTGAGGTCCTCGAGCGAGCCGACGAGCAACGCGCGCAGATGGTCGGCGTCGAAGGGCTGGACCGCGACCTCGATCCGGGGTTCGGGGCGAGCGGCGGGGGAATGGTCGAGGAACGCGGGGTGCACGACCTCCCAGACCTGACGCAGCGTCAGCACCGTCACGTGCGCGAGCTGATCCACGCGGCGTCGGCCGACCTCGAAGATGTGGGTGCCGTTGCGCAGGCGCCGCCAGCCGAGAGAGGCGAGCATGGTCACGTGCTCGGCGAAGTACTCCGGGGTGGGATGCAGGTCGATGTCGTCGATCGTGCAGCGCAGCCGACGTGAACCGGTGATCGTGAACCGCAGCGTCCCGTGGGGTCCCTCCGGGATCATCGGGTCCTGCTGGATCGTGAGGGTCTCGCCCGGCTCGAGATGCGACAGGCGATCGCCGACGTGCAAGGCGAACGTGCGCCAGGCGTCGTCGATGTTCGAGTCCACGGTGAAGTCGGTCATGTCGACTCCCTTCCTCGTGCGCTGACGAGCATGCGCATTGTGCAGCGATGTCGGGATCGGGAGCACGCTCCACCGAGCTGTTCGACGGCCGGCCCCGAACCCGCCTCGGAGTTCAGGTTAGGTGACCTGGCCGACAGACTTGGTCGGTTGAACAGACCCCGCGATGAACTCGTTGCCCGAACCGTACTCCAAGGTCGGTGACCCGGCTGAGTCAGGCACAGGTTGTCAACCGACAACGAGTAGTTGTGTCCCCAGCCTTGGGGACACGCACTCGGACCGCCGCTCAGACGCTGAGCCGCTGATGCCAGCGCAACGTCACCGAGGTCCCGTCGGGCCCGCTGGTGACGTCGGATGCGTCACTGAGCGCCGAGATCAATGCGAGGCCGCGCCCGCGATAGGGCGACGACGAGGCATCGGATTTCCAGCGCCCCGAGTCGGTGACCGTGACCTCCAGCGATTCGTCGCGCGTCACGTGGGCGCGAACCCCGATGGCACGGGACCGCGTGGCGGAGGACTGGGCGGCGGAGGGCTGAGGGCCGGGCGAGGGCACGTCAGCGGCGTACGCGTGCTCGGCCGCGTTGGCCACGGCCTCGTAGACCGCGAGGACGATGTCGCTGCGACGTTCGGCGTCCACGTCGAGCGTCGCGTCCAGCCACCGTGTGAAGTGCTGCCGAAAGAGGTGGGCGGACTCGGGCGTGGCTGCCACCGACAGCGTCAGGCCGCCGTCCGAGTCCTCGGGGCGCGGGTGGGCCGATGAAATCCGGACCATCGGCGTCTAACCAGCCGGACGGTCGGCCAGCCCCTCTGTGGTGGTCATGGCCGTGACCGCGTCGTTCAGTGTCGGGTAGAGCACCATCGTCTGGTCGAGTCCCATCACGGTGAGGGGCCGTGTGGTCGCCGGTCCGGCGGCCACGACCCCGAACATGCCTCTCGGCGCGATGGCCTCATGGGCGGCGACGAGCGCTGCCATGCCCGCCGAGGCGAGGAATTCGGTGGTGGTCAGGTCGATGATCAGACCGTCCGGTTGCCCGCTCAGCGCCTGGGAGACCGCCTCGGACAACTGCGGAGCGGTGAGCACGTCGATGCTGCCCTCCACGGTCAGGATCACCAGCTGCTCGTGCGCCGCGGACACCACCGTCATCAGGGCGCGTCCGGCACTCAGGCCGTTGTCGTCGACGATCACAGCGTCAGGATGTTCTGCCTGCATCGGTGGTGGCCCTCTCTACGGGGGACTACAGCAGGCCGGTGTGCGGCCCCGTCCCGGCGATACGTATGACGGCAGTTGCTCAACCGGTGCCGTCCATCGTGCCATGGGACGCCGTCGCGTCGGTACCGGGGTGAGCGAGAGATTTACCGAGTGATGAGTGACTACTTGCCGAAGAGCCGGTCGAGGAACGGGATCGTGTCGGCTTGCGACCGAACCAGTGTTCCGCTGTGGTCACTCGGATAGGTCCGGAAGGTCACCGGTTGGCCGTTGGCCGCCAGCGTCGCGGCGTACGCCGCGGTGGTGGGATACGGCACGTCGGTGTCCAGCAGGCCGTGGCCCATGAAAAACGGCTTGTCGAAACCTTTTTCGGGCATGCCGAGGTAGTCGGCGAGGGTCGCCGAGAAGTTCGGCAGGCTGGTCAGCGGAGCGGAGAAGTAGTCGCCGACGGAGACTCCCCGGAGCTGCTCCTCGAACTCGCCGACACACTGTGTCTCGGCGAGCGCCACATACTTCCGGCCGGTCGGCGTGAGGATGCGATCGATGCCGAGTTCGGGGTGTGCGTATCGGAGGCCGGCCGTGATGTAGCTGAGGTAGGCGGTCAGCGCGGGTGTGATCGCCACCGGCGGTACGCCCGGGCCGGCGATCTGGACGAGGCGTTCGATGTAGGCCGGCGTACCGGTGCCCACGGCGCCGCGGTAGTCGAGTGCGGGACCGCCGAATTGCGTGGCGTAGCGCGCGGTGTAGATCGCCGCGCCGCCGCCCTGCGACTGCCCGACCGCCGCCCAGGATCGTGACAACCGCTGTGCGGCAGGCAGACTCGCGGAGAACTCGCGACCCGCCCGCACCATGTCGACGACATTGTGGGCCGTGGTCCGGCCGTCGAGGTAGGCATGCAGGCCGGGGGTGCCCAGGCCGGCGTAATCGCTGGCGACGATGGCGTATCCCTGCTGCATCCACTTGGCCAGGTACGGCAGGTCGCGCTCCGGGAGGCCTGGTCCCCGGACCGACGGCGCGCAGTCGTCGCCGATCCCGGAGGTCCCGTGGGCCCACGAGATCACCGGCCAGCCGCCGGGCGGGGCAGTGCCCTCGGGGATGAAGACGGTCCCGGTGCTCAGCGCCTTGTTCCCGAACGTGTCGGTGGTGACGTAGGTCAGGACGGTGGCGTCGGCGGACCCGGGAACCCAGAACTGCGGCGCCAGCGGGCGCGACGAGACGACCGAGCCGGTGTCGCCGAGAGTCGACGGTGAGGCGATCGCCGGACCGGCGGCGAGGGTCCCGGCCGCGCCGGAACTCCCGATCACGACGGCCGCACACGCGGCGAATGCCAGAACCCTGCGATGCCATCGAGTCACGGTCCTCACCGTACTGCGGACGAGTCCCGGTCGTCGATTCGCTCACCTATCCCGTTGCTGCGCAGCCATTTCGGTGAGCGGTACCGGATTCGGTGAGCGGGGCCGGTGGCCGCGGCAATACGCTGGGTCGGACAATCCCGACAGACAGGTGCCACGACATGGCGTTGCAGACGGTCGACCTGCCGGCTCCGGCGGAGATGCGATCCAGGTGGGCTGCCTACGCAGCTCTCCTGGCGGTACGAGGAGAACGCTGGGCGCAGGGCGCGCATGCGACGCCGGACGGGTGGCACTACGACGACGGTGGCGGCAACTGGGTCGACGTGGTGCTGGTCGGTGCCGACCGGGCGGTGCTCGTCGGCCACGATCACGAGTACTCCGACACGTACTTCCGCGAGGGCGCCACATATTTCGGCGAGTCGGAGACCGACCTGCTCGGCGGCGCGCCGCCGTGGTGGGAACCGGCCATCGCGTCTCACCTCGAGAGGCAGCGCACCGACGGCATGTGGATCGGTTTCGTCTACGGTTTCGACGGCCGATGGACCCGATCCGGTTACGACCTCGCCGACGGTTTCACCAGTGTCGGGCTGCCGTTCACCGATGACCAGAAGACCGTCGATGCGCTCGACGATCTGCTGGCGAACTGGTTCGTCGAATTGCGACTGGCGCCCCCGGCCGACATCCGTGCCCGTCTGCGAGAGATCATCGAGCCCGGGGCGGAGGTGACCGCGGCGGGTCTGCAACGGATACTCGGACCGGCGGGCGCACATGCCGACATCCCCGGGGCAGTGGCTGCGGCGCAACGGTTCTGACGATGTCAGGTCCGACGCGCCGCACGTCCGTCACTGCGAGCGCAGCTCCCGCTTGAGCAGTTTACCGCTCTGATTGCGGGGGAGTTCGTCGACGAACCGCACCTTCTTCGGGACCTTGAACGGCGCGATCCGGGACCGGACGTGCTCGATCAATTCCTCCTCGGTCACCGACCGGCCGTCCCGCACCACGACGACCGCGGTGATGGCCTCGATCCACTTCTCGTCCGGCTCGCCGATGACGGCCACCTCCGACACCGCCTCATGGGTGTAGACGGTGTCCTCGACCTCACGTGAGGCGACCAGGATGCCGCCGGTGTTGATCACGTCCTTGATGCGGTCGACCACGGTGATGAAGCCCTCGGCATCGCGGGTGACGAGGTCGCCGGAGTGGAACCAGCCGTCTCGGAACGCCTCCTCGGTGGCCGCGGGGTTGTCCCAGTACCCGCGGCAGAGTTGCGGCGAACGATAGAGGATCTCGCCGGGGACCCCGGGCTCGACGTCGTTCCCGTCGGTGTCGACGACGCGCGTCTCGACGAAGAACACCGGGCGACCGCACGACGACGGCCGGTCGTCGTGTTCCTCCGGGCGCAGAACCGTTGCGAGCGGGCCGATCTCGGATTGCCCGAAGCAGTTGTAGAACTGCATGCCGGGGAACTGGTCGCGGAGCCGGTTCAGCACGGTCACCGGCATGATCGACGCGCCGTACTGCGCCTTGCGCAAGGAGGACAGATCGCTGGTGGCGAGGTCGGGATGATTGGCCAGCGGAACCCACACCGTCGGAGCGAGGAACAGCGAACCGATGCGGTCGGCCTCGACGCGCCGCAGGATCTCCGGGATGTCCGGCGTGGCCATGAGTCGGACGGTCGCGCCCACGGAGAGGTACGGCAGCATGAAGACGTGCATGCCCGCCGAGTGGTAGAGCGGCATGGCGATCAGCGGATTGTCCTCGGCCGTGAAGTCCAGCGCGATGACCGACGAGACGTACTCGCTGATCAGTGCGGCGTGGGACATCATGGCGCCCTTGGGCTTCGACGTGGTCCCCGAGGTGTACAACAGCTGCGCGAGGTCGTCACCCGAGGCCCGGGAGTCGAATGCGGCGGGCGGTTCGGATGCGGCCGACGCGAGCAGCGAGTCGTCGGCGTCACGCAACGGGACGACTGCCTCGACGTCGGCGAGATCGCCGCGGATCTCCTCGACCCGCTCGGCCAGCGCGGGGTCGACGAGGACGGCGCGTGCGCCCGACTGCACCACGAGGTAGCGGAGCTCGTCACCCCGGAGCGCGTAGTTGATCGGCACGTGGACGAGTCCGGCGCGACAGCATGCCAGGAAGCCGATGACGTAGGCATCCGAGTTCGTGCCATAGGCCGCGACCCGGTGCCCCTGCTCCAGGCCGCGGGCGAGCAGGCCGGCGGCGGCAGCGGACACAGCGTCGTCGAGCTGACGATAGGTGTAGTCGCGGTCGTCGAAGACCAGCGCGGTGCGGTCGGGATGCCGCGCGGCGGACCTGCGGAGAATCCCGTCGATGCTGTTGGTGGAGGAAGGTCGCGAAGCCATGCCGACGACAATACTTGGACGTCCTAGTGACACACCACCGATTGCGTGAGGTGGGTTCCGCCCATCAGGGCCAGAAGATGGTGCCGTTCAGGAAGTCCTGCGCGAACCGGGCGCCGGTCCGGTACTCCCCGCCGAGCGGAACCCCGAAGTACCCGCCCGCACCGCCGGTGTTCTCCCACTTCTGCCGGATCTGGCCCCACACGACCTGTGCGCCACCGGTCTTGGACCACGTGACGACGCCGCCCTGGAAGTCGTTGCTCCGCCCGCTGCCCGACCGGTACTCGTTGCTCACGGGGTAGCCCAGCGCGCCGCGCTCCGCGCCGGCCTGCTGCCATCGACTCCGGATCGCGCCGCCGACCTGATGCGCGGTGCCGCCGTCGGCTGCCGGGTGCCAGTAGAACGACGTGTCGCGCGAGAACGTCTGGAAACGGCCGCGCTTGGCGGCCGCGCGTTCGGGACCGGTCGGGACGCCCCACTTGAAGAACCCGCCCGTCGAGGCGTACGCCTGCTCGATCTTCCCGCCCACCAGGTGCCCGTTGATGACGCGGTCCGCATGCGCGTTCGGCGCGAACATCACCAGCGACGCCATCGCCGCCACGATCGCGACGCTCGCCAGACGTACCCGCACTCGCCTACGGGCGGATTCCGGGCGGAGGTCACGAGAGGGGCGTCGGGTCGACGTCGTCAGAGCAGACATGCGCGCGATGGTACGGACGTCCCAGGGTGCCTGCTGTTGGACAGCTCACACCCGTGGTGCGGTCACGGAGTCCCCGCAGGTGCTTCCGGGTCGGCGGGGGCGTCGGCCCGAGGCGGGCTCTCCGTGGTCGTCGTCGTGGTCGTGTCGGGGAGCTCCTCGGCAGGGGTTGCGGGATCCGCGGAGCCGTCGGATGCCGGTGGCTCGGATGCCGGTGGTTCGGAAGCCGGGGCCGCCGGCGGCGCGGCGATCCAGTTCGCCGATCGGACGGTCACCGATCGCGACGCGCCGACCGCCGTCAGCGTCAGGGTCCACACCCCGGTGCCGGTGGTGGAGCCCGACACCCCGGGGCGGTGCAGCGCGGAACCGGCGACCGACCGGGTCACGCCGTCGGTGCACGAGAGCGTGACGGTACCGAGTGCTGGACCGCCGGGAACCGTACAGCCCACCGACAGCCCGGCGTCGACGAAGCTGAAACTGCCGACGACCTCCCCCGATCCGCTGAACGAGGTCGGCGTCGTCGGCGTTTCGGCCGGTTGGTCGGGCCCGGGCGCGCCGGGCTCCGTCGCGGGTCCGGGGAGCTCGGAGCCCGGGGCCTCGTAGCCGGGCTCCTCCGGGACGGGTACGTCGGAAGCCGGCACCGGGGCGTCCGGGGCCGGGGAATCCGGGCCGGGACCGGGGGTGTCGGGGGCAGCCGAGTCCGGTCCCGATGAGTCGGGGGCCGAGGAGTCCGTCGACGGCGCGCCTTCCGGCAGGCCGTCGTGCTCCTCGGCACGCTTCTCCAGTGCGGGCGCGGCCGCGGGATTGCCCGCTGCGAGGAGGCCGTTGTGCTCGGCGTCTTCGTCGGTGGCCGCCTCGAACGGGGTGTTCAACGCGGCCGGGGTGGGCAGCGGACCGGACGGTGGCGGGAATCCGCTCAGGTCGAGCAACCCGCCCGCCGGTTGCGAAAAGATCTGTCCGGTGAGGAAATTCAAGAGCTGGAGAACGTCGCCGGCGGGCGCCCCGGGGTCCGGGACCGGCGGCGCGGGGACGATCGTCGTCGACTTGCCGACCGCGGTGACGTGCTGGTTGTTGTACGCGATCCGGGCGACCGACCGGCTCTTGTAGCCCTCCCACGGCTGTCCGTCGAGTCGATACCCACCGAGCGGGGCGGCGGCCGGCGGGGCGAGCGGATTCCCGCAGGAACACATCGCGCGCGGCACGCCGGCGGAATCGACGTAGACCGCGGTGCCGCGTTCCAGGACCGACTGGAACGGGACCGCCCGGCCGGAGGTGTACGAGTGATTGGTGACCCAGGTGTCGGTCGTCAGCACCACCGGGGTCAGCGTGTTCAGGTAGTGCGGGATGTCGGCGGTATCGATGCCGTAGACCCCGGCCCACGCGCGCGCCGCCGGCGGATCGGCGAGCAGCCGGTTGCTGAGCGCGGCGGTGTCGCAGGCAGCGGTGTCGCGGGAGCCGTACAGCCCGGCGTCGGTGCCGTTCACCGCGCGGCCGCCGAGGTCGGCGGCCCCCGCCGTGCCGGTGAGGGCGACGTTCGCCGGCAGGTCGCCCGCCCCGGCCACGAGGACCGGATCGGTGAACGGGTCGATCCCAGGATCGTTGGCCGCGGTGAGGGTGAGGCCGGGTACGAAGATGTCCCCATCGCGCGCCTTGACGACGAAGACGATGCCCGCGGCGAGGATCAGCGCCAGGACGACGACGATCGCGCCGAGCACGAGAGTGAGGGCGCGCCGGCTGTCGGACTGCGGCGGCACCGGGCCGTACGGGTTCGACGGGTGGGACGGGGGACCGGGCGGATAGGTCATCTCGGAGCTCCTACTGGTCCACTCCTGCCGGGACGCATGCCGTGGAGTGGCGCTCCGCGGGGGCGGGGCGGATTCAGCGAGACGGCTCGCTCGCCGAGCCCAGTATCGGCGCGGCGTCTCGCGAGGAGCAAGGCTTGACCAGCATATTTACGGTGCTGAGGCGAAATCTCGACCGTTTGGACCACACCGGCGTAACGCCTCGCCCGGGTCGGCCGACACCACCCCGGTCTGGGTGAGCTGAGTCAGACCCGGCCGAACACCATCGAGTCCTCGACCTTGTTGATCCGGTGGTCGATGGCGTCGCGGTAGTAGTTGTGCCGCACCTGCCAGTGACCCCGCGTGCCCGACTTCGGCAGCGCCTCCGGGGACCGTTCGACGTAACCCGCCTTGAGGTCCCACAGCGGCCGCGAACCCATGACCTCCGAACCGAGATGGGGATAGGCATGGGTGTAGCCGTTGGTGCGCATGTACTTGACCAGGTCGGCGACGGCGCGCGCGGTCATGTCCGCGCGCAGGGTCCACGACGCGTTCGTGTAGCCGACCGACCAGGCGAGGTTCGGCACGTCCTCGATGAGGTAGCTCTTGAAGACGAATCGGTCGTGGGGTTTCACCTCCGCACCGTCGACGCGGAGCCGGGTGCCGCCGAAGCCGAGGAGTTGGAGCCCGGTCGCGGTGACGATGATGTCGGCGTCGAGGTGCTTGCCCGAGGTGAGGGTGACCCCCGAGGCGTCGAACCGGTCGATGTGGTCGGTGACCATCTCGACGGTGCCCTCGGCGATGTCGGCGAACAGATCGGCGTCGGGGACCATGCACATGCGCTGATCCCACGGGTTGTAGGTGGGATTGAAGTGGAGGTCGACCGGATAGTCCTCGGGCAGGTTCGCCACGACGTTGCTCCGGATCATCTTGCGCCCGAGCTTCGGGAACCGGTGGGTGAGGTGCACGATCGCCGCGGTCTGCGCCGCATATCGGGTGCGGATGACCTTGTGCGCGGCGTGGGGCGGCAGCAGCTTCTGCACGAGTGGCGCGAGGTACTGCTTCTGCTTGGACGAGAAGATGTACGACGGCGAGCGTTGGAGCATGGTGACGTGCTCGGCCTGCTCGGCGAGGCTCGGGATGAGGCTCACCGCCGTCGCGCCGCTGCCGATCACCACGATCTTCTTGCCTCGGTAGTCGAGGTCCTCCGGCCAGTGCTGCGGGTGCACGATCTGACCGGTGAAGTCGTCGGCACCGGCGAATCGCGGCGTGTACGGGTTGTCGTAGTCGTAGTAGCCGGTCGCGAAGATGACGAACCTGGCGCGGTAGGTCTCGCGGCGCCGGTCCTCGCCGACCTCGACCCCGAGCGTCCAGGTGTCGGTCGTCGAATCCCAGTCGGCGGTCAGGACGTGCTGACCGAACCTGATGTGGTCGGTGATCGAGTACTTGGCGGCGGTGTCCTCGATGTACTCCCGGATGTCGGTCCCGTGGGCCAACGCGCGCGGCTTGCGCCACGGCTCGAACGGGTAGCTCAGCGAATAGATGTCGCTGTCCGAGCGCACGCCGGGATACCGGAAGAGGTCCCAGGTGCCGCCCATGCGTTCGCGGCGTTCCAGGATCAGATAGTCGGCGCCGGGATTCTGCTCTGTGAACCGGTAAGCGCAGTCGATGCCGGACAGGCCGGCGCCGATGATGATCATGTCGCGCACGGATGGCTGTGTGGCGTCGGTGTCGCTGTCGGTCACGGGGACCTCCTCGGTGGGGCTGCCTGGCGTGCTGTCATCATGCAACACTTGTCCTCAGATGTGAACGGAATCACACCGAACCGCAGGCCAGCCCGTCTGCGGTCGTCATCGAGCGAGGTCGAGGGGACGCACAGATGCCGATGGAGAAGCACACCTATTGCCGGATCTGCGAGCCGCTGTGCGGCATGATCGCCACCGTCGAGGACGACCGGCTGATCTCGCTGCGGCCGGACAAGGAGCATCCGCTGTCGCGGGGTTTCGCATGCCCGAAGGGGATCGCGTTCACCGAGATCGTCAACGACCCGGACCGTCTCCGGCACCCGCTCCGGCGACGCCCGGACGGCGAGTTCGAACAGGTCTCATGGGAGACCGCGCTCGATGAGATCGGCCGCAGGCTCGTCGAGGTCCACCAGACCTCCGGCAGCGACTCGATCGGTTGGTACTTCGGCAACCCCGCGACGTTCTCCACCGGGCACGTGCTGTGGACCGCGATCTTCATGAACCTGCTCGGCACACCGCACGTGTATTCGGCCGGATCGCAGGACGTGAACAACCGGTTCGTCGCCAGTCACTTCCTGTACGGGAACCCGCTGACCGCACCGATCCCCGACATCAATCGCGTCGACTACCTGGTGATCATCGGTGCGAACCCGGTCGTGTCGCACGGCAGTGTGATGAGCTCCCCGCGGATCCGCGAGGGTCTGAACGCCATCACCGCACGCGGCGGGTCCGTCGTCGTCGTCGATCCCCGCCACACCGAGACCGCCCGCGAGTTCGACTGGCTGCCGATCACACCCGACACCGACGCACTGTTCCTGCTGTCCGTGCTGCATGTGCTGTTCGACGAGGACCTCGCCGACCGCGACCGGCTTCGACGGCAGGCGCGGGGAGTGGGGGAGCTCGAGACGCTCGTCGCGGCCTATGCACCGGAGACGACCGCGGATCGCACCGACATCGACCCGGAGCGCGTCCGTGAGGTCGCCCGCTCGCTCGCCCGGACGGAGCGGGCAGCCGTGTACGGCCGGGTCGGGACGTCGTTGGGGCGCACCGGGACACTGACGACCGCGCTCCTGGACATGGTCAACCTCGTCGCCGGGAACCTGGACGTGCCGGGCGGGTCCATGTTCGGCGATCTGGGAATCCCCGGGCAGCGGCTGGGAGTGAGCGCGCTGCAACGGGTGTCGAGCTTCCGGTGGGCCGGACGTCGGAGCCGGGTCGGCGATCTGCCACAGGTCCTCGGGACGGCGCCGGCGTCGCTGATGGCCAAGGAGATCACCACGCCCGGTCGCGGACAGCTGCGAGCCCTGTTCGTCAGCGCGGGCAATCCGGTGCTGTCGGTACCCAACGGCGACGAACTACGTTCGGCGCTGGACGAACTCGATCTCATGGTGTCGCTGGACATCTACCGCAACGAGACGAACGCGCGGGCCGACTACATCTTGCCGGCGACCACGATGTACGAGCGCGAGGATTTCCTGCTCCCGTTCCAAGCGCTGTTCACCACCCCGTTCAAGCAGGCGACCGAGGCGGTGATCCCCCCGCAGGGTGAAGCGCGGGAGGAGTGGACGGTGATCAACGAGCTCATCGGTTTCCTCGCTCCGGAGAATGTGCTGATCCGTTCGCTACATGTCGGCAACCGGTTGGCGCGACGCATCGGTCGTCCGGTCACCCCGCGCGGGATCTCCGACCTGGTGATCCGAATGGGGTTGGGCGGGGACCGATTCGGTCTGCGTCGGGGCGGGTTGACCTACCGGCGCCTGGTCGAGGACCACCCGCATGGGGTCGTGGTCGCCGAGAACCTCGCACCCGGGCAGCTGAGCAAGAATGTCACATACCTCGACGGTCGAATCCGGTTGGCTGCGCCGGAACTGATGTCCGAGATCGATCAACTGGGTGTGGACGTCGACACGGGTTATCCGTTGCGGCTCATCGGAATGCGCGAGATACGTTCGGAGAACAGCTGGCAGCACAACGCGCCGATGCTGCTGCGCGGCGGACGGTCTCACGCGGCCCGGATACATCCGGACGATGCCACGGCACGCGGCCTGGCCGAGGGCGACCTGGCGACGGTGGCGTCCCGACACGGACGGATCTCGTTGCCGGTCACCATCACCGAGGACATCAAGCCCGGTGTCGTCGCGATTCCGCATGGCTGGGGCCACAACGGCTCCGGTGGATGGACGCAGGCGAATGCCGCGGCGGAGAATGATCTGGGTGCCGGCGGAGTGAACGTCAACGCGCTCATCTCCTCCGATCCGGCCGATCTCGAGCGACTCGCCGGGATGGCCAACATGACCGGGGTGCCGATCCAGGTATCGGCGATGTCCGAGAGTCGCCTTCAGTCGGCCGACACAGTGGAGCCGGCCCGGCACTGACCGCGCACAGCACGATTCTCACCGACGGGTCTCGTCGGTGAGAATCGTGGAAAGTGCTGTCACACAGCGGCTACGGTGAGATCACTCGCCGGCCGGGGGCATCAGCACCGTGTCGATCAGGTAGACCTGAGCGTTCGACGTGGTGACGCCGCCGCAGACGACGCCCGACTCGTTGACCTTCAGGTTGTCGCCCGAACCGGTCACGGTCACCTGCTGACCTTCGAGAGTGGTGTGCTCACCGACGATCTTGTCCGGAGCCGCCTGGCCCTCGACCACGTGGTAGGTCAGGATCTTGTTCAGCAGGGGGGCATCGGTCTTGAGCTGCTCGACGGTCTCCGGGGGCAGCTTCGCGAACGCGTCATCGGTCGGCGCGAACACGGTGAACTCGCCCTCGTTCAGCGTCTTCACGAGGTTCACCTCGGGATTCAGCTGGCCCGAAAGTGCTTGTGTCAGCGTGGTGAGCTCGGGGTTGGTGGCAGCCGCGGTGGCGACCGGCACGCTGGACATGCCGTTGACCGATGCCGGGCCCGAGGGGTTGGCCTCGGCGTATGCGGCGCAACCGGGTCCGACGAGATTGGCGGCGGGATCGGCCATCGCGCTCTCGCTCATCATGGCGCTGGATTCGGTTGCCGCGCCGGTGGTCTCGCTCGAGGTGTCAGAGTCGTCGCTGGAACAGCCGGCCATCACGCCGACGGCGAGGACCAGTCCGGTCAACGCTCCTGCTACGCGGGGAACTCGCTTGATCATCGTCGATCCAATCTGTGTTGGGGTGTCGACTGCGCCGTGCCGGCAGCCTCACAACGTCTTCGGTGCCGGGCGATCCGCGGATTGGTCAACGACGAGACTGATCGTGAAGGGCGCCTTGTCGGTCAGGCCGTCGAGGGCGTCACTGGGCCCAATCCTGGTCGGCCCAGCCCTCGGCCCAGTCCTGGCCTTCGGAGACCGCGCCCATGGTGGTCTGGCCGTCCAGCGCCTCGCGGATGATGTCCGCGTGGCCGCAGTGGTGCGCGGTTTCCCGGATGAGATGGATGATCATCGTCCGGATCGACGACCACTCGCGCTCGGGCGCCCACGGCGCGGTGGGCTGGGGAATCAGCTCGTCGAGGTTCTCGGCGTCGGCGATCACGCGATCGAGCTCGAGCGCCGCACGGTCGTACTCGGCCAGCCACCCGGCGATGGTCTCGTCGTCGCTCATCACGTACTCGGTCATGGCCTGACTCATGTCGAACTCGGCGTTCTCGTCCCGCTCGGTGATGATGCGGGCAGCGTTCTCCTCGCCATGCGCGAGGTGCTTGATCAGGGCGCCGATGGTGAGGGTGCTGACCGTCGTCTGCTTGCGCGCGTCGGCGTCGGAGAGGCCACGCGCGGTGATCTTGAGCATGTTGCGCTGGTCCTGCAGGACGGTGAGCAGCTCCTTCTTCTCGCCGGTGACGTCGACGCTGACTTCCGCGGGGGTGTAGGTGCCCATGATGTGTCCTCTCTGTTGGTGTGAGGACCACGTTATGAGCGATAGAGGACAGATTCGGTCCTCGTTCAGCCGGGTTCTTCCATCAGTCGTAGAAACCGTCTGGAATGCGCCCAGCAGCGCGACGCCGGCGACGATATGTCGCCCGATTGGGTCTGCTGAGTGGTTTTCAGCCGGGTGGCAGAGTCCTGGTCTGAGTCAGCAAATCTGTTGAACCGGGGGCCGGCACGGGCGACCATGTCCGCATGACCTCGAACGGCGGCACCCCGACTGACGCGACTTCGCCGCTCGCGTCCCTGACGCGCAAACCCGAACGGGCCGCCGACCGTGCGTTGCTCGACGCGCTGCTCGACGAGGCGAAGGTCGGGACCCTCGGTACCGTCGTCGACGGACTGCCGTGGTCGGTGCCGATGCTCTTCGCCCGGGACGGCGACTCGATCCTGCTGCACGGTTCCACCGGGGCGGGCGCACTGCGGCACGTGGCCGCCGGTGCGCCGGTGACCTTCACGGTGTTCGTCCTGGACGGCCTCGTCGTCGCCGACACCCTCTTCGACCACTCGGCGAACTACCGTTCGGCGGTGATCCGGGGCGTACTCGAAGTGTCGGGCGATGCCCTGACGGACCTCGAAGTGCTGTCGGACAAGCTGATTCCCGGGCGTGTGGCCGAGGTTCGGCCGACGACCCGCAAGGAGCTGGCGGCGACCGTCGCCCTCCGGTTGCCGATCGCCGACGGTCAGTGGATCGCCAAGGCACGGACCGGTGGGCCGGGCGGGGAGTCGACGGACTGGACTGGGGTGGTCCCCGTACGAACGGTGTACGACGCCCCGCTCACCCACAGCGGCGAGACGCCGCCCGAATCGGTACGGGCGCTGGTGGGCCCGTCGCCGTCGACCGAAGCGTGCGAGTGACGGAGAAGCGCAACCAGCGGATAGGGGTGTGATCCGCTGGTTGCGCGTCCGGTGACCGCGTCGGGTCGGGCGAGGTCGTCGAAGCCCGGCCGACGGGGTCGGTCTGGGCGCGGCCGGGCTCGGTGGGCCGCGCAACCGGTTCATCGCTCCCGCGCGGTGGCGCCGTTACGCGCCCGAGCGACTCATCTCTGGCGGAGCAGGAACCGCTGGATCTTGCCGCTGGGTGTCTTGGGCAGGGCGTCGACGAAGTGCACGGTGCGCGGGTAGGCGTGCGCCGCGAACTGCGTCTTGACCAACTGCTGGAGCTCGGCCTCGAGAGCGTCGGAGCCCTCGACCCCGTCGGCGGTGACGACGAAGGCCTCGAGGACCTCACCGCGGAGTTCGTCCGGGCGACCCACGACGGCGACGTCGACGACCGACGGGTGGGTGATCAGGACGCTCTCGACGTCGAACGGGCCGATCCGATATCCGGCCATGATGATCACGTCGTCGTCGCGTGCCGTGAAGAAGTAGCGACCCTCGTCGTCGACCCGGCCGGTGTCGCCGGTCAGGTACCACCGCCCGTCCGGCGAGAACCGCTGCTTGGTCTTCTCCGGTGCGTCCAAATAGCCCTCGAACCACATCAGCGGGCTGGCCGGGACATCGATGGCGATCTGGCCGTCGACGATGCCTGCGGCGAAGCCGGGCATCGGCTGACCCATCGAACCGGGCACGAGGGTCTCGTGCACCGACTCGTGCCAGTGGTTGTTGATGAACATGCCGTGTTCGGTCTGGCCGTAGTGGTCGCGGACCTCGGTGCCGATGGCGCGGAGCGCCCAGTCGATGACGTCGGGGGTCAGGGGCTCGCCGGCCGAGGACGCCCGGCGCAGCGAGAACCCGGAGATGCGCGAGTCCTTGCTGAGCGCGCGGTACACGGTCGGCGCGGCCGCGAAATTGGTGACACCGAGGTCGCCGAGGATCTTCGCGGTCAGCTCGGGGGTGAATCCGGCGTGCAGCAGGAGGTTGCGCCGGCCGGCGGCCAGCGGACCGAGCACGCCGTAGTAGAGGCCATAGGCCCAGCCGGGGTCGGCGGCGTTCCAGAACACGTCGTCGGCGCGGACGTCGAGGCCGAAGTGCATGTAGGCGACGAACGAGGCGAGCGCCTTGACCGGGACCGGAACACCCTTCGGCGCCCCGGTGGTGCCGCTGGTGAAGAGCAGGATCAGGGTGCCGTCGCCCCCGACCGCCACCGACTCGGTGACCGGTTCATGCGAGGAGATGAGTTCCTCGAACTGCTCGCCGGCGATCACCGTGGTGATCCCGTCGATGCCGGCGAGTTTGTCCGCCTGACTCGGCTCGGTGATGACGACCTTCGCGTCGCCGGCCGCCAGGCGCATCTCGATCGCGGGTGTGGCGAACGCGGTGAACAGCGGGATGTAGATCGCGCCGAGTCGGGCGATCGCGAGGAGCGAGACGACGAGTTCCTCGCGTTTGCCCATGAGGACGCCCACCGTGTCGCCGCGACCGACGCCCATCTCCGCGAGAGCCGCGGCGAGTCGCTTGGA
Source organism: Gordonia sp. IITR100 (assembly GCF_002009645.1). Lineage (NCBI taxonomy): Bacteria > Bacillati > Actinomycetota > Actinomycetes > Mycobacteriales > Gordoniaceae > Gordonia > Gordonia sp. IITR100. Next base: position 757,981 of record NZ_MVKV01000001.1, on the reverse strand, counting down.
CCGCTCGGCGAGCTCGCCATAAGTGATGTCGGTGGTGACCGGGCGAACACCGCCGGACTGCTGATCGCCGGTCTGCTCGACCTCGATCACGGTGAAGGCGATCGCGTCGGGATCGTGACCGTCGACGAGCAGCGACGCGGCGTCGGCGTCGGGCGCCCCGTAGATTCCCAACCAGCGGTCGACCATGTCGACGGGCTTCGTGGTGGCCTGTGTCATCGTGAACCTCGCTCCGTACTGAGTAAGCTGAGTCACAGTGTCCTCCGCGACATGCCCCCGGAACACCCCCTGAAGAGGGGGAGAAGTGAGGTGAGATGCCCGAGCCGCTGAGCGGGATCGTCACCGAGGCGTTGCGTCGAGTGCGCAGGTCCAGCGGGGTGCCGCTGGCCTTCGCGGGCGTCCTCAGCGGTCCGTCGAACCTGCGCCTGCAGCATTTCGCCGGATCGACGGTGGGAGCGTTGAACGGCGTGTCGGTCGACGTCGGCCACGGGCTGGGCGGCAAGGTCGTCTCGCTGAACCGCCCGATGGTCGTCGACGACTACCTCCGCACCCCACGCATCACCCATCGCTACAACACGATCATCGAGCGGGAGGGACTGCGCGCCATGATGGCCGCGCCGGTGATCGTCGACCGCTCGCCCGTCGCGGTGCTCTACGGCGCGTTGCACACGCCGGACCCGATCGGCGGACGGATGCTCGACGTCCTCGCCATGGAGGCGCGCACCGTCGAACACGAGATCGTCGCATCCCGCGCACGTCTGGAGCACGCCGCACAGGACGAGGCCGAGATGCGCGACCGGATGACGGCGGCCTACGCCCGACTCCGATCGCTGGCCGACACCGTCGACGACGCCCGGCTCGCCGATGAACTCGCCGCGATCACCGAGGTCCTGGTTGCCGCGGACCCGGTGGCGCAGACACAGGTGGACCTGACCGGTCGGGAGCAGGACGTGATCTCCCTTGCCGCACTGGGCTACTCGAACGCCCGGATCGCCGAGACCCTCGGCGTCACCGTGTACACGGTGAAGGGCTACATGAAGGATGCGATGCGCAAGCTCGGGGCGTCGTCGCGATTGGAAGCCGTGGTGACCGCCCGCAGCGCCGGCCTCCTGCCCTGACGGACTCCACTCAGTGAGGAGCGCCCGGAGCTTGCGGAGGGCGGCGCGTCACCCTGCTCCCTGAGGAGTGCCCGGAGCTTGCGGAGGGCGGCGGCGCGTCACCCTGCTCCCTGAGTGCCCGGAGCTTGCGGAGGGCGCGTCACGAAGGGTCTCGCGACCCCGGTCGGAGGGTTGATCCGCGCGCGGAGGGGTAACACCGGGTTCCATGCGAACACTCTCGGCGACACTGCTGACCGCAGCTCTGTTCGGAACACTTCTCGTCGCCGTGCCGGCAACGTCGACGGCGGTACCGGCCGAGACGTGTGGCACCGAGCTCCGCCCGGCCGACCGCGAGCGGATCGTCGAACTCAGTACCTACGATCAGGATTCGCGGGACCTCCCGCTCGTGCAGCTACGACGCAACGTCGCGAAGCTGTACGGGATCGTCGACATACTCACCGACCGCCGCGACCGTCGCGGGTTGTTCGCCCTCGGACTGGCCGCAGTGGAACGCGACGCGGTGATGCCGCTGCAGAACACTCCGCGCGTGTTTCAGACGCCGCGGTGGGCGCCCGTCATCAGTCTCGAACTCCTCAACCGGTTCCTCGACGCCGTGCGAGGCGAATTCGGCGGCGGACCTGTCGCACCCCAGTGGCGGCACTACTTCGACATGGCCGACGACTGCGCCGTCCCCGGCCAACGGGTCGCGATGGCCGGCTACAACGCACACATCACCGTCGATCTCGCGTATGCGACCGCCGACGCCCAGGCCACGACGGCGAATGCGCGGGATTTCTTCTTCATCGTCGACTCAATTGCCGCACACGGTAATTCGATCGTCACCGCGACACTCCGAGAATACGGCGTCAACCTCGGACCGATCTTCCGGTTCTACGTGGTCGGTGAGGGCCTCGACCGCGTCGTGGGCGCCGGCCGGGCGACCGGGCCGATGCTGCGGGCCGCCGACGTCGGATACAACGTGCTGACGTTCCGCAACGGACTCGCGCTCCAGGATCCGGCGACCGCTGCTCGGGCACGCGGTGACGTGACCGGGCTGTGGAACACCGGCGAGACGGCGTTGACCGCGTTCCAGCGGGTCGGGCTGGTCCGATGACCACTGCCCGAAACGTGTGGGTCGCGTGCGGACGAACCAGGTGGAATAACTCGCCGAGGGACGCGGTTGTAGCCCTCGACGGTGACGGATCCATTGCCCCGGGTCCCACCCTTTTGCCGCTTCGAGCGGCCTGTTTGCCGAGAGGCGCACTGGCCGGCACCGTCCCTTTCACACCGAAGCCGCCGAACCCTCAGGGGTCGGCGGCTTCGGTGGCGTCGGGCCCGGCGGATCGGGTTTCAGTGATCGCGGAGCTTCTCGATCAGCTCGTCCTTCTTCAGGTCCGAATAACCGGAGAGGTCCAGTTCCTTCGCGCGCTTCTTGAGTTCGTCGACCGTCCAGTCCTCGTAGGAACCGGACTTGCCGCCGCTCTTGCCGACGTCCGACCGCGAGCTGTTGGCCGCGGCGTTGGCGATTCGAGCTGATTTTTCCTTCGAGTTGCCCTCGTCGCGCAGCTTCTCGTAGAGCTCGTCGTCCTTGACCGAAGGTCCAGGGTCCTTCTTCTTCTCTGCCATGGTCTACCTCCTCGTGGTGGAGATGAGCGGTCCGCACCAGGGTTGCCAGATGCGTCGGTGGTCAAACAACGGGATCGGGGTGGACGGATCGGACGCGGTGTTCACGATGACCGAATCCGAAGCGGGTGCGCGGTTCGTCGAACTACGGTTACATCCGAACGGGCGCGTGGATAATCACAGTAGACGACGACCACTCTGAGTAGTCGATATTGATCGGTACCGATAAGGTTGTGGCGATGTGTTCCGGCGACGTCACCCATGCGTCGCCGCACTCGCAGCACACGTCGCACCCGTACCCCGAACAACGCAGTTGCGGAAGGAACAACGTATGTCGCAGACAGTCAAGGGAGTGATCTCGCGCAGCAAGAAGGCGCCGACAGAGGTCGTGGACGTGGTGATCCCGGACCCGGGTGCGCGTGATGTGGTGGTGGCGATCAAGGCGTGCGGTGTCTGCCACACCGACCTGGCCTACCGCGAGGGCGGCATCAACGACGAGTACCCGTTCCTGCTCGGCCACGAGGCCGCGGGTGTGGTCGAGACGGTTGGTTCCGATGTCACTCATGTCGAGGTCGGCGACTTCGTCGTCCTGAACTGGCGGGCGGTGTGCGGGCAGTGTCGAGCATGTAAGCGGGGGCGTCCGTGGTACTGCTTCGACACCTTCAACGCCAGCGTCCCGATGACCCTGACCGACGGCACCGAACTGACCCCGGCGCTGGGCATCGGCGCGTTCGCCGAGAAGACGCTGATCCACGAATTGCAGTGCACCAAGGTCAATCCCGACACCGACCCTGCCGTGGCCGGGCTGCTCGGCTGCGGCGTGATGGCCGGTATCGGGGCGGCGATGAACACCGGCAACGTCGGCCGCGGCGACTCGGTCGCGGTCATCGGGTGTGGCGGTGTCGGTGACGCCGCGATCGCCGGTGCCCGGTTGGCCGGTGCGACGACGATCATCGCGATCGACCGCGATGCGTCGAAGCTGGAGTGGGCGAAAGACCTCGGTGCCACCCACACCATCGACGGCTCGAAGGTCGATGATGTGATCGCCGCGGTGCAGGAACTGACCGACGGCAACGGCGCCGACGTCGTGATCGATGCGGTCGGCCGCCCGGAAACCTACAAGCAGGCCTTCTACGCGCGCGATCTCGCCGGGGTCGTCGTGCTGGTCGGTGTGCCGACCCCAGAGATGACCTTGGAGATGCCGCTGGTCGACTTCTTCTCCCGCGGTGGTGCGTTGAAGTCGTCGTGGTACGGCGATTGCCTCCCCGAACGCGACTTCCCGATGCTGATCGATCTCTACGAGCAGGGTCGTCTGCCGCTGGACAAGTTCGTCACCGAGCGCATCGGCATCAACGACGTCGAGGCTGCGTTCTCGGCGATGGAGGCCGGCAAGGTGCTGCGATCGGTGGTCGAGCTGTGAGCGGCGAACTGCGTATCGACAACGTCGTCACCTCGGGCACGTTCAGTCTCGACGGCGGTACCTGGGACGTCGACAACAATGTGTGGCTCGTCGGTGATGACGACGAGGTGATCATCATCGATGCCGCGCACTCGGCGAAGCCGATCCTCGACGGCGTCGGCAACCGGACGGTGAAGGCGATCGTGCTGACCCACGGGCACAACGATCACGTCACCGTGGCCCCGGAACTGTCGGAGGCGACCGGCGCGCCGATCCTGCTGCACCCCGGCGATGACATGTTGTGGAACGACACCCATCCCGACGTCGCCCATCAGGATCTGGAGGACGGCCAGCGGATCAGCGTCGGTGGGACCGAGTTGACGATCATCAACACCCCCGGCCACTCGCCGGGGTCGTCGGTGATCCATCTGCCCGAGGCGAAGGTCCTGTTCTCCGGCGACACCCTGTTCCAGGGCGGTCCGGGCGCGACGGGGCGTTCGTACTCGAGTTTCCCCACGATCATCGCCTCGATCACCGAGAAGATCTTCACCCTCGACCCCGAGACGAAGGTCTACACCGGCCACGGCGACGGCACCACCGTCGGCGACGAAGCACCCCACCTCGAAGAATGGATCAAACGCGGTAGCTGACAGGCCGAATGCGGCATCCGCTCGGCCGACTACCGGCCGTTCTCGGTAGTCGGCGCGGGCGGGTGACGGCCGCGGAGGATGCGTCAGGAGACGGACGCGACGAGGACTCGCAGCAGTCGTCGAAAGGTCGTTGCCTGACTGTCGGACATGGCGCCGTGGAGTAGCTCGTCCTCCACGGCCCGTATCTCGGCCTGGACGCGCTCGTGCAGTGCATGCCCCTCCGAGGTGATCGAGACGGTCCACTGGCGATGACTGCCCGACCTCTCCCTGGACACGATGCCCCGCCGTTGGAGTTCGTCCAGATGTCTGCCGAGTCGCGTCGGATCTCGCCCGGTGCGTTCGGACAACGCACGCTGCGACACCGCCGGCGTCGCGGCGACCTCGCCCACGATGGCGTACTCCCACATCGACAGGCCGGCGGCCCGGAGGATCGGCTCCTCGAGGCTGATCAGGTGCGGGATCAGTCGCCCGAGAAGTGCGCCGAGATCGGGCTCCGCACTCGAAACCCGGTCGTCGTCCGCCATCGACATCCCCTTTCAGATCGTCTACCGTGGTAGACGATCGTTGCGGCTGGTTGCTCCCACTCGATTCGGAAGCGTCCTCTCATCATCGCGGGCCGACAGGACGGAACGACAGTTCGGATGGGCACTGTCTTCGAGAAGGGGCGTCGGATGGACACAGCGGCACTTCGGGCGACGACCGACGATGTCGGCGCACATCTCTCCGAGATGACCGTCGGCGACATGAGCATTCCGGCCGCCGCCACGAACGGTGACCTCGGCGATCTGTTCGTGGCGGCCGTCGATCGAAATGCGCGTCTCACCGCGCTCCTCGCCGGCGATGAGCTGATTTCGAAGCGAGCTGCACCGATCGACGGGGCATCGTTCCCGTTGGTGGCGGACCAGTACGGAGGCGGTTTCGATCACCGATACCGTCGAAGTGCCGGCCTGATGGTCGCCGCCTTCGCCGGAGTCCTCGACACGCACCGGGTCGTCGACCTCGACGGCACCCACACAACCGCGGGAGCGCTCTACGAGCACGCGGTCCGCGATGCCTTCTTGCTTACGTGGAACATCGCCACCGCCATCGACATCCGGTATCAGCCGCGACCCGACATTGTTCGAGGGGTCATCCAGACGATGCTCTCGCACATCGAGGATGCCGATCTGGCAACGGCAGTCGACGTCCTCGTCCAACTGTCGGGTCCACACCGGGACAAGTGAGGAGTCGTGGTGGGACTGCGATGAGCCGCACCCGCCGGGTGTCGCCGTCCGCTCAGCTTTTTCTCAGGGGTCGGAATCGGCGGCTCGAGCCGCAGGCGTAACGTCGCGCGGATGAGCGATTCCGCGGTCCGCAACATCGACCACCCCGATCAGGCGCCGGTACCCCGTAGCCGCATCGTGATCGCGTCGATGATCGGGACGAGCATCGAGTTCTTCGACTTCTACATCTATGCGACGGCCGCGGTCCTCGTGTTCCCGGTGCTGTTCTTCCCCAAGGGGGACGACACCGCGGCGCTGCTGTCGTCGTTCGCGACCTTCGGACTCGCCTTCGTGGCGCGACCCATCGGCTCGATCCTGTTCGGCCACTTCGGGGATCGCGTCGGCCGCAAGGCGACACTGGTGGGGTCGCTCCTCACCATGGGCATAGCCACCTTCGTGATCGGTCTGCTGCCCACGTACGACTCCGTCGGCTACCTCGCACCGGCACTGCTCGCGCTCATGCGCTTCTGCCAGGGCCTCGGGTTGGGTGGAGAGTGGTCGGGCGCAGCGCTTCTCGCGACCGAGACGGCCGAGAAGGGCAAACGCGCCTGGGCGGCCATGTGGCCGCAGCTCGGCGCACCCATCGGCTTCTTCTTCGCCAACGGCACCTTCCTGCTGCTGATGCTCGCCCTCGACTTCGACGCCGCGTCCGCCGACCCGGACCATGCCTTCATGACCTGGGGCTGGCGAATCCCGTTCCTGGCCAGCGCCATCATGGTGGCCGTGGGGCTGTATGTCCGGCTGAAGCTCACCGAGACACCGGTGTTCGCGAAGGCTGTCGCCGACGGCAAGAAGGTCAAGGCGCCGCTCGCCGAGGTCGTCAAGACCAGCTGGCGTCCGCTCATCGCGGGCACGTTCATCATGGTCGCGACGTACACGCTGTTCTACATCGTGACCACCTGGGTGATCTCGTACGGCACCGGCAAGGTGACCGACGAATCGGGTGTCAAGCTCTCCATCAGCTACGTCGACTTCCTGCAGCTGCAGCTTGTCGCGGTCCTCTTCTTCGCCGCATGCGTGCCGATCTCGGGACGTCTGGCCGATCGGTACGGGCGACGTGCGTTCCTCATCATCATCACCGCTGCGATCATCGTGTTCGGCCTGTGCTTCCAGTGGCTGCTCGATCCGTCATCGATGACCGACGGAATGATGCTGTTCTTCCTGATCCTCGGGATGACGTTGATGGGGCTCACCTTCGGGCCGATGAGCGCGATCCTGCCCGAGCTGTTCCCGACCAACGTGCGCTACACGGGTTCGGGGATCGCCTACAACGTGGCGTCGATCCTCGGCGCCGCCGTGGCCCCGTTCATCGCGACGTGGATCGTCGCGGACTACGGCGTCGGCTGGGTGGGCGTGTACCTCGCGGTCGCCGCCTGCGCCACGATGATCGCCCTGCTCAGCGTCAAGGAGACCAAGACCGTCGACCTCACCGAGGTCTGAGTCAGCCGCGCTGCCGACCGGGATTGTCGGCGGCACGGCGTACCGTCGAACGGGTGAATGCCCGTCCGGTTGCAGGGGAGGCGACATGAAGCTGACCGACGTCGTCCAGACCTCCGCGGATGTCGCGCGTGACCGGTCGCGAACCCGCAAGACAGCGGTGCTCGCGGAGGCGCTCTCGGCGACGACGGACGCGGAACTGCCGATCGTCGTCGCATGGCTTTCCGGCGAGATCCCCCAAGGGCGTCTCGGCGTCGGATGGCGGTCGTTGTCGAAACTGATTGCGGCACCCGCGGAGTCGCCGACTCTGGAGGTCGCGGCCGTCGATGCCGCACTTGGTGAGCTCGCGTCGGCGTCGGGTCCCGGTTCGACGAAGCGCCGCGGCGAGATCATCGCGTCCCTGTTCGCGGCGTCGACCGAAGCCGAGCAGAAGTTCCTCGTGGCACTGCTCACCGGCGAACTGCGGCAGGGAGCACTCGCCGGGGTCATGACCGACGCCATCGCCAAGGTCACCGGCCAGGATCTGGTGCTGGTGCGTCGGGCGAACATGCTGACCGGTTCGCTGCCGGAGACCGCGGCGCTGGCCCGGTTCGGGGCCGAAGCGTTGGCCGCGGTGGGCCTCGAGGTCGGTCGTGCCGTCGAACCCATGCTCGCGACCCCCGCTGACGATCTCGATTCCGCTCTCGCGCTCCTCGGGCCCGACCTCATCGTCGACTACAAACTCGACGGAGCGCGGATCCAGGTTCACCGCAAGGGAACCGAGGTCTCGGTGTTCACCCGCACATTGCGGAACGTGACGGCCAACGTGCCCGACCTCGTCTCGGTGATCGCCGCGCTACCGTGCGACTCGGTCATCCTCGACGGGGAGACGTTGATGCTGTCCGACGACGGCCGACCGCGGTCGTTCCAGGACACCATGAGCCGCTTCGGTTCCGGGCCCACGGCGGCGGGTGAACCCGAACGCCTGCTCAAGCCGTTCTTCTTCGACTGCCTGCATCTCGACGGCACCGACCTGATCGACCGCCCGCTGTCCGAGCGGCTCGCCGCCATCGACTCGATCGCCCCGCAGCTGCGTATCCCGGCCGTGACGCGGCCGAGTGTCGAGGAGGCGCGCAACCACTTCGACGCCGCGATGGCCGACGGTCACGAGGGTGTGATGGTCAAATCGCTCGACGGCCTGTACGTGGCCGGCCGTCGTGGAAAGGCATGGCAGAAGGTCAAACCGACGCACACCTTCGACCTCGTCGTGCTGGGTGCCGAGTGGGGGTCGGGGCGTCGCTCGGGCTGGCTGTCGAACCTGCATCTCGGCGCCCGCGATCCGGAGACGGGGGAACTCGTGATGGTCGGCAAGACGTTCAAGGGCCTGACCGACGAGCTGCTGCGCTGGCAAACCGAGGAGTTCCCGAAACACGAGACGCACCGGGACTCGTACACGATCCACCTGCGCCCCGAGATCGTCGTCGAAATCGAACTCGATGGTGCGCAACGGAGTTCGCGCTACCCGGGTGGTGTCGCGCTGCGCTTCGCGCGCGTGGTCCGATATCGGCCGGACAAGACCGCGGCCCAAGCCGACAGCATCGAGGCGATCCGCGCGTTGTTGAAGTGAGCTCTGGAAGCCACCCGTGGAAACCGGACAGCCGCCGATATATGCCGCCGGCCCGGCTCCACGGGGTGGTTTCCAGGAAACGGCCCGGTCAGGTCAGCGACAACTGCGCCACCGGAGTGGTGGTGGGCCGGTCCGAACCGCCGGGTGGTTCGACGGTGAACGCCAGCGTCGAGGCGGAGTTGATCCCGGACAAGACGGCGGTGGTGACCGGTTCGACGTCCTTGTCGGTCATCGTGCCGGCCGAGCGGGCGCCGTCCGGCCCGATGAGCCACATCTGATACACCGTCCCCGGTTGAGGCGGCGGGACCGAATCCATGACCAGTACGCCGGTGTCCGCAGACTTCGCGAGGTAGACGGTGACGTTCCCGGTCGCGACCGGACCGCCGGTCGATCGCAGGTCCTCCGCGGAGAAGACCTGCTCGGCCGGTGAAGCAAGCGGGCGCACCTCCGGTTCCGGGGAACTCGACTGTCCGATGACCCACCCGGCGGCGCCGATGGCGACGGCGAGGACCGCCGCGGCGGCGAGATATGTCCAACGGCGAGACCTGCGTCGGTCATCGGCCCCGGTCGCCGGGGAGCCGGCGGCGGATTCCGGTTGCCCGACGTCGGTGCCGGCTGATGCGGGGTCCTGCGGGGGCATCGGATGATCCGACGCGCCGGACACGACCGGCCCGGACGCGGACGCGCCCGCCGGTTCGGCGACGTCCGGCGCGTCGAGACCCGCGTCGGCGCGCGCGGCGGACAGGATGCGGTCGCGGAGCGTCGGCGGAGGTGGCGTGGCGGTCGTCTTGCTCATCGCGGCCAGCGCCTCGCGGGTCGCGCGGACCTGCTTGTCGAACAGGGCGCGGACATCGTGCGGCGCCGCCGCGACGCGCGCCTGGACGTCGCGCAGTTCGACATCGGAGAGTGCGTCGAGGGCGACGAGCGGTGCCATCTCCAGCAGATCGGCAGCGTCGGGATCGAGATGCTCAGACATCGCGTGCCTCCTGCCGTCGTCGAACGATGTGTCGTTGTCCCCCCGAACGCCGCTTCCGGCGGGCGGGTGTCACGTTTCCGCGTGGGCCCGGAGGCAACGGGGCTGCGGCAAGAAGTATGACGTTCGCTGCGGGTGATCGGGGTATCCGGGCCGTCGGCTGAACGACTCCTGGTGGAGTCGGGCGCCGGTCGCGTACAGCGAGAGACAGGCGGTCGCCACCGGCGGCAGCGTCGCGTCCGTGCCGGGCCACGCGCTCGCGACGTCAGTCTGGGACCCGAGTGTCATGCCACCTGTTCGGATCCATCGGCGTCCCGGATGGGTTGGGTGACGGATGGGTCGGGGGAGGTCAGCGCGACGTTCGGTGGATCACATCCGCACCGGCGTACCGCCGGGCATCTGCTGATCGGTCGGGACGATCTCGGCGCCGAGGGGCAGAAGCGACACCGGCACCATCTTGAAACTCGCGATGCCGAGGGGGATGCCGATGATCGTGAGGCACATCGCGATGCCGGTGGTGATGTGCCCGATCGCGAGCCACAACCCGGCCACGATGATCCAGATGACGTTGCCGATGGTCGACGCGACGCCCGCGGTCGGCTTGCGGATGACAGTTCGTCCGAAGGGCCAGAGCGCGTAGCTCGCCATCCGGAACGAGGCGATGCCGAACGGGATCGTGATGATCAGGATGCAGCAGATGATGCCGGCGACGACGTAGCCGATCGCCATCCACAGTCCGCACAGGACGAGCCAGATGACGTTGAGGATGGTCTTCATCCCACCATTGTCCATGCGGCGCCGACCGGTGGGGACAAATGCGAGACGCAGGAGAGCACCCGCGGGCCGGCACGACACTACGATGACGTCGTGGGTGGACGGCCGGGGCGTGCGCGGGAGGCGTTGTGGGCGGTGCTCGCCACCGTGGTGCTCGTCATCCGCATCCTGGCGACCATCGCGCTCGTGCTGTTCGTGATCGGCTGGGCGGTCGCGGCGATCCGCGATTCACTCGACAACGTGTTCTTGTGGCCGTCGATCGGTGCGGGCGTCGCACTCCTCGTCAGCACCTATGTCTACGGTCACCTCCGCGCGCGCTATCCGCGGCACAACGGGTGGATCCCGTGAGTGGTGCTGACCCCCTTGCTCCCTGAGCTGCGCGCGGAGTCCCGCCCCGGCTCGCTGAGTTGCGAACCTTGTGCTCCCTGAGGTGCGAGGAGCGATAGCGACGAGCCACGAAGGGCGTGGTGAGGGTGCCTCGCCATGCCCTTCGTGGCTCGCTTCGCTCGCACCTCAGGGAGCATGGGGAGGCTCGCGCCTCAGAGGCAGAGGGGAGTCAGGACGCGACGCGACCCAACTTCGCGAGAAGCGTCGTCTGACGGTCGGCGCCGGCCGGGATCTCGACCTTGCGGCACACGCCTTCGGAGTAGATCGCATCGCCGAAACCGTCGACAGCGGCTTCCATCTCGGACAGGTCGTCGTCGGAGAACCGATGGTCGGTACCGGCTGCGCGGGCGATGTCCCAGCGGTGGGCGACCATGTCGAAACCGTAGAAGCGGATGAGGGTCTCGCCGATCGTCGTCGGTCCGAAGTGTCCGTCGAAGGTGCGTTCGCCGACGGTCGGGTCGGCGAGCAGTCCGGCGACGGTGTCGCGGTGGGTGTGCCAGGCGGCGGCCGGGTCGTCGAGCGAGGGTGCCGGTCCGGCATCGATGTCGTGGCGGGAGAAGAACTCGCGCTGGGTGTCGATGACGTGGCCGACGACGTCGCGTCCGGTCCATCCCTCGCACGGCGAGTCCGCGGTCCACGTGCCGGCGGGCGCGGCGTCGAGGACGGTGGCGAAGCCGTCGGCGAGGCGGACGTAGTGGTCGAGCAATGGTGAGGTGTCGTTGATTGCGGTCATGATGAGAGTCAACCGCGAGACCACGGGACGGTGATTGATGAAACCCGACAATCCGGCGCGGCTCGACGACGTCGAGCGCGCGCACCTCATCGACCCGTCGGACGCGAGCTTCCGCATCGGACGGTGGGCGCCGAGCCCCGATCTGGACGAACTGGTGCGCCGCTTCTGGGTGCCGGTGTGGTGGGTCCCGCCCGGGGCGGAGGCGCCGCAGCGCGTCCTGCAGTACCCCGTCTGCCTCATCGTCGTCAGCAACACCTACGCCCGCTTCTACGGCGTGGTGACCGGGTTGTCGGAGACGGTGCTGACCGGCGACGGCTGGGCAGTCGGGGTGATGCTCACGCCGGGCGCCGGGGGAGTGCTGACCGGTGACGTCGGGAAATGGACCGATCGGCATGCCGAACTATCCGAGGTCTTCGGCGACCGGGGCACCGACCTCGAGCGGTCGGTGCGGTCGGTGATGGCCGTCGAACCCGGAGTCGAGGCGACCCAGCGGACCGCGACCGACCGCGTCGAGGACTGGCTTCGGTCGTATCTCCCGCTCGACGACGACGGCCGGCTGATCAACGCGATCGTGGAGTACGTGGAAACCGATTCGTCGGTCGTCGCGGTCGCGCAGATCTGCGAGCGATTCCACCTCACCGAACGCAGCCTGCAGCGGCTGACCCGGCGTCGTCTCGGTCTCACCCCGAAGTGGCTCATCCAACGTCGACGGCTCCACGAGGCGGCCGAGCGGCTGCGCGACCGGTCGGGGACGCTCGCCTCGCTGGCGGCGGAGTTGTCCTACGCCGACGAGGCGCACTTCGTCCGCGACTTCAAGACCGTCACCGGTATGACCCCGCGCACGTTCTCGGCAAGGTTCGGGTAGACCGGAACGGCGAAGTGCGACGCCGAGCTGGGTGATTGTTGCCGAGATCACATCGAGGCAGGCAGAATCGTCGACATATCGGGCAATCGACTCGGGCAATCGACGGAGGGGTGCATGACAGACGCGGCTTCGGTGGCCACGCGCATCCGCCGGGCATACGAGGACTTTCTCTCCGGCGGCAACCCGCCGGCGGATGCGGTCCGCTCGATCGTCCGCGATTCGTGGGCGAGGTCGCTGACCAGGGGGGTCGACCCGAGCGAGACCGGCCTCGACGGAGATCGGGCGTCCGCGATGTCGCCCGCGGAGTTCGCCGCCTACCGGGCCGCACACCCCATCACCGCCGTCCGGCCGCTGGTGCAGTCGCTGATGGTCGACGCCATCGCCGACACGGGGGTCGTCGTCGCACTGACCGACCAGGCAGGCCGCCTGCTGTGGATCGAGGGCGAGTCGGCCGCACGCGACCGGGCCGGCCACATCAACTTCGTCGAGGGGTCGGTGTGGAGCGAAGAGGTTGTGGGCACCAACGCGCCCGGGCTCGCGCTGGCCGTCGATCGGGGCGTGCAGGTCGTCGGCCCCGAACACTTCGCCGGACCCGTCCAGGAGTGGAGTTGTGCGGCGGCGCCCGTGCACGACCCGCTGACCGGGCACGTGATCGGTGTCATCGACGTGACCGGCGGGCGCGAGGTCGCGGCGCCGTTCGCGCTGGCGGCGGTCCGGTCGGTCGTCGCCGCTGTCGAGCGCGAATTGCGGGCGGGCGCCGTCGATCTCGCCGACCCGGCCACCTTCGACCCGGCACCGGGCCCGCGGGCCGCGGCCCACCTCGCCGTGCTCGGTGACGGTCCGGGACGCTGGCATCGCGCCGCCGACGGGCCCGGCGCCCGCACCCTGTCGCGCCGGCACGCCGAGATCCTCGTTCTGCTGCAAGCGTTTCCGGAAGGTCTGAACACCGAACAGCTCGCGTTGAAGCTGGCCGAGGACGGGCTCGACCCGGTCACCGTGCGGGCCGAGATCTCCCGACTCCGCCGCGACCTCGGTGCCGACGTCGTCGCGAGCCGGCCGTACCGGCTCACACTCGACCTCACCTCCGACGTCGACGATCTCCGGTCGCGCATCTCGTCGGGTTCGGACCTCGCGTCGGTCGTCGATGACCTCGGCCGCGGCGGGTTGCTCGCCGAATCGACCGCACCGGGGATCGTCGAGATCTTCGAGGAACTCCGCGAGGACCTGCGGTCGCGTCTCTTCGCCGGCGGCGACGTCGCAGCGTTGCGCCGCTGGACGTCATCGACGCACGGTCGTGACGACCTCGCCGCGTGGCGCCGCCTCGAGCATCGCCTACCCGTGGGCGATCCCGACCGGGCCGTCGTCGGCGGCCGCATCCGACTCCTGGACAAGAGGTACGGGGCGTAACCGGTCTGAGCTGCGTGAACAGCAGGTGGCCAACGTTGCAACGCGCGTGCAACCAACCCGCTCCTAAGGTGTGCAGCAGATCACAACGGACGCCTTCGGTGTCCCGTGTGACATCCGCAGAGCGTCCTCAGCTGAGGCCCACACGCAAGGAGCAACCATGACCGTCTTCGCAAAGCCGGGTGCCGATGGCTCGGTGATGAGCTACGAGTCGCGTTACGACAACTGGATCGGCGGACAGTGGACCCCGCCGGTGAAGGGTCAGTACTTCGAGAACCCGTCGCCCGTCGACGGCAAGATCTTCTGCGAGGTCGCACGCTCGACCGCCGAGGACATCGACCTCGCGCTCGACGCCGCCCACAAGGCCGCACCCGGATGGGGCAAGACCCCCGTCGCCGAGCGCTCGCTGGCCCTGCTGCGCATCGCCGATCGCATGGAGGAGAACCTCGAGAAGCTCGCCGTCGCCGAGACCTGGGACAACGGCAAGGCCGTCCGCGAGACCATGGCCGCCGACATCCCGCTGGCCATCGACCACTTCCGCTACTTCGCCGGCGCCCTGCGCGCCCAGGAGGGCTCGATCTCCGAGGTCGACGAGGACACCGTCGCCTACCACTTCCACGAGCCGCTCGGCGTCGTCGGCCAGATCATCCCCTGGAACTTCCCGATCCTGATGGCGGTGTGGAAGCTGGCGCCCGCGCTCGCCGCCGGCAACGCGGTCGTGCTCAAGCCCGCCGAGCAGACACCCGCGTCGATCCTGTACCTGGTCAGCCTCATCAGCGACCTGCTCCCCGCCGGAGTCCTCAACGTGGTCAACGGGTTCGGCGTCGAGGCGGGCAAGCCGCTCGCGTCGAGCAACCGTATCCGCAAGATCGCGTTCACCGGTGAGACCACCACCGGCCGGCTCATCATGCAGTACGCCTCGGAGAACCTGATCCCGGTCACCCTCGAGCTGGGCGGCAAGAGCCCGAACATCTTCTTCAACGACGTGATGTCCGCCGACGACGGGTTCCTCGACCGTGCGCTGGAAGGCTTCTCGATGTTCGCGCTCAACCAGGGCGAGGTGTGCACCTGCCCCAGCCGCGCACTCATCCAGCAGGACATCTACGACGAGTTCATCGCCAAGGCCGTCGACCGCGTCGGAAAGATCAAGCAGGGCAACCCCCTCGACACCGACACGATGATGGGCGCGCAGGCCTCCAACGATCAGTTCGAGAAGATCTCCTCCTACCTCGCCATCGGCAAGGACGAGGGCGCCGAGGTACTGATCGGCGGCGAGGCAGCCGAACTCGACGGCGACCTGGCCGGCGGCTTCTACATCAAACCGACCGTCTTCCAGGGCAACAACAAGATGCGCATCTTCCAGGAAGAGATCTTCGGCCCGGTCCTCGCGGTCACCACCTTCAAGGACTTCGCCGACGCCATGCACATCGCCAACGACACGCTCTACGGGCTCGGTGCCGGTGTGTGGAGCCGTGATGGTGCAACCGCCTACCGGGCGGGCCGCGAGATCCAGGCCGGCCGGGTGTGGACGAACACCTACCACGACTACCCGGCGCACGCCGCCTTCGGCGGGTACAAGCAGTCCGGTATCGGTCGCGAGAACCACCTCATGATGCTCGAGCACTACCAGCAGACCAAGAACCTCCTGGTCGGTTACGCTCAGAGCGCCAAGGGTTTCTTCTGACCCGTCGAGCCCTTCGAGGCTCGTCGCTAACGCTCCTCAGGGAGCGGAGGGGTCGCGCTCCTCGCACCTCAGGGAGCAGACGAAAGGTGATTGACGATGACCGCCGAGCAGAGTGTTCCTGATCGTGTGGTCGCCACAGACTCCGCCGTGCAGCTCCTGACCAAGTTGTCGGAGCTGCACGGCGGCCTCATGATCCACCAGTCCGGTGGGTGCTGTGACGGCTCGGCCCCGATGTGTTATCCGGTCGGGGAGTATCGAGTGGGCCAGCGAGACGTGCTGGTCGGCGAGATCGAATTACCCGAACCCATTCCGGCCGTTCGGGTCTGGATCAACGGTGACCAGTTCGAGCTGTGGAAACACACCCAGTTGATCCTCGACGTCGTGAAAGGCCGCGGTGCCGGATTCAGTCTCGAGGCACCGGAAGGGGTTCGTTTCCTCTCGCGGGCACGGACTTTCACCGATGAGGAGAACGAAGTGCTGGCGACGTCGCCACCACTGACGGGGGCCACCGCCGGCCCCTGAGGTCCGACCCACACAGAATGCGTCGTAGGTACCGGAAACCGTTACCCACGACGCATTCTGCGTTTGTCCGCGGTGTGTCACCACTGGTCGAAGCCGACGTTGACCTGGGGGTATCCGGTGTCGATGTGGTTGTTCATCCAGTAGTTCTGGGCGTGGGGTCCCCAGATGCTGCTCATGGCGGTGTTGACGTTGTGGGGGTGGTTGGTGAGTTGGTAGTTGGCGGTGGGGCCGAAGGCGCCGATGCGGTAGATGGCGTTGACGTCGAGGTGGTTGGTGAAGGGTGCGGTGGCGGTGATGGTTTCGGTGGCGCCGGGGTAGAGGATGTGTTGGGGTGCGTTGATCCATTGGCCGCCGTCGGCGTTGGCGCCTTGGAGGTATTCGGGCTTGTCGGTGTGGTTGGTGATGGTCATGGCGACGGTGGGTTCGCCGGGTCGGGTGATGGGTAGGGTGCCGGCGTGGGCTGCGCCGGCGGCGCCGAGGGCGATGCCGGTGGCGGCGGCGAGTCCGAGGGTGGCGGTGGCGATGCGGGTGGTGGTCTTCATGGTGGGCTCCGGTGTGGTGTGGGGGTTGTGTTGGTGACACCACCGACTCTGCCGGGGATGGGTGGTCGGGGGATTCCGCTGACCGGGTGATGGGTGGGGTGAATGGTGCCTCCACCGATCGGGGGACATGCGGTGGTGGTCGCGGGGTGGCTTCGCGAACGATGATCCGGGGTTGTGCCGGTTCGGGGTAGCGGAACGCGCAGGCAACTACCATCGAGGGATGTCGAACGCCGACGGCTCTCCGCCTCCCCGCCCGCGCGTCGCCGTCACGCCGCTGCGCCCGCAGCGGCCGGTCGGACGCTCTCCGGTCACTCGGTACGTGATCCTCGGGTGGTTGGTGTCGGTGGCCCTCGTCGCGGTAATCGTCGGTCTGACACTGTTGTCACTGAACGACATTAGGGCCATCTTGGCCGCCGATCTCGTCCGGACCAATCCGGGCAGCGGGACCGATGCCGCACGCGCCGTGGACATCTCGTTGATGGTGGGCGGGGCGATCGCACTGGTCGTCGTGCTCCTCGGGCTGTACGGGTCCGCGCGACTCTGGGACAGTCGACGGTCCGGCCGGAGCATCCTGACGGTCGGCGCCGTCGTCGCGGTGGCGGGCGCCGTGACCTTCCATCTCACGGTCAACCCGTCCGCGACGGCACTCGCCGACGCCGGTTTGCCGGTTGTCGCCCAGTGGATTCCGGCGGCGGCCGCGCTTGTCGCGGTCGTCGCCACCGGAGCGTCCTACACCCGGTCGGTCACGGCATCCCTGCGCTGAAACCCTGGCCGGCGCTCCGGACCGCCTCACCGAGTTGGGCGACGATACCCTCGGCGCTACGCACCGCGACCTGACATGCCGACGCCGAGGCCGGCGCGAGGAGCGGGTGGCCGGCACGTGCCCGCCAGGTCCGCGCGGCGTCGATCGCGGCGTCCCGCAGTGTGTACACGTCGGCGGTCGCGGGCAGTCCGAGGCGGGCCGCGGGATCGATGCCCGACCCGCCGATGAGCCGGGTGATCTCGGCCCTCTGATCAGGGGGGAGGTCGACGCCCCCGGCCCGGATGGTGCCGAGCAGACGCAGCTCTCGGAAACCGTGGACGTCCGCGAGTTCCCGGCGAACCGCGGCCCGGACGTCACGCGCCCCCGCCGACGATGACGCGGCCAGGAGGTGATCCATCGTCACCAGCGCCGAATGGGACTTGAGCTGGTCCGCGCGCTGCCCGAATTGGGTGTCGATGATGGCGCTCAACTCCGAGAGTCCGCTGCGCTCGACGAGTTCGGCGGCCAGCGCCGACGAGGAGCTCGCGCCGAACCGGATGAGCGTGACCGCCATTCGGATGCCGAAGGCGCCGAAGCGTTCGGCCAGCGAACGCCGCAGCTCGGCGGGTATGTCGGGCAGGATGTCCGGCCGGGAGAACCGGTCCATCGTCAGCAAGGCCGCCTCGAGGTCGGGTGCCGGGGTCGCGGCCAGCTGTGCCAGCGCGCGGAACTCGACCTCCCGCATGGTGCGGGCGGCCAGTGCCAGCAGTCCCGCCACCGGCACGACCGCCTGGCACAGGCCCGTGCGTTCGAGCTCGCCGGCGAACCGTCCGGCGATCTGGTGCGCGGAGATCATCGCATCCATCCGGCCGGCACCGAGCTCGTCCGCGCGGGAGACGACGCCGATGACACCCAGCGGGCCCGACGATCCGCCGATGGCCGACCCGATGCGGCGCAGCATCGTCGTGTCGGTGGCGGTCAGTGAACGCAACAGGTAGACGACGGCGTCCACGCCGGACTGACCGTCGTCGGGGGTGAGGAGCCGGATTGTCGACGCGGACAACTCCGTCGACAAGGACGCCGTGCCCGGGGTGTCGACGATGGTCGTCGACTGCAGGGCACGCGCGGGCCATTCGACGTCCAGACGGTCGACGCGATCGGCGGTGAGTCGCCCGAAATCGAAGCCCAGTCGACCGTCGATGCGGGTGACCGGGATGCCCACCGCGCGACCGTCGTCGACGTGTGCGGTGACCGACGGCGACCGGCCGTTGCGGTACCAGGTGACGACCCGCGTGCACTCGGTGGCATCGGTGGGGGCGATGTCCTGTCCCACAAGGGCGTTCAGCAGCGTCGACTTGCCAGCTTTGAGCGAACCGGCCAGGGCGACCCGCACCGGTTGGTACAACCGGTGGGCGCACACGTCGAGCTCGGCCTGTGCGTGCGGGTCGTCGGCGAGGGCGGTGCGGGTGGCGTCGAGAAACCCTCGGACGCGGGCGATGTCGGTCATCGGCGCGGGAGCTCCGCAGCGGGTTCCTCCGGGTCGAGATGATCGGCCGCCTTGCGCAGCGCGGCGACCGCGGTGAGCCGGGACTCGAGTTCGGCGACGCGTCCGGATCGCTCCGAATCGGCGAGGGTCGCGGCAGACTGTGCGGCACTGAGGGATTCCGAGATCGAGCGTGCGGTCTGTTCGGCGACCGAGGTGAAGTGATCGCGGAGGACTCGCTGGATGACCCGCAGCCGGTCGCGGGATTCCTTGCCGACCTGGAAGCTGACGTCGTCGGTGAACGCGCGCACCGCGACCTTCGCCTTGGCGCGGCGTTCGAGGACCTTCGCCTCCTTGTCATCCCGGTACGCCTTGGTGCCGAGCAACAGACCGGCGCCGACGGACACCGGGTTGATGAGCGCCATGCCGACCATCGTCGAGATGAGTCCGAACATCAGCACACCGCCGTACGAACCGCGCATGCCGATCAACAGCTTCTGGGCGAGACCGACTCTGCCGCTGTCGAGTTCGGCGAGCTCGGCCACGGAATCGAGCACACCGGTCAGATCGGCGACGTCGATGTCGGGCAGCGAGTTCTGGCCGGCCGCCGCGAAGTGGTCGGCCACCCGCTCGGCGAGCCACACCGATCGCTCATGCGCCCAGACGAAGTTGTCACCGATGACGGCGGCGGTCTGATCGGCCAGCCACTCGCTCAGCTGTTCCCAGTCGACCCCCGGATCGCCCTCGTCGATGGCCCGTTCGGCTTCCCGGGTCACCGCGCGGAGACGGTCCCGCAGGTCGTGGTCGATGTCGGCGGCGAGGTCGGCGATGCCGTCGGCCAGCGTCTGCTGCCACTGAGCGGACTGACGTCGCATGGCCTCCGCGTCGGACTTCGCCTCCCGGAGCGCGCCGACGGCGCGGCCGGCGGTCTCCGGATCGCGCAGGGCGGCGAGTTCGCTGCCCAGGGTGAGCGCGAGATGTTCGCTGACGACGCGCAGATCGGTGGCGACGGTGGTCCGGGTCGCCTGTCGTGCGGTGGACACCACGCGCTCGCGCAGGTACCGGTACAGATCGAGGAACCCGGCCTCGGCGTTGAGTTTCTCGTCGCCGAGCCGCAGCGCGTGGGTGCGCAGCACCGATGAGACGGGCAACAGCGGGATGTCGAGGCCGGCGGTGTGCAGATGGGTGCGGTCGGCGTCGACGATGGCCCGCCAGTGCGGGTACAGGTCGGTCTTCGTGATGAGGCACGCGATGGTCGGGCACAGTCCGGCGACCTGCTGGAGGAAGGACATCTCCGGCGCGGTGAACTCCTGGCTGGCATCCGACACGACGAGTACCGCGTCGGCTGCCGCGACCATGCCCAGAGTCGCTGCGGCATAAGGGTGTCCGTGGCCGCCGACGCCGGGGGTGTCGACGAGGACGAGGCCGTCGGCGAGCAACGGGCCGGGTGCCTCGATCTCGAGCCGGAGCACCTCGCGGCCACCGGCGAGCGGGGAGTCGGGGGTGATACCGGCGATGGCGTCCATCGGCACCGGGATGCGGTTGTCGGCGGCCGGGCCGTCGACGACCAGATGGGCCGATGGTTGCGCGGCATGCGAGATGACCGTCGGCACCGCGGTCGTCTCGTCGTCGCCGACCGAGCACACGTCCAGGTTGAGCAGTGCGTTGACGAACGAGCTCTTGCCCTGTTTCAGCTGACCCACCACGACGATCCGCAGGCGGGGGTCGGTGATCCGGGTGCGCGCGCCGTCGAGGCGACTGACGAGATCGTTACGGCCCGCCTCCCGGGCCACCTCGGACATCGTGGTCAGCAGGTCACCGATGGTGTTCGGTACCTGCGTCCGTGTGGGGGTCGCCACTGCCGGGGTCGCCGGGGCTGGGGCCGTGGTCGCGGGTGGCCGGGGCGGGGCAGCGGCGTCTGCCGGTGCGGTCGGGGCTGCTGCCTTCCAAGTGGGGGCGGGACCAGGTGCGTCCCGATCGGCGGCGTGCCGGCCGACGCGAGGTGGTTCGGCGGGTGGAGTGGTCATGGTGTCCTCACGGTAGCGGTGAGTCGGCCCGTCCGGTCGGCATCGGCGGGGCTCCGCACCCGTTCGGACGGTGCGTGCGAGCGCGCCGGGAGAAGGCGGGGCCGGACGAGTCCCGGGGCGGGTTGCCGACGTGACCCGGTCAGTCGGCGTCGGGTCCGGCGTCCGGGGTGTTGACGCCGATCCCGGTGTCCGTGTCGCCACCGAGGCCACCGGCCAGGCCTCCGGTGAGGCCGCCGGTCAATCCGCCGGTGAGGTCGGCGGTCGTGTCTGCCACGCCTCCGACGGTCGAGTCGACCGCGCCGCCGACGGTGGTGTCGACCGCGCCGCCGAGTTCGGCACCGGTGTCGGTCACGCCGCCCAGGTCCAGGCCGCCGTCCGCGCCGGCACCGCCGCCGGCGTCCACGCCACCACCGACCACTGCGCCGCCGGTCAGACCACCGGTCACCCCACCGACGATGTCGGTGGTCGTGTCGAGGGTGCCGCCGACCCCGGTCTCGAGTGAGCCCGCGGCGTCGCCGACCACGTCCACTGCGCCGCCGGCCGTGCCGGAGATCGCGGTGGTCAGTTCGGAGGTGACCTCTGCGGGCAGCTCGGTGTCGAGCGCACCGCCCAGGCCGAGGTCGCCACCGAGGCCGAGGTCTCCGCCGAGGCCTCCGCCCACGCCTGCGCCGGCGCCGAGAGCACCGTCGAGAACCGGACCGGCGGTGGCGCCCAGATCGGCCTCGCCGTTCCCGGCGCCCAGGCCGGCGAGTCCGGTCTCGAGGGTCCCCTCCAGGCCGCCCTGCAGAGTGCTGTCCAGCCCGGCGACCAGGTCCGTGCCGGTCTCGGCGACGGTGCCCAGGCCGGCCAGTGTGCCCGCGCCCAGGTTGCCGGTGAGGCTGTCGACCACTGTGCCGCCGAGGGTTTCGGTGACCAGGAGCGGTCCGCCCACGGTGATGGTGCCCTCGGGGGAGAGGATGAGGCTCGGGTTGACGATCGCCTCGAGTTCGCCGGTCAGCGCCCCGCCCAGGCCACCAGTCGCCTCCAGGGTCGAGTCCAGGGTCGCGACGAGGCCGTCGGTGGCCGACAGATCCACGTCGAGTGCGGAGCTGAGAACGGTGCTGAGGGCTGCCGGGAGTTCGGCCCCGCCGGCCAGCTGGCCGGCCAGCGAACCACCCAGCTCACCGCTCAGCGCGGTCCCGAGGACGGCGCCGAGGGACGCGCCGAGGTCGGCACCCACATCCCCGCCCGCAGCCAGCACGGCCTCGAGGGTTCCGCCGAGGTCGGCGGCGGTCTCGGTCACCAGGCCCAGTCCCGCGCCGGCGTCGAGTGCGGCGTCCAGCGCCCCGCCCAGCTGTGTGATGAGGGCGCCGTCGACGCCGAGTGCACCGCCGAGGTCCGCGGCCAGCAGTTCGCCGACGTTCAGGCCGGCACCGGCGGCGGCGTCGAGGATGCCCTCGATGCCTGCGGCCGCGCCCAGCACGCCGCCCAGGGTGGCGCCGAGTTCGCCCGCGAGCTCACCGCCGCCACCGACGATCGCGCCCAGTTGCGCGGCCAGGTCGGTGGCCAAGCCGCCCTCGAGCAGACCCGTGAGGTCGGCGCCGAGGACGCCGCCCAGTTCGAGTGCGCCACCCAGCGCGGCCCCCAGGTCGGCGCCCGCGGCAGCACCGAGGACGCCGGTGAGCACGGTGCTCAGCGCGGTGTCGAGGCCGGCGCCGGCCGACAACAGTCCGTTGAGCGCGGCTCCGAGTTCGGTGCCGAGACCGCCCACGACCCCGAGAGCGCCCTCGACCGCGCCACCGAGACCCGCGCCCAGTCCGGCACCGAGTCCCAGTCCCGCTTCGAGAGCGCCGCCGACGCCGGTTTCGAGCGCCCCGCCGAGACCGAGACCGGCGTCGATGGCACCGCCGAGCCCGGCAGTGAGATCGGCGGCCAGGCCACCTTCGAGGGCTGCGGCCAGCGTGCCGCCCAGGGCCGCACCGAGACCGGCGGCGGCTTCGCCACCGACTTCGAGGCCGGCGGCCAGAGCGCCGGCGAGAGTCGTGCTGAGATCGCCGCCGGCTTCGAGCAGCGCCTCGACGTCGACGATCCCGCCGGCTTCGAGGACGGATTCGAGCGCCGCGGCGAGTCCGGCCTGAGCGCCGCCGCCGACACCGAGGACGGCGGTCAGGGCGCCACCGAGGACGGCGTTCGCGCCGGCCGCGCCGGTCAGGACCAGTCCGCCGGTCGCCGCGGCCGTCGACGTCAGGGCCACACCGAGTGCGGTGCCGACGGAGGCGGCAGCGGTGCCGCCCGCGGCCAGGGTCGAGCTGAGAGCGCCGCTGAGGGTGGCGCCGAGTTCGCCGGACAGGTCGGCGATGGCCTGCGCGTCGAGCAGACCCGACAGCGTCGCCGAGAGGTCACCCGCGACATCGAGAGTGGAGGTCAGCGCGGCGGTCAGATCGCCGGACAGTTCGGCGCCGAGACCGAGCGCGCCGGTGAGTACCGCCGAGAGCGCGCCGCCCGCACCGAGACCGGCACCGAGCGCGGCCGCGAGGTCGGCGCCGAGTGCGCCGCCCGCGCCGATCGTGGCGCCGAGCAGACCGCCCAGCGTCGCGCCGAACGAGCCGGCGAGTTCGCCACCCAGTTCGAGCGCCGCCGACAGCTGCGCGGCGAGACCGCCCCCGAGTCCGAGCCCGAGGTCGGCGCCTGCGGCGAGGAGTGCGTCGAGCGAAGCCCCGAGCTGGGCGACCAGGGCGCCCTCGGCGCCGATCGCGCCGGCCAGCGTCCCGGCGATGACCGGTCCGATGCCTGCGGCGAGCTCGAGGCCACCGTCGACGACCGTCTCGAGCGCGGCTCCCAGCGCGGCACCGAACTGCGCGGCGATCGCGCCGCCGGCGCCCAGGCCCGCGGACAGCGCCGCGCCCAGGGCGACGGCCAGCTGGCCCGCGAGGTCGAGGTCACCGAATGCGATACCGCCGAGGTCGAGATCGGCCAGGGACAGACCCGAGAGGTCGATGTCGCCCAATCCGATGCCGCCGAGGAGACCGCCGAAGTCGATGTCGCCCAGATCGATTCCACCCAGATCGAGTCCACCGAGGTCGAGGTCGCCCAGTTCGAGCCCACCGATGCCGCCGAGGTTCACGTCACCGAGGTTGACGTCTCCGCCGCCGACGTTGATGTCGCCGAACTCCAGGCCGCCCAGGCCGACTCCGACGCCACCGCCGCCGATCACGCCGCCACCGACCGCGCCGCCGCCGATCACGCCGCCGCCGACCGCCCCACCGCCGGCACCGATGATCGCACCGAGGCCGCCGCCCGCGGCCAGACCGCCTCCGGCGACCAGCGGGGCGGCTGCGGAGATGTCGGCGGGGGTGACGCCGGTGAGTCCGGCGCGATCGATCGCGGCCTGGGGATTGCCGCAGTAGGCGTTGAAGGATTCCTCGTCGCGAAGCAGACCGAGGATGAAGTCGAGTACCGCGTTGGTCGCCATGGCGTCGTTCCTTGCGTCGGGGAGATCGCAGTTCGATCCCGTGTCGAGTTCGACCGTATGGACTTCGGGGCCCGACGACATCGGGGTAAATCCCCAGTCCTGCCGACGACCGGGGGGTGGGTCATCCCCCAGGGGGATTTCGACCGGGGTCCGGGGTCCGGGCGCCGCCGGCATAGGGGGGGTCGGGACTTTCCCCCTAATCCCCGGCCAGGGCTAACACCAGGGGGCCGGTCCGCGACACACTGGGTGAAGTGCGCCGCCGGGGCCGGGGCACGTGACATCGACGGATTGCCCGCACGACGCGGCACCGTCACCGCCCACCGTCTGCAGGTGCGAACAGGAGTGAGCGTCATGGCCATCGGGATCGGTGTGAAGATCGGGTCCGCGAACAGCGTGGCGGTAGCCGCCTCGGAACAGTCCTGGGAGGGCGCGGTCTCGGTCGAGACGTCCGCTCTGGTGGATGCCGACGACTTCCTCGGACGGGTCGGCGACCCGGTCCCGATGCTCGACGACCACGGCCGCACGATCGCGGCCGCCGACCTCTACGCCGACGCGGTCGCGGCGCTGGTCGCCCGGCTCGACCTCGGCACGAACAGCGTCGACTCAGCACCGTCCGACGACGTGCACCTGACCGTCGTGCACCCCGACAACTGGTCCGATCAGGCCGTCGACGAGGCCCGGGCGGCGCTTGCCGCCCACCCCGACTCGGTGCCGGCGGACGCGATCACCTGGGTGACCGAGTCACGGGCGACCCTGGCCGCAACCGAACACGCCGAGGGCGCCTTCGGCGACGGCGCGGTCGTCGTCTGCGATCTCGGCGCCGGGGGGCTCACCGTCTCTGTCCTGACCACCGGTTCCGATCCGGCCCCGATCGGCCGTCCGCTGCATCTGGACACCGTGAGCGGCAACGAGTTCGACCGTTTGCTGCTGGCGCACACCCTGCGGGTGACCGGTGCCGGCGCCGAGGTCGACGCGGGTCTGGCCGACCCGGCCCGGAACGGCGCGATCCTCGACGACGTGAACCGGCTGCGGGAAGAGTGCCGCCGGGCCAAGGAGTCTCTGTCGGTGGACACCGACACCGTCGTCGACGTGCGGATCGGGCAGGTGAGCACCGAGGCGCGGCTGGTCCGCGACGACATCGAGGACCTGCTGCGCGCACCGGTCATGGAGGCGGTCGCGCTGGTTCGTGAAGCGGTCTCCGCGTCCGCCGTCGGCCATGACTCGTCGGGCGCGCACGCGGCCCCCGGGATGAAGCCGGCCGGGGTGACCGCGGTCCTGCTCGGTGGCGGCGGTGCGGCGATCCCGCTCGTCACCGAGATGCTGTCCTCGACCCTGCGTCTGCCGGTCGTCGGAGACCCCGATCCCGCGTCCGCCTCGGCAGCCGGCGGCGCGCTGATGGCGGGCACGACGCTTGCCGCGCGCCGGTCGGCGATGGCTCCGGCCGCCGCCACGACCGCGGCCCTCGTCTCGGCCGCGCCCGAGGAGCGGCCGCTCCGCGAGATCGTCCCGGCTCCGAGCACCCCGGTCGCCGAGCCCGCTCCCCGGTTCTCGCGCCGCAAGCGCGGCACCCTGATCACGGTCGGCGCCGCCGCACTGGCGCTCGTCACCGCAACCGGACTCTCCGTCGGCACCGGACTCGTCGGTTCGGTCGGCGAGGCGACGCCCCCACCCGCGGGAGCGGCGACCACCACGGCCACCTCGACGCAGAACCCCGGTGGCGCCCCGGGCACCACCGCGACCGGTGCGCGTCCCGGCACCACCGCGGCACCGGTGACCGGTACGGGAACCCGGGCTCCGGGCACCGCAACCGATGCGCCGCGGCGGACCGCGGCCGGCGCCCCGTCTGTCGGCGTCCCGTCCGCCGGGGCCCCTGCGCCCGGAAGCACCCCCGGCCGGCCTGCACCGGCGCCCGCGCCTGCTCCAGCGCCCGCACCAGCACCAGCACCAGCGCCGGCGCCCGCTCCGGCACCAGCGCCTGCACCGGCGCCGGACTACCCCGAACCGGACACCGGCGGTGGCGGCATCACCCCGGGCGGGGTCCTCGACGGCACCGGCCGGGTGCTGTGCGGCGTCACCGGCGTCGTCGGCATCGACTGCTGAATCCGTTGACTCCCCGGTCACCCTGGACCGTTCGATGACCCCGACGACACCGGTCTCCACGATCGGTGACCGTCCGGACCCGTCCTCGGCCGCGTCGCGCACCTCGTCGTGGGTGGCGAGCATCGTCGATCGCGCGCAGGCGGGCCATCCGCTGTGCGCCGTGGCCGTCGGCACCCCCGGCAGCGGACGCTCGGCACTGCTGAACGCCGTGCACGAACAACTCCGAGGACTGGACCTCCCGGTGAGTGTGGGGCTGCCCGTCGCGGACGGCGCGGGTCCCGTGTTCGTGCTGGCCGACGACATGCATCTGTGGCCGGTGGCCATGTTCGAGACCGCGCTGGGCATGCTCGACGCGGGAACGATCGGGCTGATCGCCACGATCGAACCGCGGGAACTGGACCCGAACGTCCGCCGGTTGCGCGACCGCGCCCGACCGTTCGGCGCGGTCCTCGAACTCGAGGCGCTCGGAACCGCCGATGTCCTGACCCGCGCGACCCGCGCCGGGCTGACCCTCGCGCCGACCACGGCATCGCTGATCCGTCGACGCTGTGGCGGTGCGCGAGCTCCCATCGACATTGTGCTGCGGGCGCTCCGGAGCACTTCGAGCAGCGCCTCGCGCGTCCTCGACGAGCCGGGGGCCGACGAAATCGCCGTCGTCGATCGGGTGTCCCGCGAGTGGCACCATCGGCTGCTGCGCGGACTCGATCCGCTCACGCTCGCGGTGCTGGCCCTCGCCTCGGTCCGGGCGCCCCTCGACCCCGACAGCGTCGCCGAAGCGGCGGGCACAGACCGAGCCGCCGCGCTCGAGGCGGTCGACCGGGCTCGCGGGTGCGGCCTGTTACGCGGCGCGGACGTCTTCGTCTCGGCTGCGGCCGTTCCACTGCGTGATGTGCTGGGAGACAAGCGGATCGACGAGCTACGACGCAACTCGGTCGTCGTCGGACTGCGTGCGACCGAGCTCACCCCCGACACCGCGCTGCTCGCGGCCGAGGCCGGTGTCGACGACCCGCGGATCGTCGACGCGCTGCTGGCCGGCGCGGTCGACGCGACCGCTGCGCGGGCGGTGGTCCTCCTGCAGGCCGCCGATCGGGTGGAGCCGGGGCGTGATGACGTCCGGCTGCTGATGGCCCAGCGCGCCCTGGCGTCGGGTGATCTCGACGGTGCGGGTACCGCGGCCGACCGACGGCTGGAGTCGGCCGCACCCACAGACGAATGGGTCGCGGAGTGGGTGGAGCTCGCCGCCGCCGTCGCGGCGCGGCGCGGACTCGCCTCGCACGCCGCCGACCTCTACCGCTGGACGGGATCCGATCTTTCTGCATCGCAGTCGTTGTCGGCTGCAGTCGCCCTGCTCGCGGTCGGAGACCGCGCGGCAGCCACGGCCATCGGCGCGGCCGATCGTGGCCGCGCGCCGGTGGCGAGTCGGGCCACACGGTCGCTGGTGGTCCGCGGGCTGCTGGCCACCCTCGACGACACGGCCGAGATGAGTACCGGCGACGCGGTCGACGTCGTGGTGCGTGGGATCTCAGCGGGAGCGACGTCGTCCCGAGGCCCGTCTGCGGCCCGAATTCTGCACGCGGCCGCCGCGGTGGCGTTGAACCTCGGCGACACCGTTGCCGCGCAATCGATCCGGACGGTGGCGGCGGAGCCGGCCCGAACCATTCTCGACGCCGAGGCCGCGCTCACCGTCGGCGATCTCGAAGCGGCGGCGCGTCTGCTCCCGACGGCGGAACCGCAGGGGATGTCCGAACGCTTTCGGGTGCAGGCCATCCGGCTCGGGTTGGCCCGGCGCCACGGTGACCTGTCCGCGCTGTCGGCCGCGTGGCAGGACGGCCTGTCGCTCCTCGCCGCCATCGAGGTGGACCTCTACCTGCTGCGTCCGCTCGGCGAGTTCTGGATCGCCGCAGCGCGACTGGGTCAGATTCCCGCGATTGCGCGGTATGTGCACGCAGCCGACCGGTTGCTCGCGGATCTTGGCGACCCCCCGGCGTGGTCGGCGTCGTGGGACTTCGCGGGCGTCCAAGCCGTTGCCATCACGCGCGACCAGTCCGCTGTGGCGCACCGGTTGACTCGTCTCGACCTCGCCGCGGCGCAGAACCGCACGGCCGGGTCGTTGTCGACCGGTGCGCGCGCCTGGGTCGCGCTGAACGACGCCGGCGAATCAACGGAACCCGTCACCGCCGCCGTCGAAGCGCTACGGAGCATCGGATTACACTGGGAGGCAGCGCGTCTCGCGGGTATGGCCGCGTCTCGCGCCGACGATCCCGCGACCGCGGCCGGCCTCCTGGACACCGCTCGCTCGGCCGGTGAAGATCGGCGGCTGACTCCACAGGTCGGCGGGCCGCTCACCGGTCGCGAAGCCGAGGTTGCCCACGAGCTGCTGCAGGGTTTCACCTACCGGGAAATCGGTGAGCGCCTATACATCTCGGCGAAGACCGTCGAGCATCACGTCGCCCGGATCCGACGCCGGCTCGACGCCGGATCACGGTCGGAACTGATGGCTGCCCTCCGCGCGGCTGGGTATAGGTGACGAGATCTGCCGGAGGACGCCCGGGAACATGCTGTCGCGCAGTGTGTCCTCGGTCGGGTGGGCTCGGGACGGTTATCTGTGACGTGACCGGACGAGATGCCACGAACCGGACACCGTGAGTGGTACCAACAGGACATGGAACACATCCGGTGCCGCGATATGTGGGGTCAGATCTGATGCCGGCGGTCCTTGTCGAGCGCGATGGTGAGATCACGACGCTCACCCTCCATCGCCCGGACGCGCTGAACACGCTGAACGCCGACCTCGTGCGGGACCTGACGGTTGCACTCGACGAGGTCGACGAGGACCCCGGTTGCCGGGTGGTGATCCTGACCGGAGCGGGCCGCGCATTCTGCGCCGGTCTTGACCTGAACGGTTACGGCGACGACGATCGCACCGCCGAACAGGGCGGGGTGATCCCGATGTTCGAGCGCCAACAGGACATCGCCGGGCTCGCGCTCCGCTTGCACGGGCTGCGCCAGCCGGTGATCGCCGCTGTCAACGGGCCGGCGGCCGGCGGCGGTCTCGCGCTGGTGTGCGCGAGTGACATCCGCATCGGGTCCACGTCGAGCGTGTACGCGGTCGGATTCATCCGGGCCGGATTCTCCGCCTGCGACATCGGCGTGTCCTGGTTGCTCCCGCGCCTCGTCGGGACGGGCCGCGCACACGAACTCATGCTGACCGGCCGCAAGTTCACGGCCGTGGAGGCGGAGCGATATGGGCTGCTCGCCGAACTCGCCGAGCCCGACGATCTCCTGGAGCGGGCACGCGCCACGGCGCGTTCGATCCTGGCCAACCCGCCGCTGTCGGTGGAGCTCACCAAGGTCGGGATGTGGGCCGCGGTGGAGTCCGATTCCTTCAGTGCCACGGTCGAATTCGAGAACCGGCAGCAGATGATCACGGCTATGACCGAAGATCGGGGCGAGGCGACCGCCGCCTTCCTGGAGAAACGAGCACCGAGGTACCGACGACGATGACTTCTGACCTGTTCGATGTGAGTGGCAAGACGGTGCTGGTCACCGGCGGCACGTCGGGTATCGGGGCGATGATCGCCCACGGACTGCACGACCGCGGGGCACGGGTCCTCATCACCGGTCGCAATGACGACGCGCTGGCCGAGGCGCGCGCCGCGGGACTGACTGCGTTACAGGCGAATCTGTCGACGCCCGAGGGTGCACGAACCCTCGCGCAGCAGGTGGCGTCGGAGTCCGACACCCTCGACGTCCTGGTGAACAACGCCGGCGCGACCTGGGGTGCGCCCCTCGAGGAGTTCCCGGACTCCGCCTGGGACCGGGTGCTGAAGCTCAACGTCCAGACGCCGTTCGTGCTCACGCAGACGCTGCTGCCGTTGCTGACCGGTTCTGCGACTGCCGAGAATCCGTCGCGGGTCATCATGATCGGCAGCGTCGACGGGATCCGGGTGCCGCGCACCGCGTCGTACTCCTACTCGTCGAGCAAGGCGGCCGTCCATCAGCTGACACGGCATCTCGCGCGGGACCTCGGACCGCGTCACGTCACCGTGAACGCCATCGCGCCAGGGCCTTTCGAGTCCAAGATGATGGCACCGATCCTGGCCGAGCTGGGCGAAGAAGTCGCGGCAGCATCGCCGTTGGGCCGTATCGGTCGAGCCGACGACATTATCGGCACGGTCGTGTACCTCGCCAGCCGCGCCGGCTGTTACCTCACCGGTGCCGTCATTCCGGTCGACGGTGGGATTGCGACGACGCTCTGAGTCCATGAGTCCAATTGACGGAATACGGCACACAGTCAACGAAATTCGATGCACAGTCAATGGGATTCGGCGCACAGTCACCGGGTGGTGCGGAATAGGCAGATAGCCGGGAGTTCCGGATTTAAAAGCGAACATGCGACATGGTCCACTGATGCACTGTGCGTGCAGGTCAGGTTCGCTGTGTAAAGCTGTTCCTCATTCAGATGCCTTTAATCGCGCTGGTATCTGATTGATCCCTTTGTTAGCTTGCGGGAGTTCGATGGACCCGAACGACAAAGGAGGAAAGAACCAGTGCGAAGAAATCTCATTCGTGTGACGACGGCTGGCGCGACCCTCGGGGTCGCGGCTCTGATCGCTCCCGCGGTGGCAACCGCAGCCCCCGTATCGGAGGCGAACTGTGCCAAGGTCTCCACTCCGGCCAATCCGGCGGGGTGGGGCAACACGTTCGGTGACGAGCGCGGCCAGGCGGGCAAGGTGACGGCGACCAATGTTGTCGATCAGGACGGGTCTCTCGAGTTCGTGACGACAGAGCAGACACCGCGCCAGGCGTCGTACAAGAGCGCCGGGCAGCTCAAGCTGACGGACGCCATCACGAAGCCGCTCACGTTCAACAAGTCCGACGGGCAGGCGAACTGGCAACTCCGCGTGACCGGGGCCAACACCGGTGAGAGCAATGGATTTGCGACGCTCGTCTGGACCGCGCCGGCTGGTGCGGGCAAGGCGGATGCCGGCGGATCTGACCAGTGGTGGTCCACCCGAGATCTCGGCACGATCAAGAGAGGCACCAACGCCACGCTGGATGATCTGGTGAAGGCCGCCAATTCAGAGGGCCATACCACCGTGGTCGACCACTACGGAATCTCCAGTCAGCCCAACGAAAAGACCGGCAAGGTCAATGTCGACAACGTCTCGTTCAACGGCTGCACCACCAACTTCGCCGCATCGGGTGCCGGCGGAGCCTTCGGATCGCTGGAGAACATCTTTCCCTGATCCGTGAGTTCGACTCTGCAGCAGGCGCTCCGCGGCCGGTGACCGGTCGCGGAGCGCCGCCGTCACGGCGAGAATGTCGTGACGGCCGGGCTAGTCGTACAGAACCGCTTCGCCCCGCTGGCGGAGTGCTTCCAATCCTGCGCGGAACTGTCGGAGGTATTCCGGCGAATGTCCCACCCAGTCGGTCATCTCGCCGACGACCCGGACCGGTCGGGCGCTCCGGTAGGAGTGGGTGGGGTTGCAGGGAAACTTCCTGTCGGTGACGTTCGGATCGTCGTGTACGTCGTCCTGCGGTTCCACGATGTAGACCCGGGGGCGCCCGTCACCCACCGCCATCTCGGCCGCGAGCACCGCGCCGTCGAGCACCTGCGTCATGTAGACGTAGTTGGAGATGTGCTCCGGACGGTAGTTCGAGCGATGCCCGGGTGTCAGGAAGTCGCCCACCCGGAGGTCCGCCTTGGTGCCGTGGAAGAAGTTCCCGGACTCGTGAACTCGAAATCGTTCCGGCGTGTCCGTCCTGTGTGAATCGTTCGCACCGTTTGCCATAGATCGCCTCCCGCGCGTCGGTCGTCGAGCGATTGTGCACGGGCAGCGGGGTCTTGCCGCAAGCCCCGGCCGCCGAGTTATGGTGGAAGTGGCGGGGTTCGGGAGCGGACGGCGGATGGGTTGCGGGGACAAACGGTCGGCCGGCTGAAGTCAGCGGCGTCCACCCGCCACGGCGCTGGTGATGGCCATTCGCAGTTGTTGTCATCCCACGTTCACGTACTGGACGGCATCACGTTCCTGCGGGACATCTCCAGGTCGCGTGAGAGGCAGATAGTGGGGGAATGGATGAACTGTCGCCGGTGCCGCACTCTCTTGTAGAGCGTGGTCTCGCAAGGAGCGTCGCGGAGGCGTCGGCACTTGTGATGGAAGGCCTCGTGAGCTGCAACGGCCTGCCGGTGCTGCGCCCGCACAGGATGGTCGGTGTCGCCGACGAAGTATCAGTGGACCGCACACGGGTCGACGGATGAGTCGAGCTCGCACGCGAGTCCGGGTGAGTTGACGACGTCGACCCGCAGGTTTCGGTCACATGGTGCGGCCCTGCCGCCGACTCCGCAACCACTCGCCGGAACTCCCCCCTTCGAACAGGGCGGCGGCCCCGTTGCCACTTGTCTGCAACGGGGCCGCCTCTTCACCGACAGAGTCGGTGGTCGCTCAGCTCACTGCCAGATCCAGATCCAGCGTCGCTGACGTTGGTCGTATCGCCGGACCCGACGACGTCGCTGGTTGGGATTGTTCTGGTTCCGATTGCGATTCGCCACTGGAATCTCCTTGTCGCTCACTCCGGGTTACTGCCTTACAAGAACAACTATGCGCCGCAGACCTTGTCGGTAGTTCACACGAACCTGTCGGGTACCTGGACGTATCAGCTCGCACTCGCGAGACCCGAACGTCTCTGCCACCCACTCTTGCCCGTGAGCCGTCAACGGGCTGGACATGGCGTCTGTCATGTGTCCAGCTCGAGATGGTGACGGGCGAGTCTTACGTGAATACTGTTGCAGCCCAGTATGTGCCGGCCCCCAGGACGGCGGCAGCAGGAAATGTTGTGACCCAGGCAGTCGCCATGTTTCCCGCGACGGCCCAGCGCACGGCGCTTGTACGCTTGGTTGATCCAGCACCCATGATCGCTGACGAGATGACGTGAGTGGTGGAGATAGGTGCGCCCATTCCGGCGGAAGCGACATACAGAACGGATGCGGCGGTTGATTCGGCGGCGAATCCCTGCGGCGGGTCGAGTTCGATGATCTTGCGACCCAGGGTGCGCATGATCCGCATGCCCCCGGTCGCCGTTCCCACCGCCAGTACAGCAGCGGTGAGCAGGAAACACCACAGGGGGATGGAGTAGTCGTCCTGATATCCTGCGACCACAAGAGCCAGCACGACAATCCCCATCGTCTTGGCCGCGTCCTGCATGCCATGACCGAATGCCATCATCGCTGCCGAGAATGTTTGTGCCCGACGGAAATTCCGGCTGGTCTGCGAGGGTGATCGCTTGCGGAACGCCCACATGATCGTGAGCATTGCGGCGGCCCCGAGAAGGAACCCGACGATCGGTGAGATCACCATCGGCAGGACGATCTTGTGGAGCACTCCGCCCCATAGCACGTTCATTCCGCCGGCGAGGGCAGCGCCGACCATCCCGCCGAACAGTGCGTGCGAGGAAGACGACGGTAGGGCCAGCCACCAGGTGATCAGATTCCAGGTGATGGCACCCACGAGCGCGGCACCCACGAGGATGAGTGCTTCGGCACTCACATCCAGTTCGATGATTCCCGAACCCACCGTGCTGGCGACTTTGGCGCCGAAGAACGAACCGGCCAGATTGCCCACCGCGGCCGTGGCCAGTGCCGAGCGGAGGGTAAGCGCCCGGGTGGACACCGAAGTCGCTATCGCGTTCGCCGAATCGTGGAAGCCGTTCGTGAAGGTGAAGATCATCGCCAGGACGATCACGACGAGCAGCGCGAACACCTCAGGTCACGACTCTTTCAACACTATGGCCTCGACGAAGTGTGAGATCTTCTCGAAAGAGTCGGCGGCGTCTTCGAACTCGTCAGCGACGTCTTTGAGCTTCATGACCGTCAGGGCATCGAGATGGCCGTCGAAGAGATGGGCCAAGAAGGTGCGGTAGGTGTGGTCAGCCCGATTCTCGAGTTCGTTGATCTCGATCCAGTACTTCTCGAGATCGTTCAGCCTCGCCAGGCGAGGCATCGCTTCGGCAGTGACCGCCGCGCATGTGTCGAGGTTGACGATCATCTCCTGCAGGTGCCGCGGTAGCTCGGACACCCCGTAGAGGACCATGAGGTGGGTCGCGGCCTCCATGTGGTCCATGACGTCGTCGAGGCATGAGCCCAGTAAATAGATGTCCGAGCGGTCGAACGGAGTGATGAAGCTCGAGTTCAGAGTGCGGAACAGTTCGTGGGTGATGCGGTCGCAGTCGTGCTCGAGTTCGACCATGAGACGTGCCGTCTGGGTGACATCGGGCTCTGGCGCGAGTAGTTGAGTGAGGGTCTTCGTCCCGCTGGCCAAGCATTGTGCCGACGAGTTGAACAGGTCGTAGAAGAGATCGTTCTTGGGTTTGAAACGAGAGAACACGGCGCCTCCTCTCCTAGGTCTGGCGGAACTCTCTGAGACTGGTGGTGCGCTGATCGACCCAGGACCTCATCGAATCGACGCTGTCTTGCAGGGATTCTGCTGTGAGCTCATCCGACGTGGGGATGGTGCCGGCCAACTGATCGAGGATCCGCAGTGCTGTTCCGTTGCTGTAGATCTGTTCGTACAGCTCCCAGTAGTTCTCTTCGTAGAGATGCGTATAGGCGTCGGACTCGAGGAAACGCTCTTTGAGCTGATTGCCCGCTCTCTGCGGATTGCCGCCGCGCATATTCTTTGCCCGATCGTCCTCATTCTGGGGGTCGATCGCGGGTTCAGCACCGTCTACTGCTTGGTCACCTGCCTGGACGTCGGGTTTTCTGCCGGAACCCATGGAAACGGTCTCGTTCGGTCCGACGGTGGAATCGCCGTTCATGGCCAGATTGAGATCCCATGACACCACCGAGAATTTCTTGGTGTCGAGGTCGTACCAGAGGTAGTAGTTCTGGCCTGGTCCACTCATGTCGTCAGCATTGACCAGCAGATTTTGTGTCGCCAGATACCTCGCTAATGACTTGATATCGACGTGATCGGCGAGATGGGTGTCGAATTCACTCTCGTTGGCGGAATCCAGCCATTTGAGAAAATTGATGAGCGGCTGGAGGTTACCGCTATCGACTGCGTTGATCTGTTTGAATTGGTCGGCGTACGCGGACTGGTCATCGCCCCGGTATTCCAATCGCGAGGATGCGTCTGCCTTGTAGAGGTAACCATCCGAGTCGAACAATGAGTTGGCGTAGGTGTCGTCGGGATGCTCGAGTACCAGACGCGTCGCCGAGGGACTGTCATTCACCGAATAGACCGTGTACGCATAGCGCTGGGACGGCTGATTGGTCTCGGCGGTCAGTGACAACGCCATCGACTCGTTCAGTACCGGAGAACCAGGACGTACCGACAACTCGGTCATCCCCTGGTAGGCCCTGCCGTCAGCGTTCTCATCGAAACTGATGAGCAACGGCAATGACGTTGGGTCATCGGCGGACGCCTGTGCAATGTCTCCCATTCCGGGCGGGCCTTGTCCGCCTTCGAACTCCGCAGGCACGTCATCGCCCTCAGGCGCCATCTTTCCGAGGTCGCCCCCCCGTACTCCCATCAGGGTGGAATTGCCTTTCAGGCGGACTGAGACATCAGCGATCTCTGTCCCGTCGATGACCACATCGGCGGTGATCCACTTCTTGTCGCCACTCTTGCGAAACGAGGAGATCATGTCGTTGTACTCGGCATCGCTCATCTCGACCGAAAGCTCATGTGTTACCGAGTCGTCGAACAAGTTGACAGTACCGCTGATGTTGTCGGTGATCTCCGATGCGATCACATCGGTTTCGCCGGTGATGTACGGACGGACGGACGTGGTACCGAACACGGTGGCCACGATCACCACGAAAAGCACGAAGGCCGCGGGCAACTTCCAGTGCTGGCGCACCGATTTGGGAATGCGGTGTCGCCACCGTCGTCGAGGCGGCACCGCGGTCGGACCGGTCATCAGAGATCAGTCTGGTCGTAACCGGTGAGGACGGTCACGCGCTGGCCGGTGTTGACCGCGCTCAGCTCCGCGATCAACTGGCCCGAGGAGACCCCCTTCTTGAGCATGGCGGTGTAGTACAACTCGGTCAACGCCCCGGCACGCACTGATTCAGTGGACACCAGCTCGTACTCGCTGCAGTGCTTGATGAGGACGTCCTCCACCCGGGAGGTGTACTCGGGCTCTGGCGGGACCTGCACCTTGACGACTTGCCTGCTGACGTCGAGCTTGAACCAATTGAATTTGTTCATGATCAGCAATACGAGACAGATTGCGACGGTGGCGGCTATTGCGAGCACATAGAACCGGGTGCCCGTCGTCATGCCGATCGCCATCACTAGGAAGATGAACCCGACATCGCGGGTTTCTTTGATGGCGTTGCGGAATCGAATCACCGAAAGGGCGCCGACCAAAGCAAAGGCGCGTGCGATGTTCGAACCGACCACCAACATGATCAGGGCGATGATCATGCCGCACAGCACGAGAGTCTGAACGTAGGACTGACTGTAGGAGACATTCTTGTGGGTGTAGCGGTAGACCCACGCGATGATGGACGACAATACAAAGGACAACGACAACGACACGATGATGTCAAAAGCCGTGAAGGTGCCGCTCAGATCTTGGAAATCAAGGTTCATGAATAATCCTGCTATCTATCTCGGGGGGAAGAGATCACACAACGTTGCATGGCAAGCGAGAGAAGGCCGACGTCGATTGTGGATGCGCACGTTGTCCAATCAACTCGCCAGGGTCGACTTGGTGGTCGCGGAGTCGAACAGGCCGACCGGCACGCGTGTGTCGGCTCCCTCGGGAAGGACCAATTCGGGCGCGCCCATACGGGACCGGGGCGCGAGACCGAAAGCCTCGACCGACTGACAGTATTTCGAGATGCGGATGACAGACATGTCCAGCCTGGCCGTGAGATCGGTCGCCCAATAAGGCACGCGTTCGTTCGCCTTCAGCTCGACGATCGCCAGCTTGGGCGGGATGATGAAACGATTCTGCGCGCGGGATGCGAAGTGAAAGTCGCGGTCGCGGCCGTGAACCTTGTGATCGATCGTCACACGCAGACCAAGATCAGCATCACGTCCGACAAACGCCTCCCGTAAGTAGCCGGTCGTCACGATAGGACGGAGGTCCAGGTTGCCGATCAAACCGGACACCTCATTGACGAAGGGGAGCTGCGAGTTGTCACACTCGATCTCTTCGCGGCCGTTGAGCCACCGTTGCGCGAGTCCGTACGGCATCGCGGTGCGCCGTTTCTGAGTGACTCGATTGACGCGCTGCTTTATCTCGACATGGACTGATGTGTCATCGGTACAGTCCGCCGGGTCGCCGTACAGGCGCACGCGCACCTTGCGCCTGAACTTCAGTCCCTCGATCTTCTCCCAGTAGAACCGCAGGTCGGAAGTGTCGTAGTACAGAGAGGTCACCGGATAGCCGCCGTGGGGAGAGAATGGGTCGCTGTCCATGCGGGCTGCCAGCTCGCGCCGCAGCGTCGGCACGTTCATCTCATCGACGAAGTATTTGATCTCGTAGCGGTTGAACGCATGTAGTTTGCTCGCGGTCTGTTCATAGCCGGTCGGTTCGGTCGGTGCGTCCTCTGCTTCATCCCGCTCTGCCCGGGATCGTCTACCCAGCCTGTCGAACACGCCCACGTTGCACTTGCCCTTCCATTCCATCGCCCACCGAGAGGTGCGCACGCAAAATCTCTTCACACATCACACGCGTTCACCTTCGGGTGCGGCGGACCGTTCCTGCCGACCAGCTGGTCGTGAATCGGTCTGCCTCGCATCCCGAGGATGTGTCAGTTGTGTGCAGATGAACAGCACATGACTGCAACGAGTACAACGGAGAAATGTTCGGTGACCGTGTGGCGAGCCTTGGAGTTTGCTGTCAGCCGTAGGGAAGGACGACGCGGAACGTCGAGCCGCGGTCTGTGTCGAGCAGCTCGATGTAGCCGCCGTGGGCGGCGAGGATGGCGGTGACGATGGACAGGCCCAGACCGGACCCGGCGGCGCGTTCTCGTGACTCGTCCGCGCGGTAGAACCGCTCGAACACATGGGACGATTTTTCCACCGGGATGCCGGGACCGTTGTCGCACACGTAAACGGTCACGCTGCCACCGCCGCTGTCCTCGGCGCCGGCGTGGGCCCTGACCGGCGTGTCGAGGAAACCGTCGGCTTGCTCAGACTCCACAACTACGACATTGACCGCGTCATCGGTATGGACCAGTGCGTTTCCGATGAGGTTGCTGAACACCCTCCGCATGGCAACCTCGTCGCCACGAATCACCAGCGGCGTCTCGGCACCTTCGATCGTGAGGTGCCGAGCGGGGGCCGCGAACCCGGCCTCCTCGACCGCATCGCGTACGACTTGCCCTACGTCCACATCGCGAACACTGAGAGCGGGTCGCTCGTCGTACTCGGCGAGCTCGATGAGGTCGTCGACGAGCTTGCTCATTCGCACCGCTGCAGCCTCGATGTGTGCAACGATCTCGTTGCGTGTCGAATCGTCGGGAGCGCCGTGCCGATAGAGTTCTGCATATCCGCGAATCGCCGTGAGCGGTGTCCGAAGATCGTGCGAGGCGTCGGCGATGAAGGTCCTCATTCGTTGTTCGGAGCCTGCGAGTCTGCTCATGACCTCCGCCAGACGATCCAGCATGGTGTTGAAAGCGGACCCGAGTCGAGCGATCTCCGTGTGCTCATCGACAGAGACCCGACGTTCCAGATCGCCATCGGCTATGGAGGTTGCTGCGAGTTCGATGCCTTTGAGCGGTCGGAGTCCGATCCGGACCACCAGCGCGGCAATGAGTGTCATCCCCGAGAGGAGAGCGGCTCCGACGATCAGCTCGATCGAACGAAGCCGCCCGACGGTGTCATCGACGGTCTCCAGCGAGATCGCCACGGCCCCGGTCTCGGGCGGGCCCGCGGCCGTCGATGCCGCACGCACGAATGTGCGTACTCGCCACTGCACATCGGATTGCTCGTCACCAACCGTGAATGTCCCTGGTCCTCGGGCGCGGACTGTATCGACGCTCATGTCCGGCAGGCGAGGGTAGGTACTCCGCCCCACGGGCGCACCAAGACGACTCACCGGTCTGCCATAGGTGTCGAAGTACATGAGCCGGAACTCCGAGGGGGCCTGATCGACGTCCGGCAACGGGCTCGGCGGTGGTTGTTCGGAACCACTGATGTCGTTGGCTATCACCTCGAGCTGACCGTCGAGCCGATCATCCTGCAGGCGCTGGAGGACCAGGGTGTTGATCACCCCGAAGATCACGAATCCGGTTGCGGCGACCGCCATCAGGGCAATGACCAACCTGGCGCTGAGGCTCCACTTGACCGGTTTGCGAAGGAATCTCACGACCGGCTGGGGGCCGTTCGCAGCGTGTATCCGATCCCTCGGACGGTATGGATCAGTGGTGGACGATGGTCATCGATCTTTCGTCGGAGTTGGCTGACGAAGGTCTGTACCACTCGCTCGTTCTGTCCCTCGCCGTATCCCCACACGTACTCGAAGATCTGGGACTTGCTCATCACCTTTTCCGCATTCCGCGCCAGGTAGTCAAGAACACTGAATTCGGTTGCCGAGAGCCATATCTCATCTCCAGCACGAAACACACGGTGAGCGTCGAGGTCGATCTCGAGATCGTGATAGACCAGTCGCGATCTCGACGTCACCTCACCTCGCGTACGCCGCAGGATCGCTCGTATGCGCAGGACGATTTCGACGATACTGAAAGGTTTGACGACGAAGTCGTCGCCACCGGATTCGAGTCCGTCGATGCGATCCTGCTGTGCACCCCGAGCTGTCAGGAACAAGATCGGGACGTCGCTACCTCCGGAACGCAGTGCCCTCGCCACCTCGAAACCGTCGATGTCGGGCAATCTCACGTCCAGCACTATGAGATCCGGGACCGCGCTCAAGGCGACGCCGAGTGCAGCTCTGCCGTCGCCCGCCTCGATCACCTGGAAGCCGCTCATCCGAAGCGACATGCACAGCAGGTTGCGGATGGATTCTTCATCATCGACCACGAGCACCGTGGGCAGCGGTTGAGCGAGATTCTGACGCACGTGCCGAGCGTAAACGGTCGTAGCGTGCGATTCCGGTTGCTGCCAGCCAATATGCCGTTTGCACAGCGAACTCGCAGATTCACCATCAGTTCACCAGATGTTCGCCTGGTGTCGTGGTTGCGTCATCACATCTGCGGCGCAAGCCCACGACGAAGGAATTCTGCATTGGTCGACGATCGATCAAACCTCATGCTCTGCTGGAAACCTCTGGTGTCGACGGTGGTCATGGCAATGGCTGTGACCAGCTTGCTGACGGTTGCCCGACCGGCATCTGCAAGCGCCGACACGACGGTCTCCCTACCCGGTGGCCAGCGGACGGAGAACGGCTACATGATCCAGAGGAGCGGCGAGCGCGCAGTGATCTCGCCGGCCCTCAACGCCAATGGCACCGGAAGGACCGCCTGGGTCAGCGGAAAGGTGTCGGCGACGTCGCCCAACGGCGTCCCGGCCGAACTGGAAGTCGGGTACCTCGTCGGTTGTCAGGTCGACATCTCCGGCTTGGAGGGGAGTCTTGGCGGCGAGTTGACGCTGGACTCGTCAGCGCTGTCTGCGGGCCTGTCGATTCCGTTGAAAGCCGGCGAGGTGAAGTACAGCCGGGTCACCGACATCGACCTTGTCGACGGCAGGGCCTCTATTCGCTACGCGAGCCAGGGCCTGGAGATCACCGGATGCGGGGGTTATGCCCAAGCACGTTCGGTGACGAAAGTCGAAACCGACGAGGGAGCCCATCGCTACGTCGGCTGGCTCTACGGACGTCCGTTCAGTCTCGGCTGATCCGCCCATACTTACGTAAAGGCCCACCATTGCACCCCATCATCAAGCGATCACTGACCATCCCGGTCGCCGGAGCCGTTGTCGCAGCGGGAACGGCGTTGAGTCACTCGCCGGCCAACGCCGACACCCAGGTGAACCTACCCCGCGTTCAAGCGGTCGACCGACTCTCCGACGGCAGCACCATCACTGTCACCGCCGATGACCGTGCTCGGATCTCACCCTCGATGGGCGCCACACCTCTGCACCGCAACGTCTGGGTTTCCGGCACCGTCCGTGTCGAGGGCAGCAATACCATGACAAACGGACGGTTGGAGGCCGGCTACATCATCGGCTGCCAGGTGGCGCTCGGCGCAAGCACCGACGCCAAGAGCACCTCGGAGGCCGGCGACAGCACCGTCGAGATCGGGGCGTCGGCCGGTGGCGACATCACTCTGGGTCCGGGAGACGTTGAACGCCAACCGATCCTGATGTTCAGTCAGAAGGATGAGAACGGTGACACCGAGCAGGTCGGCTACTACACCTTCAACGGCCACTCGGCGAGCCTCACCTTCACCGATAAGACGTTTGGCCTGACCGGTTGCGCCGGTTACGCGCAGGCCCGCCTGTATGTCAACGTGACTGCCTACGAGAAGGGTTCGAAAACCAAGACGACTCTGTACGGCAAACCCTTCAGCATCGGTTGAAGCCCGGGCCGGCGGTCGGCATCGAGAGGTCGACAACGCCACTGGCGTTCCGGAACGTGGTCGCAACAGCAGGGATCGATCAGACGTACAGGCGTTGTGCGTCAGACCGAGCCTTGGGCCAGCACTCCGTTGATGCGTTCACGAGGCCCGGCTCGTCTCCGATGCACCCACCTCCACAGGTACGTCGCCTGCATAGCGGATGACGGAAGTGACCCGCCCGAGACGCCGTTCGACGATCCCGATCGCGCCCGCGAGCTGATCGGGGTCATCGACGTCGGCGACGAGCGCGACTGTGAGGCCGTTGTTTCCCACCATGAAGGGAAGAATGACCGAGTATCGGCTACTGACGACACCCAACGGTATGTCGCAGTCGAACAGCGACCGAGCGTAATCGAGCGCCGCGGGGTCGTCGAGGACTACGAGGGGGACTGAGGCGCGGTGTGTGGTTCTTCTCATGTTCTGAGGATCGACCCGCGATGTCAAAGCGCACTGCGCTGTGGCTGTGTGTTTGCTGTCAGACAGCCCGAGTTCGATGACAGCGTTCTCCCAGCTGCGCGCAAGGCACCCCCCAGGCCGCGACCATAGCTTCGTTCCTGGCCGACAACGATGCCGGTCATCTGAATACAAGGAGAATTCATGTCTCAGCCAGGACGGCAGTCCGGACAGGGCCAGCGCCCCGGTCAGCAGCAGCCCGCTCAACCGCGCCAGCGACGTCGCCGCCGTGTATGGAACCGGCACCAGCATCGTTGGGTCTGGACCTGGTACTGATCCCGCGCGCGACCTAGCCCATCCCGCCGAGACCTGGGGACATCCGACGCGGTGTCCCCAGGTCCGGCACCCTCACCACCAATGGACTGATAGATGACCGCACGCGAGGCCTACCTCCGATTCCTGCCGGCTCTCCGAGGCGAGGGCCCGCGATTCACCCTTGCCGCAACACTT
Organism: Gordonia sp. IITR100; assembly: GCF_002009645.1. Lineage (NCBI taxonomy): Bacteria > Bacillati > Actinomycetota > Actinomycetes > Mycobacteriales > Gordoniaceae > Gordonia > Gordonia sp. IITR100. Next base: position 714,788 of record NZ_MVKV01000001.1, on the reverse strand, counting down.
CTGCTTGTCGCCACCGCGTGCGAGGTGATCGCGATCTTCGTTCTGTCCGACGTGATCGACGGCGCGCTCTCGGCCGAGAGCGCACTTCAGTTCGCCCGCCTCGCCGCGCTTTGGCTGTTGATCACAGCGATCTCAACTGCAGCGGACTACTACGGCCAGGTTGCCGCGGTCGGCGTCTCCGAACGAGTGGTCCTGCGGTTGCGCGACAGGCTATTTGCTCACGTCCAGCGACTCAGCCCGGTGATTCACCGACGTTTTGGCCTGGGCGACATGGTCACCCGTCATTCGAGCGACCTCGAAGCCGTCGAGTATTTGATCGGTTCCGGGGTCATGCAACTGATCGTGGCGGTCACCAACACCATCGGTTTGGTGGTGGCGGCCCTCATCATGAGCTGGCAGGTCGCTGTGGTGGCGATCGCGGCCGTGCCTGCCCTGTGGGCGGTCTCGGCATTCTACGGACGTCGACAGACGCTGGTCACCCGTGACGAACGAATCGCCAACGCCGGCATCGCGGTCGCTGTGCAGAGCGCGTTGAGTGGCCACGAGACGGCCGTAGCCTACAACCAGCAGAACCGTGAACAGGCGCGCCTGCACCACTACGGCTTCACCTGGCTCGGCGCCCGTCTATCGCAGACACGGATCGAGGCCGGGTTCGGGGCCGTCATGGGCTTCGGGCAGGTCGTGGTCACTCTGGCGATCGCCGTCGCAGGAGTCTGGCAAGTGCGCCAGAGCGCACTGAGCGTTGGCGAACTGATCGCCCTGACCGGATATCTCGGCATGCTGTATCCAAAGATGCAGGAACTCGCCGAGGTGCGACTGTCGCTCGCGTCTGCGGCGGTCAGCGCAGAACGGATTGGCGAGCTCCTCGACCTCGAACCCACGGATGCCGACTGTGACGATGCGATCACCGATCTGGGACCGGATCACACGGTATCGATGCGGGAGGTCACCCTACGTCGGGGAGAGATGACGGTACTCGACCGCGTCTCGCTCGATCTGCATCCGGGAACGATCACAGCACTCGTCGGACCCAGCGGCGCAGGCAAGTCCACACTCGCGTCGTTGTTGTGTCGATTCGACCGCCCCGACGCAGGAACGATCACTCTCGGCGAATTCGATTATGTCGCCCTCTCAGGCCGCGCCATCCGCGATCATGTGACCTTGCTACCCCAGCAGCCCATCATCAAGGCGACAACCGTCGCCGACAACATCGCCTACGGGCGACCGGACGCTACCCGCGCCGAGATCATCAGCGCTGCAATTGCTGCCGACGCCGACCCGTTCATCAACGAGCTCCCCGACGGTTACGACACACCTCTGGACGAAGACGGCCTGACCCTCTCGGGGGGTCAGCGCCAGCGAATCGCGATAGCGCGGGCAATCCTTCGCGACAGTCCCGTCCTCGTACTCGACGAGCCGACATCAGGGCTGGACGACGAGACCGCGCAGCGGATCCTGGAGCCCCTCCGACGTCTCGCCCATGGCCGGTCCACCCTCCTCATCACCCACGACCCCCGTGTCACCGAGATCGCCGACGAAGTCGCCGAATTGCGTGATGGGGTACTGACGTCCCGGCGACGAGACCACGCGCTGGTCGGTTCATCGGACGTACTGTTCGCCACCGGGCAGACGTCGTGAGCTGTCGGCTCGAACCTCACGCGCGCCGGATCAGGAACTCGCCGCACCTGGCCATGTGAAGTGTGCCGGCTGCCGGCTGCCGGCTGCCGGGTCGTGAGTCGTCGACTGTGTTGCGAAGATCCCGGCGCTCAGGAAACCACCAGCCAGATGACAGCGGCGACCGAGTTCGTCGACGGACAGTGATGGCAGTTGTTTCCTGTTTCCGCAGCATCGAAAGGAGGACCGCGGTGTATTGTGCTCGCCCGCTTGCCCGCCCGCCCGAGACGACCACCCGGGACACCAGAGGCGTCGGTGTCAGACATGCGGATGTGGAGGGCCGCCACTCAGTGGGTGACGATGCGGCGAGTGGACGATGACACACTTACTGGCAGAACGCTATCCCTTGAATGAGTTGTTGCGCTGCGGCTGGCGGATCGTCGACCTGGGCCCGCCGAGGTCGTACCGCGAGTCCGACGGCTTCGTGCGCAGGGTTCTTCTGGTCGACGACACACAGCGTCTGTTATGTGTCGACCTCGAAGCGGGCTGTGGCGGCATCTGCGGAGCGGCCAGTTTCACGACGGAGGTTCCGGAGTCTGCGGATAGCGACCCCGCTGTGCTCATCGCCACGACCGAAGAAGCAGTGATCGCCCTTGCGCGAAGTGCGCCGGGGACGAGCTATGAGCGATTGCTGCAGATACCGGCGGTGCGGACTATCGGCCAGCCGGCTCAGGGCGACCGTCGATAGCGGCGTCCACGCAATCGCGTGGAGCAGGCGGGCGTCCCCGGTTGGCAGTCTGCCTCATACCGCTCGAGCGGGAACCTCCACGATCGCGACGGTTCCGCCGCGGGGATGGTTCGACAGCGACAACGTGCCACCGGTTCCCTCGATGCGCACGCGGCGCGAGGCAAGCCCGATGTGGCCCTTGGCTTGTCGTCGACGCATCAATTCGTCGACGACGATGTCGGCCGGCAGTCCGGTGCCGTTGTCGACGACGACGAGGCGTGCCCGTCCGTCGTCGAACTCGGCGGTCACCTCGACGGTCGTCGCGGCCGCGTGCTTGATCACGTTCGTCAGCAGTTCGCGGGCGGTGGCGAACAGAAGGGGGTCGGCGGACGTGCGCAGGTCGGGCGGCCAGCCGGCGGTGTCGACCGAGATCGTCGGAGCGCCGGTGCGGCTCCCGACGGAGGAGGCGAGGTCGGTCAGGGCCACCGTCAGACCGGCTTGCTCGAGCACCACCGGGTGCAACTCGCTCAGCGTCGAACGCAAGAGCTGCGCCGCGTCGCGGAGCGCGCCGTCCACGCGGTTGAGCGTCACGGGATCGGTGGAGTCGCGCAGCGTGGCGAGTTCCTGACGTGCGGCCAGGACGTACTGCAGGGCGCCGTCGTGCAGGTTGTCGGCGAGATCGCGCCGTTCGCGTTCCTCGATCTCCATCGTGGCGTCGAGGAGACGGGCGCGTTCGGCGGCGAGCGCCCCGATCGTCGTCACCCGCGATCGCTGCAACCGGGACAACAGGATCGCGCCGACGGCCAGGGCCGCGACGACGAGGATACGGAGCACTATCACCGACCACGGTTCGCCGTTCGACGTCCGTGCCAGCGAGGAGGACACGGCGTACACCACGGTCGTCACGATCACGACCACCGCACATGTCCTCGGTTGCAAAGCGATCGCGGCGATCATCGGCACGAGGACGAAGCCGCTGAGGAGAACGTCGGTGGTCCAACTCAATTCGTTCGATCGGCTCGCCACCACGGCGAGCGCGGTGAGCAGGAGGAGGTCGACGGGAAGTGCGATCCACGAGTACCGGATCATCGCCGACTCGTGGCGGACGACCACGATCGACCCGCCGATACACCACGCCGCGTACAGGATTGCGGTCACGACGCTGAACGTCTCGGCGTGCGCGGGTGGGTCAAGGGCGACGGTGAGCAGCACGAACAACGACAGGAACAGCCGGAGTACCACCTGGATTCGGATGCCGCGGATCGCGTGGTCGATCAGGATGTCGTGGATCCTCGGCTCGTCGGCGAACTCGTCGAGGCCCAGATAGCGGGTCGCACCGGCGATCTGATCAGGCTCGGCTCCTCGGTTCGAGGAGCCGGTGCTACTCGAGGAGGCCACGGCGCATCGCTTCGGCGACCGCGGCCGCGCGGTCGGACACGCCGAGCTTCTCGTAGAGGCGCTGCGTGTGGGTCTTCACGGTCGACGCCCCGATGTACAGCTCGGCGGCGACCTGTGGAATCGACTGTCCGCGTGCGAATCCCGTCAGGACCTGACGTTCCCGTTCACTCAGTGCCGGCGCGTCCCGCTGGGTCTGCGCCCGGATCTCACCGGCCAGTCCGGCGGCGAGCTCGGGCGGTACCACGGTCTCGCCCTTGGCCACCCGGGTCACCGCGCCGACGATGTCGTCACGATCGGCGTCCTTCGACAGGTAACCGGCCGCACCCTCCTGGAGCGCCCGGAAGACGATGGGACCGTCGGTGACCGCGGACAGCAGCAACACCCGGGTCGGCAGCCCGTCACGCGACACCGCGTGCGCGACCTCGACACCGGTCATGTGCGGCATCTGGTGGTCGACGACCGCGACATCGGGCTTCTCCCGCCGGATGAGCTCGAGTCCGGCCCTGCCGTCGCCGGCTTCACCGAGCACCCGCACCCGGCCACTGGCCGTCAGGCCCCGGGACACGCCGTCGCGGAAGAACGGGTGGTCGTCTACGACGACCACGGTGACGAGGCTGTTCATCGGATCAGGATATGTGCGCCGCCGCCGTACCGGTCGACATCCTGTGCAACCGGTCCGGGTTACGGCCACGTATCCGCTCGTGACGATTCGTTTACACCCCTTGCCCGATCGTGTACGGGTCGTATACAACTGGTGTACGGCCTTGATGTGGTCCGCTTCACACGGTGATCAATGGTCTCGGGGTGGCTCGGTGGTTGCAGCAACAACCACCGAGCCGGACAGCTCCACCTGCACGTCCGGACGTTCGCCTACTGGCAGGTAGGCGCCGGTCGCGCAGTCGTCACGCAACGACGATTCGACTGAGGAGTCGACATATGGCAACTGCCACCACGAAATCTAGCAGTCGTAGATCCCACACCAGCCTTCCGGTGATCGCCGGTTCCAGCCTCGCCGGAACCGCCGTGGAGTGGTACGACTTCTTCCTCTACGGCACCGCGGCTGCGCTGGTGTTCAACGAGGTCTTCTTCCCGGCCGACGACCCGCTCGTCGGCACCATGCTCGCCTTCGCCACCTACGCCGTCGGCTTCATCGCCCGGCCGCTGGGCGCCGCGGTGCTCGGCCACTACGGCGACGTCAAGGGCCGGCGCGCCACCCTCATCGCGAGCCTCATGCTCATGGGTGTCTCGACCTTCCTGATCGCCTTCCTGCCGTCCTACGCCGCGATCGGTGTCGCCGCGCCGCTGCTGCTCGTGTTCCTGCGTCTCGTCCAGGGATTCGCGCTCGGGGGTGAATGGGGCGGCGCGGTGCTGCTGGTCAGCGAGCACGGCGACTCGACCCGTCGGGCCTTCTGGTCCTCCTGGCCCAATCTCGGTCCGCCACTGGGCAATCTCATGGCCGCCGGTGCGCTCGCGATCCTGTCCGGTGTGATGTCGGAGGAAGCGTTCCTGTCCTGGGGCTGGCGGATCGCTTTCGCGCTGTCGGCCGTGATGGTGATCGTCGGACTCGTCCTGCGCCTCTACGTCGCCGAGACACCGCTGTTCGAGAAGTCGCAGCAGAAAGCGAAGTCCGAGACCCGCCGGATGCCCCTGGGAGATGCTGTCCGCGGCTACTGGCGCCAGATCCTGCTCGCAGCATTCACCCGCTTCGGCGAGAACGCCGGCTTCTACATCTTCTCGCTGTTCGTCATCACGTATCTGACCCAGATCCTCGACCTCGACCGCTCGACCGGACTGAACGCCGTGATGATCGGAATGGTCGTGGCGCTGGTGACGATCCCGCTGTTCGCGATCCTGGCCGACCGGATCGGCCGGCGCCCGATCTACATCTCGGCCTCGTTGGCCACCATTGTCTGGGCCTTCGCCTTCTTCGGACTGCTCGACACCAAGAACACAGTGGCGATCGTCGTCGCCGTGTCCGTCGGGCTGCTGATCTTCGCGGCCTACAGCGCGGTGATCGGGGCGTTCTTCTCCGAGCTGTTCCCGACCGAGGTTCGCTATTCCGGTGTCTCCCTGGCGTACAACCTCGCCTCGGTGCTCGCGGGATCGCTCGCGCCAATTATCGCGATCGCTCTCTACAACTGGTTCGACACGGGTTTCGCCATCGGTGCCTACCTCGCCGTCATGGGCCTGATCTCACTGATCGCCGCCATCGTCGCCCGCGAGACGCAGTCGGTGGACCTGGCGACGGTCGGCGATACCGGGCGAGACGATGACTCCGGTGAGAACCCCTCCGCCGCAGCCGAAACGACCACGACCGAAGCGAAACAGCAGCCGCCCGCTGCCGTTGCTCCGTGACGCTCTGAGAGGAGACAACACCATGTCGACATCGCGCTCCGGCACGGCCACCGCGCCCGAACTCGCCTACGAGTGGCTCAAGCAGACGATCATCACGCTCCCGCGGGACGAAGAGATGTTCCTGTCCGAGGCTCAGGTGGCGGCGTCGTCGGGAATCTCGCGCACCCCGGTCCGGGAGGCCCTGATGCGGCTCGAGGCGGAGGGGTTCATCCGCCGGGTCCCACACAAGGGTGCGTATATCCCGGCGCTGTCGGATCGCGATGTCGATGAGGTCATGCAGGCGCGGCGGGTCGTCGAAGAATGGTCGGTGCACGAGGTGGCACCGCGACCGGGACTCGTCCCGGACAAACTGGCGCTCCTCCTGCAACAGCAGGAGGACGACCAGGACCCCGTCGACTTCATCGCCCACGACCTCGAATTCCACACGACGATCATCCGTGCGGCCGGCAACAGCCTCATGGGTGACTTCTACAACTCACTGCGCGATCGCCAGATGCGCATGGGTGTCCGCATCGTCATGAACGACGAGCACCGCAAGAAGCAGGTGCTGGTCGAGCACCGGGCGATCGCGGACGCCATCCGGGCCGGAGACGTCGACGCGGCGGTTCGCAGTGTGCGCGAGCACCTTGGGACCACGCACGACTCCCTGCGCCACTCCCATCTATAGATCTGTACCGAGGAGCCCTTCATGAAGATCGCACTGGTCCAGGTGGCCAGTCCCGACGACGAGACCGGCGCGCATCGCCTCGAACGCGTGCGCACACTCGTCGACGGCCTGCCCGACGACGTCGACCTCATCGTCCTGCCGGAACTGTGGCGGGTCGGTTACAACCACTTCGACGACTACCTGTCGTCGGCCGAGGACCTGTGCGGGCCCACCGTGTCGACGATGGCGGCCATCGCACGCCGCCGGAACTGTTTCGTGCACGCCGGCAGCATCGTCGAGGATCGGGGCTCGGAACGCCTGCGCAACACCGCTGTCCTGCTCGGACCGGACGGGACCGTCGTACACCACTACAGCAAGGTGCACGTGTTCGGCTATCGGTCGCAGGAGGCCCATCTGCTGGAGCCCGGTGAGCAGGTCCACGCGGTGGACACCGCCTTCGGTCCGGTCGCGGCGACCACCTGCTATGACCTTCGGTTCCCCGGCCTGTGGGCCGAGATCGGGGCTGCGGGAGCGCAACTGGTTATCGTGCCGGCAGCCTGGCCGATGGCGCGACGGGAACACTGGCGACTGTTGACATCCGCGCGCGCCGTCGACAACCAGGTGTTCGTCATCGCATGCAACGCTGCCGGCACGCATGCCGGGGTCGAACTGGCTGGTCACAGCCGCATCGTCGACCCGTGGGGAGCGGTTGTCGCCGAGGCCGGTTCGGAGGAAGGGGTCACCCTCTCGGAGATCGACCCCACCCTGGTCTCCACCGTGCGGTCGGAGTTCCCGGTGCTCGGCGACCGCCTGCCCGACTATTCCGTCCTGTCCCGTAGAAAGGTCCACTCATGACCGGTACCGACGCCCGGGTGCTCAGCTTCACGATCGCCGGCACCGCCGAGCAGATCGAATTCGACACCCTCCGCACACTTGTCGCCGGATACACCGGACGCGACGAAGCCGCCGTGCGCCACCACATCGACGAGCTCGCGGCCATCGGTGTGGCGCCGCCGCCCGAGGTTCCGATGTTCTATCCGGTCGAGCCGGGCAGCATCACCACCGACCCCACCACGGAGGTGCACGGTCGCGAGACCTCCGGCGAGGTCGAGCCGGTGCTGTTGCGCCGGGACGGACGCTGGTATCTCGGTATCGGTTCCGACCACACCGACCGCCAGCTCGAGACCGTGGACATCGGCGACTCGAAGCGTGCCTGCCCGAAGCCGGTCGGCCGGCAGGTCGTCGAGATCGAGTCCTGGGCCGACTTCGATTGGGACGCATGCCGTGCCCGCAGCTGGGTCGATGGCCGCCTCTATCAAGACGGCGGGTTGTCGGGATTGCGAACGCCGCAGAACCTGCTCGGGATCCTCGCCGAACGGCAGGGCGACGACGACGCCGACCTGCTCTGCTTCGCGGGCACGTTGCCCCTGCTCGACGGCACTTTCGTCTACGGCACCCGGTGGGACCTCGAACTCACGCTGCCGGACGGGACCGTCCTGACCCACTCCTACACCTCCGACCCGGAAGGACGTTGATGATGCGTACCGGAGCCGACTATCTGTCCTCGCTGAACGACGGGCGCGTGGTGCTCGTCGACGGGCGACAGGTCGATGACGTCACGACCCACCCGGCGTTCGCGCCGGTCGCGGCGACCATCGCCGAGATGTTCGACCTTGCTGCCGATCCCGCGCAGAACATGCAGTACACCGCGCCGGAGACCGGCGCGACCGCCAACCGGACGTTCGGGATCCCGCGCAGCCGTGAGGAACTCCGACTCCGTCGCGAAGCCATCGAGACCTGGGCCCGGCACACCCACGGCTGGGTCGGTCGCAGCCCCGACCACGTCGGGACCTTCCTCGCATCCTTCGCCGCCCACCCGGAGGTCTTCGCCGGCGAGGGCCGCGACCTGTCGGCGAACGTGACGGCATTCCACCGGCGTCTGCTGGAGGAGAACCTGTATGTCTCCTACGCGATCATCCCGCCGCAGGTCTCGCGCGCGACCACGGCGTCGGGTTGGGAGGGCGAGTTCCTCCAGGCCGGTGTCGTGCGCGAGACCGACGAAGGGATCGTCGTGCGTGGGTCGCAGATGCTCGCCACCGGCGCCGCGATCGCCGACGAGGTGTTCGTCTCGTGCATCAAGCCGCTCGGCCCGGACGACAGTGACTTCGCCGTCTCGTTCGTTGTCCCGGTGGCGACGGAGGGCCTGAAGCTGTACTGCCGGCGGCCGTACGCGCCCGCGGCGACCAGCAGCTTCGACTACCCGCTGACCTCGCGGTACGACGAGCCCGACGCCCTGGTGGTGTTCGACGACGTGCTGGTGCCCTGGGATCGGGTCTTCGTCGACCGCGACATCGTCGGCGTGCGCCGTCAGTTCTTCGAGACCGGAGCACACGTCCTCGGCAACTGGCAGGCGCAGATCCGTTTCGCCACGAAGCTGAAGTTCATCGCCGGCGTGGCCCGGCGGGTGACCCAGGTCAACGGGGTGGACAAGATCCCCAGCGTCCAGGAGAAGCTCGGCGAACTCGCCGCCGTCGTGTCCGGTGTCGAATCCGCGGTGCTGGCAGCGGAATACACGGCGGAGCCGGACGCGTCGGGCCAGTGGCTGCCGGGCCGGCAGGCCCTGTACGGGTCGATGGGTCTGCAATCGGAAACCTATCCGCGCGTGCTCGCCATCCTCCGCGATCTGGTCGGTGGTGGAGTGCTCCAGCTGCCGTCGAGCGTGCACGACCTCACGAGCTCGTTGACCGCCAAGGACATCCAGCACTACGTGCAGTCGCCGGGCGTGCCGTCCGAAGAGCGCATCAAGCTGTTCAAGCTGGCCTGGGACATCGTCGGTTCCGAGTTCGCCGGCCGGCACCAGCAGTACGAGATGTTCTACGCCGGAGCGCCGTTCGTGGTGAAGGGCGCCTACACCTATCGCAACTACGCCTACGACGACGCACTCGAGGACGTCGCGGGCTTCCTGCAGTCCTACAAGCTCGAAGACGCCTGAGAGGAGCCATCATGGCCAAACCCGAGTACGAATTCTTCCCGGTCACCGACGTCGATTACACCGTCTGCCCCGGTGGGGATCCGAAGATCACCGAACGCATCTTGTCGCGCGACCCGGACGGCAACGTGGCCACCCGCATCCTCCGCTACGAGGCGGGTGCCGACTCGAGCCCGATGGGCGTGCAGAAGCACGACTTCTGGGAAGAGGTCTACATCCTCGAGGGCTCGTTCGTCGACCTGACCCTGGACCAGACCTTCTCGGCCGGTGAGTACGCCTGCCGCCCACCGGGAATGCCGCACGGACCGTGGCGGACCGACGAAGGTGTGCTCACCTTCGAGGTCCGCTACCGCAGCGCATAGGAGACGATCATGACCCTGCCGGCCTTCTCTCGGCCCACTCCCTCTGACATGCGACGCAGCATGGGGAGGTTCACCACCGGTGTCGCGGTCGTCAGCGCCGAGGACTCCGACGGCGAACCGTGCGGCATGACCATCAGTTCGCTGACGTCGGTCAGTCTCGACCCTGCGATCATCCTCGTGTCGCTGACCCACGGATCGCGGACCACGGACGCGGTGGAGGCCGGCGGGCGGTTCGCGGTGTCGATCCTGTCGTCTCGGCAGGAGGCGGTCGCCCGGCGCTTCGCGACCCGGGGCGGGGCACGCTTCGAAGGGCTGCCGTGTGACCGCACCGCCTGCGGACTGCCGGTGGTCGCCGATGCGCTTGCGCACCTGGAATGCACGGTGCACAGCGCGCACGACATCGGCGACCACCGCGTCTTCTACGGCGACGTGTCCGAGCTGCGATGGCGCGACGGCACCGGGCTGGTGTTCTACTCCGGCCGGTTCGGCGACTTCCGCGACTTCGGGCACGACGAGATGCCCTGGTTGTTCTGAGCTCGTCGACCAGGAACCCGACGCCCCACCACCCCGCGCCGGTCGCGCAACTCGACGCGATTTGGCAACCTCGGATCGGGGACCGATACCGAGGATCGGAGTGGGGGATGTATCGACCGGACCTGCACCTGGGAGCGCTGAGGGGCCCGCTCCCGCGATCGCCGCTGCATGTGCTGCGGACCTATCTGGCGGTGACGACGCTGCTGTACGCGGTGGGGGTGGCTCTCACGCTGTTCCCGGCCGACGACTCAGCGACCCTGTCCGACCCAACGGGGGGACTGGTCGCCGTCGTGCTGGGCCTCGCGGCGCTGGGGTGGCTGTCGGTGCGGCGGCAGCGCCCGCTACCGGCCGTGATCGCGGCCGGTGTCGCCACCCCCGCGGTGATGGCGTTCCACGAGCTGATCAGTGCCGAGTTCCTGTGCATGATCGCGGCGATGTTCCTGGCGATGTACGTCCGTGCCACTCTTCCGCGTCGGCAGGCGTGGGCGTTCATCGGTGTGCTGACGGCCGGGTGCGTCGTCGCGCTTGCCGTGGCGCCCGCACCGAAGTACCTCAGCACGTACATCGTCGTCGCCGTCGCCATCCCGGCGGCGGCCGAGTCGTTCGGGTTGCTGACGCGGACGCTGCTCACCGCGGTCTGTGCTGACCCGCTGACCGGCGTGTTCAACCGCGCGGGCTGGGAACTCGCGACCGCGGGGCTCCTCGACGGACGGCGGTCGGCCGCGGCGGTCACGGTGATCTCGTGGTCAGTCGACGACTCCGAGACGACCGACGACCCACGCGAGAGGGAACGGCGACTGGTTCGCCGTGCCCGGACCTGCGTCGACTTGCTTCCCGCCGATTCCGCCCTGGCACGCCTGGCCGATTCGGAGTTCGCGATCTGCGTGGTGCACGACGACGACGGTCCACCCGGGCAGGCGGCGGCGCTGATCGATGAGCTGCGTCGACACCTGCCCGATGCCTCACTCGCCGCGGCCACCGCGCCGGCGCCGGCAGCGGATGTCGCCGCCCTACGCGCGCAGGCGTCGTCCCGCCTGGCGTCCGTCAGACGCAGCGAGCCCGGGCCGGCCCGACATTCCGATCACCCCGACATGCAGTGAGGCGGGCGGCTCATCCGGGCAACCACCATGTCGAGCCCGGCATCGAGTTCTGCGATCGCGGTCGTGCCGATGCAAATCGAATACGATGCCGCTCATGACCTCGGCCATCGTGGTGGGGGCGGGCCCCAACGGGCTCGCCGCCGCCATCACCCTCGCGCAGCGGGGCATCGTGGTGACCGTGCTGGAGGCGGCCGAGACGATCGGTGGTGGCGCCCGCTCGTCCGAGCGGATCCTGCCCGGCCTGCTGCACGACGACGGCGCGGCCGTCCACCCGATCGGGCTGGCATCGCCGTTCTTCCAGAGCCTCGGACTCGCCGACCATGGGCTCGAATGGGGCTGGCCGAAGATCGACCTCGCACATCCGCTGCCCGACGGCCGGGCCGGCGCCATGATGAACTCGCTGGACGAGACCAGTCGGCTTCTCGGGGTCGACGGACCACGATGGCGGAGCCTGTTCGGTCCGTTGGCGGAGAACTTCGACGGCCTGGCGCAGGAAGTGCTGGGCCCGCTCCTGCACGTGCCGCGTCATCTCGGCCCGCTTGCCCGGTTCGGGCCCGCCGCTCTCCTGCCCGCAACCGTCCTGGGACGGGTGTGGCACACGGACGAGGCGGCGGCCTTGTTCGCCGGGAACGCCGCCCATGGGTGGTACCCGCTCACCCGTCCGACCACTTCTGCGTTCGCGCTGATGTTCGCCGCCATCTCGCATCGGTACGGCTGGCCGATCATCAAGGGCGGGACGGCCCGAATGCCGGAGGCCCTCGCCGCGGTGCTGACAACGCTGGGCGGCCGGATCGAAACCGGCCATCGGGTCAGCTCCCTCTCCGACCTCCCACCGGCGGATGTGGTCGTGCTCGACCTGGAGCCCGGCGCGGTCGCCGACCTTGCGGGGGACGCACTCCCGAGTCGAGTCCGTAAGGCGTATCGACGGTTTCGGCGGGCGCCCGCCGCGGTCAAACTCGACCTCGCCGTCGACGGCGGAATTCCGTGGCGGGACGAGTTCTCCGGTCGGGCGGGCACCGTGCACGTGTGCGGCTCCGCCGCCGAGGTCGTCGCGTCCGAGGCCGAGATCCATCGTGGCCGGATGCCGGAGCGGCCCTTCGTCCTCGTCGCCCAGCAATATCTGGCCGATCCGGCGCGGTCGGTCGGTGACGTCCATCCGGTGTACGTCTATGCACATGTGCCGCATGGCTACAGCGGCGACGCCACGAACGCCGTGCTCGCGCAGCTGGAACGATTCGCGCCGGGGACGCGCGATCGGATCGTCGGGTCCGTCGTGCGCACGCCCGCAGATCTCGCCGCGAGCAATGCCAACCTCGTCGGCGGCGACATCATCGGCGGGGCAAACGATCCCCTCCAGGTCGTGATGCGCCCCCGGATCGCGGCCGACCCGTATGGCACCGGAATCCCGGGTGTCTACATCTGCTCGGCGTCCACGCCACCGGGCGCCGGAGTGCACGGAATGTGTGGCCACAACGCGGCTCTGAGTGCACTGCGCCAGCTCGGCCCGTAGATCAGAGTCGCGATTGCCCGCGAGAACCCCCGGCGCTGCCGCTAGGGTCGGGGGATGACCGGGTGGTTCGATGAGCGGATCGTCGAGACCGGTCGTCTGCCGTTGTTCTTCCTGTTGCTCGCCTTCGTCCTGACCTTCCTGTTCATCCGCTTCAGTGTGCGGATGATCCGCGCTGAGGTCAGTTGGTGGCCGGGCAACGTGACGCCGGGCGGGGTGCATGTGCACCACGCCTTCTTCGGCATGATGGCGATGTTGGTGGCGGGCTTCGGATTCGTCGCGGTCGACCCGCTCCGGACACCGGTGATCGACTGTGTCCTGGCGGCCCTGTTCGGCATCGGAGCGGCGCTCGTGCTCGACGAGTTCGCGCTCATCCTCCACCTGCGCGACGTCTACTGGGCGGAGGAGGGGCGGACGTCGATCGACGCGGTGTTCGTCGCGATCGCCATCGGTCTGCTCTTCCTCCTCGGGTTGCAGCCGTTCGGGGCGTTCGAGGTCGTCGGGGACATCCGGAACGAGAACGGCCTGGTGGCACGGCTGGTCGCGGCGGGTGTCGTCGTGCTCAACGTGCTCCTGGCGATCGTCACCCTGATCAAGGGCAAGGTCTGGACCGGACTGGTGGGCATGTTCGTCCCGGTCCTGCTGTGGTTCGGTGCCGCGCGACTCGCGCGGCCGCGATCACCATGGGCCCGGTGGCGATACAAGAACCGCCCCCGCAAACTGGCTCGCGCGATCGGGCGTGAGCAGCGATATCGAGAACCGTTGATGCGATGGAAGATCGTCGTGCAGGAGGCGGTGGCGGGCCGATTCGGGGTGCCGGACACCCCGGCTCCCGTTCCGACTCCGACACCGGCGCCGGGGGCGGTCACCGTCGTGACCGAGAAGGTGCCGAGTGCGCTGGCGACCGCTATCCGATGGCGGCGTACGCGCCGGGCGCTGCGGACGGTCCCGATCTGGCGGCTGCCGGTCGTGCTGGTGACCCTGGCGATCGTCGCCGCGTGGACCACCGTCGGATTCGACGAGCTGCTCGAGTTGGAGGTCGACCCGGGAACCCTGGCGACGCTGCTCAGTGTCATCGCCGGTTCGATGGCGACCCTGACCGGTCTCGTGTTCACCGCCGTCACCCTCGCCATGCAGTTCGGGGCGTCGTCGATCTCGGTGCGGGTGATCCCGATGCTGCAGCAAGAACCCGTCATGCGGTGGTCCACCGGCTTCTTCCTCGCGACCTTCGTCTACAGCGTGATCATCGCGATCGACCTGTCGGTCGGGGGTCCGGACGAGCCGACCCCCGGCCTGTCCACGGCGATCGCATTCATGCTCACGACCGTCAGCGCGTACCTGTTCATCGCGCTCGTCGGGAAGGTCGGGACGATCCTGAACACCTCGCGCCTGCTGCAGTGGATCGCCGACGACGGCCGGTCGGCGATCGTGCGGCAGCTGCCGATGTCGCCGGTGAAGCACGACGAGCCCTCGGTGGCAATCGGTTTCGACGGTGAGGCCGTTCCGTCGGTCGTCGCCGGACCGGGCGAACCGAGCGTCGATCTGGACGTCACGACGGATGCGCCACGCATGCAGATCAGGCTGGGGGAGGTGTCGGCGCGGGGTCGGGTGTTGCTGGCCGTCAACGGTGATCGTCTTCGTCGATACGCAGCGTCGTGGAACGTCCGGATCGACGTGCTCGTCGCCGTCGGCGACCATGTGCCGCACGATCTCCCGGTGGTCGAGATCATCGGTGATCCGATCCAGGTGGAGAAGCGCCGCGTGCTGGCCTGTCTGCTGTTCGGGGACACCCATCAACCCTCGGTGAGTCCCGCCGCGGCGCTGCAGGCGATCTCGGACATCGCGCTCAAGGCGATGTCGGCTGGGAGCAACGATCCGAGCGTCGTGGTCCAGGCGCTCGACCACACCGAGGACCTGTTGCTGCTGCTGGCTCCGCGGCTTCGCAGCGAACATTTCTCGAGCGACCCCTCGGTCCGCGGCATCCGGCGCAGCTGGGCGGACTACGTCGCGATCGGGACCGACGAGATCCGACGGCACAGCACCGGCCAGGTACAGGTGCAACGCCGCCTGCGCGCGCTGTTCGAGTCCCTTCTCACCGGGTGCGGGCCCGCGCAGCGCGCGCCGGTGGCCGAGCGACTGGCCGTGCTCGACGCGCAGGTCGCCCGCGACTGGTCCGACGACCTCGACCGGCGACTGGCCGCGGCTGCGGACCGGCAGGGATACGGGTCCGAGTTCGGCCGGTGAGGTGAGCAGATAGATCACGCGAATCGGACACAACCGATACCCTGAGTCCGTGCTCGCGTCCCAGTCCGCCGACCGTCGGGCGGTGGTCGACGAGATGCGCGACTTCGTCGCCGCTGCCCAACGCGATTCGGGTTCCGCCCGCCGTGGGGTCGGCGTGATCACCGCCGGCCCGGGCGCCGGAAAGACCCATACGCTCCGGGAACTGGCCTCTGCCACTGATGGTTCCGTTCGCACGGTGCGGGCAGACGAACTGTCATGGCGCCAACCGTTCGGACTCGCCGGGCAGCTGCTCGGAGTGGATCTGCCGACCCCGGTTCCCGATGGCTTCGACGACGATCTCTACGCGCGCGTGGACACGCTGTGTGCCGACGGGCCGCTCGTGCTCGTCATCGACGATGCCCACCACGCCGATGCGGCGACCCTGGAACTGTTGTCCCGCCTCGTACCTGCCACGCGGGTGCTACCGCTGGTGATGCTCCTCGGCCGGCGGCCGCTCCCAGAACGGGATCTGCTGAACCGGTTGGTGGCGCGAGCGGAGGTCGTCGACTGGTCCCTGCCCCCGCTGGGCGCCGACGAGGTCCACCGGATCTCGATCGAGACCGTCGGTGCCGCACCGGACGCCGAACTCTTCGGGCTGCTCGGTGCATCGGGTGGGAACCCGATGCACGTGATCTCGGTGCTGCGCGCGCTGCAGCAGTCGGGCGGTCTGCGGATCGTCGACGGTCACGCGGCGGTCGACGCACGCACCGCGTCGGGGGTACCGAGTGGACTCGAGGACGCGATCGCCGAACACGTCGCCCTCCTCGACGGTCGTGCCCGCGAGCTGACGCAGAAGCTCGCGGTGTGGGGCCGCCCGGCGACGCTCGCCCAACTGGCCGCGGTCGACGCGGTTCCGCCCGCCTCGCTGGTCGGGCCGGCCCAGTCGGCGATCGACGCCGGGATCGTCGGCGTCGACGACGGGGGAGCACTGCGGTTCACCCACGATCTGTACGCCGATGTCACCTATCGACAACTCGATCCGATGCTGCGCTCGGTGCTGCACGACGCGATCGCCAGCCATCCCAGTACTCGGCACGATCCACAGTCCGTGGCTCATCATCGAATCGCTTCGGGTAGTGACGAATCCGCGATGTTCGCGGCGGTACGCCGTGCCGAGAGCGAACTCGCCAGCACGCCGGCGGTCGCGGCGGAACTCCTGGAGACGTTGGCCGGCACCGCCCGTCCGTCGGCGGGGGTCAACACCGCACTCGCGCTCGCCCTCGCCCGAACCGGGCAGCTCGACCGGGCTTCACGCGTCGCCGAGGACGGCATGGGACTGGCGACCGAGATCGCCGAGTTCGCCGAGCTGCATCGAATCCTGTTGTTCGCCCTGATCGCCAAGGGTGACACCGACCGGGTGCGGGACCTGATCGACGAGACCCTGCAACTCCCGGTCGACGACGGCGTCGCCGGCACGCTCACCGACCTGCGGCACTACGTAGGCATCCTCGACGGACGAGCGCCCGCGCCGGACACCCCGTTCTTCGACGTCGAGCGGGACGCGTCCACCCGATCGGTGTCCGGCCTGATCGCCGAGGCACTACGCCGGTTCCTGCGCGGCGAGGTGGAGGAGGCGCTCGGGATCGCGCTGCTCGCCTCGCGTCGGGACGCGGCGGAATCTGCCGGCGGCACGTTGTCGACGTCGTCGGCCGACATCTGGCCGTCGCTGATCGAACAGTATGCGCATGGCCCGGCGGCCGCGGCCGACCTGCTCGCGGGGGCCGCCCGGTTGCGATCGAGCCGGGGCGCCGACTGGATGACCGCGTACCACGAGTTCACCCGCGGCGGAATAGCTCTCGGGCTCGGCGACCTCGACGATTCGGCGGCGTCCTTCGATGCCGGACTGGATCGCGCGGACTCCGCGGACATGGGCTGGAAGTCGATGGCGGTCGGCGGGCGGGCCATGGTCGACGTGCTACGCGGCGACCTGGCGGCCGCGTCGACCCGCCTCGACGCGTGGGACGACACGGGACTACCGGACCAGTTCGGTTTCCCGGTGCCCACCCACGCCCGCGCCCTGCTGCTCGAGGCGAACCGGAAACTACGTGCGGCCGCGACGACAGCCGGCAGCGCATGGGACCACGGCCGCCGGTTCGGTCTGTACTCCTGGCTGCCCACCGTCGTTCTCGAGACCGCGCGGATCGGCGCGCGTGCGGGCGACACCGCGCTGCTCGGCAGCATTCTGGACGGGCTCGACGAGTTCCCGGTACCGCCCGCGCCGCCCATGTCCGGGCCCGTCGCGGTGGCCCGCGCGATGTGTTCGGTGGTGCTCCACGACGCGGACCCGTTGACGATCGTGCACGCCGCCGACGAGTACGCCGAGATCGTGCAGGCGGTCGGGGACCGGCAGTCCGAGGCGTGCGTGTGGGAGGAAGCCGCGTGCGCGGTCGCCCTTTCGGGAGACCGGGACCGCGCCCGCGAGCTCGCCCGGCGAGCGATGCGACTGACGCGTGCCATGGGAGCAAGCACCAGCTCCGCACGCGTGGCCTCGCGGTTGCGTCCGTTGGGGATTCGGCTCGACCCCGCGGCACGCGACCGGCCGACCCATGGTTGGGACAGTCTCACCAAGACCGAGACGACCGTCGCCGAACTGGTCGCGGCCGGCATGAGCGGCGGCGAGATCGCCGACCGGTTGTTCATCTCGACCCGCACGGTGCAGACCCACGTCTCCCACGCCCTCGCCAAACTCGGCCTGCGCACCCGCGTCGAACTCGCCGCGTTCGTCGTGGGTCGGCAGCAGAACTGAGCATCGTCGCACGGTTGGCGCAGTTTTCTCCGTCATGACGCAGATGTACGCGTCATCGGTACGGCGGACAGTGGGTGTACCCCCAACGAGGACCCACCTCGGCCGTACCGAAGGAGACCACCCGTGAACGCCAAATCGATGATCTTGGGACTCGCCCCCTGGTTCGTGTTCGCCTGGGCGGCCGAACGCCTGGGTGCCGACCACGTCACGCTCGCCGCGATCGCCGCCTGCGCGCTGGCCCTGGCCGTCACCATCTACGAGGCCGTCCGCACCGGCGGCGGTTGGAAGATCATCGACGTCGCCGGGGTCGTCCTGTTCGGCGTCATCGCGCTCATCGGCATCGTCGGTGATACTCAGGTCGACGAAGCGCTCGTGTTCTTCGGTCGCGGTGGTTCGGCGTTCGTCCTCGCCGCGGTCATGGCCGTGTCCGCGTTCACGGTCCCGTTCACCGAGCAGTACGCCCGCGAGACCGTCGATCCCGCCCTGTGGCACTCACCCGTGTTCCGCGCGAAGAACCGCCAGATCAGCCTCTTGTGGGCCGGGGCGATCGCACTCATGGGCTGCTCGCACATCGTTGCCGGATTGCTGGCGTCGTCGGCGTCGGTGCCCGGCAGCCACCCGGGCAACATCCTGCTCAACTGGGTCGTGCCGATCGCGCTGATCGTGTTCGCGGTCAAGCGGACCCGGGCAATCGCCGACGCGGCCCCAAGCGCGCCCGCCGCCTCCACCGCCCCGACCGTCGGCTGACCCCCGCGGCACAGCCCTCCTACCGACCCGCCCGAAGGACATCCGATGACCATCGCCACGCCCCCCACGCCCGCCCCCGTCGACCTCGCGCATCACGCCCACCTCACCGGTGTGTACGCCCCGCAGCGGGAGGAGGTCGATGTCACCGACCTGCCCGTCCGCGGCGAGATCCCCGCGGATCTGCGCGGCAGCTACCTGCGCAACGGCCCCAATCCGCGTTTCGATCCCATCGGATCGTTCGTCTATCCCCTCGACGGTGACGGCATGGTGCACCGGATCAGCATCGACGGCGTTCGCGTCGGGTACACCAACCGCTTCGTCCGGACCCCGATGGTCATCGCGGAAGAGGCTGCCGGACATGCACTCTGGTCCGGTCTCACCGACGGGTACACACCACCCGCGAGTGTAGTCGGGGACGAACTCGCCGGCACCTACCGCGAACTGCCCGACATCAACATCGTCCGTCACGGCGGACGGTTGATGGCGATGGCCGAATCCGACCAGCCCTACCTGCTCGAACCGTCGACGCTGGCGACGCTGGCCAAGACCGATTGCGACGGCGCCATGCGGGTCGGTAGTACCGCTCACCCGAAGATCGACCCGGCCACCGGCGAGATGATGTTGTTCAACTACAGCCTCGAAGCGCCGTATCTCACCTGGTCGATCGTGAATCCGGACGGGACGGCGGCAACCGGGCCCAACCCGGTCGACGGTCTGGACAAGTCGGTCATGATCCACGACATGGCCCTCACGTCGCGGTACCTCGTACTCTTCGTGTGCCCGTTGATCTTCGACCTCGAAGCCGCGATGACCGGTGGCTCGCTGCTGTCCTGGCAACCCGACGACGGCACGCGCATCGCCCTCATCCCGCGCGACGGCGGCCCGGTGCGCTGGGTCCAGACCGACCCGTTCTGGGTGTGGCACTTCGCCAACGCCTTCGACGGTCCGGGCCCCGACGACGGTGTCACCGTCGACTACGTGGAATGGAGCTACCCGGGTGGTTTCGCCGCCGAACCCCGGCCGGCGACGTCGGCGCTCACCCGCGCGATCATCCGCCCGGATGGCACCATCACCCGGAACACGATCAGCGACAACGCCTTCAACATGGAGTTCCCGCGAGTCGACGACCGGTTGCTCACCCGGGACCACCATCGCGTGGCAACGGTGGCGAAGGGACCCCGCGACACCGATGCCACCGACAGTCTCTGGTTCCACGATCTCTCCGCCGGCACCGAGACCTTCTGGAGTCCCGGAACCGCGATCGGCGAGCCGATCTACATCCCGGGCGCCGAACGCGATCACTGGGGCGCGATCGGCACCGACCCCGCCGACATGCGTTCGTATTTCTACCTTCTCGCCGCCGACGAGCCGACGGCCGGGCCGGTTGCCACCGTCGAACTCCCGATCCGCGTCCCCGCCGGGCTGCACGGCGCGTGGCTCGCGGACTGACCCCCTGACAAACCCACCCTATTTCCGTAAACCCAGCCCGTCGAAGCGTGCTGGGTTTGTGGAAAAGGGGTGGGTTTGCGAGTCGGAAGGAACCGGCGCGGTCACCTCGATGAACCGCGCAGCGATGTCGATGGCCGACCGCGCCTCGGCCGACAGGCGGGGGATCAGCTGGAAGACGTGACCCTGGTCGGGCCAGGCCTGGATCACCGAAACCCCTCCGGCGCCGGTGATCTCGTCGTGGGTGGCCCGGGCGTCGGCCCCCATCACCTCGCGCGCCCCGTATTGGATGAGCGTCTTGGGCAGGGTCATGTCCGGGGTGAGACGGACGCGCATCCGTGGATGATCGGGGTCGGCGGTCCGGGTGTAGAGCCGCAGGATCTTGCGGGCGGACATCGCGTCGATGATCGGGTCCCGCACCCCGGTTCGCTGATTGCGCACGGCCAGTTGGAAAGTCGGGTCGTAGAGCGGCGAGAACAGCACCATCGAACCCGGCTGCGGGGTCCCGGTGGCGTGGTTGACGGCGAGCAGGTCGAGCGCCAGGTGGCCGCCGGCGGAGTCACCCGCGACCACGATGTCCTCGGCGCAGTACCCCTGGGACAGCAGCCAGCGATAGCCGCGGACGGCGTCGTTGCCCGCGCACGGCCAGGCGTGCTCGGGGGCGAGCCGGTAGTCCAGGCTGAAGGCGGGCAGCCCGGTCTTGTTGCCGAGCCGGCCGACCAGGCCCCGGTGCGTTCGCGGCGAGCACACCACGTACCCGCTCCCGTGCATGTAATACAGAATCCGCGAACCGGGGACCGGAGCGCTCGCCTGCCGGCCGATCACCCACTCGCCACGGACCTGCCCACCCCGGAAGTTCTCACGCACGATCTTCACCCGGGTGTTGGCCGGAGGCGGGTTGATCCGCTCGATGGTCCGGTTCAGTGCCGGGCGCGTCCGCTGGATCATCTGCGCGGTGACGCGGGGGTGGCTGACCCCGGCCGCCGTCATCATCGGCCAGGTGACCCGGGCCAGATAGGCGTTGACCGCACGGGAACGCCGCGAACCGTACGGATCGACGCCCAGGCGGCCGAACGGATGCGCGAGGAGATCCGCTTCCGGGGTGGGCTCATCGGCCGATACGGTGACGCTCATCACCTGACGGTAGTGGCTCGATGCCGTGCGGGTGCGGGATCGGTGAGGGTGAGACCCGGCCGCAATCGGACCGCGACCGTCGACGCTCCCGAAAGGCCCGCGCGGGCCGTCTCCGGGGCGGACCCCGAATCGCCGGATTTTCGTCTGACGTGCACCGGCGGTGTCTCTGTGGTAACCGGATTTCGAGAGTGGGCCCTTCGCGTGGAAAAATGACTCACAATGCTCATACGGCTGCCCGGGGGCGCTCTGGCGTGCTGCGCGCGGTAGCTGCGATGAGCAGGGTGGTTCGGGTCCCGACGATGCGGCCCGAAGGGACCGTCAGCAACGGCGCTGACCGGGACTCACCGCCGCTGTGATCGTCGGCTCTGCCCAGGTCAGCCCCGATGCGGGTGGAGCACGACGACGCCGGGGACATCGTGGTCCGCGGCCCGACACGGCCGGGTGTGGCCCCAGACATCGACGACGGGTAGTGCGTGCACTCCTCGCGCGCAAAGTGAGGCGAACTATGAAGCAGGCTCCGGGACCGGTGGGTCTCTACGACCCACGCAATGAGCACGACTCGTGTGGCGTGGCGTTTGTCGTGGACATGCACGGGCGGCGCAGTCGCGACATCGTCGACAAGGCGATCATGGCCCTGGTCAATCTCGAGCACCGCGGCGCCGCGGGTGCCGAGCCCAACACCGGCGACGGTGCGGGCATCATGATCCAGGTCCCGGACCGTTTCCTGCGGGAGACCGTGGACTTCGAGCTGCCCGCGGAGGGCAGCTACGCGACCGGTATCGCCTTCCTGCCCCAGGGCTCGGAAGACGCCCGCCTCGCCTGCGAGGGCGTGGAGAAGGTCATCGAGGCAGAGGGTCTGACCCTGCTCGGCTGGCGCGAGGTGCCGACCAACGAGAACTCGCTCGGAGCACTTGCCCGCGATGCCATGCCGACCTTCCGGCAGGTGTTCGTCGGCGGCGCGGAGGGCATGGAACTCGAGCGTCGCGCCTACGTCGTGCGCAAACGGGTCCAGTACGAACTCGGCAACAAGGGCGCCGGCGCCGACGGGCCCGGACGTGAGACCGTCTACTTCCCGAGCCTGTCCGGACGCACCTTCGTCTACAAGGGCATGCTGACGACGCCGCAGCTGCGGGAGTTCTACGTCGACCTGCAGGACTCGCGTGTCGAGAGCGCGCTCGGTCTGGTGCATTCGCGCTTCTCCACCAACACCTTCCCGTCGTGGCCGCTGGCGCATCCGTTCCGCCGCGTCGCCCACAACGGCGAGATCAACACCGTCACCGGTAACGAGAACTGGATGCGGGCCCGCGAGGCGCTCATCGACACCGCGGCCTTCGGGGCCGACGCGGCGTCGAAGATCTTCCCGATCTGCACCCCGGGTGCGTCGGACACCGCCCGGTTCGACGAGGTGCTCGAGCTGCTCCACCTCGGTGGACGCTCCCTCCCGCACGCCGTGCTCATGATGATCCCGGAGGCCTGGGAGCGTCACGAGTCGATGAAACCTGAGCACCGGGACTTCTACCGCTACCACTCCGCACTGATGGAGCCCTGGGACGGACCGGCGTCGGTGTGCTTCACCGACGGCACCGTCGTGGGTGCCGTGCTCGACCGGAACGGCCTGCGGCCCAGTCGGATCTGGGTCACCAAGGACGGGCTCGTCGTGATGGCCTCCGAGGTCGGCGTGCTCGACATCGATCACGCCGACGTCGTGCAGAAGATGCGTCTTCAGCCCGGCCGCATGTTCCTGGTGGACACCGCTGCCGGCCGCATCGTCGACGACGAGGAGATCAAGGACGAGCTCGCTGCCGAGCACCCCTACGGTGAGTGGCTCGAGCAGGGACTGGTCGCGGTCGACGACATCGAGGCGCCGCCGCATCAGCACATGCCGCACGACCGGGTCGCGTTGCGCCAGCAGGTGTTCGGCTACACCCGTGAGGAACTCGACCTGCTGGTCGCGCCGATGGCGAAGACCGGTGCCGAGGCACTCGGCTCGATGGGTACCGACACCCCGATCGCGGTGCTGTCCAAGCGTCCGCGCATGCTGTTCGACTACTTCCAGCAGCTGTTCGCCCAGGTGACCAACCCGCCGCTCGATGCGATCCGCGAAGAGATCGTGACCAGCGTCGGCGGCACCATCGGCACCGAGGCCGACCTGTTGCACCCCGGCCCCGAGTCGTGCCGTCAGATCGAGCTGCCGTCGCCGGTCCTCGACAACGACACGCTCGCGAAACTGGTGGAGATCAACTCCAACGACGCGCTGCCCGGTTTCCGCAGCGTCCACATCCACGGCCTCTACCCGGTGGCCGAGGGTGGCGCCGGTCTGCGCAAGGCCCTCGACGAGGTGCGTGCGAAGGTCAGCGCCGCGATCGACGACGGCGTGAACCTGGTGATCCTGTCCGACCGCGAGTCGGACGAGACCTACGCACCCATCCCGTCGCTGCTGCTGACGGCTGCGGTGCACCACCACCTGGTGCGGGAACGCAAGCGCACCCAGGCCGGTCTCATCGTCGAGTCGGGTGACTGCCGCGAGGTCCACCACGTGGCCGCGCTCGTCGGTTTCGGTGCGGCAGCGGTGAATCCGTACATGGCCTTCGAGTCGATCGAGGACATGACCGAGCGCGGTGTGCTCGGCAACCTCGACTTCGCCACCGCGCAGAAGAACTACATCAAGGCCGCCGGCAAGGGCGTGCTGAAGGTGATGAGCAAGATGGGCATCTCGACCCTCGCCTCGTACACCGGTGCACAGCTCTTCCAGGTCATCGGTATCTCGCAGGAGACCGTCGACGAGTTCTTCACCGGGCTCAACAGCCAGCTCGACGGCATCGGTCTCGACGAGATCGCCGCCGACGTCGCGACCCGCCACGCGCTGGCATTCTCCGATCGCCCGTCCGAGCGCGCCCACCGCGAGCTCGAGGTCGGCGGCGAGTACCAGTGGCGCCGCGAAGGCGAGTACCACCTGTTCAACCCGGACACCGTCTTCAAGCTCCAGCACTCCACGCGCACCGGCCAGTACAAGGTGTTCAAGGAATACACGAAGCTGGTGGACGACCAGTCCCGCCAGATGGCGTCGCTGCGCGGCCTGTTCGACTTCAATTTCGGTGACCGCGACCCGATTCCGATCGAGAAGGTCGAACCGGCCCGCGAGATCGTGAAGCGGTTCTCGACCGGCGCGATGAGCTTCGGTTCGATCTCCGCGGAGGCGCACGAAACCCTCGCGATCGCCATGAACCGGCTCGGTGGTCGCTCGAATTCCGGTGAAGGTGGCGAGGATCCGCGGCGCTTCCATCACGACGAGAACGGTGACTGGCGTCGCAGCGCGATCAAGCAGGTCGCGTCGGGCCGTTTCGGCGTCACCTCGCACTACCTGTCGAACTGCACCGACATCCAGATCAAGATGGCGCAGGGTGCGAAGCCGGGTGAGGGCGGGCAGCTGCCGCCGCACAAGGTGTACCCGTGGGTCGCCGAGGTCCGTGGATCGACGCCGGGCGTCGGCCTCATCTCGCCGCCCCCGCACCACGACATCTACTCGATCGAGGATCTCGCGCAGCTGATCCACGACCTGAAGAACGCCAACCCGCAGGCCCGGATCCACGTGAAGCTGGTGTCCGAGGTGGGCGTCGGCACCGTCGCGGCCGGTGTCTCGAAGGCGCACGCCGACGTCGTCCTCATCTCAGGGCACGACGGCGGTACCGGCGCAACGCCGTTGACCTCGGTCAAGCACGCCGGTGCGCCGTGGGAGATCGGCCTGGCCGAGACCCAGCAGACCCTGCTGCTCAACGGACTCCGCGACCGGATCGTCGTGCAGGTCGACGGCCAGCTCAAGACCGGTCGCGACGTCGTGGTCGCCGCCCTGCTGGGTGGCGAGGAGTTCGGTTTCGCCACCGCGCCGCTGGTGGTCGCGGGTTGCATCATGATGCGGGTGTGTCACCTCGACACGTGCCCGGTGGGTGTCGCCACCCAGAACCCGCTGCTGCGGGAGCGTTTCGCGGGCAAGCCGGAGTTCGTCGAGAACTTCTTCCTGTACATCGCCGAAGAGGTCCGGGAACTGCTGGCGCGCCTGGGCTTCCGCACCCTGCAGGAGGCCGTCGGTCACGTCGAGGCGCTCGACACGACCAAGGCGCTCGCGCACTGGAAGTCGGAGAAGGCGGGCAAGCTCGACCTGTCGTCGATCCTGGCGATGCCCGAGTCGCCGTTCATGAACCAGGACCTGTACTGCTCCGGCGTGCAGGACCACGGCCTGGACAAAGCGCTCGACCAGCAGCTCATCGCGCAGAGCCGCGAGGCCATCGACCACGGCACGCGGGTGTCCTTCACCTCGAAGATCACCAACGTGAACCGCACCGTCGGCACCATGCTGGGCCATGAGGTCACCAAGGCCTATGGCGCACAGGGTCTTCCCGACGGGACGATCATCGTCGACTTCACCGGATCGGCCGGCAACAGCTTCGGTGCCTTCGTTCCCAAGGGCATCACGCTGCGCCTCGAGGGCGACGCCAACGACTTCGTCGGCAAGGGTCTCTCGGGCGGTCGCCTCGTGGTCCGTCCGGCACGCAACGCGCCGGACGACTTCGTCGCCGAGCACAACATCATCGCCGGCAACGTGATCGGCTTCGGTGCCACCGCGGGCAAGATCTTCCTGCGCGGCATCGTGGGTGAGCGCTTCTGCGTTCGCAACTCGGGCGTCACCGCGGTGGTCGAGGGTGTGGGCGACCACGGCTGTGAGTACATGACGGGTGGACGCGTCGTCGTCCTCGGCGAGACCGGCCGCAACTTCGCGGCGGGCATGTCCGGCGGTATGGCGTTCGTCTTCGACCCCGAGGGCAAGCTGGCCGACAACCTCAACACCGAGCTCGTCGACCTCGAGCCGCTCGAGGACGAGGACATCGAGTTCCTCGCCACGATCATCGAAGAGCACCGCGCCGAGACCGAATCCCCGGTCGCGGCAGCGCTGCTCGGCGATTGGGACACCGCCCAGACCAAGTTCGCCAAGGTCATGCCGCGCGACTACAAGCGTGTGTTGCTGGCCATCTCCGAGGCGGAGAAGACCGGGCGAGACGTGAACGAAGCGATCATGGAGGCCGCACGTGGCTGACCCCAGAGGATTTCTCAAGCACCCCGAGCGGGAGCTGCCCGACCGCCGCCCGGTGGAACTGCGTCTGCTGGACTGGAAAGAGGTCTACACCGACTTCGACAAGGGCCATCTGAAGACGCAGGCGAGCCGCTGCATGGACTGCGGTATCCCGTTCTGCCACAACGGCTGCCCGCTGGGGAACCTGATTCCCGAGTGGAACGACCTGGTCTACAAGGACCAGTGGCGCGACGGCATCGAACGTCTGCACGCGACGAACAACTTCCCGGAGTTCACCGGCCGCCTGTGCCCGGCTCCGTGCGAGGCGTCGTGCGTGCTGGGGATCAACCAGCCGCCGGTCACCATCAAGCAGGTCGAGGTCGAGATCATCGACAACGCCTTCGACAACGGCTGGGTGACCCCGGTCATGCCGTCGGAGAAGACCGGCAAGTCGGTGGCCGTCGTCGGCTCCGGGCCCGCGGGACTCGCTGCGGCGCAGCAGCTCACGCGTGCCGGACACGACGTGACGCTGTTCGAACGGGCCGACCGCATCGGTGGCCTGCTCCGTTACGGCATCCCCGAGTTCAAGATGGAGAAGCGCCACATCGACCGTCGTCTCGCGCAGATGGAGGCCGAGGGCACCGTCTTCCGCACCGGCGTCAACGTGGGTGTCGACGTCACCGTCGAGCAGCTGCGCGCCGACTTTGACGCGGTGATCCTCGCCAACGGTTCGACCATCGGTCGCGATCTGCCGATCCCCGGGCGTGAGCTCGACGGCATCCACCAGGCCATGGAGTTCCTGCCGCAGGCCAACCGGGTGCAGCTCGGCGACGAAGTCGAGGGCCAGATCTCGGCCAAGGGCAAGAAGGTCATCATCATCGGCGGTGGCGACACCGGCGCCGACTGCCTGGGCACCTCCCTGCGCCAGGGCGCGGAGATCGTCCATCAGTTCGAGATCATGCCGAAGCCGCCGATCGAGCGTGCCGAGTCGACCCCGTGGCCGACCTACCCGCTCATGTACCGCGTGTCGTCCGCCCACGAAGAGGGCGGCGAGCGCGTCTTCTCGGTCAACACCGAGCAGTTCGTCGGCGAGGACGGCAAGCTCACCGGGCTCAAGGCGCACGAGGTCGTGATGCGCGACGGCCGCTTCGAGAAGGTCGAGGGCTCGGACTTCGAACTCGAGGCGGACCTGGTGCTGCTCGCCATGGGCTTCGTCGGACCCGAGCGCGAGGACCTCCTCGACAAGATGGGCGTCGAGTACGACCCCCGCGGAAACGTCAAGCGCGACGGCAACTTCGCTGCCGTCGGTCAGCCGGGTGTCTTCGTCGCCGGCGACGCCGGGCGCGGACAGTCGCTCATCGTGTGGGCCATCGCCGAGGGGCGCTCGGCCGCCGCGGCCGCCGACGCGTTCCTCACCGGGGCGTCGGACCTGCCCGCACCGATCGTGCCCACACAGGTCGCGCAGCGCTGATCGCGCGCTTCGTGTAGTACGTACGACACCGAACTCCCGCTCACCCGCTCAGGGTGGGCGGGAGTTCTGCGTAGGCAGATCCGTCGTTCCACGGGAGTTCCGCAGGCGGCAACACGCCCGCCGGACGCCCGACCTAGACTCGGCGGTGAAGCTGCCTCCTCGGCCGGTACGAAGGGAACGGACCATGCGTCGGATCGTCGCGACTGTATGTGCCCTGCTGTGTGCGCTCCTGGCCGGCGGTGTGCTCGCCGTCCCGACGGCGACCGCCGCGCCCCGGGGGTGCCCGGAGATCTATGTGCTCGCGGTCCCCGGGACCTGGTCCAACGGCGCCAGCCCGGGTGTGCTGGGGGAGATCACCGCCGGGCTCGGACCGGAAACCCGCGTGCAGTACGTCGGCTACGACGCCACGGCGTTCCCGTGGGAGAAGGCGATCTACGGCAAGTCCAAGGCGCAGGCGGTTGCCAACACCACGGGGCTCGCCCTTCAGATGCTCCGACGATGCCCCGGTACCCGGATCGCGCTCGTCGGCTACAGCCAGGGCGCCGACGCCGCCGGTGACCTCGCATCCGAAATCGGCACCGGTCGCGCCGCGATCCGTCCGAGCCAGGTCGCGGGGGTCGTGCTGATCGCGGATCCGCGGCGGTCCAAGCGGGACAATCTCATCGGCCCCGCCCTGAGGGGTGAGGGCAGTGGCGGACCACGCCTCGACGGCATGGGGTGGGTCCTGCCCAGGGCGTTCACCCTCTGCGAACCCACCGACGTCTACTGCAACGTGCCCCGCGACTACTACGTGACTCGGATCGTCGGCTACCTCGCCGAGACCAGCGACCCGACGCCGAGCCAGATCGTGCAGTACCAGGCCGAGGCGGGCGCGATCTTCTCCGAACTGCTCACCCTCGGCGGCCCCGGCGAGATCGCGCAGGAGCTCGGTGACGCGCGCGCTCGCGAGCAGATCAGGTCGTTCAACCAATTCCTCCAGTCCGGGTCGCACGGCACCTACCGGGACTTCGAGGTCCGTCCCGGCGTGACCGCGGTGCAGTGGGCCAACCGGTTCCTCGCCGGCCTCGCCTGACGGCGCCGGTCGGCTGACCTGCACGAGAACCGGATGAATCGGACGTCCGACTAGAGTGGCGGCCGAAGTGGTCACCGAAGCCGGGGACCAGCCGCCCGCCCTCGGACAGACGGAACATCTCCTTGCCAACGCAGCTCGCCGCCGTACTCGCCCAGACCGACCCGTCGCAAGGTCACAGCGGTTTCATCGGCTGGATTCTCGACCTCATGGACACGCTCGGCGAGCTGGGTGTCGGGGTGGCGATCCTCCTCGAGACCTTCCTGCCGCCCATTCCGTCCGAAGCCGTTCTTCCCGGCGCCGGCTTCCTCGCCTACGAGGGCCGCATGAACGTCTGGCTCGCCTGGGCCGCGGCGACCATCGGGTCGCTCGTCGGGGCCTGGCTCTGGTACTGGATCGGTGCGGCTCTGGGCCGCGATCGCACCCGGCGACTCGTCGGCCGGATGCCGCTGCTCGACTACGACGACTTCGACAAGGCGGAGGAGTACTTCGTCCGCTGGGGCGGAATGGCGGTTCTCCTCGGTCGGTGCGTGCCCCTCGTCCGGTCGTTCGTCTCCATCCCGGCGGGCATCGAGAAGATGCCGTTCTGGCGCTTCACCGCGTACACGACGCTGGGGTCGGGGGTGTGGAACGCGCTGTGGATCGGGATCGGCTTCGGCTTCGGTCCGGCGATCGCCCCCGCACTCGAACGGTGGAGTGGCGTGCTGAGCAACATCGTGATCGCCGTGCTGGTTCTCATGGTCGCCTGGTTCGTCGTGAAGCGGGTCCGCCGACGCCGCGCCAGTGCCGCGGGATAGCGGGCCGGGAGAGTGGGACGACCCATGGAATACCTCGTGCGGAAGCGCGGTTGTACCCCGCGACGGTGACCGACTCAATGCCCCGGGTCCCACCCTTTGCCGCTTCGAGCGGCCTGTTTGCCGAGAGGCGCACCGACCGCCATCGTCGTCCATCACACCGAAGCCGCCGGCCCGAATCCCGGGTCGGCGGCTTCGGTCGTTCGACGGCGACCCGCGGGGGCGAGTGAACGCCTGGCCGCGCCCGGGTCATTCATGCAGGTGAGGGGCGCGTCGCTACGCGCGAGGTAACAGTTCTCGTGCGACGATCGATCTAGCCGTCGTGTGCGGCACTCGCCGTTTCGGGAACCGGAGCTGCGGGATTCACACGTGTCGGCAGTCGCGGGGGCGTGGCGAAAGCCACTGGAAAGTCCGGCGACACGACCGGGAACAGCCGCTACAGTAAAACAAAGTTCCAGTCCGTTGTAACGAATGTGAAGTATCAGGAAGTGATTGGTCATGAAGTTGGCTGACACATTTCACTCGCCCCGCCGGGGCTCTCTGCTGAACTCGCTGACCGGCGGGCGACTCGGGGGCCGCCGCGGTTCCACGACGATGTTCCCCGCCGAAGCGGAGCGACTCATCACACCCGCCGAGCTCAGACGGTTCGGCGTACGGTCCTAGCGCCCTTCGAGGCTCGTCGCTGTCGCTCCTCGCACCTCAGGGAGCAATGGGGGACGCTTCTTCGGATCAGGGCACGTCGCCTTCGGCGACGACTCGCACGCTCATCCCGCCGACCGACACCACATCGCCAATCGTCAGCTGACGGCCGCGCCTGGTCTCCACCTCGTCGTTCACGGTGACCAGACCGTCGGCGATCACCTCCTTGGCCTCGGCCCCTGACTCGATCAGGTTGGCGAGTTTGAGGAATTGGCCGAGTCGGATGGAGTCGTCCCGGATCGTCACGTCGTACACGGCTTCGATCATGCCGTTCCACCGCCCGCCGGGCCACCTCGGCCGTCGGGGACGCAAGACGATCTGTGCCGGACGGGGCCAATCCGCGTGGAGTGCCGGGACATACCTCTCATCCCGACTACCTTTTACGCATGGCCACCGACACCCCCCTCGCGCCGGTCGACCCCGAGAATCCCGGCGAGCACCGCGACGTGGGACCGCGGACGCCCACCGCGGCCGACCGCAGGTCCCTCGCGCTGCTCGACAAGATCCGACGGCCCTCCGGGTTCGGGTCCCGCGCCCCGCACATCGCCGGCACGATCGTCGGTGTCCTGGCGGCAATCGCGTTGCTGTCCAGCCTCTTCCCGGCGATACGGCATCTGATCCACGACCCCCGCCGCTACGTCGACGACTACCTCATCACCCTCCCCGACACCAGCTTCGCCTGGGCGTTCGTGCTCGCCCTCATCGCCGTCGCGCTCTCGGCCCGCAAGCGGATCGCCTGGTGGATCAGCGTCATCTACCTGATCCTGTTCATGGCGACCAACGCGCTCTATCTCGTGCCGTCGCTGGCCGACGACCTGGGCGTGACGCGGTGGGACCGCACGAACATCTACCTCGGACTGTTCATCGACGCGCTTGCCCTGATGTTCCTGCTGTCGACATACCGCCAGTTCTACACACGGGTCCGCAAAGGCGCCGTCCTGGCGGCGTTCGGCACCCTGATCGCCGGACTGGCGATCGCGACGCTGCTGGGCTGGGCCCTGGTGTGGGCGTTCCCGCACACGCTGACCCGAGGCGACCGGTTGCCGTACGCGTTCAACCGGGTCGTGGCGTTCGGCGCCATCGACCAGGATGCCTCGTTCGACGGTCGGCACACCCACCTGTTCGTGAACGGTCTGCTGGGACTGTTCGGCGCGCTGGCGCTGATCGCCGCGGCCGTCGTGCTGTTCCGGTCGCAACGGCTGCGCTGGCTCATCACCGCCGAGGACGAGGCGCTCATCCGGGCGCTGATCACGCGATTCAACGACGACGATTCGCTCGCGTACTTCTCGACCCGTCGCGACAAGGCCGTCGTGTTCTCGCCCGATGGTCGGGCAGCGATCACCTACCGGGTGGAGGTAGGCGTCGGACTGGCGGGCGGTGACCCGATCGGCGATCCGGAGTCGTGGCCGGATGCCATCGCCGAATTCCTCACCCTGTGCGAGAAATACGGGTGGCATCCGGCATCCATGGGGTCGAGCCCGCGTGGCGCGGCCGCCTTCGACGCCGCCGGTTTCGTCTCACTCAACATCGGCGACGAGGCCATCCTGCACACGCGCGAGTTCAGCCTCAGCGGGCCGGCCATGAAGGCGGTGCGCCAGGCCGTGACCCGCACCCGTCGTGCCGGGGTCGGCGTTCGCATCCGACGACACAACGAGATCGGCGACACCGAGATGGCGCAGATCGTCGCGCGCGCCGACGACTGGCGCGACACCGACGAGGAACGCGGCTTCGCGATGGCGCTCTCGCGCATCGGCGATCCCGCCGACGGCGACTGCCTGCTGGTCGAGGCCGTGATGGACGAGGGCACCCCCGGCGAGCGGGTCGTCGGCATGCTGTCCTTCGTGCCCTGGGGGCGCCGGGGTGTCTCGCTCGACCTGATGCGTCGTGACCGGCACGGACCCAACGGCGTCGTGGAGACGATGGTCGCCGAGTTGTGCCGTAACTCAGAGCAATTGGGCATCACCGAGGTGTCGCTGAACTTCGCGGCGTTCCGGGCGTTCTTCGAGCAGGGCCCCCAGATCGGGGCCGGGCCCGTGATGCGGATGGGCTACTCGATCCTCATGTTCGGCTCGCGGTTCTTCCAGATGGAGTCGCTGTACAAGTCGAATGCGAAGTATCTGCCGGACTGGCAGTCGCGCTACCTGTGCTTCGAGGACAGCCGGATCCTGCCCCGGGTGGGCCTAGCCGCGATCGTGACCGAGGGTTTCATCACGTTGCCGCGCTTCGGACGGGCCAAGCACTACACGCAGGGGCCGCCGTCGATCCCGCCCGGTGTCAACGCGCCCGCGCTCATCGCCGAGCTCGACGCCGAGGCAGCCACACCCGAGGGTGCGATCGTCCACCGGCCGGAACAGGTGCGCGTCCGACTCGAGAAGATGGACCGGCTCGTCGAGCGCGGGTTCGATCCGTACCCGCCGGCCGATCAACCCACTCATACGATCGCGGCGGCCAAGGCCGAACCAGAGGGAACCGTCGTCACCGTCGCCGGACGCGTGACGCGACTTCGGGACTTCGGCAAAGTGGTGTTCGCCGACGTCCACGACTGGTCCGGCGAGGTGCAGGTGCTGGTCGAGGATTCCCGGATCATCCCGGGCACACCCGATTTCGGTACCGACGTCGACCTCGGGGATCTGATCCAGGCCCGCGGCGTCGTCGGCACGAGTCGGAAGGGTGAGCTGTCGATCCTGATCGACGCCTGGCGGATCAACGGCAAATGCCTGCGTCCGCTACCCGACAAATGGGCCGGCCTCACCGATCCGGAAGCGCGTGTCCGCCAGCGCTATGTCGACCTCGCCATCAACGAGCAGACGCGCAAGTCGCTGGCGACCCGCAGTCTCGTCGTGAAGTCGTTGCGTGACTTCCTCGGCGCTCGTGGCTTTCTCGAGGTCGAGACGCCGATCCTGCAGCAGATCCACGGCGGCGCGAACGCCACCCCGTTCCAGACGCACATCAACGCCTACAACCTCGACCTGTATCTGCGGATCGCCCCGGAGCTCTACCTCAAACGACTGTGTGTCGGCGGGGTCGAGAAGGTCTTCGAGATCGGCCGCAATTTCCGCAACGAGGGTGTGGACTTCAGTCACAACCCGGAGTTCACGAGTCTGGAAGCCTATGAGGCGCACAGTGATTACCTCAAGATGCTCGATCTGACGCGCGAGATGATCCAGTACGCGGCGACGGCGGCCTACGGGGAACCGGTCATCGTTCGCACCGATGCCGACGGAAACGAAGAGCGCGTCGACATCTCCGGGGAGTGGCCGGTCAAGACCGTTCATCAGGTGGTCTCGGAGGGCGCGGAGCAGGACATCACGCCGGAGACCTCCGTCGAGGAATTGCGCGCGGTGTGTGACCGCCTGGAGATCAATCACCGGCCCGACTGGGACGCCGGGCAGATCGTCCTGGAGTTGTACGAGCACCTCGGCGAGGATCGCACCACCTTCCCGACCTTCTACACCGACTTTCCGACGTCGACGTCACCCCTCACCCGCGCGCACCGGAGCAAGCCGGGCGTCGCCGAGCGATGGGACCTCGTCGCCTGGGGCGTCGAACTCGGCACGGCCTACACCGAACTCACCGATCCGGTGGAGCAGCGGGCACGTCTCACCGAGCAGTCGATCCTGGCCGCCGACGGCGATCCCGAGGCCATGGAACTCGACGAGGACTTCCTGCAGGCACTGGAATACGCGATGCCGCCGACCGGAGGTCTGGGTGTCGGTGTCGACCGCGTGGTCATGCTCATCACCGGACAGTCGATCCGCGAGTCGCTCGCGTTCCCGCTGGCGAAACCGCAGGACGCTTGAGGTGCCTTGGCACCCTGGGGTCCTGTGTGATGAGCGTTCCTAAGCGTGATGTACACCATCCTCAATCTGTGCGACGCTGAAGACGCTGCGCAGCGCAACTTGTCTCATGAATAGCTGACCTGGAGGCTCAGAGAGATGAAAAGTGCGCGGAGAGTTGTGGTTTCGATCGCCGCGTCGGCCGTGATGCTGACGGGATCGGGTGTGGGACTCTACGGCGGTGTGGCCGGGGCGGCACCCGTTGGCGAGGGTCACGGCCTGAGTACCCCTGCGGGAGCGGGTTTCAGCTCGTTCCCGACGATTTACCAGAACTGGTTCTGGCCCAACGTCGGTGTCCGTATGGAGTTCAATACGCTCTTCAATGCGGCGCAGACGCGTGACATCGCGCGTACCGGGATCGTGCCGGCTTTCGCCGGAACGGATCTGCCGTACAGCGGGATCGGCAGGTGGCTCGATCGAGGGGAACTCCAGAAACTCGTAATGACCGGTGGGTGTTTCGCGGTCGGCATCCGGCGGACCGAGGTGCTGTCTCCGGTGACGAAAAAGAAGGTCGCGTGGGCCGTCCAGACCTACCGCACTCCCGGGAACACGCCCCGGGATGTCGCGGCCGTCTGCGAAACCGGCGGGGACAACGGAGGCGGCGGGGACAATCGAGGCGGGGATTCGAATCAGGGCCTCTGATTCTGATCCGGCCACCGCTCGCCGAAACCCGCCTGACCCGAGGTGACAGTTGAGGTGTCGCACGGGACAGGTCCATGCGTGTGACTTCTTCACGTTTGAGCCCGCCCCCCCGTTCGCCTCAGCCGCAGAGTGCTCCGACGGCGTCGTGGTCGTGGGTGGGGATCACGCGCACGGTGTGGCGGGCCAGGTGGAGCCGGTGCAGCGTCGCGAACGCCGCGTCGCGGTCGTCGTCGACGAATTCGCCGGGGATGCTCGGCTTCTGGCGCAGGCGCGCTACCTGCTCGAAGTGCCAGGCCGCATCGCCGGCGAGCAGGACCGGGCCGGAGGACGTGCGGGCCAGGACGCCGACGCTCCCGGGGGTGTGCCCGCCGAGGTCGACGACGACCACGGAGCCGTCGCCGAACAGGTCGTGGCTCGCGACGAATGTGGACACGGGCGGGCCGTCGAGTTCGTAGTCGAGGATCGGTCGGCCGTCGGTCAGAGCCGCCCGCACCCCGCCGACCGGTGGTCGCGTGCCCGCCAGTATCCATTCGCGTTCGGGCCGAGGTAGCCACACCGGCAGGCCGGGCAGGTCCAGCAGGCCGCATACGTGATCCCAGTGAGCGTGCGTCGGCAGGGCGAAGTCGGGGGAGCGGTGCAGCGGCCGCAGCTCGAGACCGTCGGCGGTGCTGACCGTCGACCGCGGCGGGGTGACCAGCGGGCGCAAGATCGTCGGCAATTCGGGCAGGACGCGGTGATGGGCGTCGCGGCAGAAGCCGGGATCGACCAAGAACGCGGCCTCGGGGTGCTCGACCACGAAGGTCGTCATCGCCGACGACGCGCGACGCAGGGTACGAGCTCCCTCGGCGAGGCCGGCGAGCGGTACCCGTCGCGCAACCTGGGGCAGGGCGCGCACCCGGACCGTCACCTCGCCGTCGGGGAGCCCGGCGTCCTCGATGGCGTCGATGAGTCGCCGGTCCGGCGGGCGCGGCCGGAACGCGCCGCGCACGGCGAGCGCACCCGTGCGCAGCATCTCGGCTGGCGCCGGGCCCGGCTGGCGAAAGGTGGCCACCGCGTATTCCTACCCCGACCGCTAGGTGCCCGCGCCGATTCCGGGCAAGCGGATGTCATGTGTAGTTCACCGCGGAGAGGTTTTGGGTACCACTCCGCCGTCGTTGAATGGTCCTGGCCCTTCGAAGGGCCTGCTGTCCTCCCAACGGGCTACAACCGAACACAATGTGTAACGACGCGCTAGAGTCCAACGACCTATTCATCGACCCCCGACGTCTGACGAGAGGTACCGGAATGGTTGTCGAAGAGCTCGCACACCAGGACCGTCGGGCGGACCGTCGCTGACATGCAACCGACCCACATCCGGTTCACGGCGACTCCCGGGCAGCCACCGAGTCTTCCCGTGCCTCGTCCCCGACCCGGCAGCACCTGAAACCGTGGCGCCGAGGGAGAGCGACGCCACCGCGAATGCGGATCATGGGGGCGGGGGAGAATCGCAGGTCCTACGGGACCTGCTGGCCCTGGTGGCCGAAGGCGACCGTGCGGCGTTCACGCGTTTCTACGACCTGACCAGTTCGCGGATCTATGGCCTCGCCGTCCGGGTGGTGCGTGATCGGCACTACGCCGAGGAGATCGTCCAGGAGGCCTACCTGCAGTACTGGCAGCGTGCCGCCGATTACGACCCGACCCGCGGATCGGTGATCACCTGGATGATGACGATCGCGCACCGGCGCGCCGTCGACCGGGTCCGTACCGAGGACATGCAGACCGAGCGGTTGTCGGAGTACGGCGTCCGGGCCGCCGAACCCGAGATGACGCAGGATCTTCCGCTCGAAGCGGTGCTGCGGTCGGTGGAGGTGAGCGCAGTGCATACCTGCCTCGGACATCTCACGGAGCTGCAGCGAGGAAGCCTCGAGATGTCGTACTTCGGCGGACTCACCTATCCCGAGGTGGCGGCACGCACCGACACACCCCTGCCCACCACGAAATCCCGCATCCGGGACGGCCTGAGACGGCTGCGGAGCTGCCTGGACGCGCAGGACGACCGCTGACGGATCGGCTGTGAGCG
Source organism: Gordonia sp. IITR100 (assembly GCF_002009645.1). Taxonomy (NCBI): domain Bacteria; kingdom Bacillati; phylum Actinomycetota; class Actinomycetes; order Mycobacteriales; family Gordoniaceae; genus Gordonia; species Gordonia sp. IITR100. The sequence goes on along the minus strand of NZ_MVKV01000001.1, from coordinate 677,565 downwards.
CGTCGTGCCGTCCGGCGACGCCGCGCCATCCGCGCGGGCACACTGGACGCGTGCACGAGACGACACCCGACGCGGGTCTGGATTCACCCGGTGAGTTCGTGACGGTCGGGGAGCATCGGCTCCACGTGCTGGACGAGGGTTCGGGACCGCCGCTGCTGCTGATGGCGGCGCTCGGGAGCAACTGGTTCGATCTCGATCCGTTGGTGGCGCGGCTCTCCTCGTCGTGGCGGGTCATCCGCTATGACCGGCCGGGTTACGGGCTGTCCGATCCCATCGGCCGGGGTCATCACCCGTCGCTGCTGGGCGAGGTGGAGCGGATGGCCGCGGTGCTGGACGCTCGGGGTATCACCGAACCGGTTGTCGTCGTGGGGCATTCGCTGGCGTCGCTGTATGTGGAGGCGTTCGCACGCCGATATCCCGAGCGGACCGCGGGCGTCGTCATCCTCGACGGGTCGTTCGTCCTGGTGCCGTGGCGGATCGTCCCGCTGTCGTTCCGGGTGGGCAACGCCCATCGGGTGGTCGGTGCGGCGCGCGCGGTGACGAGCCGCGTCGGGATTCGTCGCTGGCCCAGTTTCCAGGTGTGGAGCCGCGTCGTGCCCGCGCCACCGGAGGGTCGAGGCGAGCAGCAGCGCCGATGGAGTACGCGCGTCTTCGGGCAGCCGCCCTACCTCCTGGCCCTTCTCGTCGAGAACGCCGCCTTCGGATCGATGAACCAGACGTTGCGGAGTCTGCGACGGTCCGAGCCGATGCCGGACGTCCCGGTGATCGTCGTCGTGGCGTCGTCCAGGCTCCCGGGGTGGCGCCACTTCTGGGAATGGAAGCAGCGACGGTACGCCGACGTGCTCGGTGCCCGCGAGATCGCGGTACTCCCGAGGGCGCGGCACTTCCTCGTGTCGGAGCGCCCGGACGACGTCGCCGAGATCATCGGCGGGGTGCGGCCCATCCCTACCCGCGAGTAACCAGCTACTTGCGGTTACACCTAAACTGTTCGGCATGAGCGAGCTGACCTTCACCCCGACGGCCGACCTCGTCGACGACATCGGCGCCGACGTCCGAAGCTGCGACACCCAGTTCACGCAGTTCGGCGGAAACCGGGAGTTCGTCGGACGGGTGTCGACGGTCAAGTGCTTCCAGGACAACGCCCTGCTGAAGTCGGTTCTGGGTGAATCCAACCCCGGCGGGGTGCTCGTCGTCGACGGCGACGCGTCGGTCCACACCGCACTGGTCGGAGACCTCATCGCCGAGCTCGGCCGCTCCAACGGCTGGGTGGGGATCATCGTCAACGGCGCCATCCGCGACGCCAAGACCATCGGCGGGATGGCGATCGGGGTCAAGGCCCTGGGTACCAACCCGCGCAAGTCGACCAAGACCGGCGCCGGTGAACGCGACGTCCCGCTGACCATCGGCGGCGAGACGTTCACCCCCGGCGACATCGTCTACTCCGACGACGACGGCATCGTGCTCGTCGCCGCGGGAGACAACCAGTAGAGCCCCGACCGCAGACCACGATCGACATCGAAGACCGGACACCCGCACAGCGCTGAGGAGCACCGCCATGCCGAAGCCCACCGCCGACTATTTCGCTCGCCTGGGTGCGCTCGTCGCCATCGACGACGCCGCGAGTCGTCCCACGCGCCCCGTCCTCGAGGCGTTCAGCGGGACGGAGATGGCGACCATCCCGGTCGCCACCGCCGACGATCTCGAGGTGGCGGTCGCCCGGGCCCGCCAGGCGCAGGAGGGATGGGCGGCCCGCACGCCGGCCGACCGCGCCGCGATCATCGACCGTTTCTCCGACCTGGTCCACCGCAACGCGGCGTCGTTGATGGACATCGCGCAGGCCGAGACCGGCAAGGCGCGCATCTACGCGCAAGAAGAGGTCATCGACGTCTCGATCACCGCGCGGCACTACGCGACGAACGGACCCAAGCTGCTGGCCGATCGCAAGGTCAAGGGCATGCTGCCGGGCGCGACCAGCGTGCGCGTGCGGTACCTGCCCAAGGGTGTGGTCGGCATCATCAGCCCGTGGAACTACCCGCTGACACTGGCCGTGTCCGATGCGGTGGCCGCCCTGATCGCCGGCAACGGCGTCGTGATCAAGCCGGACAGCCAGACGCCGTACTGCGCGCTGGCCCTGGCCGAGTTGCTGTACGAGGCGGGTCTGCCGCGTGAGCTGTACGCCGTGGTGCCCGGGCCGGGAAGCGTTGTCGGACAGGCGATCATGGCCACTACCGACTACGTGATGTTCACCGGCTCCTCGGAGACCGGTGCCACCCTCGCCGAACAGGCCGGACGTCGGCTCATCGGCTTCTCGGCCGAACTCGGCGGCAAGAACCCGATGGTCGTCACCGCGAGTGCCGACATCGCCAACGCCGTGCGCGGCGCGGCGCGCGCGTCGTACTCCAACTCCGGGCAGCTGTGCATCTCGATCGAACGGATCTACGTCGACAAGAAGATCGCTGACGACTTCGCCGAGCGGTTCGCCGCGTATGTGTCGACGATGAAGCTGTCGGCCTCCTACGATTTCAGCGCCGACATGGGTTCACTGGCCTCGGCCGCGCAGATCGACACCGCCGAAGCACACGTCGAGGATGCGGTCGCCAAGGGCGCGAAGGTGCTCGCCGGCGGCAAGCGTCGCGCGGACCTGGGCCCCTTCTTCTTCGAGCCGACGGTCCTCGCCGACGTCACCGACGACATGGTGTGTTTTGCGAACGAGACCTTCGGACCCGTCGTCTCGATCTACCCGGTGGACTCCACCGACGAGGCGATCAAGCTCGCCAACGACACCGACTACGGCCTCAACGCCAGCGTCTTCGCCGGTAGCAGCGCCGAGGCGCAGCAGGTGGCCGAGCAGCTGCGCGCCGGGACGGTGAACATCAACGAGGGTTACGCCGCCGCGTGGGCGTCGACGGCGGCCCCGATGGGCGGCATGGGTATCTCCGGGATGGGACGCCGGCACGGTGACGAGGGGCTGCTGAAGTACACCGAGCCGCAGACCATCGCCGAGCAGCGTTTCATCGGCATCGACCGCATGCCGGTGGTCCCGACGAGCATCTACCGCGCCATCACGCCGACCGCCGTCCGCGCGTTGAAGTACCTGCCGGGCCGGTAAGAGAGTAAGAGAGCTCACTCTCTGCTTTGTTCGGGAGTGGGATGACTCGTTCCCTCGACGGCGTCGAGTAGGACGAATTTCCGTCCACCTCAGGGTGTGGGAAGGGCAGATTGCCCTCCGACCTCGCTCACAGGGACGCAAATCCCTCACCCCGGACGGCGTCGCGTCGCCACCACCCGGTCGCTCCGGTCGGGCCGCGACGTCGCGGCATCTGGCGTGCCTGGGGAGCACGATTTCGCTGATCGAGACGCCCGATGTCCTGCCCCGTGGGTGTGAGCGTGGTTACGGTAGGCCTTGTGACCCGAACACGTCATGGACGCAAAAAATCCGTCCCATCACCGGCCCGTGGGCTTGTGACGATGACCGCGTCCGCGGCTGTCGTGGCTGGGCTGTTCTTCGCCGGCCCGGCGGCTCATGCTCGAGTGCCGCTGCAGGTCACTGCTGTGACTGGCGGGATGACCATCCCCTGGGGTGTAGTTGTTGCACCCGACGGCACCGTGCTTTCCGGTGAGCGCGCGGGGCGGTTTGTTGCAGTGCGCCCCGGTGGAAAACGTGTGAACGTCAGAGCAGACCTGTCGAAGATCTTCGCTGTCCACGAGGCTGGCCTCATGGGGCTCGCCATCGACCAACGGTTCTCGGACAACCGGCGTGTGTATTCATGTCAAGCGGAGTACACGGTGCCCGGCGCCTTTGTCGTGCCGGAACCTCTTGCCGGCGCACCTCTTCCGGCCCCACAGACTGGTCCGACCATCAAGGTGGTGTCGTGGGGGTTAGTGCGGACTGGACGCAGATGACCCGTGAACGGACGGTCCTCGGTGGAATCCCCGTGACGTCCTCCGGCAGTCGTGCCGGATGCGGCCTTTCCGCTACTGCCGACAGCCTCTGGGTCGGTACCGGCGACACAGGCACACCATCCGTTGCCCAGGACCAGAAGTCGCTGGGCGGCAAAGTTTTACACATCAAATTCGACGGTACGCCCGCTCCGGGAAACCCGAACCCGCGCAGTCCGATCTATAGCCTAGGGCATCGCAACGTACAGGGCGTGGCGGTCCAGCCCGGCACTGGTCGCGTGTACGCCATCGAGCAGGGCACGAGCCGCGACGACGAACTGAATCGCATCGTCGCCGGGGGCAACTACGGCTATAAGCCCGACCGCACACCGATCATCTACGACGAATCGGTGCCGATGACCGATCCGGTACGGGTCCCCGGCGCGATCGGTCCGGTCTGGAGTTCGGGCAACGAGACGATCGCTCTGCCGGGAATCGCATTCCTGCCCGAAACCGGTTGGGGCGCATACAACGGCGGCGTCGTGCTGACGGCGCTCAAGGGCGAACGACTGGTGTTCCTTAAGCTCTCCGACGACGGACGCCACGTGGTGTCGCGAACCGAGGCCCTGAAGGACGAGCATGGTCGCCTGCGCGGGGTGGCCGTTGCGCCCGACGGCTCGCTGATCCTGACAACCAGCGACGGCGAAGGCGCAGACCGCATCCTGCGGGTGCGCTGGGACGGCTGAGCAATGTGCACAACTTGGCCGTCGGACACGCAATCGACCGTGATCGTCGGCGCACCGAAGTTCGCCGGTGGTACCGGCGGTCCGGCGCGCGTGATCGCCATGGTGTGAATCGGACACAGAAAGGTCATCGATGACGACGCGCATCACCCGGTTCGACCGCGGACCCCACACCTTCGACGTCACCGACGAAGGTCCGATCGACGGTGAACCGATCGTGCTGTTGCACGGGTTCCCCCAGCGGGCCTCGTGCTGGGAACTGGTCGCGGAAATCTTGCACGACAACGGGTTCAGGACCCTCGCACCGGACCAGCGTGGGTACTCGCCCGGTGCTCGCCCCGCACGCCGACGGGACTACGTGCAGAGCGAACTGGCCGCGGACGTGCTCGCCCTGCTCGACGCCGCCGGCCTCGAACGAGCCCACGTCGTCGGCCACGACTGGGGCGCACTCGTCGGGTGGGCGGTCGCCGCGCACCATCCCGAGCGGGTGAAGACGCTGACCGCCCTGTCTGTTCCGCACCCAGGGGCCTTCCTGCGCTCGATGCGCCACGGACAGATCTTCCGGTCCTGGTACATGGCCGCCTTCCAGGTTCCGGTCCTGCCCGAGAAGTTCCTCGGCTGGGCGATGCGAACACAACCGGACTTCGGGGAACGGATGGGACTTCCGCAACCGTTCGCGTCGCGGATCGCCCGTGAGATCGGTGACTACGGCGCCCTTCCCGGCGCGCTGGGTTGGTATCGCGCGATGTTGCTCCCCGACAAGCGATCCGCGCCCCGGCCGGTCCGCGTCCCGACCACGTTCGTGTGGGGCGACGCGGACCCGGCGATCGGCGAGGAGGCGGCCCGCCTGTGTTCGGGGTGGGTCGACGCGAAGTACGAGTTCATCGCGTTGCGCGGTGCCGACCATTGGCTGCCGGAAGCGCACGCCGACGACGTTGTCGCTGCGGTCCTCGACCGGGTCGGCGATCTCGCCCCGGCGAACGGTTCGACCACCGCCCCGTCGGCGGTGGGACCGTCAGCGCAGGACTCGGCGTAACACGACGAAGACGATCAGCGCGACCACAGCTGCGAGCCCGGCATACGCGGGCGTGAGATTGGTGGTCGGGGGTTCAGTGGGCGAACCCGAGCGCAACTGTGCGAAAGTCGCACGGGCGGCGTTCGATTCGGCGACCACATCGACCGGCGGGTGCGCGGGCGTGGGATCGGCGGGCGCGGGGGCCGAGGACGCGGTCGGGGCCGGCTTCGGGGAGTGCGTCACCGGCGGCTCGGGGGGCGACGCCGGGGTCGTGGCCGACGATACTTGAGGCGCTTCGGGTTCCGGGGTCGGAGTCGGCGGATCCACTGGCTCCGGGGCGGGCGGCGCCGACTTCGGCGGCGCCTTCTTGGCCGGTGCCTTCTTGGCTGCCGACTTCTTCGCCGGTGCGGCCCCGGCGGCCTTTTTCGCGGGGCTCTTCTTGGCCGGTGCCTTTTTCGCGGGGCTCTTCTTCGCCGCCTTCTTCGGCGGAAGCTTGTCGCCGCCGGATTCCGCGGCAGCCGTCTCCGGCGAGGCCTTCTTCGCTACCGGCGCGGCGGGTACGGCGTCGGGTACGGAGGCGGACTCTTCCGGTGCGGCGATCGGGAACAGCGCCTGCTCGTCTTGGTTCGACTCACCGGCGGACGGCGTGGCGTTCGGATCCGGCTCGGTCATACGGCGCTCCCTCGCAAGTATCCGGCAGGCGCCCGGCAACTGCTGCGCCGCGCGACACGTTCGCACCCATCCTAATGGTGTGCCCCGGAACCGGGCACCGGCGACCGGATCCCGCAGCCTGTTCCACACGTGCCGCTGATCGCTCGCCGATCTCACCCGACGGGCCGCCGTCCACCGGCGCGGCGAGGACCCGGCTCGGACCGTGGGTCAGGAACGGACCCCGAGCCGCGCGAGGATGTCGGCGTCGACGGCTTCGAGTTCGTCGGCGATGGACTTGTGGGCGGTGCGGCGCTGACCGGCCGACATCGTCTCGGCGGTCTGCACCGCGATGTCCAGATTGTCGAGGCGCTTGGTCATCGCCGCGACGAAATCCGTGGAGTCGGAGCTGGTGTCCTGCGCGACGACCTTCTCCAGTGCCGTACGGGTGGTCGCGATCCGCGCGGACAGGGTCGCTCCGTGACCGCTGAACTGGCGCAACACCTCCGGTGAGACCCCCGCGCGGTTCGCCTGCAGTGTGGAGAGCTGTTCGCGTCCGGCGACCGCGGCCCGGTAGACGACGGGTGCGGCGATCGGTGCCACGAGCCGGGCGACGGTGAGGTAGCGCTTCACGCTGGCCGGGCTGAGAGCCTTCGCGTCGGCGGCGGCCTGCGCCTCGACGGCGAACTTCTTCGCCTCGGCCTTGCTCACCTTCGTCTGGGACTTGGCGAGCTGCTTGGCGGTCTTGCGCTCGGCTTTCATCTCCTTCTGGAAGTACTTGTGCTCGTTCTTGCGCCGGGCCTTTTGTTCCTTGCGCCGCGACTTGGCGTCGAACTTGGCCTCCAGCTTGGCTTTCGCCTTGAGAGCCTTGGCCTCTGCCTTGCGCTGAGCACGAGTCGTACCGTCGGAGGAGAACAATCCCATCGAATGCCCTTTCGCTGCTGCCGAGAAGACCGCAGTCGACCCCCGGCCTGCTCTCGTTCCGCTCCCGGCGCCGGTGTCGACCGGCTCGCTCGATCGCGTCCGGCGCCGCACTTCGTGGCCCCGCTCGCTTCGCTCCCGACGTCAGGCGCGCGTGATAACAAGTACAAGCATGACATGTGGTTGTATCCGACCACGTGTCCGTCCGTTCGAGCCCGGAAAGGGATGGCGTGGTCCCTGTCGTGTTGTCGCCGCGCGACCTCGCCGGTTGCGAGCACCGGGTCGCCCTCGACTTCGCGCACGACAGACGTCCCGCCGACGAACCCGATCCGCCTGGCGTGCAGCGTCGCAAGGAGGCCGCGGCCGACCATCGAGCGGCGATCCGCGAGCTGCTCCGCGGGGTACACAGCGATCAGCCGGGCGCGTTCGTGGTCGTCGACGCCGATGCGAGCACCGCTGAGCGCGTCGCGGCCACGCTGCGTGCCTGCGACGCCGGGGCGTCGTGGATCTGGAACGCGACCCTGCCGACCGACCGGGAGCACGGGCGCCGTGGCCATTCCGAACTGCTGGTGCGGGTCGGGGACGGCTACACACCGGTCATCGTCGTCAATCACCGGGTCAGCCAGCCGGCGAAATCGACGCCGGAACCGGACGGGCGTGCGCCCAGCCTGGTGACCAGTCCGTTCTGGATGTGGGCACCGAGCCCCGACCCGTATCGGACCGGCCGGCCGAACCGACGGGACAACCTCCGGCTGGCTCATCTCACCGCCATGCTCGTGGAGATCGGCAGGGCGTCGTCGACCGACACGACGGAGTTGCGCGGCGGCGTGATCGGCGTGGACGCGGACTGCATCGTCGTCCTGGACACCGGGGCGATGCTCGAGGACTACTCGGCGATCCTCGAGCATCGGCTCGCGGTCGCGGGTGGGCAGGTCCCCACCGAGCCCCGCCGGATCAGCGAATGCCGTTCGTGCCCGTGGTGGGTGCGCTGCGGACCGGAGCTCGAGGAGAAGCGCGACGTCAGTCTCGTGGCGAGCGGCAACCAGGGTTCGGTCCTGATCGATGCCGGGATCACGACGATCGACGAACTGGCCGCACAGCGCGGGGCCCCACCGGAGGGCTGGCCGGGCGGCGTCCGGTTCGGCGACGCGATCATCAACGCGATCGCCTGGCTCACCGGCACCGAGCTCGTCCGGCGCGTCGACTCGCCGCGGGTCCACCGCGCCGACATCGAGATCGACGTCGACATGGAGAGCTACGGCGAGCACGGGGCGTATCTGTGGGGGACACTGCGCACCGACACCACCGACTCGTCCGCGCCCGTCGAGTACCGCCCGTTCGTCACCTGGGACCCGCTGCCCACGCGCGACGAAGCGCGGTCGTTCGCCGAGTTCTGGGGATGGCTCATGGCCGAACGCGCCGCCGCCCGCGAGGCCGGGAAGACGTTCGCGGCCTACTGCTACTCCCAGCAGGCGGAGAACCGATGGCTGCTGGGGTCGGCCGACAGATTTGCCGGCGAGCCGGGCATCCCGGCGCGCGCCGAGGTCCAGGCCTTCATCGCATCGTCGGAATGGGTGGACATCTACGAGGCGGTCGGCGAGAACTTCATCTGCCCGCGGGGCAAGGGCTTGAAACGAGTGGCGCCGGTCGCGGGGTTCTCGTGGCGCGACGACGACGCGAGCGGCGAGGCGTCGATGGAGTGGTACCGGGCAGCTGTCGCGCTCGGGGGCGGGCGCCCCGACGACGGGCAGCGCCGGCGACTTCTCGAATACAACGAAGACGATGTCCGTGCCACAAAAGTGTTGCGCGAGTGGATGACCGACGGCGCGGCCGCGCAGGTGCCCCACGAGCGGGATCTGCTCGACCGGTTCCGGGCGAGCTGACGACCTCAGCCGAACCGCTGGGTCGAACGTCTCGTCGCCGCGTGTCAGGGACGCATCGAGCGCAACGAGTCGAGGAACGACCCGCTGCCGAGCAGGGCGACGGCGCCGAGCAGCAACAGTGCTCCCGGCGCCACGCCGAGGACGAACTTCCGCACCGACGTCAACGTCGAGTCCTCCGGCACACCGGGCGAGGCCTGCGGCGGATCGACCGGCGGACCCGCTGCACCCGAAACCGTCTGCGAGGTGTCGGTGCCGTCGGCTTCGACGTCGGTGTCGGGCTGTGGAGAACGACGATCGGTGTCCGGCCCGCTGCCGGAGCCGGAGTCCGGAATCGGCCCGGTCGAACCACCTCCACCAGGCGGGGCGACCGTCGGTACGTCGGCGACGGCCGGACCGGTGTTCGCGGGGGCGCCGGCCGGGTCGGACCCGCTCACATCGCCGTCGGACGCCGAGGGAGCGTCCTCCTCCCGGCGGGTGCCGGGGGACGGGTCGTCACCGTCGCCATCGCTCCCGGACGTGGTCTCGCGCCCGGACGTCGACGGATCCGGATCGTCGGTCGTGGTCGTGGTCGTGCTGGTGGTCTCGCTCGTCGTGTCCGACGTCCCTGGCATGGGCCACGATCCACAACCGCAGCCCGTGGGATGAGACGGTGCGGAGGACTCGTCCGTGGTCTCGGGATCGGTGCTCTCGGGGTCCGTGGATTCGGGTTCGGTCGTCTCGGGGTCGCTGGTGTCCGAGTCGTCGGTCGGCGAGCCCGCGGGTGTGTCGGTGTCGGTGTCGTCGACCTCGTCCGTGTCATCGGGATCGCTGTCGGCGTCACCCGCCCAGTCGGCGCCTGGCGCATCGGGGCCAGGTGGAGCTGTCGACGCCACCCCGGGCGCGACGACGATGAAGAGAATCGCGGCGAGAGCGATCAGAAGGACGGCGAGACCACGCGGCTTGGCACGGGCGCCGCGGTGGGTCGGGAGACGGTGGCTCATCGTTCGTCAGGCGTACAGTCGAGGGGGTGAAACATCGTCGTTGACACCATGCGGCAAATCGACGCGCACCGCGGGCCGAACCCGAATGTTCATCTGACGGATCCGCGTCGGCAACCCATGACCCCCATGAATGTGAAGAACGCCACACTAACGATCGTTACACCATCTTCACAGGTGATACGCGCAGAGCGCGGCGGTCCGGTACTTTCTGATCGTACCGATCGTTGCAACGGCCGTGTACAGCGGGCTTTAATGCTTGCAAATTCAAATTTTTGCGTTTCGGAGAAGATTGTCATGACTTCAGGAGGGGCGGAGAAGCCTATGGGCGACACCGGACGCACCGACTCCGATCGTTCGAGGACGACGGACGCGGATGCTCTCGACCCCGGGCTGTTCGCCCGGCGGCTCGAGGAACTGTTCCGGACGGTTCCTGGTCCGAACGGTAGGGCGTACAGCGCGAAGGCGATCGCGGCGCGATCGACCGAGCGGGGGTTCCGGCTCGGCGAGTCGTATCTGAGCCAACTGCGATCGGGGAAGGCCAAGTCTCCCTCGTTCCGCACGGTGGAGGGCATCGCGGCCGCTTTCGGGGTCGACGTGCACTATTTTCTCGAGGATCGGGCCGCGCAGCGTACCCGCGACGAGATCGATCTGATGCGGTTGCAGGCCGACACGAACGTCCAGCTGGCGGCCTTCCGCTTGGCCGGGTTGTCGAGTGATTCGGTCACGGTGGTGAACGAGCTGATCAAGGTGCTGCGCGAGCAGCAGGGTCTGCCCAAGGATCCGCCGGACGTGATCGCGGCCGGTCTGAGCGACACCAAGCCGTCGGCCGATTCGCGGCTTCGCGTCGTCGGAGACCACAGCGACGACTGACCGCCGGTGAGGCGTTCGCGGAGCCATTCGTTCCGGACCGAGGGGTGTCGGCCCGGACAGGCCAGCGAAGTCGATCGCTGCGGGTGGATTCCGGCGTGGTGCGCGCTCGTGATTCGATGAGCTCATGCGTCGATCCGAGCGCGCATTGCGCGCGTTGTGCCGCGCCGAGCTGAAGGGGCTCGATCTCGATCTGCCCCTCGACGTGGCTCAACTCTGCGAACGGTACGGTGACCGTCGCGGTCGGCCCATCCGCTTGATCGAGCATGCCTTGCCCGCGGGAGTTCCCAACGGCATCTGGTTGGCCGCGACCGACGCGGACTACTTCTTCCACCAGGCCCACACCTCACGCTTGCACCGCAACCAGATCGTCGTCCACGAGTTCGGCCATCTGATCGCCGGCCACCAGATCCTCGGTGAGGCCTCGGCGGCGGGGATCGCCGCCCTGACGCAGGACGAATCGGCAGCCGCGCTCCGGCGCACGTGCTACTCCGACGACGCCGAGTGGGAAGCCGAGATGCTCGCCTCGTTGATTCTCGGCTGGGCCGAGGACGCCGGCACCGGCGTCGGGAGCACCGCATCGCACGGCGAACTGCGTGGACTCCAGAAACTGTTGGGGGGTCATCGCGGATGGCTGTGACACGCCGGTCGGTTGCGGCACCGGGAAGAATGTGAGTCCCTGTTGGGCGTGATCACTGTCGCGGGCGGGGGCCCGACGGTCAATCTGCTGGCCTCCGGGGTGGACGTCGGGATCGGCGCGGTCAACGCCGTCGCCGCGGTCGTCTTCGCCTTCGCGTTCTGCTGGCGCCTCGATCAGATCCGCCGTGCGGGATGGGGGTTGCAGCCGCTGGCGATGATGATCGCCGTGGCGGCGCTGACCCTCGCATTCGTCGTCGTCGACGACTCGGTCGCCGACGTGCTCAACGAGGTCGGTTTCACCGGCCTGTCGAGGGTGGCGTTCTACGCGCTCCTCGCGATCGGGGTCGCGGCGCTCGTGGTGGTGTTCTTCTTCCCCGGGAAGGTCACGCGCGAACGCCGGACCGGATGGGAGGCGTTGCCCCTCGTCGTGGCACTCGTCGGGCTGCAGGTGACCATGCTGGTCATCCCGGTCGAGATCCGGACCGCGACCATCGACGAATGGACCGTCCAGAACTGGGGTTTCGCGCTGTTCATGCTGATCGCCAGCGGTTACCTCGCCTACGGCTTCGTCGCCTGCGTCAACAGCGTCCGCAAGTTCTATGCGACGGCGGACGGCTATCTCCGTGTGTCCCTTGGCCTTCTGATGACGGGTCTGACGTGTCTCGCGGTCGGCGCGGTCTGTCAGATCGTGTTCGTGATCGTGTCCGCGACGAACGTCGTCCGGTCGCCGTGGCTTCTGACGACGAATCGGGCCGTCGCCATCGTCGGCGTCGTCACGTTCCTGGTGGGGATCAGCTATCCGATGGTCTACGCGCGGGCTCAGTCGGTCGCGGCCAACCGGCGTCGTCGACGCCTCGACGCCGAACTCGTGCCCCTGTGGCGACTGGTGACCGACGCGGTCCCCGAAGTGGTGCTACCGGATGCCGGCCGGCTGACACCGACCACCCGATTGCATCGGCGCGTCGTCGAGACCCGAGACGCGTTGACGCAGTTGAGTCCTCGGGTCCCGGCGGTGTTCGGGTATGCCGAACCCGAGGTGCAGGCGAGGCTGTTGCGGGCCGCCGTGGCCGGACACGATCCGCGAGAGGGTGACGGCGGTGCCGTCCGAGACCTGGCGCCGGCGGATGGCGAGGGTCTCGAAGCGGATGCCGCGCCGTTGATCAGACTGGCCCGGGCGCTCGACGCCGTGCAGATGGTCGAGGAGCCGGCCGACCGGTGACGCGCCGGCCGGCCCTCGAACGGGCGAAGTCGCCTCAGGTGAATCCAACGAGTCAGTCGGACTAGCGCGGCGCCATCCGGATCGCGCCGTCCATGCGGATGGTCTCTCCGTTGAGGTAGTTGTGCGCGACGATGAACTCCGCCAATTGCGCGTACTCGTCGGGCTCGCCGAGACGTTGCGGAAACGGGATGCCCTCGGCGAGGGTCTTCTGGAACTCGGGGGTGACACCAGCCAGCATCGGCGTGCTGATGGTGCCGGGGGCGATGGTGCACACGCGCACGCCGATGCGTGCGAGGTCGCGGGCTGCCGAGATGGTCATCGCGTGCACACCACCCTTCGACGCCGCGTAGGCGATCTGACCGATCTGGCCTTCGAACGCGGCCACCGATGCGGTGTTGATGATGACACCGCGCTGACCGTCACCGTCGATGGTGGACTCTTCCTGCATGCGGTTGGCGGCCAGTCGCATGACGTTGAAGGTGCCGACCAGGTTGATGTCGATGACCTTGCGGAAGAGATCGAGCTCGTGCGGGCCCTTCTTGCCGAGTATCCGTGCGGCCCAGCCGACGCCGGCGCAGTTGACTGCGACACGCAGCGGTGCCCCGGACTCGGCGATGGTGTCGATGACGGCCTGGACCTGGGTCTCGTCGGTGACGTCGGCCGCGACCAGCGTGACTCCTTCGGTGGGCGCGGCCTTGTCGATCGAGGCCTGCAGGTCGAGGCCGAAGACCTGGGCGCCGGCTGCGGCGAAACGCCGTGTGGTGGCCGCACCGAGGCCGGAGGCCCCGCCGGTGACCAGTACGGAAGCGCCTGAAACGTCCATGTGTGAGGTGATCCTTTCGCGGTACCCGACCCGTTCTCCTGCCGGCCGCGCCGCCGTCGTCGGCGACGCCGCTCCGGCTCGTGCTGCAGTTTCACGATAGTCAGACGACTCGCACCAACCGCGAAAGACCCCCTGAATTACCGAACGAGCGCTCGGACGCTCTCGTCGGAACGGAGGCGGTTCTCCCGGCGGATCAGCACGATGCCGATCCCGGTGATGATCACGACCGCACTCAGCGTGCCGGCGATCACAGGTACCGACGCACCGATCAGACAGTCGGTGATGAGCCAGGCCGCGAAGGCGAAGAAGAGAACTGCCGCGCCGATCGCGATGACGCGCTCGGGGAGGTGGCGGCCGAGGAGCACACCCACGCCGATGGCGAGCGCGTCGGCGGCGACCATGCCGAGCGTGGACCCGATCCAGACCCCGAGCCAGTCGTTGTCGGTGGCCAACGTGATGGTCGCGAGCATGGTCTTGTCGCCCAGTTCGGCGAGGAAGAACGCCGACATGACGGCGAAGAACACCGAGGCGCCTACGCGGGTCGCCCGACTGGACTCCTCGTCGTCGAGCCGGTCTCCGCGCAGCGTCCAGAGGCCGAAGACGAGCATCGCCAGGCCGGCGAGGATCGTCAGGAGCGTGGTGGGTATCGACAGACCGAGGAAGTGGCCGAAGAACACCGAGACCGCGTGCACCGCGGTGGTGGCCACGGTGATTGCGAGGAGGACGACCCACCAGCGATAGCGCAGGGCGTAGGTCATCGCCATCAGCTGTGACTTGTCACCGAGTTCGGCGACGAAGATCACGCCGAAGCTGAGGAGCAGGGCGGCAATCACGGACGCCAGGTTAGTCAGCGCTAACTCGCGGACGCAACTCGTCGAAGACCCGTATTTCCGCAGGTAGGGCCATCAAAATCAGATGTTCGGGGACCCGTATCCACGGGGTCGGTGACCCGTCGTATGGCCTTCGGGCGTCCGCCCCGCTCTACGCTGCGAGAAGCATGGCCAGCACGGCGGTGTCGGGGTCGGCGTTGGGGTCGATACCCACCTGATTGCGGAGGTTGACCACCGTGCCGTCGGCCTCCGCCTCAGCCCATCCCGCCCGGTGTTCGAGCCCGAGTTCGGGCAGTCCGGGTAGCAGCACGCAGCCGGAGGCGACCTGCGAACACTCGGGCAGAGACGGGCGCGTCTGCGACGGGGGATGCAGCATGACCAGGGCCGGCGGATTGTTCAGGAAGCGGCCCGCCTCGACGAAGCTGTCGTCGACGACATTGCCGATCGCGACCATCATCCCGACGGTGTCCGCCTCACCCTGCTCCGGACGCTGCTCGACCACGCCGAAGATCGTCGTCGTGGGCAGGAAACCCGGCCGGCAGGCGATCCGAACCGAGGCCACCAGCGTCTGCGTCCACTCGAGCGTCGACTCCGGCCAGCGGCCCGAGATGAGAATGCCGTTCAGTGTGCCCTCGTGCTGGAACGGTGTGAGGCCGATCGGAATCGATTGCATCATGTCCTCCTCCGACCCGGGCACGACCTCGGGGTGATCCACGGACTGGGGACCGACGGCCGACCCTGGTGAGAAGACCATCCACCGGTGGCGAGGCGTCGACAACTCGAATCACCGTGTTGTGATGGATCTTTAACATGCGAACGAACGACAGCGGCGGTCGCGGAGCACTGTCCCCGCCGGTGGGGGCGACGACACCAGGCACACTGGACCGGTGAAGAACTCGCCCCCGCTGCGACCCATGGAGTTCGCGTCCGTCGCGATCTTCGGCGGACTGACCGTCGCGGCGGTGGTCATCGCGTCGGTCATCCCACTGGCCCAGGCCGCCGGACTGCTCGCCCCGGTGCCGCTCGCACTCATCGCGGCGCGTACGCGGCCGCGGGCCCTGGTCACCGCCACGGTCGCCACCACCGCGGTGGCGTTCGCGATGGCGGGCACCGGCGCGATGGCAACCGTCCTCGGGTCCGCGCTGGTCGGCGGCCTGGTCGGCGACATCAAGCGCCGGGGCCGGGGGATCGGTGTGCTCGGGGTCGCCACGCTGGTCGCCTCGCCGGTGCTCGGTGGGATCTCCGTGCTGATCCTCCTGATCCTGGTGCCGCTGCGTGAGCTGACGATCGAGGCGATGACCAACTCCATCCACGGCGTCGCGAAGTGGCTGCACGGATGGGGCCCGACCGGCGGCGTCGCCGATGGGCTCGACGCCATGAGCCGGAGCATCGCCGACGACTGGTGGGTGTGGGTCTGGGTGTCGGGAACCCTCGGCACCGCGATCTCGCTGCTCGTCGCGTGGTGGATCCTCGGTTCCGTGATCAGCAGGCTGCGGGACGTGCCGAGCGAGGACACGCTCGACGCCGTCCCGTCGGGGTTCGCCCCGGCCGCGGTGGTCGCCGCGGCCCACGATCCGGGCATCGCGCCGCTTCCGCTGGTCTTCGAACGCGTCGGGTTCGCGTACGCGCCCGAAGCCCGCCCGGTGCTGCACGACATCGACCTGCGGATCGATCCCGGTGAGTTCGTCGCCGTCGTCGGCGCCAACGGTTCCGGGAAGTCGACGCTGGCGAAGATCCTGGCCGGGCGTGACCCGTCCACCGGCGTGGTCCACCGGCCGGGCCTGCCCGGTCTGGGCGCGCACGGCGGGACCGCGCTCGTCCTGCAACGTCCCGAGATACAGATGCTGGGTTCCCGCGTCGCCGACGACGTCGTCTGGGGTCTGCCGCCGGGCGTCGACGTCGACGTCGAGGCACTGCTCGACGAGGTCGGTCTCGCCGGACTCGGTGACCGGGAGACCACGGACCTGTCCGGCGGTCAGCAGCAGCGGCTGGCGATCGCGGCGGCGCTCGCCCGGGATCCGCAGCTTCTCATCGCCGACGAGGTGACGTCGATGGTCGACCCGGAAGGCCGGGGACAATTGCTGGCGCTGCTCGCGGGCCTCCCGGCACGCCGCGGGATCGCCGTCGTCCTGGTGACGCACCGCGGCAGCGAGGCGGCGGCGGCCGATCGGGTGATCCACCTGGCCGGGGGACGCCTCGTGCCGCACGCGCCCGACTGGATGCCGGGTCCCGACGCTGACCTGGGCGCGCCGAACCCGCGCCCGTCGCCCCCGCCCGCACCGACCTCGCGGATCGGCGGGCCACTCCTCGTGCTCGACCAGGTGGGTTATGCGCACCTGCCGGGCTCACCGTGGGAGGTAGTTGCCCTGCAGGACATCTCGCTGACGGTCTACCGCGGCGAGGGACTCCTCGTCGTCGGCGGCAACGGATCGGGCAAGACGACTCTCGCGTGGATCATGGCCGGCCTGCTCCCGCCCGGGACCGGTACCTGCCGTCTGCTGGACATCCACGAGAAGATCACTCCCGGAGCGGGTTTCGACGCCGGAACGCCGATGACGGAGCGGGTCGGCGCGGTCGGACTCGGATTCCAGCACGCGCGTCTGCAACTGCAGAAGGTCACCGTCGCCGACGAGATCATGGCGGCCGGTGGTGAGAAGGTGGGCACCGCCGAGGTCGCCCGGGTCCTCGAACTCGTCGGGTTGCCGCGCCGGATGGCGGTCACCAAGGTCGACGCGCTGTCGGGCGGACAGATGCGACGCGTCGTGCTGGCCGGTCTCATCGCGCGCCATCCCGACCTGCTGGTCTTGGACGAGCCGCTGGCCGGTCTCGATCCGCCGGCACGCGAGGAGATCGTCGCACTGCTGGCCCGGCTCCGCGCCGACGGGATGACCATCGTGATCATCTC
Source organism: Gordonia sp. IITR100 (assembly GCF_002009645.1). Classification (NCBI taxonomy): domain Bacteria; kingdom Bacillati; phylum Actinomycetota; class Actinomycetes; order Mycobacteriales; family Gordoniaceae; genus Gordonia; species Gordonia sp. IITR100. The sequence continues at coordinate 660,213 of NZ_MVKV01000001.1, read as the reverse complement.
GCACGACTTCGAGTCGTTGGAGTCGGTGTGCACCCGGCGGGTCCGACTGGTCGACGGGCGTCTCCTGCCCGATTCGCAGCAGATGATCGACCAGGCTCCCGGCTGGGACGGAGGAACCCGATGACGATGCGCACCGTCCCGCTGCGGCAGGTGCCCGGCGACTCGTTCGTGCACCGGCTGTGGGCGGGGACCAAACTCGTGATCGTGCTGATCCTCGGGATCATGACCTGGGTGCTGCCGTCGTGGCCGGCGCTGGGCATGGTCGCCGCGGTGGTGGTGATCACCGCCCTCGTCGCGGGAATCCCGTTGGGCGCCATACCTCGTCCGCCGTGGTGGTTCTGGGGTCTGATCGGCATCGGCGTCGCGTTCAACGTGTCGTTCGCCGGCATCCCCGGCGCCCTGGTCTTCCTGCGCGCGATCACCCTGGCACTCGTCCTCGTCGCCAGTTCGATCCTCGTCATCTGGACCACTCCCATGGCCGACGTGGCGCCGGCGCTGGCGCGGCTGATGCGTCCGCTGCGGTGGCTCCGGCTGCCCGTCGACGAGTGGGCGGTCGCGATCGCGTTGTGCCTCAGGGGTCTTCCGCTGCTCATCGAGGAGTTGCGCATGCTGCGTGCGGCGCATCGCCTCCGGCCGACGGCCAGGGGCCGCAGCGACCATCCGTCGGCGGAGATGGGGATCATGGATCTGATCACCGCGGCGATGTCGTCGGCGCTCCGACGCAGCGCCGAGATGTCCGAGGCGATCACCGCCCGCGGCGGCACCGGCCGCCTGACCGCCCATCAGGCCGGCCCCGGGCGCGCAGATGTGGTGGCGCTCATCGTGATCGGCCTGGCCTGCGCGGTCGCAATCACGGTCACGCTGGCTCTCTGAGGGTGACACTTGTAAGCTCGCTCCTCAGTATCTGCGGCCCGACGGCCGTCGTGGACCGCTACGGAACTCGTTGTCTCGGAGCGGGCCCACCCACTGCTCCCTGAGGAGGCCGGAGCTTGCGGAGGCCGTCACGAAGGGTCCTGGTGAGATGCGTCGCCAAACCCTTCGTGGCTCGTCGCTAACGCTCCTCGCACCTCAGGGAGCAGGGGGAAAGCTCGCAAGTCGCTACTCAGGGAGCGGAGGGAAAGCTCGCAAGTCGCTACTCAGGGAGCGGAGGAAAGCTCAAGTCGCTACTCAGGGAGCAGGGGTTTGCTTGCAGCAGAGAACGTGGCCCCGAACAACAAACAGCGCCGGCCACCCGAAGGTGACCGGCGCTGTTGAGGTTCGGCGAACCGGGATCAGGCCGGGACGACCAGGCCGCTGCCCTGGCTCTTCGCGCGGGCGAGACGCTCGTTGGCGTCGGCCCAGTTCACGACGTTCCACCACGCCTTGACGTAGTCGGGCTTGACGTTCTGGTAGTCGAGGTAGAAGGCGTGCTCCCACATGTCCAGCATGACGACCGGGATGATCGCGGCGGGGATGTTGCCGCTCTGGTCGGTCAGCTGCAGGATGACGAGCTTGCCGCCGATGGTGTCGTAACCCAGGATCGCCCAGCCCGAACCCTGCAGGGTGGTGGCGGCGGCGGTGAAGTGGGCCTTGAACTTGTCGAAGCCACCGAACTGTTCGGTGAGGGCGGCCGCGAGGTCGCCGTCGGGCTCGCCACCGCCGTTGGGCGACAGGTTCTTCCAGAAGATGGAGTGGTTGGTGTGACCGCCCAGGTGGAACGACAGGGTGGCGGAGAGTCCGTAGACCTTGCCGGCGATGCTGTCGTCGTCGCGGGCCGCGGCCAGCTTCTCCAGGGTGTCGTTGGCGCCCTTGACGTAGGTGGCGTGGTGCTTGCTGTGATGGAGCTCCATGATCCTGCCGGAGATGTGCGGTTCCAGTGCCGCGTAGTCGTAATCGAGATCCGGCAAGGTGTATTCAGCCACGATGTTCCTCTCTGAGGTGCTACTCGTTTCCCTGTCCACGCATGGCTCCGACGACTCGGCCGGGCGCCACGCGAATGCTTCCAGCCTTCCCCAGAGCATGGGTGATTGCAACAATCCCGCGCCAAGAAACATCAAGTGCGGTTGAGATGTCAACGATGCGAGAGTGCGTCGGCTGAGAGTTGACCAGGCCGCATCGAGGCGGCTGGGTTCAGATGAGGACGAGCAGGATGAAGACCGCGATGAGCGCGAGAATGGTCAGGGCGCTTGTGCGGCAACTCCTCGCGACGTCGTAGTTGGCGCGTGGGGCGGTCCGACCGAGCCCGGGGGCGCGTCGGAGATCTCCGGTCGCGTGCGTCGCCATCGTCGCCTCTCGTCCCTGGAACGGCTGCACATCCCTGCCGGCGGACGGGCCGCGATGGCGTTCGAGTGATCGGTATCACAGTGCCACGGATGTGACCGCCATCATAAACAGACTCGAACGGTCAGCTCAACTCGTCGTCGCCGGGCCGTATCCCACCGCGCGTAGACTCGACGCATGTCATGGCTCGACCAGCTCTTCGCCGCCGGTTCACGCAAACGGGATCTCGTCGCCGCCGACGCAGCACTGCCCGGCCGCTCGTCCGAGATCACGGTCCCGGGCGAGCACCTCGTTCTCGGAACGCCCATGCGCGGTCGGGCCGAGTCCGACGGCTCCCACGTACACGGCATCGGACGCTTCGACGACGGACTCGACGCGATCGTCCTGGCCGGTGGCTGCTTCTGGGGCATCGAGGAGATCTTCTGGCAGGTCCCCGGTGTGTACACGACTGCCGTCGGATACGCGGGCGGGTACACGCCCAACCCGACCTATGAGGAGACCTGCACCGCGCGGACCGGTCACACCGAGTCGGCGCTGGTGGTCTTCGATCCGGCCGTCGTCGATCTAGAAGGCCTGCTGAAGGTCTTCTGGGAGTCGCATGACCCGACGCAGGAGATGCGTCAGGGCAACGACATCGGAACCCAGTACCGGTCAGCCGTGTACGCCCTGACCGACGCGGACCTTGACGTCGTCCGCAGCACTGCCGCAACCTTCCAGACCGCACTCGACGCTGCGGGCCAGGGTGCGATCGCCACCGAGATCAAACCGCTGGCGCAGGCGGGCAACGGACGGTTCTACTACGCCGAGGACCACCACCAGCAGTATCTGGCGAAGAACCCGCATGGATACCGCTGCCATGCCGCGACCGGTGTCGCCTACCCCGCCTGACGTCGCGGTGCGCGGTCGTACCCATCGGTCGCAGACCCGACGAGACACGCGGTGACCGAACGGATCTCGCTGCGGCAGTGGAATCGCACCCTGCTGCAGCGTCAGCACCTGCTCACCCGCGTCGCCGAGGACGCCATCGAGGTCCTGGACCGCTGCGTCGGACTGCAGTCCCAGGACCCGCGGGCGGCATTCTTCGGATTGTGGTCGCGGATCGCGGATTTCGATCCCCTCGAGCTGGACGATCTGCTCACCGACCGCGAGGTCGTGCGCATGACGCTCCTGCGCGCGACGATCTTCCTGATCGACGCCGAGGACGCACGCTGGATTCGTCCACTCGCCGAGCCCACGCTGCGGCGTGGACTCACCGACATCCACGCCCAGCGACTGGTGGACGCCGACCCGACGCAGGTCGTGCGGTCCGCCGCCGAGATTCTGGCGGGTCGCGAACTCGCCGTCGCCGACCTCGGGAGCGAACTGGTTGCCCGCCATCCGGCGGAAGATGCGTCGACCCTGACCGCCATCGCACGGTGCGGGCTGCCACTGGTCCAGGTCCCCCCGCGTGGTTTGTGGCGCGGGCGGGGCGCTCCGACGTACCGCCTGTTCGACGAGTGGGCCGGCCCGGGCGTGCCGGCCGTCGTCGACGACGAAGCCCGTGCCGATCTCGTCCGGATGTATCTGCGCGGGTTCGGCCCGGCAACCGTGAAGGCCATCCAGACGTGGTCCGGGCTCACCCGGTTGCGACCCCTCGTCGAAAAGCTGGAGGCCGACTGGGAGCTCGTCCGGCTCGACGGCCCGAACGGCGAGGTTCTCTACGACCTCGACGGTCTCGCCCTCGCCGACCCGGATGCGGCGGCGGCGGCGCGGCTGATCGCCCCCTTCGACCACGTGATCGGCGCCCAGGCCGACCGAATCCGGGTCGCCGACCCGGAGATGTACCGGCGCACCGTGACTCCCAATGGCCGGTCGCCCGGATTCGTGTTCCTCGACGGATTCCTCGCGGGGACATGGTCTCTCGACGCCAAGGACGTTCCGGCGGTCGAGTACCTGCGTCCGGTGACCGCCGCCGAACGGCGCGAGGTCGACGCCGAGGTCGATCGGCTCCGTGAATTCCTGGTCGATACCTGAAGCTCGGAGCGGCAGGGCCCGGCAGATGTCGCACATCGTGGCGCCGAGCGCAACGACACACTACGTCTGCGGACCGGATCGAAGGAGCCCGCGACTCAATCGCCGGTGCGCGGGTTCCGCGAGGTGATGCAGTAGCGGCGACCGACCGGATCCGCCATCGTCGTCCAGTGCGGGAAGTGCTCGATCGCGCGGGCGCCCCAGTCCTCGTGCCGTGCGACCTCGTCGGGGACGGAATTCGTGGCGATGTCGAGGTGCGCTGTCGCCACATCGTTGTCTGACTCATCCTGCTTGCGCTGCAACAGGATTCCTAGGGTCACCGCGGGGTCGCGGCGAAGCGCGACCAGCTCGGGCCGACCCCGGGGCTTCGTCGGCCAGCCGGTGAACCCGGTCCAGAAGTCGACCTCGGCGTCGAACATGCCGGCGGGGATGTCGATGCACAGCTGGTCGATGATGCTGATGGTGTCGCCGGGCCAACGGATGGGCCGCGACCGCTTCGATTCGCCCTCCCACGGCACGAGGCAGAACACGAAACCGGCGGGTGACCGGAGGGTGAGGTGAGTCCCGGCGTCGACGACGAGGGTCGCACCGAGTGCCTGTGCCTCGGCGGTGGCGGCGTGCGGGTCGTCGGTGTGGATGTCGAGGTGGACTCCACCCGGTCCGTCGTCGATCCGCTGGACTCGCAGATGCGGGTCGCCGTAGAAGGGCTCCAGCGAGGCGAACTCGCGGTGCTCACCCCGCGGCGGGGAGACCGTGCTGCCCGAGATCGCGCGCCAGAAGGTCACCTCGCTGCCGAACACCTCCGCGGGGAAGTCGAGGAATGCGCTGAGCCACCGCACCTGCACCCGGCAGATTCTACGGTGCGTCCCACGTCGCGGACTGTCGCGGCGCGTGGGAAAACAGCAGGCGGGTCGCCGTCGTTACACTCGGACAGATGACTGCAGGACCGCTGGGGGCGGTGGGGAAGAAATTCTCGAAGGCGCGGACCGAGCAGGTCGCGGTCGTCCGTCTCGACGGCCCGATCGGGATCGCGGGGATGGGCAAGCACGGCGTCAACACCGAGTCCGTCGAGCCGGTTCTGAAGAAGGCATTCGCCACGGAGCGATTGCGGGCCGTCGTGGTCGTCATCAACTCGCCCGGTGGCTCGCCGGCACAGTCGGAGTACATCGCCGAACGCATCCGCCAGCTGTCGGCGGAGAAGGGCGTGCCGGTCCTCGCGTTCTGTGAGGACGTCGCGGCCTCCGGCGGCTACTGGATCGCCTGCGCGGCCGACGAGATCTTCGCCGCCCACACCTCCATCGTCGGCTCGATCGGGGTCGTGTCGTCGGGCTTCGGTTTCTCGGCGGTGCTCGACCGCTTCGGTGTGCAGCGCAGGCTGTACACGACCGGCGAGAACAAGGCGCGACTCGACACCTTCTCGCCCGAACAGCCCGAGGACGTCGAATGGCTGAAGGAATTGCAGGCACAGCTGCACGAGGCGTTCATCGCGTGGGTCAGGCAGCGCCGCGGTAAAAAGCTGACCGCTTCCGACGCGGAACTCTTCAACGGCGACGTGTGGATCGGTCACCGCGCCGCGGAACTCGGGGTCGTCGACGGGATCGGCGTGATGCGCTCGGTCGTCGCCGAGCGGTACCCCGACGCCGAGATCACCGTCGTGGAGACGCCGAAGCCGCTGCTCATGAGACTCGTGGGAAGCCAGACATCGGTTGCCGGATTTGCGGAGAGCGTGACGACCGGCATTCTGGCTGCATTCGACCGCGCCCCGTCGTTGCGGCTGTCGCTGCTCCACCGGGACTGAAAGGCCCGATCACAGCCCGTTCACATGGTTTTGCTTGTGAATTGTCCCCACGTTATCCACAGGTGCTGTTCATCGAAGGAAGAGTTCACGACGTTCCGGCGTGTGCACTTTCGTGAATTTCCTACGCGCACATTCGGCTAAACGAGTGATCGCGGTCACAAGCCGCGGGCCGGTGGCCAGCGTTTTTCCACAATTCCACAGTCTCATCCCCAAGTAGACGGTCAGTGCGCGAACGAGGGACAAATGTCCAGGACGTACATGTGGATAAATTTATGTAGGTCTACATAGCGCGTTGCTCCACACCCGTCTCGGTGATGACAGCGGGGCGCGCGGGCAGTGGTCCGGTCGAGCTGCCGCCGCGCCCGGCCGTCTCTGTGCCACCATGGAAAACGTGAGCATGGGCGACATCACTCAGGTGCCGGTGACCGACCTTCCGGATGACTTCACCGGGCAGACCGACGCGGTGATGCTCGACGTCCGTGAGGACGACGAATGGGCGTCCGGTCACATCCGGGGCGCCGTGCACATCCCGCTGGCCGAGGTGCCCGGCCGCCTTGCCGAACTCGACCCCGATCACGATCTGTACGTGGTCTGCCATTCCAGCGGCCGATCGATGCGCGTGCTGCAGTACCTCGCGCAGGTCGGTTACGACGGGATCTGCGTCCGCGGCGGCATGCTCGCCTGGCAGGAACACGGCAAGCCCGTCGAGATCGGTGATCCACGACCCGAGGGCGACGCCGGCCGATGATCGACCTGTGCCCGCGGTGTCGAATCCAGGCACCGCACCGTCCCGGCCGTAAACACTGCCCCCGATGCGGCGGACCGCTGAGCGTCGTCGAGGATGCCGCGCGGGCGCTGGCCGCCCGGCAGACGCCGGCACGATCGCCGGCGCCCGGCGCGGTGCGCCCGCCGCACGTCCCGTCTCGCTCCGGCCCGGCCCCGGTGTCCGCCGGACGTCTCTACCGCAGTCGCAACGTCCGGTGGGTGGCCCGCCGCCCACCCGAGGCGATTCCTGCCCGCCGCGGCCCCTCGGGTCGACGTGGCCCCCGACTAATTCCCCGGTACGTCTACATACCCACCTGGGGTCTCCACGACGAACCGGCGGAGGTCGACACCGCGCACCAGAAACTCGAGAGTTCGCGTGTCCGACTGCAGTTCGCCCTGAACGTGGCGGGCTCTGCGCTGGCCGCGTCCGCACTGGTCCATCTCGTGCGCTACCTCCTGCTGGTCGTCAACCGTGACCGTCCGCTGCCCGAATTCCTCATCGTCGCGTCCGACTGGCTGACCGTCTTCGTCGGTGTCGTCGCATTCCTCGGATTCGTCCTGGCGACGCTGGCTTTCATGCGCTGGGTCCTGGAGTTGCGCGCGGACACCTACGCCGCGGCCGGTCTCGTCGACCCGCGCCGGCCCGGTTGGGTCGCCGCGCTCGCCGGCCTGCCGCTGGTCAACCTCATCGGTGCGCCGCTGGTGGTGCAGGAGGTCGCCGTGCATCGGGTCGGCCAGGACCCCGCGCTCGATGCCGACCTCGTCGGCCGACGACTCCGCAAGTTGTGGGTCGCCTGGGTGGTGGTGAATGCGGCGGCCGGTGCGGCGATCATCGCCCGGCTCGTCGCGTGGCGCTCGGACTCGCTGCAGACCGGGGCGAACGCGATGGTGATGGTCATCGTCAGCGCAGCGGTCTCGGCTGCCTTCGCCTTCTGGATGGCACGCCGGGTGCGGACACTGTTCGACGCCGCCGCGGCGGCCCCGGTCCCGACGAGACGGTGGGTGGCGGTCGGATGAACTCAGGGGTGAACGTGGGCGCGGCCGAGAAGGTCTCCCGATCGGGCAAGCCGGCGGTGGTGGCGCACCGCGGGGCGTCGGGCGACTGTCCGGAACACACCCTGGCCGCCTACGAGCTGGCTCTCGCACAGGGTGCGGACGGCCTCGAGTGCGATGTCCGGTTGACCGCCGACCACGAACTCGTGTGCGTGCACGACCGGACCGTCGACCGGACGTCCGACGGCTCGGGGATCGTCAGCGAGATGACGCTCGCCGAACTGCGCGAGCTCGACTTCGGGAGCTGGCATGCGGCTGGTGGACCCGCGTCGATCCTGACGCTGCGGGAGCTGCTCACGCTGACCCTGGACTGGCGCCGACCCGTCCGCCTGTTCATCGAGACCAAGCATCCGGTGCGGTTCGGCAGTCTCGTCGAGCAGAAGCTCCTCGAGATGCTGCACGAGTTCGGGGTGGCGACGCCGCCGTCGGCCGATCACAGCCGCGCCGTGGTCATCTCGTTCTCGTCGGCCGGGGTCTGGCGGATCCGACGCCACGCCCCGATGCTGCCGACGATCCTGCTCGGTGACACCGCCCGGGTCCTGGGTGGGGGCGCCGCGACCGCCGTCGGGGCGACCGGCATCGGGCCGTCGGTGATGACCCTGCGGCAGTACCCGGACCTGGTCGATCGCGCCGCCGCAGCCGGTCGGGTCACCTACTGCTGGACCGTCGACGAGCAGGTCGACGTCCAGCTGTGTGCCGATCTCGGTGTGCGATGGCTGGCCACCAACCACCCGGCGAAGGTGCGCGACTGGCTGGTCACCGTCGACTGAGCTGCCGCCCGCACGACCTGTCGGGCGCCGCGGGCCGACGTGAGAGAGTGGACCGATGGGCAAGAAGAGCAAACGGGGTAGTGGACCACGTCCGGGAAGCAATCGCGCCGAGCGCGTCGCAGCACGTAAGGCACGCCAGGCCGCAGCTCTGGCGCCGCCGCCCCGGCCCTTCGCCGGGTTCGCGTCCGAATGCGATTTCGTCGCGCTGCGGACCTTCGTCGCCTCGGCGACTGCGCGGTTGGAGCTCACCGAGCCGGCCGGTTCCCGCAACGACGTCTCGATCGTGACGATCCTGCCGGGCGCGGTGCCTGCTCTCGCGCGCGACCTCGACGGTGCGACAGAGGGTTTCGTGGGTCTACAGACCGACCCCGATCGCTCGGCGCTGACCGTCGAACTCGCCGCGGCCATCGCGTGGGCCGCTCACGCCGACGCCGGCAGTGAGTTCGACCTCGAAGCTGCCGACGAGGCCCCCAGCCTCGACGAGGTCGTGAGAACCGACGCCACCCTGGACATCACGGTGCACCAGGACTTCGGCTGGTGGTTCGTGGAGGGCACCGAGGTCCCGGCGGAGATCACGGCAATGTTCGAGCGCGCCAACGACTCGGTGCTGCCGACCGCGCGGCTCGTGGTCGACAGCGGCGCCGGTGCGCCCTGGTGGGTCGATGCGGGCGAACGTGCGCACCTGCGCTGGATTCGACCCGAGCCGGAGGACGACCTGATGTCGGCGATGGCCCGGCTCCACGCGGCCGGTCATCTGACGATGGGTGAGGGTTCGCGGTTCGCCGGATCGTTCCGCACCCACGGGTTGCTCGTCCCGGTCTTCGACCTCGACAACGAGATGCACCACGAAGAGTGGTACGCCGGTCTCAACGAGCTCGATCGCCGCCTCGCCGAAGCACTCGCCGACACCTCGCCGCTGACGATCGAACAACGCAGCTCCCGCAACGGCATTCGCGGTCGCCAGGTCACGCTGCGCTGACCGTCGTGGTCCGTAACCGCGCTGTTTCTGCTCCCTGAGAGCCTTCTTCTGCTCCCTGAGGTGCGAGCGAAGCGAGCCACGAAGGGGCGTGGTGACGTCCGTCGCCAGCCCTTCGTGGCTCGTCGCTTGCGCTCCTCGCTCCTCAGGGAGCAGAGGTTGGGCTCGCAAGCTCGCTCCTCAGGGAGCGGATGGGGGTCGTCAGATGTTCCCGCCGGCCGCGACCGGTGCGGTGGCGTCGGATGTCTTCTCGCCGTTGAACTCTCGTTCGACGAAGTTCTCGAGGTCGAAGAGGTTCCCGTTGCAGCGTTCGGCGATGGTCTGCAGGGTCGTCATGGTCGCGACCTCCTCGACCTGTTCCTTGAGGAACCACTGCACGAACTGCTCGCCGAGGTAGTCGCCGGTGTCGCGGGCCGACTTCGCCAGGTCGACGACCTGCTGGGTCACCGTCTTCTCCTGTGCGAGAGCGAGATCGATGGGCGCACGGTAGTCCTCGAACCGGTTGTTCGGTGCCGGGATGCCGGGGATCTCGACCTCCATGTCGCGGTCGAGGAAGTACTGCACGATCATCATCGCGTGATTGCGCTCTTCGACGGCCTGGCGGTAGAAGAGCTTTGCCAGCTGGGGCATGTCGTGGTTGTCGAAATAGGTGGCGACCGCGATGTACTGCTGCGAGGCGTAGAACTCGTTGCTGATCTGGTCGTGCAGCAGCTGATGGAACTTCGTGTGTTCGGACATGCGGCCCATCGTAGAGCCGAAAAATGGCTCTCACCAGCAAGTTCAGGCTAAGTAAGGCAAGTCTGGCCTGCGTTTGGCGACCCTTTCACGACGGCCCGCCGGTGTCGACGAGAAGCTCGTCGGGGACGGGCTGACCTGCGCGGAGGTAGCCGAAGAACTCCTCGGTCTGCTCGGTGACGGGCAACGCCAGTCCTTCGTCGGTGAAGGTGCCCTCGCCGGCCGGCGTCGTCGTCGTGATGGGGTCGCGCAGCGCGAACATGAGGGACGCGAGGTTCCAGATGTGATCTCGCTCATCGACGGTGAGCGCGTCGATGGCGCCGCCGACGAACCCGAAGAGTCGGAACGGGTTGAGCAGGACCGACGGACTGGTCGCGCGAGACACGAGTGCGGCGAGGAACTTCCGCTGATTGACCACGCGCTCGAGGTCGGCGCGCGGGAATGCGCGGGTCCGGACCAGCCCGAGAGCCTGCCGACCGTCGAGACGATGACAGCCTTTCGCCAGGCGCAGACCGGCTTTGGGGTCGTTGAGCGGTTGGTCGAGACACATGTCGACGCCGCCGACCGAGTCGACGAGGGTGTCGAATCCGCCGAAGCCGATCTCGGCGTAGTGGTCGATGCGGATGCCGGTCAGGTTCTCGACGGTCTGCACGAGCAGCGCCGGACCACCGATGCTGAACGAGGCGTTGATCTTCAGGCTGCCGTGGCCCGGCACCTCCACGTACAGGTCGCGCGGGATGCTCACCACGATCGCCTTGCCGCCGCCAGGCGGGTTGTGGACGAGCATGATCGTGTCGGTGCGGGAGCCGTCGGCGTCACCCGTGGCCAGCGCCCGGCGTTGTTCCTCGGTGAGATCGGATCGCGAGTCGGTACCGACGATGAGCCAGTTGGTGCCGGGGGTGTCCGACGGGCGTCCGGCGTAGGCCGGCAGGGCGTCGATCCGGTCCAGTCTCGTGTCGTAGTAGAACAGCAGTCCCACACTGCCGAGGACGACGACGAGCAGCAGGATCATCAGGATCTTGCCCACCCGGACCGCGCGGCGCCCCGTGCGCCGGGGCCGGCGAGGACCGGCCGGCCCCGGGGTCGCGGGCGGACGTCCGACGGACCGGTCCCGGTCGCGACGGTCGCCACGCGGCGGACGAGGTCCACGGGACCGATCGTCGGGGATCGGCTCCGGCTTCTGGGTGGGCGCATACCCGCCGGGAGCGGGCCGCGCCGATGGTGGCGGCCGATCGGCCGGGGACGGGTGCGGGGGCCGGCCGGTGGGACCGGGGCCCGGCGCCCGGCGCGGGTCGGGACCGCGTGCAGGGATCCGCGGCATGGCCTGCGGATGAGCGGACGGACCGACGGCACCGGGAGGAGGGCGGTGGCCTTGTCCGGGTGGTGGCCCCGGGCGCGGAGACGGGCCCGCTGGCCGCCCGGGCGGCATCGGCGGTCCGGGGCGACCTCGCCGGAGGATCGGCGGGTCCTGCTCGTTCATCCCAACCAATGTACGCATGGGCGGTGGCCACGGATGTCGGTCGGTTGGTTGCCGACGTGGCGTCGAACCGCCCACCTGAGGTCTCGTTCCGGACCGAACGGGGTACAGGACACGCCATGACCGACAAACACGTCGCCGACGCCACGTCGCAGGACTCCGGGAACGATGACGCCCGGACCGACGGCGGGCACACCCCGCTGCGTCGCGCCATCACCGGCAAACTCCTGTTCCTGTTCATCCTGGGCGATGTCCTCGGTGCGGGCATCTATGCGCTCGTCGGGGAGGTCGCCGGTGAGGTCGGGGGAGCGATCTGGGTGCCGTTGGCGCTCGCCCTCGCGCTGGCGATGCTGACCGCGGCGTCGTATGCGGAGCTCGTCACCAAGTACCCGCGGGCCGGCGGCGCGGCGGTGTTCGCGCGGCACGCGTACCGCCATCCGCTCATCTCTTTCCTGGTGGGGTTCTGCATGCTGGCGGCCGGTGTGACGAGCGCCGCCGGGTTGGCGCTCGCCTTCGCGGGGGACTACCTGCAGGTCTTTCTGGACGTGCCCACCACCGCGGCGGCGCTGGTGTTCCTGCTCGCCGTCGCGGCGCTGAACGCCCGCGGGATCACCGAGTCCCTGCGGGCCAACGTGGTGATGACCGTGGTGGAGGTCTCCGGACTCGTGCTCGTCGTCGTGTTGGCCGGGATCGTGCTGGGTCGCGGTGACGGTGAGCCGCAGCGGGTGCTGGAGTTCACCGACGAGACCACCCCGGCTCTCGCCGTGCTGGGCGCGGCGTTGCTCGCCTACTACTCGTTCGTCGGGTTCGAGACCTCCGCGAACATGGCCGAAGAAGTCCGTGACGTGCGGCGGGTCTATCCGAAGGCGCTGTTCGGTGCGCTGATCGCCGCCGGCGTCGTCTACGTCCTCGTCGGTCTCGCCGTGTCGGTCGTCGCGCCACCGGAGCGCCTGGTGGAGTCGTCGGGCCCGTTGCTCGAGGTCGTCTCGATCGCCGATGTCGGGATCCCCGACCAGCTGTTCTCCCTGATCGCGCTCATCGCCGTCGCGAACGGCGCGCTGCTCACGATGATCATGGCGTCGCGCCTGACCTTCGGCATGGCCCGCGACGGGTTGCTGCCCGGTGCGCTGGCGAAGGTGCTGCCCGGTCGTCGGACACCGTGGACGGCGATTGTCGCCACCACCGCCGTCGCGATGATCCTCTCGGCAACCGGGACCGTCGCGGCACTCGCCGAGACGGTGGTGCTCCTGCTGCTGTTCGTGTTCGTCAGCACCAATGTCGCCGTCCTCGTCCTGCGCCGCGACCGCACGGACACCGACCACTTCCGGGCGCCGACGATCCTGCCCGTGCTCGCGGTGATCTCCTGCATCGTCCTGATGACGCAGCAGAGCGCGTCGACCTGGTTGCGCGCGGGCATCCTGATCGTCGTCGGACTCGTGCTCTATCTCCTCGCGCGTGTGACCGGGTCGGGTGGGCGCCGGGTCAACGACGACGACATCGACGACGACATCGACGACGACGATCGCTCCGGGCGCCTCACCTGACGCGGATGTTGTTCGCGCGGTAGTCGTATCCGTCCTGACTCGCTCGCTCGTACTGGAATTCGACGGTCTGCCCCGGCACCAGGTCCCGGAAACCGGTACCGACGATCTCGCTGTAGAACGCCCACGCCCCGCCCGGGGTGGCGTCGGAAGCGAGTACGCCCCATCCCTCTTCGCCGTTCCACGACCGAACGGTCCCGGTGGTGTTCGGACCGAGGGTAGTTGGTGGCGGTGACGTCGGTGTGTCGGTGAGGGCGGTCTCCTCGATTATCGTGAGTCCGTCCGGTCCGGCGTCACCGACGCTGTGCCACAGGGCAGTTCGGAACACGCCATTGTGCTTCGGATCCGGCCGGGCCACCTCGGTCGGCCAGACCGAGAGCGCCACATATCGGCATCCGCTTTCCGCTGGCACAGCTATCGCATGGTCGAAGTCGACGACGGTCCCCGGACGCAAGCCCGGCAGGGACAGCTCGTCGAGATTCTGAACGGCCCGAACACGGACGACGAAGGTGGACACGTGGACGGTGCCGGACAACGCTGGTGACTCGATGACACCCCAGCCCTCGTCGTGGTGCCATTCGCGGATCATCCCGGTCGTCGACATCGGTCCACCGTAGGCGCCGGACCTGTGGCGCGACAGTCGATATTCGTTGCGGCGGTTTGCGGCAGGCCGACCAAGATGCCGCAAAGTCGATGCGCGTGCTGACCGCGTGTCGGTCGGGTTCGGGATGAGAACGCTTGCTTCGCGGGACGGTCTCGGCTGCCGGACCGATGTCGCACGCGACCTCGATCGGTACGCGCGACGTCGATCGAAGTCGCGCCGACGGTTCGAAGTCGCACGCGACCTCGTACCGATGACCCGAGCCCTGGCTCAATGCTCCGCGAGCGATCCGATCTCGGGGGCGTCGGGGCCGAAGTGGCGGAAGAGTGTGCGGCGTCGGGAACGGGTGCCGGTCCATTCCAGATAGCGCGGACCGGCCGGTGTTCGTGCGATGACCTGGTAGACAACAGTGTTGCGGACCCACGCGAGACCGAACGCCCACGGCACCGCGGGGCGGAGACCGAGGTCGCGCATGCCGCGCACGCCGAGAAAGCCCTGCAGCATGCTCAGCAGGCGGGCGCGGGTGTAGCGCGCGGCGAGGCGGGGGAACAACCGGTAGTGCAAGCGGCTCTGGGCGTCGACGATCGCTGTCGTGAGGGCCGCGCCGGCGTCGGTCACGTCGTGCTGCGCCAGTAAGACCGCATAACTCAGCTGATGCTGGTCGCGTTCGGAGTCGAAGAGCCAGTCGTCGTCGACGCCGATCAGCCAACCGACGTACTTCCAGAGGTGCATGAGGGCGCGGGAGTCGTCACGGCTCACCGGGACGCCGAGGGCGCGGACCCCCATCATCAGTGCGCCGCTGAAGAGGTTCAGCGTCGCGGCGAGGTCGGACTGGTTGATCGGCAGACCCCACTGGTCGATGTCCCAGCGGCCGTTGTGCTCGTACCGCTCGTTGACCAGGGCATGCATGAGGCGCACGTGGACGGTGAGTCGCCAGCCGTCGCCGTCGCGTGCCATCCCGCCCGGTTCGCCGACCGCGATGGCCCAGGTCTGCGTCTCGCCGAGTCGTCGGATGACCGTGTTCCCGGTGAGGCCGCCGGTCGCGACCAGCAGGTCGGCGGGACCGCCGAAGCGGTAGCCGCCGATCAGGGAGAGCTGGAGCAGGACGTCGTTGGCGTTCTGGCCGAACCGCCGATAGACGGCGGCGCCGCGGTCGCAGAGAGCGGGATCGACCCAGTCCGGTGTCTTCTCGACGAGTGCGAAGAAGTCGCGCAGGGCGTCGGGCGCATCGGAGGGCATGTCGCCGGCGAGGGCCCGCTCGAACTGGCGCATCGTGACCCGGCCGTCGGTGTCCCGCGGGAGGCGCATGGCCCGAACCAGCGCCGCGGCGGGTTCGTCCCGTGTGCGCAGCCGACGTCCGAGCTCCGCGAGCTCGTCGTCGCCGGGTTCACGGAGGTGGTTGTAGACCTTGAGCAGTCTGCCGATGCGCCGGCCGCGGGACTCGGCGGCTCGATGGCGTCGCGGGAAAGGGAAACTCGCCGGCTCGGCGGTCGGGTCGGACGGCGCATCGACGGTCATGAGACGAATCTAGCGAATCATCTCACCCCGTTCAATGGTGGCCGGTAGGGGTGCACGGTCGGAGTGCGCAGTCGACGGGAAAGGCCGCACGGTCGACGATGTCTCGGTTCTCAGCCGACCCAGGACAGATGGTCGCGGAGCAGTCCGTAGCCGACGAAGGCGACCACATCGATGACCGCGTGGGCGATCACGAGGGGCCAGACGCGGCCGGTGACCTGGAAGAAGCGCCCGTAGACCACGCCCATGACCAGATTCCCGAGTCCGCCGCCGAAGCCCTGGTACAGGTGATAGCCGCCGCGGAGGATCGCGCTGGCGGCGAGCGACGCGTTGTCGGACACGCCGAGTTGTCGCAACCGGGTGATGAAGTACGCGACCACCACGATCTCCTCGGCGGCGGCGTTGCCGATCGCGATGAGCACCAGAACCGGCCACTCCCACCAGGTGTCGGCCTGGCTGGGCACCAGGCTCGCGTTGAGGCCCAGGGTCCGGGCCACGGCGACGAGTCCCAGGCCGGGCAGACCGATGACGGCGGCGAGGACCAGTCCCGAGGGGATGTCGCGGCGCGGGGTCCACCGACCCAGGCCGACGCGCGACAGTCCGATCCCGCTGCGCCACAGCAGATACATCCCCAAGGCGGCGATGGCGAACAGTCGGAGGCCGCCCATGATCTGCCGGACGGCGTCGATGAGACCGAGGTCGGAGCGGCTGGGATTGAGTGCGACCGTGGTCTCGCCGATACCGCCTGCGAGCTGCGCCTCGAGCAGTGCGAGTGCCGCGGACAGCGCCGAGAACGCGAATGTGAGGACACCGACGATGACCAGTTCGACGATGATGCCGCGTCGTTCGGTCCGGTCGGTGACGACCGGGATGCCGTGGGGCGACGGTGTGAGGTACTCGCGCAAGGCCATGCCGGTCAGCCTAGGACCCCGCGATCCGTGGTGCGGATGCGTGATCCGCGGGCGGCGTTGCTACGGAAGCCGGGTCAGTCGGGCATCGAGTTCAGGAACGGGCAGCCCGCGAGATTCCGCAGCGCGCGGGACAGTTCGAACACGTCGGAGACCGGCCGCGCGAACGGGAGGCGGACGTCGGAGTCGCTGTCGAGTCCCTCGATGCGGAACCGGATGCCGAAGCGATCGAGGCCGAGCGGCCGCACCCGTCCGGTGCGCAGCTCGACGGGAAGCTTGCGGACCAGTTGTCCGACGATGTCGGCGTGGTCGCTGTCGAGATGTTCGAGCCAGCTGCCTTCGTGCTCCCAGAAGGGGTCGGGGTCGGCGTCGGCGAGCTCGGTGGCCGACACCGACGCCGCGCCGTCCGAGGACGCGATGACCGCGGTGTCGACCTGCAGGCGCATCATCGACGCGCCGTGTCCGATGTCGAGGAGACCGTCGTCGGGGTGTTCGCCCGCGATCTCGATGGCCAGGTCGCGTTCCAGGTCGCGCGGGACCTCGTGCAACGTGCCGTTCAGCCAGATCACCGAACGCACGCGTTCACGCAAGTCGATGGGTGCCCAGTCGGTGACCTCGAGCATGGCGGGCACGCCCTCGGCGCCGTCGACGGTCCGCATCGCGTCGCCGTCGGTGGGGACGAGGACGAAGGCCTGGGACTCGAAGAGGTGCACGACGTCGATCGGGGTGGCGTCCGCGCCCTCGACGGCCAGGATGGCGGAACCGCCGCGACGACAAGCCGTCTGGATCATCTCGGCATCCGTGGGGCGGTCGGTCGTCGTTCTCGTCATGACAGTCTCTCCGGTCGGCGTCGCGGGGCGCGGGTCGTATGAAAGGTAACCCTAACCTAAATACCCGGAGCGCACGCGTCAATGGTTTCGACACCCCTGCGTAGAGCCTGGGACACATGCGCGAAAGGGTCTCGGCAGGCCTGTTCCACTAGGCTCGTGTGGTGCCTGTGATCGCCTACTTCGGCCCGCCCGGAACCTTCACCGAGATGGCGCTCGACGCGGTCCTCGCCGAACAACAGTCCGCGGACGGCCTCGACCTGTCGGGCGGGGTCGACCGGGTCGCCGCGTCGAGTCCGGCCGCCACCATCGCCATGATCCGCACCGGAGATGCCGACTACGGCTGTGTGCCGATCGAGAGTTCGCTGGAGGGTTCGGTGCCGGCGACGATGGACGCACTGGTGCCGCCCGCGGCAGACGCCGTCGACGGTCGGGTGCAGGCCTTCGCCGAGACGGTGCTCGACATCTCGTTCGCCATCGCCGCAGCCGCGCCGATGGTCGCGGCCGATGTCCGCACGATCGCCGCCTACCCGGTTGCCTCCGCGCAGGTGCGTCAGTCGATCGGTGGGCTGTTCCCCAACGCCGAGTTCGTGATCGCGAGCTCGAATGCCGCTGCCGCGCAAGACGTCGCAGCCGGGAAAGCGGACGCCGCGGTCACGACGGGGCTCGCGGCGCGCCTGTCCGGACTCGTCGTGCTGGCCGACGGTGTCGCCGACGCGCGGGAGGCGACCACGCGATTCCTTCTGGTCGGCCGACCCGGGGTTCCGCTGCCCCGCACCGGCGCCGACCGGACCTCGGTCATCCTCGAGCTGTCGAACGAACCGGGGAGCCTGATGGCGGCGATGAACGAATTCGCTTCGCGCGGAATCGACCTCACACGGATCGAGTCGCGCCCACAGCGTGACGAGGCCCAGGGCCGCAGCATCACCGGCCGGTACCGGTTCTTCCTGGACGCGGTCGGACACATCGACGATGCGGCCGTCGCCGAAGCCCTTGCCGCCCTTCACCGCCGATGCGAGCGGGTGGTGTTCCTCGGCTCGTGGCCCGCGGCGCGCACCACCGGCTCCGCGCCGCCGGACCACACCGAATCGCTTGCATGGGTCGACTCGATGCGTCGGGGAGGGAAGTGATGGCGCGGCTGCATCTGGTCCGTCACGGTGAGACCACCTCGAACGTCATGCGCCGCCTCGACACCGCTCTGCCCGGTGCCGCACTCACCGATTTCGGTGCGCGACAGGGTGTTCGGTTCGGTCTCGAGAACGTGCCGGAACAGCACGCGGTGCTGCTCAGTTCACGCGCGCTCCGCGCCCGGCAGACCGCCGAGCTGATCGGGTCGGTGTGGGATGTGGAGACCGCGGCGATCGACGGCGTGCACGAGGTCCAGGCCGGCGAGCTCGAGGACCGCTCCGACCGCGAATCGCATGAGGTCTTCCAGGACATCATGCACCGCTGGCACGCCGGCGACCTCGACGCACGCATCCCCGGCGGCGAATCCCTCGCGATGGTCTACGACCGGTACCTGCCGACGGTCGAGGACCTCGCCGACATGTACCTCACCGGCCCAGACCAGCGCGATGTGTTCCTGGTGAGTCACGGTGCGGCCATCCGCCTGATCGCCGCGCGCCTCGCCGGGATCGACTCCCGGTTCGCCGCGGCGACCCACCTCGGCAACACCGGTTCCATCGAACTCGAGTACTCCGACGGCATCTGGGTGTGCACGCGATGGGGCGCCACGACGGCCCCGTTCGAGATCGCCGACGAGCCGCTGGTCGACGAACCGATGGGCTGACGGCGTCCCTCAGTTCCCTGAGGAGCGAGCTTCACCCCGTTCCCTGAGGAGCGAGCTTCACCCCGTTCCCTGAGGAGCGAGCTTGCGAGCGTCACCCCGTTCCCTGAGGAGCGAGCTTGCGAGCGTCACGAAGGGTTACTTGATGATGGCGTCGACCGTCTTCTTCAGCGCCGACGGTTGCGACGGGCGTCGGGGAGCCTTCTCCCGCCGGCGCAGCATCTCCTCACCGATCTCCCGGAGTTCCTTGCGGCTCAGCGCCTCTCGGACCTTCGGGAACCACTCGTCCTCTTCCTCCTCGATGTGGTGCTCCACGTTCTCGATCAGGACGGTGGTCTTGGCGTCGAACCGCTCGTTGTCCGGTGAGAGAGCGGCCAACTCGACGACGAGCACGTCGGCGACGTGGTGCTCCTCGTAGGACTCGAGGATGTCGTCCTCGAGATCGGGGACCCGCTTGCGGATCTCGGGGTACATCACCTCGTTCTCGATGTAGGTGTGCACGGTGAGGGCCTCGATGATCTTGTCGACGATCTTGCCCTTGGTCTTCACGGCGTTGTCGCCCTGCGACCTGAAGTCGCGGAACAGTTTGCGGATCTCCTTGTGGTCGTCCCGGAGGATGACGATGGCGTCTGAGGACATGGACGTACTCCTGAGATAGAGGGCTGCTCGATCTGCTACCCCTCGTACCGCGTTCCGCCGCAGGTCAAACATCGAGTCGGCGGAATCGGGGCGCCGGCCACACCACTAGCCCCAACCGTTGGCGTGCAGCCACTCGTCGTCGATGCCGAAGTGGTGTGCGATCTCATGGACGACGGTGACCGCCACCTCGTGGACGACCTCCTCCCGCGAGTGGCACATCGCGAGGATGGGGTCGCGGTAGATGGTGATGGTGTCGGGCAGGAATCCGCCATAGTCGGTGGTCCGCATCGTCAGTGCCACACCGTGATACAGCCCGAGGATGCCGGGTTCTTCCGGGTTGTGCGGTTCGACGAGGATCACGACGTTGTTCATGGCGTCGGTCAGTTCGCCGGGGATGGTGTCCAGCGCGTCGGAGACCAGCCCGTCGAACTCGTCGTCGGACATGTACACGGCCATCGGGTCAGCCCGCCGGGGCCGGTGCTTCGGCGGGGTTGGGCGCGATGCCCGGCGGGAGCGGCACCGGCGTCGGCAGGGCCCGGCCCGGGGGCGCCTCCGGAGGTGCGACCGGCGCGCGCCCGTTGATCAGCAGCGCGCCGCCCTTGGCGTCGCCCACCAGGGTCGCGAAGCCGCCGCGCTTGTCGGGTAGCCCGAGGTAGCACACCACCTTGCGGCTTCCGGCGAGCCAACTCGGCTCGCTGAGCACCGACCACTGGACGTTGAGCGTGGTCGCGTCGAGCTGCTTGCGCCCGCCCACGAACCGTTCGGCCTGGACCGGGCAGATCGAGCCGAGGTAGCTGTTCTGGGCGCCGGTCGGCGGCCACGGCTTGTTCGACATCCGGTCGCCGAAGCGGACCGACAGATCGACGATCCCGGTCGTCTGGAAGGCATGCGGCTCAGCACAACTCACCGCGAAACCGGTCGGGGCGCGCGTTTCGGGATCGATGCCGACGCAGGTGCCCTCGGGCCAGACGTACGACTGGTTCTGGTCGGCGACCCGGCCGGAGAACTGGACCGGGGCTCCGTCGGCGCCGTTCTCCTGGACCCCGCACCGCAGCTGACGCGCGCCCTTGTCCCACTGCACCTGGGAGGGGTACATCATCCCGACAGCGAAGCGTCCCTGCGGGTCGAGGCGCCCGGCGAGATACTGGTCCACCATCACCGGGCACTGTTCGTCGCGGATCGTCGCGAACCGCTCGGCGCCGGGCCAGAGAGCGTCTTCGCCGAACTCCGCGCCGGGGATCAATGCGGTGTCGATGGCTCCCGCGACCTCGAAGCGGTGTTTCTGCTCGCACGGCACATCGACCGGCTGGCCGGGGTTGCCGGCCGGCCAGTCCAGACAGTCGCCCGCGACCGACTTCGTGAAGGCGTTCTCGACCAACCGCTCACCCTCGCCGATGTTGCTGCCGCCGACGCTGCCGCTGTCGTCGAAGACCCCCGCAGCGAAGGCGATCCCGCCGGCCACGAGTGCGCCGACGACGATCGCGCCCAGGACCACGAAGACCGGGTTGCGGGCGAAAGCGCCTGGTCGGCGGGGTCCGCCGGCCGGTGCGTCGGCGTCGGCGGGGTGGCTGCGGTCGGGGTCGGGCGCGTTCATCGGGATCCATCATGCCTAACGGATCGGACGGGGCACACCCTCGTGCGCCGATGGCCGGACCGGGCCGATGCACCGCATGACCGCGCCGGTCGGGTTCTGAGACCGGTTCCTCACTCCCCGCCGGGTGACAGGTGCCGGGCGGTGAGTCCGGTGAGCTCGCTGCGAAAGCCCTCGTAACCCTCGCGGAGCCGATCCCCGGGCCAAGCGTTGGGGAGGAGTTCCGCGGGCAGGAGCGGGTCGCGGAGGATGTGCCGCACGATGGCGGCGGCGACCTCGAATCGATCGGCGACCGTCGCCGCGGCGGCGAGTGCGTCGAGCAATTCGTCCGCGGTCGCGGCCCAGGTCGACGGCGTGAACAGTCGTGCGGCCAGCTCGGTAGACGCCTCCTCGGGAGCCGCCCGGAAGAGGCTCAGACGGCGGCGCAGTTCGGGTGGGAGCTCGATGTCGAGGTTGGCCGGGCGGGCCCAGACGCCCTCCCGGATCTCGCCGAGCCGGGCCTTCCGCAGCGTGTCGCGCAGCAGGGCTCGTTCGGTCGAGCTCTCCGAACCGATCGTCACGATCGCGAGATCCCAGCTGCCGTCCCAGTCCCGTCGTGCCGGATGGAGTGCCCGATCCTGGCGCTGCTGTCGTTCGACCAGGCGGGGCGAGAGTCGGCATCTGCCGTCGGTGCGTTCCAGGTCTCCCGCCGCGACCAGACGCGTCAGCGCCACCCGCACGGTCGATTCCCGGAGCCCGAGCTCGGTGGCCGTGGCCAGGAGCCCGTTGATCGACGCATCGGGGGAGTCGAGGCCGAGGAGGGCGCTGAGGATGACCGATCGCGCCGTGAGCTTGGGAATGTCCACGCGTCCGGGCACGGCGTCGATGCTATCGGGCGGGATCGGCTCGGCGGCGACGACGGGTATTACAAGACTCTGGCGCACAGCAGAATCATGTAATACCGTGGGTTACGACCTCCACCAGGAAGCGGGTTCCGCCATGTCCACCCACGTCGTCACCAATCAGGTCCCCGAACTCGTCGACTTCGACGCCGCGGACATTCCGGCCATCTCCGAGGCGGTTCACCGCGCGGGCGCCGACCACATGCTCGAGGACCTGCACCGGATCGGCCGTCTCGCCGGTGGTGCGGAAGCGCTCGGATGGGGCGACCTCGCCGAGTCCCACCCGCCGGAACTGCGGACCCACGACCGCTACGGCAACCGGGTGGACGAGGTCACCTACGACCCCGCCTATCACCACCTCATGCGGACGGGTATCGGTTTCGGTCTCGGTGGTACCGCATGGTCGGACCCGAGCCCGACGGCGCACTTCGAGCGTGCGGTGAAGTCGAGCGTGTGGGGTTCGGTGGACGCCGGGCACGGCTGCCCGTTGTCGATGACCTACGGGGTGGTGCCGGCACTGCGGGCCAACCCCGAACTCGCCGGGCTGTACGAGCCGCTGCTCGTCTCGACGACCTACGATCCCGGTCTCCGGGTGCCGCTGTCGAAAGCGGGGCTGACCGCCGGAATGTCGATGACCGAGAAGCAGGGCGGCTCCGACGTTCGCGCGAACACCACCACGGCCGTCGTCCAACCGGACGGGACGTACCGCATCACCGGCCACAAATGGTTCACCTCCGCACCCATGTGCGATGTGTTCCTGGTGCTGGCGCAGGCGCCGGGAGGTCTGTCGTGCTTCTTCGTGCCGCGGGTGCTGCCCGACGGATCCCGCAACACCTTTATGCTGCAGCGGCTGAAGGCCAAGTTGGGCAACCACTCCAACGCGAGCAGCGAAGTCGAGTACGACGACACAGTCGGGTGGCTCGTCGGTGACGAGGGCCGCGGGGTGGCGACGATCATCGAGATGGTGAACATGACCCGCCTGGACTGCACTCTCGGCTCGGCGACCGGCATGCGGGTCGGCGTCGCCCAGGCCGCCCATCACGCCACCCACCGCCGGGCCTTCGGCGCCGCGCTCGTCGACCAACCGCTGATGCGCAACGTGCTCGCCGATCTCGCGGTCGAGTCGGAAGGGGCCACGATGACAGCACTGTGGCTCGCGGAACTGACCGACAAGGCGACCGCAGGCGACACCCGGGCGGATGCGCTGCGGCGGATCTCGCTGGCGGTCAGCAAGTACTACGTGTGCAAACGCGCCCCGATCCATGCCGCCGAAGCGCTGGAGTGCCTGGGCGGCAACGGATATGTGGAGGAGTCACGGATGCCGCGGCTCTTCCGGGAGTCACCGCTCATGTCGATCTGGGAGGGGTCGGGGAATGTGGCCGCGCTCGATGTGTTGCGGGCGATGGCCAAACAGCCCGACACGGTGACCGTGTTCCTCGACGAGATCGACAGTGCGGCAGGGGCGGATCGGCACCTCGACGCCGCGGCCGACGAACTCCGACGCGAGCTGGGCGACCTCGACGCGATGCAATACCGGGCCCGGCGGGTCGTCGGCCGCATGGCCCAGCTCCTCCAGGCCTCCCTGCTGGTGCGGTACGGCCATCCGGCGGTCGCCGACGCGTTCGCCGCGAGTCGGCTCGGCAACGACCGGGGGGACGTGTTCGGCACCCTGCCGTCGGGGATCGACACGGCGTCGATCATCGAACGGGTGACGCCGAAGACCGTGCAGGACAACGTCCGTCATTGAGTCGTCCGGCTCGCGGCCGGCCGCGTGGCGCGACGACCTGCGCGACGGTGCGGACTCGTTGTTCGCCGGCCGCGCCGGACGCGAGCCGGATGCCGACTACCGCACGCTCACCTACGAGGTCACCGGCCGGATCGCCCGTATCACCTTCAACCGACCCGATCAGGGCAACGCGATCACCGTCGACACCCCGTAGAACTGTCGCACGCGGTGGAGCGCGCCGATCTCGACCCCGGTGTCCACGTGATCGTCGTATCCGGGCGGGGCAAGGGTTTCTGCGGCGGATACGACCTGTCGATCTTCGCCGAGAACGGCGGCGACCCGTCGCAGGACGTCGATCCCCATACCGTCAACCCACGGACCGGCACCGTGCTCGATCCCGTTGTGCAGGCACGCAATCACGACCCGGTCCGCACCTGGGATCGATCCCATGATCGACTACGCGATGATGAGCAGGTTCAACCGCGGTTTCGCCAGCCTGCTCCACGCGAACAAGCCGACGGTCGCCAAGCTGCACGGGTTCGCCGTCGCCGGCGGGACGGACATCGCCCTCTACGCCGACCAGATCATCTGCGCCGACGACACCAAGATCGGCTATCCGCCGACCCGGGTGTGGGGCATCCCCGCCGCGGGGATGTGGGCTCATCGGCTCGGCGATCAGCGCGCCAAGCGACTGCTGTTCACCGGCGATTGCCTCTCGGGCACACAGGCGCACGAGTGGGGGCTGGCCGTCGAGGCGCCCCCGGCGGACGAGCTCGACGACCGGACGGAGGCATTGCTCAAGCGGATCGCCCGCATGCCGATCAATCAACTCGTGATGGCCAAACTGGCGCTCAACAGTGCGCTCCTGGCCCAGGGCGTCGCGAATTCGGGCATGATCAGCACGGTCTTCGACGGCGTCTCCCGCCACACCCGCGAGGGCTACGCCTTCCAGCAGCGGGCCGCGACCGTCGGGTTCCGGGACGCCGTCCGCGAACGCGACGAGATCAACGGCGACTGGAAGCGTGCCCAATTCCGTTCGCCGACAGAGTGATCGACGCCGCACTGACGTGAGCGAAGTGCGCCCCGCTCTGCTCCCTGAGCTTGCGGAGGGCGGCGATCAACCCCTGCTTCCTAATCGGAGAGAACCGCAAAACCCATGGTCTCTGAGGTGCGAGGAGCGCGAGCGACGAGCCGCGAAGGGCCTGGTGAGGCACCGTGCGAGGTCCTTCGTTGCCCGCTTTGCTCGCACCCCAGGGAGCAGAAGTTTGGACGCTCACGAGTGTTCTTTCATAGTCCACAACAGCCCGCAAGGCGCAGATGCTGAGGAGTGCCCGGAGCTTGCGGAGGGCGCGGCCCCCACCGCCCCCTGAGTCTGAGGAGCGTCCGGGGCTTGTGGAGGGCGCGTCACGAAGGGTCCTGCGTCCGAGGCGGTGCCCCCCGGTGCACCCCTCCGGCGTCTGTGACTGGTGGGGTATCTGTTCACCACAGTCCACCACGGTTCACCACTGGGGCGCGATTGACGGCGATTGCTGTGCAACAGGATTCGATGACGATGAGGGCTGTGGAGAAACTTCGTCGTCGAACGTGATTGCGAGTAGCTTGGTGTCATGCCCTCGACCACCGAACTCCGCGACACCCTCATCTCACTGCCGTCACCACCCGACGACGGCAGTGGCCGTGCTCTGCACGAGCGGCTCGACGAACTACGGCTGCTGCGCAACGTGCTCGATCACCAGATCGCCGTGCACGTAGCGCTTTTTGACGCAATAGGTGCCGCTGGGCGGGCGGGGTCGACCACACGGAACGCGTTGATCGAAATGGGCATGCCGCCCGCTGCCGCGCACCGCTATGTACGGATCGCCGGCGGACTGGAGTCGGTGCCGAAGGTTGACGACTGTGCCTGGGAGGGTTATCTGTCTGCCGAGTGTGTCGACGCGGTGATCCGCGGGCTAGCGCTTATTGACAAACGTTCTGCCACAGCGCTTTCCGACGACGATCGCAGCGGATATGAGAGTGAGTTGCTTGCGCAGGCGTTCTCCGGAGCCACCCCCGCCCAGATCGACGACCACGCCCGTGGGATCGCCATCCGGGTCGCCCCCACCGACCCCAGCATTGTGGCGGCGGCCGATGACGCATCGCTGAACACCGTGCACACCAGGATCACCGAAGACGGGCGGGTCGCGATCGCCGGAGATGTGACCGCGGTGATCGGAGAGAAGTTCGTGTCCATGATCGACGAACGGTCCTGTCCGCGTCCCGAACCCGACGGCGCTGCCGATCGTCGAGGTGCGGCCGAGCGACGCGCCGATGCGCTGGAGTTGCTGTTGGATCAAGCCGCGATCGGCGCGGCGATGACCACCGCCGGCGCACCCCGCACCCAAGTGATGGTGACCATCCCCGCCGACGGCGCTGATCCGGCACGGCTGCCGTGGATGGGGGCGGTCTCGGAGTCGACGACAAGACGGCTGTCGTGTGATGGTGGGGTGGCCGAGATCGTCCTTGACGACGAAGGGGTGCCGCTACAAATGGGCACCACGAAACGCCTGTTCCCGCATCACCTGCGGCAGGCGATCGTCGTGCGCGATCGGTGTTGTGTGAAATGCGGGGCGCCAGCAGCGCATTCGCAGGTTCACCATCTGGTTCATTGGGTCGATGGTGGTCCGACCGATCTGGACAACGGGTGCCTGTTGTGTCAACGCTGTCACACCCAGGTTCATCATCACGGCTGGCAGGTGGTGATGGGTCCCGACCGGCACCCGTGGTTGATCCCACCCGCCGATATCGACCCACGGCGCCTACCCCGACCCGCCTACAATCGGCGCACCATGCGACTCGACGACGCTCTCGTATAGCTGCCGGCCCCGCGCAGACCAGACCCTCCGGCGTCGACCCCGGCGCCACAAGACCTTTGACAACTCCACAGTGTGAAACGGAATCACCAGGGATCTCGTAGCGAAGGCACGACCCGATCCGTGCGCTTGCGCTACGAGACCCCCGGTGAGATCAGGGTGCGTCGGGCACAAGGTCCGCGTCGCCGGGGGCGGAGAGGGTGAGTACCGCCTCCGTGATTCGCGGGTCGCGCTCCAGCTCGTTCTCGAGTTGCCGGAGAGCGGTGGCCACCGAGGACTCGGCGTCGTCACCCGTGAAATCGACGGCGGCGACGAGGAACAGCTGAACGGGCCCGGTGTACTCGACGTGCAGGTAGGTGACGCGCTCGATGTTGTTGTGCGCGAGCAGGTCCCGGAGGACGCGCTGCTGGACGGCGTCGTCGACCGCCTGCCCGAGCAGGAATCGCCTGTTCTGGTTGATCAGGACGATGGCGACGACTCCGAGGAGCACGCCCACCAGGATCGACCCGATCGCGTCGTAGGTGGCCGACCCGGTGATCTGGTGCAGGAGCACTCCGACGAAGGCGATGGCCAGACCGATGAGCGCGGCCGCGTCCTCGGCGAAGACGGCACGCAGAGTCGGGTCGGAGGTGCGGAAGACCTGTCGCAGCAGACCGATCCGACGCTTGACCGCGCCGCGCTTCGCCTGTTGATACGACCGCACGAACGAAATGCCCTCGAGTACCGCGGCGATCGCCAGGACCGCATAGGCGATGCCGTAATCCGTCGCCGGCTCCGGTGACAGCAGTTCGGTGATGCCGTGCTGCACCGACACCGCGGCTCCGACCGCGAACAACCCGAAGGCCGCGAACATCGACCAGATGTATGCCTCGCGTCCGTAGCCCTGTGGATGACGGGCATCCCGGGGCCGATGCGCACGTCGCTCCGCGATCAGCAGCAGGATCTCGTTCCCGGTGTCGGCCCACGAGTGGGCCGCTTCGGCGACGAGCGACGCGGAGCCGGTGATCATCGCGGCGCCGGTCTTGGCGACGGCGATCAAGAGGTTCGACACGAACGCGATGACGACCGTCAGGAAACTCTCGCCGGGTCCGCCGGATTCGTGCTGCGCGTCGGGAGGAGTCACTGCGCCGAGTCTCCCACACGATGCGGTGCCCGCGGCCTCACCCAGATCGAGGGAGTGTCGGCCACGCCTACACTCGCGGGAGTGGCAGCCAATTCCGACGATCCACTCGAGGCCGGGCCCGGCATCGACGCCCCGGGCCCTGAGGTCGTCGAACTGGCCACCCGACTCTTCGACATGGCGCGGTCCGGTGCCACCGACACGCTCGCCGGTTACCTCGACGCCGGCGTCCCGGCCGATCTGCGCAACCAGTCCGGTGACTCGCTCCTCATGCTCGCGGCCTACCACGGCCACGCGTCGACGGTGTCGGCCCTCCTCGACCGCGGCGCCGACACCGACCTCGCCAACGACAAAGGGCAGACGCCGTTGGCGGGCGCGGTGTTCAAGGGTTTCGACGACGTGGTGCGGGCGCTCGTCGACGCCGGGGCGGACCCGCACGTGGGAACTCCGGCCGCGGATGCCGCGGCAGCGATGTTCGGCCGTGAGGACCTGCGTCGTCTGTGGAGCTGAGACCTCCCCGGGGACCCGACGGCGTGATCGGGTTCGCATCGCGCTCTCAAGTAGGGTTTGAAGTCGTGATCGACCTGAAGACTGTTCGCGACAACCCCGACCTCGTCCGCACCTCACAGCGCTCCCGCGGTGAGGACCCGGGCCTGGTGGACGCGCTGCTCGCCGCCGACGCCGAGCGCCGGGCGGCCATCGTCGAGGCGGACGCGTTGCGATCCGAGCAGAAAGCTCTCGGCAAGCAGGTCGGCAAGGCTCAGGGCGACGACAAGCAGGCGCTGCTGGCCAAGGGCAAAGAGCTCGCCGAGCAGGTCAAAGCTGCGGTGGCGCGCCAGTCCGAGGCCGATGCGGCCGCGGCGAAGGCCCATCGGGCCATCTCCAACATCGTCGCCGATGGGGCGCCCGCCGGCGGTGAGGACGACTACGTGGTCCTCGAGCACGTCGGCGAGCCCCGCGACATCGAGAACCCGAAGGACCACCTCGAACTCGGTGAGTCGCTCGGACTGCTCGACATGGAGCGCGGCGCCAAGGTGTCGGGGTCGAGGTTCTACTTCCTTACCGGCCAGGGTGCGCAACTCCAGCTCGCACTGCTGAACATGGCCGCGGCGAAGGCCACCGCGAACGGGTTCACCCTGATGATCCCGCCGGTGCTCGTCCGGCCGGAGGTCATGGAGGGAACCGGGTTCCTCGGCGCCCATGCCGACGAGGTCTATCACCTCGACAAGGACGACGACCTGTACCTGGTCGGCACGTCGGAGGTGCCGCTCGCGGGGTACCACATGGACGAGATCCTCGACCTGTCCGACGGTCCCAAGCGGTACGCCGGCTGGTCGACCTGTTTCCGACGCGAGGCCGGCAGCTACGGCAAGGACACCCGCGGCATCATCCGCGTCCACCAGTTCGACAAGGTCGAGGGCTTCGTCTACTGCCGGCCCGAGGACGCCGAGGCCGAGCACCAGCGCCTGCTGGGCTGGGAGAAGGACATGCTCGCCGCCATCGACGTGCCGTACCGCGTGATCGATGTCGCCGGCGGCGACCTCGGCTCGTCTGCCTCGCGGAAGTACGACTGCGAGGCCTGGGTGCCGACGCAGGGCACCTATCGCGAGCTGACCTCGACGTCGAACTGCACCACGTTCCAGGCACGACGCCTCTCGATCCGCTACCGCGACGAGAACGGCAAACCGCAGACTGCCGCGACGCTCAACGGAACGCTGGCGACCACCCGCTGGCTGGTCGCGATCCTCGAGAACCACCAGCAACCCGACGGTTCGGTCCGGCTGCCCGCCGAGCTCGCCAAGTTCGTGGGCACCGACGTGCTCACGCCGCGTTGAGCTGAGCTCCTGTCATGACCGCCGGCATCGTGATCGCGGTGATCGGTTCGCTGGCGTTCGCCGCGGCAGCGGTGCTGCAGGCGCTGGGCGCCGAGCAGGTTGCGCAGCGAGCGGCGATCCGTGAGGAGCGCCGTCGGTCGGCCGCCGCGCATCCGTCGTTGCGCTCCACGGCGGCCACCATGCTCACGGTGCCGTTCCTCGTCGGATTCGTCTTCGACATCATCGGTTTCGTCGCGACCATCGCGTCGGCACGGCTGATCCCGCTCTTCTTGTCGCAGACGATCATCTCCGCGCGGCTCGTGGCCACCGCGTTGCTGGCGATGGTGGTCCTGAAAGTTAGTCTGACGCTGCGGGATTGGATCTCCGGGGCGGTGATCGTGCTGTCGTTGGTGCTGCTCGCGCTCTCGGCGGGCCGCGAAGGTGTGGAGCACGATGCGTGGATGCACTGGGCGGTACTCGTTGCCGGACCGGCGCTGATCGCGCTGGGCGTGATCGTGATGCGCCGCTTGCGTAAGCACATCGCGGCGGTGACCGGGCTCATCGCCGGGGCCGTCTTCGGTGTGATGGCGGTGGCCTCTCGCATCCTGGACGGTCTCGACCCACTCGATCTGTCGGTGTTGTTCACCGACCCCGCGCTGTATGCGTTGCTGCTCAGCGGGATCGGCGGTTTCTACCTGTTCACGGTGGCGCTGCAGACCGGCTCGGTCAACGGTGCGGCCGCCGCCTTGGTCGTCGGGCAGACGGTCCTGCCCGGGGCGGTCGGCATCGCGTTCCTCGGCGACGTCACACGTGCCGGATGGGGTCCGGTCGCGATCGTGGCCTTCCTCGGCGCAGTTCTCGGCGGCGTCGTACTGGCGTCGTCGGGTGCCGTCACCGCGGTCGAGACGGCCGACGCGACGAATGCGCCTCGCGGGTACGGCCATCCGCCGCGCGAGGTCGAACGGCGATAGGCCGCAAGGCCCACCGTTCGCGTTGCGATTCGAGCCGCCTTCCGGGACGAATCGCATTGAGATTCTATTGGATTCCTCACACGATCGCGGCCAGCAGCCGATCCAGCGCGCGGTGGGCGCGTTCGCGTGCGGTGTCGTCGTCGGGATGCCGGGCGAGCCAGAGGGCGGCTTCGTTCATCGCACCCGACAACAGCATCGTCATCACGTCGACCAACTCGCCGTCGACGCCGACCGCCACGAGGGCCTCGCGCAGATGGGTCGCCGACCCGGCCT
Source organism: Gordonia sp. IITR100 (assembly GCF_002009645.1). Taxonomy (NCBI): domain Bacteria; kingdom Bacillati; phylum Actinomycetota; class Actinomycetes; order Mycobacteriales; family Gordoniaceae; genus Gordonia; species Gordonia sp. IITR100. Next base: position 629,328 of record NZ_MVKV01000001.1, on the reverse strand, counting down.
CGTCGAGTCGGCGCCACTCGTCCCAGCCGACCACCGCAGGTCCGTCGATCAGCAGGATGCGCACGGCCGCTCCGCTGGTGATCGCGTCCACGAACGCGTGCGACCCGGCACTCAACTGACCGGCCGGGTCGGTGCCGGCGGCTTCGGCCGCCGCGACGACCGCATCGGCGACCTGCTGATGGCAGGCCGCGGCGACCGCCGCGAACAGCGCGCCTTTGTTGCGGAAGTGGTGATAGACGGCGCCGCGGGTGACGCCCGCGGCTTCGGCGACGTCGTCGAGGGACACCTCGGAGAATCCACGATCAGCGAACTGGCGGGTGGCGGCGGCTAGGACGGCACGGGCCGTCTCGGCTGCGGCCGCGGCGGAGGCTCTCGGCACGGAAGGTTCCTTTACGTACGCTGCGTATGTATAGTCGGCTATACAAACACATCGTACGTAAAGGAGCTCCGACATGAACGTCACCAGCGTCTACCCGGTCCTCATGTCCACCGACGTGGCCGCGGCCGCAGACTTCTACCAGCGGGTTCTCGGCTTCGAGGTCACCTTCTCTGCGGACTGGTACGTCAGCATGCGCACGGGCGTGTTCGAGCTGGCGCTCGTGGACGCGACTCATCCGACGATCCCCGAGGGCCACCGCCGACCGGCCGCCGGACTGCTGGTCAACATCGAGGTCGACGACGTCGACGTGCTCTACCGGCGTCTCACGGACGAACACGGACTCCGTCCGGTGCTCGAGTTGCGCGACGAGGACTTCGGTCAGCGGCATTTCATCGTCGAAGGTCCCGACGGCGTACTCCTCGACTGCGTCCAGCCGATCCCCGCGATCGGCGAGTTCGCCGACGCCTACGTCGCCGACGCGTCGACGAACTGATCGCGATCGTCATCGTCCCGCACGACCGCTCGACGGTGGTTACTGTTCGACCATGCTGATCGGGATCCTCGCGGCGGTGTTCGCGGCGCTGGCGTACGGCACCGCGTCGGTGTTGCAGGCGCGTGGCGCGCAGAGTGTCGAGGACACCGGCGCGCCGGGTGAGGCGCCGTCGCTGCGGTCGACGATCACCGCGATGCTGACGGTGTCGTTCCTCGCGGGCACGGCGCTCGACGGCATCGGATTCCTCGGCAACATGGTCGCCGCCCGCATGATCCCGCTGTTCCTGGCACAACCGATCGTCAGTGCGAACCTCGTCGTGACCGTCGTGCTCGCCACGCTGTTCCTGCACGCGCGGTTGTCGGTCCGCGACTGGACGGCGATCGCGGTCGTCGTCGTATCGCTGGTCCTGCTGGGCTTCTCGGCCGGCGACGAGGGTCACGAGCACGAATGGTGGCTGCACTGGGCGGTGCTCGTCGTGGGAGCAGCGATCCTGGGACTCGGCGCCGCGATCCTGCCACGGATGCAGAGTCGTGTCGCGGTACTGGCGGGCCTCTCCGCCGGCGTGCTGTTCGGGGTCCTCGCGGTCGCGGTGCGCATCCTCGACGGCCTCGACCCGTTCGATCTCGGTGAACTGCTCACCGACCCGGCGCTCTACGCGATCATCCTGTGTGGCCCGGGTGGCTTCTACATGTTCACCGTCGCCCTGCAGAAGGGGTCGGTCAGCGCGGCGTCGGCCGCTCTGGTCGTCGGCGAGACGGTCGTCCCCGGTGTCATCGGCATCCTGGTGCTCGGCGACACCACGCGTGCCGGTTGGGGCGCCGTCGCCGTGATCGCCTTCGTCGCTGCCGTGGCCGGCGCAGTGGTGGTGGCGATGTCGCCGGTGGTCGAGGCGGTCGAGCGGGCCGGCGAGAACCCGGTGCCGGACGCCACCCCTGGCTGACGCCCCGGGTGTGACCTTCGGTGTGACATCCGGGCGCGGTCTCGTGCCGAGTCGGAACCGAACGACACAGCAGACGCCGCATATCGGGCAGGATGACGATCCATGCGGCTTCTCTCCCGCGGCCTCGGAACGCTGACCGCGATCCTCGGGCTGACGACGACCCTGTCCCTCCTCGCGCCCACGGTGTCGGCGGCGCCCGTTCCGGTACCAGCGGCAGCGCCGGGGCAGTTGCCGTCGCAGGACCCGTTCTACGATCCGCCCGCGGGCTACGAATCGCGGTCACCAGGCGCAGCGCTGCGGACGCGGCAGGTCGAGTTGGGTTGGCGCGGAACCAGTATCCCGATCTCGGCCACCCAGATCCTCTACCGGACGACGAACCAGTTCGGCAGGCCGACGGCGACGGTCACCACGGTCATCTCCCCGCCGGGCGCGGCTGCCGGAGCGCCACGACGCATCGTCTCGTACCACTCGTTCTACGACGCACTCGGCTCGCAGTGCGACCCGTCGTACACGCTGCGCGGCGGTAATGCCGCGGAGGCGCCGATCGACATCACGCTCATCTCCGGGCTCCTCGCCGCCGGTTACACCGTCGCCGCCCCCGACTACGAGGGCCGCGGGCTGCGCTGGACGATGGCGCGCGAATCGGGGTACGCCGCGCTGGACGGCGTGCGGGCCGCACTCGGTCACCTGCGGGCGCCGGCCCGGACGCCGGTCGGACTGTTCGGCTACTCCGGCGGATCGATCCCCACCGGCTTCGGTGCGGAGCTGGCGCCGCGCTACGCGCCGGAGCTGAACATCGTCGGGGCCGCCGCGGGTGGTGTGCTGGTGAACCCGGCGAACAATCTGGGGTACGTCAACGGCAGTCAGAACTGGGCCGGCGTGATCCCGGCGCTGATGGCGGTGTACGCCGAGACCTATGGCATCGACATGCAGTCCTACCTGTCCCCGAAGGGCAAGCGGGTCCTCGGACAGGTCGCGGGGGAGTGCATCGAGGCGTTCGCCGACAAGTACCCGGGTCTGACCGATCACCAGCTCCTCGTGTCGACGGTCGGCGGCCTGCTGGACGTTCCCGGTGTCCGACAGGCGATCTCGCAGAATGTGATGGGGACGCTCGGCACTCCGCGCAGCCCCATGATGCTCGGGGTCGGCAATGTCGACGGCACCGGCGACGGTGTGATGATCGCGGCCGATGTCGCGCGCCTCGCCGGCTCGTTCTGCAACCGCGGGGTGCCGACGACGTTCACCGAGTACCGCGGCTCGAACCACACCCGGGCGTTCATCCCGTGGAGCGCCGAGGCGTTCGGCTTCCTCAACAGTCGCTTCTCCGGGCAGCCGGCCGGCGGGTGCGGTCGGTGACAGCGACCGTCACAGCATCACGACGGCGTGCGGACAACCCGTGAGCAGGTGGGCGACCCGCGCCGAGCGTGACGGGGATGCCGACGCGATCCGCGACGTGGTGCTCGCAGCGTTCCCGACCCCCGACGAGGCGCGGATCGTCGATGAGCTGCGGGCCGACAGCGACGCCTGGATCGACGGGCTCTCCATCGTCACGACCGACGCCGACGGCACGATCGTCGGGTACGCGTCGTATTCGCGGTGCCGCGTCGACGCGGCACCGGCGCTCACGCTCGGACCCTGCGCCGTGTTGCCGTCGTGTCAACGGTCCGGGGCGGGCTCCGCGGCCATCGTCGCGGGTCTCGACGTTGCCCGCGCGCACCGCGAGAATGTGGTGGTGGTGCTCGGCCATGCCGAGTACTACCCGAGATTCGGTTTCGTCCCGGCGTCCCGATTCGGAATCCGCGCACCGTTCGACGTCCCGGACGAGGCGATGATGGCGCTGGTGCTCGACGATGCGCGCCCGGTGCCGAGCGGGACGATCGCCTATCCGGCTGCGTTCGGGGTCTGAGAACGGACTTCGCGCCCCGGGAGACCCGGGGCGCGAAGGGTGGCCGACCTCGTCCTGCCGAGGGGAGGCGGTTCAGTCGGCGTCGGCGGACGGGCTGGCGTTGGTGCCCCCGTCCGAGACCTCGAAGTTCTTCCACTCGCCGTCGTCGTGCACCTGCATGACGGTGCCGAGGCTGTCGTCCGGTGCGGCGACGGTCTTGAACCAGTCGTATGCGCCGGTGGCGTCGTCGAACTCCTTCTCCTCGACGACGTTCTCGCTCGAATCGATGACGCGGTACTTGGCCATGATGTTCTCCTCACGGTCGTTGTGTGCGACTCGCGGTCCGACGTCGTGTCCGGCCGTGAGCCCTGTTCCTCATCGTAGAAATCTGTCCGCGCCCGGGACCTCTTGCCGAGGTCGTCGAGCTCGGATCGTGTCGCGCGCAACGGGTCGGTAACGGGTCGCGAGCGAACGTGCCGGAGGGCTACCCACAATCGCGTCGGAGTAATCGGCCGGCGTCGAATCGCGGTCCACGGACGACGAATGACTCCGGACGCGGTTGGGTACACCCCGACGGTCCGAAGGCGTCGTGCCGTCGTGGGGAGGGAATCGTGGCCGATCGCATCGATGACCTCTGGGGTGGGCGCACCCCGTATGCGCCGGGTGAACGATGGCCGGCCCGGGTCGATCAGCATCTGGGCGACGGGATCAGTCCTGACGAGGTGCAACGCTGGGTTCGCTCGGCGTCGGTCCTGCATTCCAACGGCGACGCCCTCGACATTGCGGTGGTCGACGACCGGATCGTCGGCGTCCGCGGCCGGGCCGATGACCGTGTCAACCGTGGTCGCGTCGACGTCAAGGATCTCTACGGATGGCAGGCCAGTTCGTCTCGGGACCGACTGACCCGCCCGCTGATCCGCGAGCACGGACGCCTGGTCAACGCCACGTGGGACGACGCAATGGGACGCATCGTCGAACGGTCCCGGTCCCTGCTCGACGAACACGGACCCGCCGCGATCGGCTTCTACACGTCCGGACAGCTCTTCTTGGAGGAGTACTACACGCTCGGGGTCATCGCCCACGGAGCCATCGGCACCGACCACGTGGACGGCAACACCCGGTTGTGCACCGCGACGGCCGCGGAAGCACTGAAGGCCTCGTTCGCCAGCGACGGTCAGCCCGGCACCTACACCGACCTCGACCATGCCGACACCATCGCGCTGTTCGGTCACAACATCGCCGAGACCCAGAGCGTCACGTGGATGCGCATCCTCGACCGACTCGCGGGTCCCCACCCGCCGGCCATCATCTGCGTCGACCCGCGGACGACGCCGGTGGCCCGGCATGCCACCGTCCACCTGGCACCGCTACCCGGCACGAACGTCGCGCTCATGAACGGGCTGCTGCACGAAATCATCGCCAACGACTGGATCGACCACGGTTACATCGACGCGCACACAGTCGGTTTCGACGACCTGCGTCGGATGGTCGACGACTATCCACCGGAACGCGTCGCCGAGATCTGCGATGTCCCGGCCGACGATCTCCGTCACGCCGCACGTCTGTTGGGCAGCGCCGAACGACTGGTGTCGACGGTGTTGCAGGGCTTCTACCAATCGCACCAGGCGACCGCCGCGGCGGTTCAGGTCAACAACATCCACCTCATCCGGGGGATGCTCGGGCGGCCCGGTTGTGGTCTGCTGCAGATGAACGGCCAGCCCACCGCCGAGAACACCAGAGAGTGCGGGGCCGACGGCGATCTCGCGGGGTTCCGCAACTGGGAGAACGACGCGCACGTGCGCGAACTGGCCGACCTGTGGAACATCGAGAAAGACCGGCTCCCGCATGAAAACCCGCCCACCCACGCGATGGAGATCTTCCGCCTCGCCGAAGAGGGGACGATACGGATGCTGTGGATCAGTGCCACGAATCCCGCCGTGTCGCTGCCGGAGCTGGGGCGAATCCGCGCGATCCTCGAACGGGACGATGTGTTCGTCGTGGCGCAGGACATGTTCCCGAATGAGACGACCGCACTCGCCGATGTCGTACTCCCGGCAGCTGGATGGGGTGAGAAGACGGGCACGTTCACCAACGCCGATCGCACCGTGCACCTGTCGGAGAAGGCCGTCGATCCGCCCGGCGAGGCCAGAGCCGACCTCGACATCTTTCTCGACTACGCCCGTCGGATGGACTTCCGTGACCGGGATGGGAAGCCGTTGCCCCCGTGGACGGATGCCGAATCCGCTTTCGAATCCTGGCGTGAGTGCAGCGCGGGCCGGCCCTGCGACTACAGCGGGATGACGTACGAGTTGCTGCGGGCCCGCGGTGGCGTGCAGTGGCCGTGCACCGCGGACGCTCCCGAGGGCACCGAGCGTCTCTACGCCGACGGCCGGTTCTACAGCGCGGCGGACTACTGCGAGTCGTACGGCAAGGATCTGCTCACCGGCGAGCCGCTACAACCCGATGAGTACCGCGACCTCAACCCGGGGGCGCGGGCGCTGATCAAGGCGGCGCCACACCTGCCACCTCCCGAGAGTCCCAGTGCCGAACACCCTTTCGCGCTGATCACGGGACGAACGGTCTACCACTTCCACACCCGCACCAAGACGGGGCGAGCACCCGAACTCGACGGGGCGGCGCCGGAGGTGTGGGTGGAGGTCAACGCACTGGATGCCGCGCGCAGCGGTGTGCACGACGGCGACCTCGTCGAGATCGCCAGCCCGCGCGGCGCAATCAGCGCAACGGTGCGGATCGCCGCCATCCGTCGCGGCGTGCTGTTCGTGCCCTTCCACTACGGGTACTGGGACGCCCACGCAGACGACGACACCGGGCACCACCGTGCGGCCAACGAGCTGACCATCACCGACTGGGACCCGGCGTCGAAGCAGCCGATCTTCAAGATGGGTGCCGCGTCGATGACGCCCGTGACTGCGAAGTGAGGGATTCGTACCGGAATCCGGTACGAATCCCTCACTCCTCGAGAGGCTCTGTCACGGCACCCGCGGCGGATTCCCCAACTGCTGATTGATGGCCAGGGCGAGATTGTTGCCCACCAGATTGACGAACGCGCGCCACGTCGCCGGGTCGAGCGCCATCGATCCCTGATCGCTTGTGGTGCAACCGGTCTGTGCCGGTTTGCCGTCCAGGCGATCCCGCATCCACACGATGGCCGGCGCAAACCCCTCAACGGCGAGGGTGATGTGTTCGCTGAAGTGGTCGCGCACGTATCGCACACTCGCGCCATCGGCGCAGTAGGTGCGGACCAACTCGTTGACCGGGCCCACAGGGGCGATCCAGTCGGGGTTCGACTGATAGATGAACATCGGGAACTCAGGTGTCGAGCCGCCCATTCGGAGGTTTGCCAATACCTTTCGTGGGACGGGGTAGTCCAGCGGATCGCCCGGCAGGTTGATCAGGCCCTTGATGTTCACGAACGGTGCGAGCGCCGCCTGGTAGGTGAGGCACAGCGGATTCTTGCTCGCCAGCAGGGCTCTGCCGAGTGGGTTGATATGCCGCTGCAGGAACCGGTCGAGTTCGGGGTACTCCCGGCTGACCCCGATGATCCCGGCCATGATCAGGCCCGACGCCGCGTTCTTGTCGGCGAGATCGACCAGAGCGCGGATGTCCGCGGGCACGCCACCTTCGGCAGCGCCGACGATCGGCAGCTCCGGGGCGTATCGCGAAGCCAGCTCGGCTGCCCAGCCCGTGGCGATCGCCCCGCCGGAGTAGCCCATCAGGCCCACACGCAGGTCGTCTTCGAGGCCCAACGGCGCGAAGTTCCGCGCGCCCCGGATTCCGTCGAGGGTGATTCGGCCCGCGAGAGGGCCTGCCGCGAAGGCGGATTCGGGGCCCTGATGGTCGGGAATGACAACCGACCATCCGGCGCCGACCAGCGAGGTGATCTGCAGGACCTCGAGGCTCGAGTCCACCGAGCCGGTCAGTTGTCCCGGAATGGAGCCCTGCTGCAACGCATACGACGGCGCGCAGTACATCGCGGTGGAGTCCTCCGCGGACTGCCACGACACGAGTTTCGACGGTCCGGGCTTCGCTCGGCCCTTCGGTTTGAGCAGTGTCGCCACGGCCGGGATCGGCTCGCCCCGGGTGTTGGTCGATCGGTACGAGATCTGCCAGGCGTCGACGTTGATCGGGATCACCGACAGGGCCGCGACATGCACTCGTCGCGCGGCGATGAGCTCACCGGGTTTCTTGGCCGCGACCACCGCCTGCGGTGGCAGGTAGAAGTCCGTGTCGAACTCCGGGATCGCGGGCGGAACCGGGAACGGGAGCACCGGCGCCACCGGGACCGACGACGGCTCCGCGGAGGCAGTGACCGGCCCGAACGGCCCGCCGGCGACGAGCGCCACAAGTCCGAATCCCACCATCAAGCGCACGAATCCCCGTGATCCGTGGCGTTTCCATCCCCGCATGGCAACCCTTCCGAAAGTGAGACGTTTGTGTCTCACACTTCGGGAGAACATACACCCGGTGTGTCGGAGGACACAATGGCCCGGTGGTCAGAGGGTGGTGAAGGCGAGCAGGATGTCGGCCAGCACCGCGACGACGTCGTCGAGGGTGTCGGGGTCGGGCGCCTCGCTCCAGCGATGGACCAAGCCGGTGAGCGCTCCGACGAAGGCGATCGCGAGGTGACGCTGCCGCGGCGTTGCGGGCCGGTCGGCGAACTCCGACATGGCGGACACGAAGAACTCGACCCACTCCTCACGTCCGTCGAGGCGGTGCTGCTCGACGCGCGGGCTCACGCCGACGATCTGGACGAACGACACCGCCGCGCGCCGGGGATCGGTGCCCACGGATGCCATATAGGCGCGCATCGCTGCGGTGCTCAGATCGCGAAGATCTCGAGAAGGGCAGTCGGCCAATGCTTCTGCCACCGCACTGCGGGCGGCGCCCTGCACGGTGTCGTACAGGGCCACCAGGAGTTCCTCGCGGTCGGTGAACTCCGCGTAGAACTGGCGTCGCGACAGCCCGGCCACCCGGCAGATCGACGTGACCGATGACTTCGCGTAACCGGTGTCGGTGAACTCGGCCAGCGCGGCGTCGAGAAAACGCTGCCGCCGTTCGGCGGCCCGGTCGCTCACCGAACGGCCACCGTAGGTGCGTTCGGAGGTCATCGAGGTGGCGATCCGGCTACGAGTCGAGCTTCGACGCGCGGAGTTCATGCCCCTTCGACGTCAGGCAGCGTCCCGTGGGCAGATCCCACTGCCATCCGTGCAGATTGCAGGTCAGCTTCTCGCCCTCGATGACCCCGAACTTGCCGAGATCGGCCTTGAGGTGCGGGCAGCGCCGCTGGATCTCCCAGCCGTCCTTGGTGATCGACGCCGAGTCGTCGTGTGCTTCGGCGAACCAGCCGTCGGCGTAAGCGATCCGTTCGTCGGTCAGGCACTTGAAGAAGGTGTAGAGGAACTCGTTGTAACCGCCGATGCGCCAGGTGGTGAACCGCGTCGACAGGAAGATGGTGTTGACCCAGTCGGGCTCGTTGTCGCGCAGGACGGTCCGGACCAGCTCGGTGGCGATCCGGAAACCGTAGCGGTACTTGCCCTCTCCTTCCTTGGGCTCGCGCACGATGCGGTTCGGGAAGTCGATCACGACGGTCTCGGTGGCGTCGTTGGCCGGGCCGCCGCCGGGGGTCATCACCAGTCCGACGGGGTAGCCGATGCCGTCGCAGATCAGATCCGACTGCGCCATGATCGGCTCGAACAGCTCGCGGAGGGCGCCGATCAGCGGCTCGCCCTCGGCCGGTGCCCACGTGGCCTTCTCCGCGGCGATGACCGGTGCGAACTTCTCCTTCATCCGCTCGAGGTAGGCCCGCTTGTTCTCGCCGAAGACATCGGCGGGCGCGTAGGGATGGGTCACCTCGTTCAGCGTCGGTCCCGAGAAGTCGGCGACCGAACCCGACACCATCATCAGGCCGCGGTGCTTCTCGCCGTCGTCGGTGCCGTGGATGCGCATCTGCTCCAGGAAGGTTTCCTGGTCCGGGAAGATCGACGTGGTGTCCGCGGTCTCGGCGGACCCGAAGTCGTTGAGGTAGAACAGGTCCTCGTCGAGGAACATCGGCGGTCCGGCCGACGGCACCACCCACGTCGCCCCGACCTGCTCGATATAGGAACGCGCACGGTCCATTCCGCGCTGTCGTTTCTGAGAGGCGAAGTTGGCCTTGGACTTCCGCGGGATGTCGTAGACCATCGGGTACCAGATCGCGCCGGAGTACTGCAGCAGGTGGACGTCGACGTGCCCGAACGCCTCGTCGACGACGTCCAGGTCGATCGGCCGGGCGTCGTTCATGTTGAAGCACACCGTCTCGCCGTCGGAGACGATGAGTCCACTGTCGCCGATCGGGCCGTCGGCGGGCGCCCGCAACGCGATGATCATGACGTCCAACGAACCCTTGTCGTTCGTCACCGTCGTCTTGACCGAGTCGGTGGTTTCCACGAACTTGGAGAATCCGAGCTTCTCGAGTTCGCGGCGCAGGTCCGGCACCGGGTAGTCGGGGAGCAGGACGGTGGCGTCCTTGTTCACGTTCTCGCGCAGGTTCCGCTCGTCGAAGTGATCGCGGTGCAGATGCGAGACGTAGAGGTAATCGCAGTCGCCGAGCGCCTTCCAGTCGAGTCCGGAGTTGTCCGGGAAGGGCACCCAGGAGGCGAAGTACGTCGGGTTGACCCAGGGGTCGCAGAGGATCGATCCGGCGGTGGTCTGGATGTGGAAACCGGCATGACCGATGCTGGTGATCTGCACGAAGGGGCCTTTCATGGTGTGCGCGGGGCTGCGCGGCAGGGCACTACAGACGTCCAGGGTATCGAGCCGTGCCGGGCTGGTGCGTGGGCCATGAGTCCCGCGGGATGCTCACCGTGAGGAGTCTCACGGGTCCCGTCGTGATGAACGGCCGGTCACGGCGACCAGGCTGCCGACGGCGGCGAGGGCTCCGGGGACAGTGGCTAAGCTCTCTCGCATGGAACCCGTGTACGACACCGTGATCACCGCCGCCCGCCTGTTGTGGCTGGCCGAAGGTCTGAAGTTCAAGGTGTCGGGTGTGGAACACGTACCGGCCGACGGCGCCGGCGTCGTCGCGATCAACCACACCGGCTACCTGGACTTCACCTACGCGGGTATCCCGGCCTACCTGCAGGGCCGTCGCAAGGTCCGCTTCATGGCGAAGAAGGAGGTCTTCGACAACAAGATCTCCGGGCCGATCATGCGTTCGCTCAAGCACATTCCCGTCGACCGCGCGCAAGGTGCGGACAGCTACCGCAACGCGGTCGAGTACCTCAAGCGCGGCGAGCTCGTCGGGGTCTACCCCGAGGCGACGATCAGCCGGAGCTTCGAGCTGAAGGCCTTCAAGTCCGGTGCCGCCCGCATGGCGATCGAATCCGGCGCGCCGATCGTCCCCACGGTGATCTGGGGTGCGCAGCGCGTGTGGACCAAGGGGCACCCCAAACAGCTGGGGCGCACCGGGTACAAGATCTCCATCGGCGTCTGCGAGCCCCTCGAGGCCACGGGCAGCGCCGACGCCCTCACGGCCAAGCTGCACGAGGTCATGAGTGCGAAACTCCTCGAACTGCAGGATGCCTACGGCGAGCACCCGAAGGGTGAGTTCTGGGTCCCCGCCCGGCTCGGCGGTTCGGCGCCGACACTCGAGGAGGCCAACCGGATGGACGCCCAGGAGCAGGCCGAACGTGCCGCCAAACGCGAGCCGCGGAAGGACGACCCCGGGGTCGTCTGATCGACTGTCGGCCGGTGAGGCGGCGTTAACCTGGACCCATGAGCGCAGCCAGGCACGGACACCGCGAGCCGGTGTATCGCACCTTGGAGCTGATCGCCAACGGGATCGTCCGGGCGCAGGCTCTCGACCTGCACTTCACCGGCATCGAGAACATCCCCGACTCCGGCGGCGCCGTGCTGTGCGTCAACCACACCGGCTACGTCGACTTCCTGCCGCTCGCGCTCGGGGTGCAGCGGGCCGGACGCCGGACCCGTTTTCTCATCAAGTCCGAGGTCATGGACATCGGGATCATGCGGTTCCTGGTCAACCACACCAAGACCGTCCCGGTGGACCGGTCGCGCGGCGCCGAGGCGTATCGAGCCGCGCTCGGTCGGCTGCGGGACGGCTACATCGTCGCGGTCTATCCGGAGGCGACGATCAGCCGCAGCTTCGAGCTCAAGGAGTTCAAGAGCGGTGCGGCCCGGATGGCCGCCGAGACCGGGGTGCCCATTATCCCGGCGATCGTGTGGGGCGCCCACCGCCAGTGGACGAAGGGCGGACTGCGGAACATCGGCCGGAGCCGGCTGCCGGTGCATGTCCGGTTCGGTCTGCCGTTCACCCCAGCTCCGGGCGAGTCCCCCGAGCGTGAGACCCTGAGGCTCCGCGACACCATGAACTCGATGCTCCTCGAAGTCCAGGACGCCTACGGTCCCCACCCGCCGGGTGAGTTCTGGGTTCCGTCGCGACTGGGCGGTTCGGCACCGACACCTCAGGAAGCCGCGGTGATCGAAGCCGACGAGGCGCTCCGCAAAGCCGAGGCGCGGGCGAGACGAGCCGCCGAGAGATCACGGTCGAGAGAAAGCAGACGCTGATGACATTCGGTCCACCCACACTCATCGCCAGCGACGTGGACGGAACCCTCATCGACGACGAGAACCGGGTCTCCCCGCGCACGCTGGCCGTGCTCGCCGCCGCCCGTGCTGCCGGTACGGAATTCGTGCTTGCCACCGGTCGACCCCCGCGCTGGATCGCCGAGATCACCGACCAGTTCGCCGGCACCGACGCGTTCGTCCGGTACGCGGTGTGCGCCAACGGCGCCATCATCTACGACGCCGAGCACGACCGCGTGCTGTGGTCGGCCAATCTCGAACCCGACGCCCTGGTCAAACTCGGCGAGATCGCCTACCAGCAGATCCCGGGATGCGGCATCGCGGCCGAGCGGGCGGGCCGTTCCGCACACGACGCCGCGACCGCGCCGTTCGTCGCGAGCGCCGGCTACGAACACGCATGGCTCAACCCCGACCACGTCGAGGTCGGTGACGACGAGGTGTTCGGTGATCCGGCCGTGAAACTCCTCGTCCGCAAGCCGGGTATGGCCTCCGACGAGATGGCTCGTCGTCTGGAGCCGATGGTCGGCGACCTCGCCCAGGTGACCTTCTCCACCGACAACGGACTCATCGAGCTGTCCGTACCGGGCACACACAAGGCGTCCGGACTAGCCCGGCTCGCCGAGCTCGCCGGACTCCCCGTCGACGCGGTGATCGCGTTCGGCGACATGCCCAACGACGCCGAGATGCTCACCTGGGCGGGCCTCGGAGTCGCGATGGGACACGGTCATCCGACCGCACTCGACGCCGCCGACGAGGTCACCGTGGGCAACAACGACGACGGCGTCGCGAAGGTGCTCGAGCGCTGGTTCGCCGGAACCTGATCCGTCCCCGCGGATCGCGGGACCCGGCTCAGGTCGCCGGCGGTACCGGGGCGGGGGCACCCGGTTCGACCGGCGGCGCGGGGGCGCCGGGTGCGGCCGGCGGAGGTGCCGGGGCTGCGGGATCGGCAGGCGGAGTCGGTTCGGGTGCCGGCGGCGCACCGCCGGCGAGCGCCCGGATCGCGGTGAGCGCCGCGTAGCCGTGGACTCCCGGACAGCTGGTGCTGTTGTAGTCGCGGTGCCCGGAGATGACCGGCAGGTTCGACTGCGTGCCCGCCGCGAACTTGGTGCCCGCGAACCCCTCTGAGGTCAGCGTCGCCGTGCCCGCCGGGTTGAGTCCGGCCTTGCCGAGGCGCCAGCGCAGGAACTTGCCGGTCGCCGACACCATCGCCGCGGTCGGCGGCACCTCCTCGAGGTTGCCGATCATCGACACCCCGAGGGTCTCCTTGTTGAACCCGCCGGTGTGCGTGCCCTCGACGTTGCGGTCGAGTCCGCCGAACGCGCCCTCGAAGATCTGGCCGTACTTGTCGATGAGCACGTTGTACCCGATGTCGCACCAGTTCAGGCTGCGTGCGTGATAGGCGTAGATGCCCCGGACGATCTCCGCGGACTGCTGCGGGGTGTAGTCGTTGCTGCCGGCCGTGTGGTGCACGATCGCACCGCGCATCTGCGGCGAGTACACCGGCTGCGAACAGCGAATGGACTCGTCGGCGCCCCATGCCTGGCGGGCCACGACCTGCGGTCCGCCGGTCAGCGGCGAGAGCAACGACGAACCCAGGCCGAGCAGGCTCTCGGGGCTGATGAGCGTCGCCTTCAGCGCATTGAGGGCAACCGTGGCCAACTCCGTCACCACCGTGCTCGCGGTGCCGACGGCCAGCTGGGCGAGATCGCCGCCCTGGGTTTCCGCCGCCGGGATCGCGAGGCCGTCCTTGCTCGCGGCGACCTGCACCTCACGTGCGTCGCCCACCCAGACCGGTTCGGTACCGACCGGGTTCTTCGCGCTGGGCGCCTGTCCGCGGGTGATCTGCTCCAGGACCGTCCACGGTCCCCACTTGCCGTCGGGGTTCTTCGCACGCAGCTTGAGGTCGACGTCCACGGGTCGCTCCCAGGTGAACGCCACCATCTTGATCGGCGCCTCGCGCGCGATGTGCGTGACCGCCGCCCCGACCTCGCGGCCGTCGGCCATTGTGGGTGTCGCCGGGGTCGTGCTGCTCGGGTTCGATCGGGTCGGGGTCCCCGGTGCCCGGTCATCTCGAGGCGCCGGCTGTTCCCGCGTCGTCGACGGTGCCGACCGCTCGCTGCTGCTGGGCGGCTCGGTCGTCGGGGTGGCGGCGGGTTCGGTTGTCTCCGAGCCGGTTTCCGACGGTGACGATTCTGTCGAGGGGGATTCCGACGGCGACGATTCTGCCGATGACTCCCTCGACGGTGATCCCGACGGGGCAGAGGGATCGGTGCTCGACGATGAGCCGGCTCCCGGTACGAGACCCTTCGGCAGCGGGACCGTCAGATCCGGCAGCGGGAACGCGTCCGGATCGATCGGCGGCAGTTCGACCCCCGCCGCGGCGAGGCCGGACGTCGCCACGTCGACGATGGCGGCGGGCAGTTCCCGTAACGGGACCTGCTCGATCTCGGTGTTGGAGACCGTCTGCTTGTTGTCCACCAACTGTGGTTCGGACTGGCTCGCGATCACCACGAACGGGCTCGCGACGACCGCGGCGGCGATCGCGGCGAGCGCGATCGAAGGTTTCGGTCTGGGGTAACGCACTCAGGTCTCCTCGCAGGTTGGTCGGACCGCGGCGCTGGTGCTCCGGGGGTGTGGTCGGGTCCGCTCAGCCGTCGACATCAGCGCAGCCGACGGCGTCGAAGCCACCAGGACTTCGAAGTCGTCGACTGTGCTCGGTACGGCGGTCATCGTCGCCGTCAGGCATCGACGACGGCGGCGACACACGCCGCGCATCGGTAACTCGTGATGTTCTTGTTATATGTGTGATGGATGTGACTGATGTGTTGATGGTCGACGATGAGGTGGCAATGAATCCGGGGACCTGACCCCCGCGCCAGAGGTCACGGCGGCCCGGACAACTCGTGATCCGGTTGTGATCCCGTCGGGTTGGTGATCGGCATCTGAGTTCACTAGGGTCACTTAAGTCCCAATCGTCACATCAGTCACAGGCGTTACGAGCGGTGCAGAAGTTCGCCGCCCGCGGCTGGTGTCGTCGCGACCGAAGGATGTGTTCTGCAGTGACCAAAGCCCGACCTACACGGCTTCTGCCGCGATGGCCGGCGAGCGGTGCGCGGCCCGGACGGGCCCGCAACCGCGCGTTGACCTGGGCCGCGGCGGGGCTGGCGCCCGCACTGCTGGCCGGTGGACTCGCTGTCGCGAGCTCATCGGAATCGGCCGAACAGGTCGAGCTCTCGGTCGGGTCGACGGTGACGCTGATCGGGCACGGTCATGGCCACGGCCGCGGAATGGGGCAATGGGGAGCGTACGGCTACGCCCGCAAGGGCTGGACGGCACAGCAGATCCTGCGCCACTACTACGGTGGCACCACCGCGGGGAAGGTGGACAGGCCCGAGATCCTGGTGGCCCTCACGGGTCAGGGCTCGGTGAATGTGCACGCGGACGCCGGCATGCGAGTCGGTGGTCAGACGGTGGCTCCCGGGCAGGCGGTCAGCCTGTCCGGGGGCACGGCCACCATCCGCAGCGGGTGCGGCGGCGGTGCGGTGCGGTCGGTGCCGGCCACCTTCGTCGAACCCCTGAGCATGGCGCCCAACCGCCCGGCCGGTGAATTCCTCAAATTCTGCGGATCGAACAAGGCCTACCGCGGGGCCATGGGCCTCGAAGGCGGGCGCGTGGTCAATCGCATCCACATCGACGACTACGTCAAGGGCGTCATCCCGCGCGAGAGCCTGCCCGCCTGGGGCGACTCCGGCGGCGCGGCGGCGCTGCAGGCGCAGGCCGTGGCGGCCCGCACCTACGCACTCGCGGCGATCGCAGGTGGCAAGAAGATCGACGACACCCAGAATTCGCAGGTCTACGGCGGTGTCTCGGGTGAGGACCGCCGGACCAACGCGGCGGCCGACGCCACCGCCGGCCAGATCCTGATGCAGAACGGTCAACCGGCCTTCACCGAGTTCTCCGCCTCGACCGGCGGCTACACGGCCGGCGGACGTTTCCCGGCCGTCGTCGACGAGGGCGACACGGTCTCGCCCAACCACAACTGGACCGCCACCGTCAGCGCGGGCAGCATCGGATCGGCGTTCGGAGTCGGTGCGCTGCAGAGCTTCGAGGTCATCGAGGCCAACGGCCTGGGCGCCGAACACGGACGCGCGATCAAGGTGCGCGCGGTCGGCTCCGGCGGGACCGCGGAGGTGAGTGGCGAGGAAGCTCGAACCAAGCTGCAGCTGAAGTCGTCGTGGTTCGCGGTCCAGGGCCAGCCCTCGCCGCCGCGGATCGTCAAACCGCCCACCGGCCCGGCGTCGCCCGGCGGCGGGGGTATCGATTTCGGCAGCCTCAACCAGCTCGCCGAACAGATCCTGCCGGGATCGTCGAAGTTCCTCGACATGGCGACGTCGGCGATGAACGGACGGTTCGCTGACCTGGGCGGGATCACCGGACCGCTGGGCCAGGCGCTCGGTGTGCCGACCCTGACCCCCGACGCCGCGGGCGTCACCCAGCTCTTCGAGAAGGGGATGATGTTCTTCACCCCGGCCACCGGGCCGCGGGTCCTCGTCGGCAAGGGGCTCGAGCGCTACCAGGCTCGCGGCGGCATCCCCGCGCTGGGCTTTCCGAAGCGCGACGCGTTCCGCTGAGCGCTCAGTCGCCTTCCGGTCCCGCTTCGACGATCTGAGTGGCGACCTCCACGAGTTTGGTGTTGGTGTCCTGCGACAACCTGGCGAGCAGTGCGAACGCTTCGTCCGCGTCGAGCCGGTAGCGCTCCATGATCATGCCTTTGGCCTGCCCGATGATGTCCCGTGTGCCGAGCGCGGCGCGCAGCTGCTGCTTCTCCTGCACGGCTCCGAAGGTGGTCGCAGCGTGGGCTGCGAACAGCTCACCGACCTGCAGGGCGTCCTGAGTGAACGCGTGGGGCCGGGTGCTGTGCAGGTTCAGCGCGGCCGAGTCGTCGCCGTCGATATAGAGGTAGAAACAGGCCATCGACCTGATACCCAACTCGGCTGCGGCGGCGGCGAAGGCGGGCCAGCGGGTCTCGGCGGCCATGTCGTCGATGCAGACGGTGTGGACGCCGGTCGCCGCGCGCAGGCACGGGCCCTCACCCAGCTCGCGCTGTAACCGGTCCGCCTCGCCGCCGAGGTGGCCCACCATCACCGGGGTGTCGATCGCACCGTTCGAGACGAGGGTCACCGTCGCGTACTCCGCTCCCGGGATCGCATCGACCGCGAATTTGGTCATCGAACGAAGCGCTGCTTCGGTGTCGTCGCTCTCTTTGCGCATCTCGCTTGCGATCCGCGTCATCTGAGCCCCGAAGTCCGCCAACTCGGTCACTCCTGCCTCCTCGTGAGACGTTGTTCAGAGCGCTTCGACTGGACCGACAGCAAAGCGCGGGCTTCGAACTCCCCCGGGTGTTCAAAGAGATCATTATGCCGTACGGTGCGCGTCCGCGACGGTGACGAGTCCTTCTCGTTGCGCGACCGACCCGATGGGTGACGAAGTCATCACGTCGACGCAGAAGTCCGTGTCCGAGTACGACGCTGACGGGTGCAACGCCGACGACCGCAGGGCGGCGTGCACCTCGTCACCGGTTCGCGGGTACTCATCGACCCGCCACCGCCAGTGCACCGCGAGCACCTCGCCCGTCGGGGTCAGACATTCCGGCAACCGCGTGATCAGTTCGTCGAGATCCGCGTCACCGAGGTAATAGAGGACCTCACTGAGGACGATCAGGTCGAACCGGCCGGGCGGCCAGTCGGAGACGATGTCGCCGACGCGCACCTCGACGGAGTCGTGGCCGTCGAGTCGCTCGCGTGCGAGCTCCACCGCGCGCGGACTGACGTCCGTGCAGAGCAGATGATCGGCGCGCGTCGCCAGCTGCGCGCTGAGCACGCCGACCGAGCAGCCGGGCTCGAACACCGACCCGTACCGGGGAGAGCTCAAGGCCGCCAGGCTGAGGGCGTACTTTCGTTGTTCGTACCACCGCGACGTGAAGCCCCAGGGGTCGTCGCTGTCTCGGTACATGTCGTGGAAATAGTTGTCGGCGAGCCCTTCTCGGCTCCCGGCGGTGTGGTCGTCGGCCATGTCATCCGTCCTGATGATCGTCGGTGTCGGTTGCCGTCCCGGGCCCTCGTCGATGCCGATGTCGTGAGCGTCTTGAGTTCACACGAAGACGAACTCCCGATCGCGGAGCAGGCGGTCGAGGATGTGCCGTCCGAGGACGGTGGCGTCTTCGGGGGCGGGTGACAGCGGGCGGATCTGGGTGTCGAAGGCCTGCACGGCCTCTCGTTTGGCGGCCTCGAGATCGTCGTCGAGGACGAAGGTCCGCATCCGCTCCCACGGGATGTGGGGATCGTCGGGTGTGGCCCAGTGCCACATCCAGATCGGATACATCCAGACGGGGACGCCACATCGGTCGCCGACGCGTCGGGCACCCCGTCCGACGGCCTCGTGGTCGGGATGACCGTCGTGCGCCCACACCGCCAGCAGGGCCGTCGGGGTCTCGGGCTGCTCGGCGAGGGTGTGCTCGACGATGGCCTCGATCTCGTCCTCGTGGTCGGCGAGCGTGCCGTCGCCGAGCCCGCACCATCGCGTCGGTTCGATGCCCAGAACCGATGTCGCGGAGTCCACTTCGGCGCGTCGTCGGATCGCCAGCTCGGTGGGCGAGAGCGTGGGCGAACCAGGGTGCGACGCCGAGCCGTCGGACAGGCAGAGCGCGACGACCTCGATGCCACGTCGGTGGGCAGCCGCCATCAGCCCGCCGACCCCGAGTACCTCGTCGTCGGGATGGGCGGCCAGGACCACGAGCCGCCGGACGCCCGGCTCGAAGTCGGGCCACGGACCCCGCGCGGCGAACCACCGCTGCCATTCCGATTCCGGAGTTCCCTCCGCCGAGGTGGGGGTGGCGCCGAAGCGGTGCGCCGAGGGGGAGCCGTCGGCGGTCACGGACCCGCCGATCCCGGTCCGGGCGGGACGCCGTCGGTCAGAGCACCGAGGACTGCGAGGTCTCGATCGGCGTGGGACTGCCGGATGTAGACGGTGAGATCGGCGACGGCTTGCGCGTGACCGGCGTCGGCGGACAGCGGGCCGGGACCGAGCGCGCGTCCCACCCGGTCGATCACCGCGGTCGCGACCTGTTCGACCGACCAGCGCACGGCGAAGGCGAGTCGTTTCGACGGCGCGCCCGGGTCGGTGTCGATCTCGCGTGCCGCGGCCTGCAGATGCGCCCAACCGGACGCGAGATGGGCGTCGACCGCGCCGGCGTGCATCAGCAGCAGCGGGTCGTCGGAACGGGCGGCCGCGCGGTAGAGCGGCGCCGCGACCTTGCGGGCCCCGCCGAACCAGCATGCCGCGACCCCGATCCCGCCGTGCCAGAATCCCGGCCGGTCGAGGTATGCGCCCGGTTCGCCGATCGCGTCGGCGGGCACGGCGTCGAACGTGACGGTCCCGGTGTCGGAGTCGCGCATGCCCGCGTTGGCCCACCCGGAGCTGTCCGCGGACACCCCCGGGTGGCCGAGGTCGACGCCGAACAACCGGTTGCCGGTGTCGGTGCGCGCGGTGACCAGCGCGTGGGTGCACGACGTCGCGCCGGAGCACCACTCCTTGGTCCCGCTGAGTTCCCAGCCGTATGCGCCGCGGCGGGCGTCGACGCCGCTCCCGCGGGTCTCGGCCGCCCATACACCCCAGAACTCGCCCGGGGAGGTGCCGCCGTCGCAGATCTCGGCGAGGATGGCGTCGGCGTCGGCGTGCGCCTCGACGAGGCGACCCGTGCTGATGTCGTCGGAGCAGGCCCGGACGAGGGCGGCGAACCGGTCGAGGGTGCATCCGCCGCCCGGGCGGGGGAGCGTGAAGGACGGGTCGCCGACGATCGCGCGTGCCCGTGCGGGCGTCACCCGGCGACCTCGTCGGGCCGGGCCCCGGACAGTTGCCGCAGGTAGCCCGCGAAGCCGTGCCGTGCGCGCCCGTCGCGTCGCGTAGAGGTGCGGACCGGCGCGTGCGCACCCCGTTCGATGACCGCGCCCGCGGCATGCAGGCGGTCGACGAGATCGACGTCCTCGTCGGTGTCGAGCTCGCGGAAACCGCCGACGTCGGCGTAGGTCGAGGCGCGGACGCCGAGATTGGCGCCGTGGACGTGACCGTGCCCGGGGGACGGGTCGTACTCCCGCAGGTACATCTCGTCGGTTCCCGCCGGCCACTCGTCGAAACCGTCCGGGGTGACCGTGCCCACGTACGCGTCCGCCCCCGCGGCCGCGGCGGCGACATGCTCGGCGAGCCAGTCGCGCGGAACCGTCGAATCGGCGTCGGTGGTCGCGAACCACGTGGTGGCCGGTTCCGACGACGACGGACCCACGGACGCGAAACCGGCTCCGCGCGCCGCGCCGACACAGCGGACATCGACCACCACGGTCGACAACTCGTCCGTGACCAGCGTCGCGGAGTCGTCGTCGCAGGCGTCGAGCACCACGATCACCTCCACGGGGATCGGCACCGCCGTGGCCGCGGCCTGCAGGGCTTCGAGGCACGCGGGCAGTCGCTCGGCCTCGTTGTGGACGGGCACCACGACGACGATGCGCTCGATCGGAGCCGTTGCCTGGTGTTCCCTGGGGAGCCCCTCAGCCTGCGGGGGTGTTTGTGTCTGCTCCCTGAGGAGCCCCGGAGCTTGCGGGGGTGTTTGTGTCTGCTCCCTGAGGAGCCCCGGAGCCTGCGGAGGGGCGTCACGAAGGGTCGGGGACACCCGGTCGTCGGGCGATCGTACGAACAGCGGCGTCACTCAAACCCCGAACTGGTCACAGGAGAGGATGGGGCCCGGGGGCTACAGGCCGACGTTCGAAACAATACCCGGCTTCCGTGCCAGGCCACGTTGCTCGGAGATTACTCAGGGAGGGTCCGTTACCCTGAGGACCCGTGGCAACCAGTAGCAGCTATGACCTGATCGTCGTCGGCTCCGGATTCTTCGGCCTCACCGTCGCCGAGCGGGCCGCGACGCAGCTGGGCAAACGGGTCCTCGTGCTCGATCGGCGCGACCACCTCGGTGGCAACGCGTACTCCGAGGCCGAGCCGACGACCGGCATCGAGATCCACAAGTACGGGGCGCACCTGTTCCACACCTCCAACGAGCGGGTGTGGGAGTACGTCAACCAGTTCACCGACTTCACCGGCTACCAGCACCGGGTGTTCGCCCTGCACAACGGGCAGGCCTACCAGTTCCCGATGGGCCTCGGGCTGGTCAGCCAGTTCTTCGGCCGTTACTTCAGTCCCGACGAGGCGCGGAAGCTGATCGCCGAGCAGGCCAGCGAGATCGAGACCGCCGAGGCGCGCAACCTCGAGGAGAAGGCGATCAGCCTGATCGGCCGCCCGCTCTACGAGGCGTTCATCAAGCACTACACCGCCAAGCAGTGGCAGACCGATCCCAAGGAACTGCCCGCGGGAAACATCACCCGGCTTCCGGTCCGCTACACCTTCGACAACCGCTACTTCAACGACACCTACGAGGGTCTACCGGTCGACGGTTACACCGCGTGGCTCGAGAACATGGCGGCCGACGACCGCATCGAGGTGCGCCTGTCCACCGACTGGTTCGACGTCCGTGAGCAATTGCGCGCGGACAGTCCCGACGCCCCGGTCGTCTACACCGGCCCCGTGGACCGGTACTTCGAATACTCGGCCGGCCGACTCGGCTGGCGCACACTCGACTTCGAGACCGAGGTGCTCGACACCGGCGACTTCCAGGGCACACCGGTGATGAACTACAACGACGCCGACGTCCCGTTCACCCGTATCCACGAGTTCCGACATTTCCATCCCGAGCGGGACTCCTACCCCGACGACAAGACGGTCATCATGCGGGAGTTCAGCCGGTTCGCCGAGAACGACGACGAGCCGTACTACCCGATCAACACACCCGAGGACCGGGCGATGCTGACCACCTACCGTGACCTCGCCCGCACCGAGACCGCAAGTGCCGGAGTGTTGTTCGGTGGTCGCCTGGGCACCTATCAGTACCTCGACATGCACATGGCGATCGCGAGTGCGCTCACCATGTTCGACAACACCCTGGCACCGCATCTGCGTGATGGTGCGCCGCTGGTGGCCGACCCCGCAGGAGCCGAATAGATGAGGGTGACTCCCGTGAACCACTCCGACATCCCCGACGCCGGAGTGGGGCCGTCGAAGGCGAAAGCCCTTCTGCAGCGGGTGATCTTCCCGCGCGCAGGCGAACCCCTCGACGTCCGGTCGCTGTACGTCGTGGAGTCCGAGAGCAACAACCGCCGGGCGCACGCCCCCAGCCGGACCTCGGTGCTCCTCGGTGCCGAGTCCGAGGTGAGCTTCGAGACCTACTTCAACGCCTTCGCCGCGGCCTACTGGCGCCGCTGGAGCATCCTCGACTCCGTGGTGCTCCGCGTCGAGGTGATCGGCACCTGCCGCGTCGACCTGTACCGCTCCAAGATCGACGGGTCGCGTATCGGCATCGGCGGTGATCTCGTCGACACCGACGAAACCGGCCGCGGCGTAGTCGAATTCGAGCTGGACCTCGGCCCCTTCGAAGACGGCGGCTGGATCTGGTTCGACGTCACCACCGACACCGACACCGAGATCGTCTCCGCCGGTTGGTACGCGCCCATCGAGGCGCCGACCCCGGACGCGGAGACCAAGCGCGTCACGGTGGGCATCCCGACCTTCAACCGCCCCACCGACGCGGTGAACGCGTTGGCCGCGTTGACCTCCGACCCCATGGTCGACGAGGTGATCGACGCGGTGATGATGCCCGACCAGGGCACCAAGAAGGTCGTCGACGAACCCGGGTACACCGAGGCCGCGGCCGCTCTCGGCGACCGGCTGCACATCTTCGACCAGGGCAACCTCGGCGGCTCGGGCGGGTACGCGCGCATCATGTACGAGGCGCTGCGGCTCACCGACTCGCCCTACGTCCTCTACATGGACGACGACATCGCGATCGAACCCGACTCGATCCTGCGGGCGCTGGCCATGTCGCGATTCGCGAAGGCGCCCATGCTCGTCGGCGGTCAGATGCTGAACCTGCAGGACCGCAGTCACCTCCACTGCATGGGTGAGGTCATCCGGCGCGACACCTTCATGTGGACCGCGGCGCCGTTCGTCGAGTACGACCACAACTTCTCCAAACACCCACTGCGCGACCGCGAGAACTCGAAGAACCTGCACCGGCGGATCGACGTCGAGGGCAACGGTTGGTGGATGTGCATGATCCCGCGCGAATGTGCGGAGCAGATCGGCCTCCCGATGCCCCTGTTCATCAAGTGGGACGACTGGGAGTTCGCACTCCGCGCGTCGAAGGCCGGTTACCCCACCGCCACCGTGCCGGGTATCGCGATCTGGCACATGGCCTGGAGCGACAAGGACGACGCGATCGACTGGCAGGCGTACTTCCACCTGCGCAACCGGCTCGTCGTCGCTTCGATCCACCACGACGGTCCCATCAAGGGGATCGTCCGGTCGATGACCAAGGCGACCGCGAAACACCTCCTCTGCCTGGAGTATTCGACGGTCGCGATCCAGAACGAGGCGATCCGGGACTTCCTCGCCGGACCCGATCACATCCGCAGTCTGCTGCCCACCGCGCTGCCGAAGGTCGCGCAGATGCGCAAGCAGTATCCGGACGCGGTCGTCCTCCCCTCGGCGACCGAGCTGCCGCGGACCTCGGGCGAGGCAACGCATCTCGGGACCTCGATACCGCTGAACCCGATCAGCAAGATCAAGGCGCTGACCGCCGCGGTGGTGAACAATGTCCGCCCGGCCGATCCCCGGCATCACGAGGTGCCGCAGGCCAACTTCCCACCGATCGAGGCGCGATGGTTCTCCCTCGGACGGGTCGACGGTGTCACGGTCACCACCGCCGACGGCCGCGGCGTCGTCTACCGGCAGCGCGACCGCGAGAAGATGATCGAGCTCGCCCGGGAACATTTCGCCCTCGTGAAGGAATTGCAGGACAAGTTCCCGGAGATGAAGCAGCAGTACAGGTCCGCACACCGCGACCTGACGTCGAAGGAGAGCTGGGCGGGTGTCTTCGGAATCTGATGGTCCGGTGATCGGCAGCGGGGGCGACACGGTCCTGGAGGACCGTGCGGAGACGGGGAAGGTCCCGGCCGACGACACCCCGCGTCCCCTGAACGGCGAGGAGAAGGCGCTGGTCGCCATCCAGGCCGGGCTCGGCGCCCGCCCGGGCGTCCGCCCGGCCGCGCGCGGACTGTCGCACGTGGGCGAGCACGCGCTGGGCTGGCTCGCGATCTCGGGGACCGGTTGGGCCCTGGCCCGCCGCCGCGGTGACGTACGGGCGCAACAGCTCTGGCTCGAGGCGGGAGTGGGCGCCTTCGGCGCGCACGCCGCGTCGGTGATCATCAAGCGGATCGTGCGCCGCCCGCGGCCCGCACACCCGGCGATCGCCATCGGGGTGTCGACGCCGAGCAAACTGAGTTTCCCGTCCTCACACGCCACCTCGACCACCGCGGCCGCGATCCTCATCGGCCGCGCCGCCGGCTGGGACCCGAAGGTGCTGCCCGCTGTGCTGGTCCCGCCGATGCTGCTGTCCCGACTGGTGCTGGGCGTGCACTACCCGACCGACGTCACCGCGGGTGCCGCGATCGGTGCCGCGAGCGCAGCGGCGGTCATCGCGGGCGATAAGGTGCTGCTCGAACCCACCCGGAATGACCAGGAGTCCGGACGTGCCCGCCGCGCGGCGCGCGTCCTGGCCCGGCTCGGCCTGACGGCCGCGGTCCCCGGCGGGACGCTGCGTCTTGCCGCGTCCCCCGTCATCGCGCGGGTGACACGACACAGGGAGAGTGCATGAGCGAGGAGCCGATCGAGCACGGGAAGGTTCTCGGACCGCCGAAGAACCTGACGTCCGGGCTGATCAAGGCCGTCCGGCCGCGGCAGTGGGTCAAGAACGTCCTGGTGCTCGCCGCTCCGCTCGCCGCGGGCAACATCACCGACGTCTCGGTGCTGGGCTCCGCCGGTATCGCCTTCGTCGCCTTCTGCCTCGCCGCGTCGAGCATCTACCTGGTCAACGACGCGATGGACGTCGAGTCCGACCGCAACCACCCGACCAAGCGGTTCCGGCCGATCGCGGCCGGCGTCGTCCCGGTGACCCTGGCCTATGTCCTCGCCGTCGTCCTCCTCGTCGGCTCGATCGGCATCGCGTTCCTCGCCAACTGGCAGACGGCCGTCGTCATCGCCATCTACCTGGTGATCCAGCTCGGCTACTGCTTCGGCCTGAAGAACCAGGCCGTCATCGACATCTGCATCGTGTCGTCGGGCTTCCTGCTGCGCGCCATCGCCGGTGGTGTGGCCGCCGAGATCGTGCTGTCGCAGTGGTTCCTGCTCGTGATGGCCTTCGGGTCGCTCTTCATGGCGGCCGGTAAGCGCTACGCCGAACTCCAGCTCGCCGAACGCACGGGCGCCAAGATCCGCAAGGCCCTCGAGTACTACACGACCACCTACCTGCGCTTCGTGTGGACCCTGTCGGCGACCGCGGTCGTGATCTTCTACGGCCTGTGGGCCTTCGACAAGGGCTCCGACCACGACACCAACGTCGCGTACGCCATCTCGATGGTGCCGTTCACCGTGGCGATCCTGCGCTACGCCGTCGACGTCGACGGGGGTGCCGCGGGCGAGCCCGAGGAGATCGCGCTCGGCGATCGTGTCCTGCAGCTGCTCGCCGTGGCGTGGCTGGTGTGTGTGGGTGTCGCGGTCTATGCAGTCAATTGACGGATCGCCAACCGGATTCCGGGCGCTGACGACCGGCCGCACCAAGGTCGCGGCCGTCAGTTTCGTCGTCGGGGCCGCCGTCGTCACGACGTTCTTCGCTATCGGTGCGTGGCAGCGCCGGTGGATCGCCGACGACGGGCTCATCGTCCTGCGGACGCTGCGCAACCTCTTCGCCGGCAACGGTCCGGTCTTCAACGCCGGGGAGCGGGTCGAGGCGAACACGTCAACCGCCTGGACCTACCTGCTGTGGTTCTGGGCGTGGATCACCGACGGTCAACTCGAGTACGTCGCGCTCTGGGTGGCGCTGGTGTGCTCGGTCGCCGCGATCCCGATCGCGATGTACGGCAGCGCGCGCCTGTTCGGGACACGCATCGGCGGGCTCACCGGCGACGGCTGGACCCTGCTGCTGCCGTTCGGCGCGGTCATCTACATCGCCATTCCGCCCGCGCGCGACTTCGCCACGAGCGGGCTCGAGAACGGACTCTGCATCTTCTGGGCGGCCGTCCTGTGGTGCCAGCTCGTCGCCTGGGCGCGGCGCGGCCCGCGCACGAGCCGCAGGAGCGCGGCGGCCACGCTCGTACTCGCCTTCACCGCCGGTCTGGCGCCGCTGATCCGGCCCGAACTGGCGATCCTCGGCGGCCTCGTCCTGCTGCTGGTGTTCTTCGCGCCCCTCGGCTGGAAGATGCGTCTGGGCGTCGTCGTGGTCGCGGGGACCCTGCCGGTCGGCTACCAGATCTTCCGCATGGGCTACTACGCCCTGCTGGTTCCCAACCCCGCGGTCGCGAAGGACGCCAGCGGTGCCAAGTGGGACCAGGGCTTCGCCTACCTGACCAACCTCTTCGGCCCCTACGTGCTCGTGCTGCCGGTCGTCCTGGCGGCGGTGGCCGGGGTGCTGCTGGTCGTCGGCGGCCGCATGCGGTCGACGAGGGCCGACGCCACCGGTGCCGACGCGACCGCGGATTCGGGTGACGCAACGGCCGACTCGACGACGGACACCCGGCCGTCGCGACTCGCCGGATGGTCGCGCCGGCTGCAGTCCTCGACCGCGGTCGTGACCGTCGTGGTCCTCGCCGGCATCGTGCTGATCGTCTACTGGATGCGTCAGGGCGGCGACTTCATGCACGGCCGGGTGCTGCTCGTTCCGATCTTCATCACCCTGTTGCCCTTGATGGTCGTGCCGGTGACGATTCCCGCCCACGTCGGTGCGGCGTTCCGTCGCCGGCCGTCGACGGACTCCGAGTCCGTGATCTCCGACCCGGTGGACGACGCCGCTCCACCGGTGACCGCACCCGACCCCGCCGACCGCCGGCGCGCGCGGGCCCAACTGGTCGGCGCGGTCGCCATGAGCGCCATGTGGATCACCGTCGTCGTGTGGGCGGTCTCCACCCACGCCAACGTGCTGCCGAACGCGGGGATCGACATCGGACGCAGCGGCATCGTCGACGAGCGCCGCTTCTACGTCACCAACATGGGCAACGAGAACCCGGTGACGGCCGAGGACTACCTCGACTATCCGCGCATGAGCGCGATGGTCGAGAAGATCGACGAGTACCGCGAGGACGGCGGCGTCATCCTGCCGTCGTTCAACTACGACGAGTGGTACGTGGCGCAACTTCCCGGCGTGATGCCGAAGGGTGCCGAGCGGCAGGTGACCGTCTACTTCCTCAACCTCGGCATGACGAGCATGAACGCCCCGCTGGATGTGCGCGTCATCGACCAGATGGGTCTGGCGTACCCGCTCGCCGCACACACCGAGCGTCTCGAGGACGGCCGCATCGGCCACGACAAGATCCTGCCGAGCGAGTGGGTCGTCGCCGAGGCCGGGGCATACCCGCGCCGCCCCGTGCTGCCCGGTTATCTCGACGAGGACCTGGTCCGTCAGGCCCAGGTGGCGCTGCAGTGCCCGGAGACCAAGGACCGGTTCGCCTCGTTCGAGGCGCCGTGGTCCTTCGACCGCTTCAAGCACAACCTGCGTCAGGCGTTCATCTTCAACAGCTATCGCATCCAGCGTGAGCCGGAGTACGAGATCCAGCGCTGCGGCCTGGAGATGCCACCGCCGGTGAACCCGCGCTAGTGACGCGCGCCCGGGCGCGGCACCCAACCACACGACACCAAGAGAATCCCGAGAAAACGCGGGGTCGAACCTGTGGAGTTGCCGTCGAACATCTCGGATCGGTAACGTCCCCGTGGGCGCGGCCGATAGAAAGGTCGTGACTGAGGCGTTCTGAACTGCTGGGACGTCGAAGTGACGGGGGTTGTGATCGCGATCACATGGTTTGTCACGTTCGGGGGCATCGAATAGGCTCGCCGACGGTGAATCGCATGCGAGAACGACTCGTGGACGACGTCGCGCCGCGCAATGAGCCGGGGGACGAAAAATGTGTGACGCACAAGGACCGGTAGGCCACCGGGGACCATGAGTTCCGGCCGATCGGCTGAAGAGGGAGATTCTGTACATGCGTGAAGCTGCCACCGAGGCGCCGAGGCCTGCGCGCAACCGGATGAGCAACCGGTTGATCGCCGCTTTCGTCGCCATCCTGACAGTTGTGGGACTGACCGGCGTCGTCGCCGGCCAGGCCAACGCCCGGATCGGCGGAACGCAGGTCGGCAAGCAGGAGTTCTGGGTCAACGGCTGCGGGATGCCGAACGTCAAGGTCCGCGCCTGGAAGAAGCCCGGCAACTACAAGACCGTCATCCTCCTCGACGGCATGCGCGCCCAGTACGACTACAGCGGCTGGGAGATCAACACCAACGTCCAGGAGATGGTGAAGTCCGGCGTCAACGTCGTCGAGCCCATCGGTGGACCCGCGAGCTTCTACACGGACTGGGACGCACCCAGCAACTTCAACCGGCAGCCCTACCGGTACCGCTGGAACTGTGTCATCAGCCGGACTCTCATCAGTGCGCTCGACGCCCGCGGCTTCCGCGTCGGACCGTCGAAGCGCTACGCCATCATGGGCCTGTCCATGGGCGGTAACGCCGCTCTGGTCCTCGGTGCCCAGAACCGCCAGCACTTCGACCGCGCCGGCTCGCTCTCGGGTTACAACTTCCTGAGCGCACCCGGCATGCGTACCGCGCTGCGCCTCGCGATGCTCGACGTCGACCCGAAGCCGTGGAACATCGACGCGATGTGGGGCCCGCCGTGGAGCATCCGCTGGTTCCAGAACGATCCCTTCTGGAACATCGGCCTGATGCGCGGAATGAAGGTCTTCGTCGGTTCCGGTAACGGTCTGTTCGGCCGCTACAACGCACTGCCCAACGTGTTCGACGACCTGTTCAAGGGTTCGACCCTCGAGCTGCTCGCCTTCACGCAGTCCAAGGCCTTCGAGGCCGCGGCCTTCGTCCAGGGCGTCCCGCTGATGACCTACTACGCCAACGGCACCCACGCCTGGGGCTACTGGCAGGACATGATCTGGAACGCCAAGAACCGCGGGTTCTTCCGCTGATCTGACATCGCCGGTTCGCCGGCCACACGACGCCCCGCCCGGGTTTCCGGGCGGGGCGTCGTCGTGTCAGCTCGCACCACGACAGCCCAACCACTGCTCCCTGAGGAGGCCGGAGCTTGCGGAGGCCGTCACGAAGGGTCCTGGTAGATGACGTCGCCAAACCCTTCGTGACGCGCCCTCCGCAGGCTCCGGGCGCTCCTCAGGGAGCAGAAGCAGCCGCGCCCTCCGCAGGCTCCGGGCGCTCCTCAGGGAGCAGAAGCAGCCGCGCCCTCCGCAGGCTCCGGGCGCTCCTCAGGGAGCAGAAGCAGCCGCGCCCTCCGCAGGCTCCGGGCGCTCCTCAGGGAGCAGAAGCAGCCGCGCCCTCCGCAGGCTCCGGGCGCTCCTCAGGGAGCAGAAGCAGCCGCGCCCTCCGCAGGCTCCGGGCGCTCCTCAGGGAGCAGGCCGGGATATCAACTGTCACAAAAATCCCACGTGTCACAGCGTGGCGTGCGGACATGTCTCGCTGCGCCGTGTAAGAAACTCCTGAGGCGTTTGATACTCATGAGGCATGTGTGACTGACGGGGAATCGGTCACGACGCTGCGGGCGCCGGCGTACAGGGGCGAAGGAGTTCTGGAGAGTGATGCGGCGAAACAGTGGTATAGGCAGGGTCGACGCGCGACCGGCTGACGCAGGACAGGGTGACGCGCGCCCGGCCGGTCGTCGGGCGACCCTTCGCCCGGTGACGGCGGCCGTGGTCGCGCTGGCAACCGCCGCGGTGTTGGTCATCGGCAACGGTCTCGCCGGCGCCGAGCCCGCTCCGGCCCCGCCTGCCCCCGCGGCCCCGCCCGCGCCCCCGGCGTCGCCGAGCGCTCCCGCGCCCGCGCCACCGAACTCGCGCGCCCCGGTCGCTCCGGCGTCGGAGCCGGCCGCCCAGCCGGCGAGGGTGACGAACACCTACTGGTACACCGACCGGCGCGTGGCCCTGTGGGTCTACTCGCCGGCGATGAACACCAACATCCAGGTGCAGATCCTGCTGGCCCGTGACTGGCACGCGAAGCCGAAGGAGAAGTTCCCGCAGCTGACGATGCTCGACGGCCTGCGCGCGCAGGACGATCAGAGCGGCTGGATCATCAACACCAAGATCGTCGACTTCTACAAGGACAAGAACGTCAACGTCATCCTGCCGATCGGTGGTGAGTCGAGCTTCTACACCGACTGGAAGGAACCTGACCGCGGCAAGAACTACAAGTGGGAGACGTTCCTCATGCGGGAACTGCCGCCCATCCTGGAGAACGACTGGCGCTCCACGGACGTCCGCGGCATCGAGGGCCTGTCGATGGGTGGCTCCGCGGCCATGATGCTGGCCGCGCGCAATCCCGGCTTCTACAAGTTCGCGGCGTCGTTCTCGGGGATCCTGCAGCTGAGTTCGTTCGGCATGCCGCAGGCCATCCAGTTCGCGGTGCGCGACGGTGGCGGCTACGACTCGATGAAGATGTTCGGCCCGCCCTCCGATCCGGCGTGGAAAGAGCACGACCCCTATCTGATGGTCGACAAACTGCAGGGCACGAGCCTGTACGTCTCCTCGGGCAACGGCATGGTCGGGCCGCACGACAAGCCGTCGGACATCCCGATGCTCGCGACCAACTATTCCGGCGTCGGACTCGAGATGCTGAGCCGCGTGACCTCGCAACAGTTCGCGATCCAGTTGAACCGCAAGGGGATTCCGGGCCAGGCGAACTACCGGCCGTCGGGCACCCACACCTGGCCGTACTGGGAGTTCGAGATGATGCAGGCGTGGCCGCAGGCCGCCGCGGCACTCGGACTGTCGCGCGACGCGGTCGCATGCCGCGTCGACGGCGCCTTCCGCAAGGTCTGGGACGCCAACAAGGCGACGCTCGGGGGCTGCCTCACCCCGTCGTACGCGGTTGCCGGTGGCAAGGCACAGGACTTCGCCGGCGGACGCATGTTCACCGGCCCGAAGGGTCCGAAGATCGTCACCGGCGCGATCGGTGGCGCCTACGTCGCTGCCGGTGGACCGAGCGGACGTCTCGGCAAGCCGACGACCGACGAACTCCCGACCCGCGACGGCAAGGGCCGCGTCAACCACTTCGAGCACGGCCGGATCACCTGGACGGCGAAGGACGGCACCAAGGTCCTGAAGTGACGGTCAGATGGAGGGGGCGGGGCGCCGACGGTGCCCCAACCTCGACCCCACGTGTGTACGGCCTGAAACTTCGCTGAGGAATCGGACCGTTACCGCAGGTGGTGCTGGTGCGGCGGCCGGAACGGCCCCGCGCGGACGGTAGCCTGACGTGGTGTGCGATGCAGGGTGCCCCTGCGTTGCGATCGGCCGCAGGCCGGACGTGAGTGTCGCCGGACGAGACCGTCCGGCGGTGCGTTGATCTCGACCCGAAAGGTTCGGCAGGAAGTGGCGATGACAACGAAGTGTGTGCGGCTGGTGCTGGCCGTGACGGGCCTCGCTCTCGCGCTCGGGTCCGTGTCGGCCTGCGCCGATGACTCGACGGCCAGTGCGCCGATCACCAACAACCCGGTCACGACGACATCGCTGTACTCGGCCGCTCCCTCGACGAGCGCGTCGCCGGGTTCTACATCCGAGGAGACCACCCCGTCCACGCCCGGCGGCACGTCGGAGCTGCCGGCGACCGAACCGAACCCCAGCACGAAGGTCCCGGCCAGCTTCCCCGGACCCAGCGGCCAGCCGCTCGACGACAAGGCCCGCGCGTATCTCGCCGCGTTGAAGCAGCAGGACGTCACGTTCATGGGTGACAACGACAATTCAGTGGCCCTGACGATGGCGAAGTACGTCTGTGGTGCCAAGCAGAAGGGCACCGACCCGAGCATGGTGAAGGCCTTCGTCACCGCCTCCGTGGGTCCGGGGGCGGACAACGTCGAGGAAGCGAACTCGAAGGCCGACAAGGTCATCCGCGCGGCCGAACAGCACTACTGCTGACGTGGCCGCTCGACGCAACGCCGCGGGCCGCACCCGGAAGGGTCCCGTCCGGCGGCTCGGCGCTTTCGCGCTGCTCCTCCTCGCGCTCGCGGTCATCGCGATCGTGCTCATCGTCGTGCTGGTCCTGGTGTGGCTGGCTCCGGGACCCGCGCCGATCGGCCCCGGCGGGCCGTCGACGACCCCGCCGTCGAAAGAACGGCCGGATGCACAGCCGGCGGACTGCCCGGACGTCCTGACCGTCGTCGTGCCCGGGACCTGGGAGTCCAGCGCCGACGACGATCCGTACGCGCCGTCGGCGAATCCGAACTCGTTGATGCTGCGCGTGTCGCGTGCCCTCTCGAATGACTTCGACTCGTCCCGCAGCGAGATCTACACCGTTCCCTACACGGCGCAGTTCCGGAATCCGACCAACCTCGCCGACCGGCAGGCCGACTACAACGTGTCACGCACGCAGGGGTACAAGCGCGCGGCGGGCAAGATCATCTCCACCAACGAACGCTGCCCGCTGACGAGCTACGTGATCATGGGATTCAGTCAGGGTGCGGTCATCGCCGGCGATCTGGCCAGCAACATCGGCAACGGCCGGGGCGTCCTCGAGGACGGTGACCAGGATCTCGTGCTGGGCGTCGGGCTGATCGCCGACGGTCGGCGCCAACCGGGTGAGCAGAACGACATCGAGCCGAGCCCGAACGGCGTGGGTGCCGAGATCGCGCTCGGCGGCATGGGCAACCTCGTTCCCGGCATCTCCATGACCGGCCCGCGCACCGGCGGTTTCGGCGACCTCCGTGACCGGGTTCAATCCATCTGCGCCCCGGGCGATCTCATCTGTGACTCGCCGACGATCGTCAACCCGCTGGCGGCGGTGTCGAAGCTGGCGAACGCGGCGTCGAACCCCGTCCACGCGATGTACGCGACCACCCGCTACTGGGAGAACGACGGTCAGACCGCGACCCAGTGGATGTACGACTGGTCCAAGGATCTCATCGAGGACGCACCCCAGCCGAAGCACAACTGACCGGCAGCCTGCCGGTCACGGCTGACCGGATAGAAGCGTCTTCAGACGCGACTCACCCGACCGCCCGCATCGTCGAACTAACCGGCCGGTAACCTCTTGTCGCGGCTGCGGCCGATTCGTTTGGCGGCGCCGTCACGCTGCATTAACGTGTTGGGCTGGCCCGAGGAACACCGCAGTGCGCCGCAGACGCCGCACGCGACCTCACCAGCCGGCGATCACGATGAGAGGACAGCGATGACGCAACCCCCGAGCGATGCCGGTGCCACCTCGGCCGGATTGCGGAGGTTCCGCTTCGGCGCGGGTGGTGAGGGCAACAAGGACGAGGGCGGTGCCCGCAAGTTCGTCAAGCTGGCGCAGACGGCCGAGGAATACGGTTACGACACCTTCGCGGTGCCCGACCACCTCGGCAACCAGGTCGGTCCGCTCGCGGCCCTCGGCGCGCTGACGCAGGCCACCAGCACGATCCGCCTCGCGACCTCGGTGCTGGCCAACGGCTGGCGTCATCCCGCCCTCCTCGCCAAGGAGGCCAACACGATCGACGTCCTGAGCAGGGGACGACTCGAGTTGGGCATCGGCGCGGGGTGGATGAAAGAGGAGTTCGACAAGGCCGGCATCGAATTCGAGTCGCCCGGCGTCCGCATCCGTCGCCTCGACGAGGCGCTGACCGTCCTCGACGGCCTGATGCGCGGGGAGACGGTGAACTTCGACGGCGAGTTCTATCAGATCAACGGCCTCGAGGGGAGTCCACGGCCGCGGCAGGGACCGCGTCCGCCGATCGCCGTCGGCGGCGGTGGACCCAAGATGCTCGCCCTGGCCGCCAAGCACGCCGACATCATCTCCGTCGCGCCCGGCACCACCACCGACGGCAAGATGAAGCTGTCCGACATGACCATCGAGAAGACCGCCGAGCGTGTCGACCGGATCCGGCAGGTCGCCGGCGACCGGTTCGACGAGCTCGAACTGAACTGGACGATCGCTGTCATCGTCATCACCGACGATCGGGTCGCCACCGCCGAGATGGCGCTGAAGGCGCTCGAACAGGGCTATCCGCCCAACATCGCGCACGACACCGAGTTCACCGTCGACGACGTGCTGACCTCGCCGTACATCGCGATCGGGAGCTTCGACGAGATCGCCGACCAGATCCGGGAGGTGCGCCGCCGCACCACCATGTCCTACGTAGGGGTGTTCCCCACGCAGATGGATGCTTTTGCGCCCGTGCTGGCGCAATTGAAGGGGGAGTAGGATGGCCGACGGTCTCGCGAGTCAACAGCGAGGTGACGGGTCGGTGAACCCGGGGGCGCGCGTCGAAGGGCGACGCGCGCTCATGCGAAGCCGAGCATGACGAACGCGAGTTTTTCGTTGGGTAACTGGACGTGCGCTACCGTATCCCGCGGTCGGCACAGGACGTGGACAGCAGGACTGCGTGGTGGTGTCGCCAAGACCTCGCCGGAGAACTGCGCCCGCGTGGGGGAGTCCACGAGGGGGCACAGGAGTAATGAATGCTGAGTACTGAACTCGAAGACTTTCTCGATGAGACCGGGAACATCTCTTTCACCGAGGAAGCGACCCTGGTCGACTACGTCGAGCAGAACGTCCGCGAACAGGCCGACACACTGGCCTACCGGTTCATCGACTACAGCCGCGAACGCGATGGCGAGCCCCAGGATCTGACGTGGGCGCAGTTCGGCAAGCGACTCCGCGCCGTCGCAGCACGTCTGCAGCAGGTCACCAAGCCGGGCGACCGCGTGGCGATCCTCGCGCCCCAGTCGCTGGAGTACGTGATCGGGTTCTTCGCGGCGCTCTACGCCAGCAACGTCGCCGTCCCGCTGTTCTCCCCCGACGAGCCCGGACACACCGACCGACTGCACGCGGTCCTCGACGACTGCAAGCCGACCGCGATCCTCACCTCGACGAAGTCCGCCGAGGCGGTGCGTGACTTCTTCGCGCCGCTGCCGGCCAAGGAGCGACCGCGCGTCATCGCCGTCGACGCCGTCCCCGACTCGGTCGGGTCGAGCTGGGTGGCACCGGTCGCCGGTCAGGACAAAAACAAGGACACCGTCGCCTACCTGCAGTACACCTCGGGTTCGACGCGCGTCCCGGCCGGTGTGGAGATCACCTATCAGGCGGTCGCCGCGAACGTGCTGCAGATCTCCGACACCATCGGCATCGATCGCAAGGCCCGCGGCGTCACCTGGCTGCCGATGTTCCACGACATGGGTCTGCTCACCGTGATCCTGCCTGCGCTCGGCGGCCGCTACATCACGATCATGAGCCCGCAGGCCTTCGTTCGCCGTCCCGGTCGCTGGATCAAGGAGCTCGCCGCCGCCGCCGACGGCGCGGAGACCTTCGCCGCGGCTCCCAACTTCGCCTTCGAGCACGCCGCCGCGCGCGGTCTGCCGAAGGAGGGCGAGGAGCTCGACCTCTCCAACGTCATCGGTCTGATCAACGGGTCGGAGCCGGTCACGGTCAGCTCGATGAAGAAGTTCAACGAGGCGTTCGCGCCGTACGGGCTGCCGAAGACGGCGATCAAGCCCTGTTACGGCATGGCCGAGGCCACGCTGTTCGTGTCCGCGACGCAGCGCGAGAACGAGGCGAAGGTCGTCTACGTCGACCGCGACGACCTCAACGCCGGCAGTTTCACCCTCGTCGACTCCGACGCGCCCAACGCGGTCGCGCAGGTGTCGTGTGGTCAGGTCGCGGTGAGCCAGTGGGCCACCATCGTCGACACCGAGACGGCGACCGAACAGCCCGACGGCCATGTCGGGGAGATCTGGTTGCATGGTCTGAACATCGGCGCCGGCTACTGGAACAAGCCGGAGGAGACCGAGGAGACATTCCACAACAAGCTCGTCACCCCGCTCCCGGAGAACAGTCACGCCGAGGGTGCGCCCGCGGACGCGATCTGGATGCGCACCGGCGACTTCGGGGTCTGGCTCGACGGTGAGCTCTACATCACCGGGCGAGTCAAGGACCTGGTGATCGTCGACGGCCGCAACCACTACCCGCAGGACCTCGAGTACAGCGCGCAGGAAGCCAGCGACGCGCTGCGCCCCGGCTTCGTCGCCGCGTTCTCGGTGCCGGCCAATCAGTTGCCGGGCGAGGTGTTCGAGTTCGCCGGCAGCGGTTTGAAGCCCGACGCCGACGACGCGTCCGAGCAACTGGTCATCGTCGCCGAGCGCGGACCCGGCCGCAAGGCCGACCCGCAGGAGGTCGCCGACACCGTGCGTGCCGCGGTGGCCCAGCGTCATGGCGTGATGGTCCGCGACGTCCTGCTGGTTCCGGCCGGCTCGATCCCGCGCACGTCGTCGGGCAAGATCGCGCGGCGCGCGACCCGTGCGGCCTACATCGACGGCAGTCTCCGGGGCGGCTACAAGCAGACGGCGTTCCCGGACGCCGAGTAGCGAATCTGCGGACCCGGGCGGGGTGAGTGCGTCGAGTTGCCGCGCCCGGACACCCCGCGGGCTGATAATGCACCCGGCACCAGTTCAGGTGCCCCGAGATCAGTAGTCTGGAAGCGATGTCTGAACTGAATACCGACGAGGCCCGCAGTATCGATTCCGCCGCGGCCGGCACCGACGGCGAGACCGCCGGTGACCTCACTGTCGACCAGCTTCGTGATTGGCTGCGCGAGTGGGTATCACAGGCGACCGGGCTCCCCGTCGAGCAGATCGCCGTCGACCGTCCCATGGAGGAGCTCGGTCTCTCGTCTCGCGACGCCGTGGCGCTCGCCGCCGACGTCGAGGACAAGACCGGGGTGATCCTCACCGCGACGGTCGTCTACAACCATCCGACGATCGCCACGCTCGCGCAGCGCATCATCGAGGGCGATCCCGACGAGGGCGCCGACGGCGATGCGGACACCTTCTGGCGGCGCGAGCGCAACGCGGACGACGACATCGCGATCGTCGGGCTCTCGACCCGGTTCCCGAAGTCGGGCACGACGCCCGAGTCGACGTGGGACGCGCTCATCGCCGGCGTCGACGGTGTCTCGGACCTGCCCGCGGATCGGTGGTCGGAGTTCCGGTCCGATCCCCGGCTCGTCGAGATCCTCGACGCGGCCAACACCAAGGGCGGTTATCTCGACGACGTCCGCACGTTCGACGCCGACTTCTTCCAGATGAGTCCGCGCGAGGTCGAGATGGTCGACCCGCAGCAGCGTCTCGCGCTCGAGCTGACCTGGGAGGCACTCGAGCACGCGCACATCCCGCCGAGCGATCTCAAGGGTGCGCCGGTCGGTGTGTTCATCGGCTCCTCCACGAACGACTACCAGCTGCTGGCGACCCTCGGCCTGAGTGAGGGCGCCGAGGACACCGCCGCGTATGCGCTGACCGGCACCTCCACCGCGATCGTCGCGAACCGGGTGTCCTACTTCTACGACTTCCGCGGGCCGTCGATCGCCCTCGACACAGCGTGCTCGTCGTCGCTGGTGGCCGTTCATCAGGCCGTCCGCAGCCTGCGGACCGGCGAATCCGACCTCGCGCTGGCCGGCGGCGTCAACATGATCATCAACCCGGCGGCCACCCTCGGTTTCGACAAGATCGGCGCCCAGGCGGCGGACGGACACGTGAAGGCGTTCTCCGCCGACGCGGACGGATTCATCCGCGCCGAGGGCGGCGGATTGTTCGTCCTGAAGCGACTGTCCGACGCGCGTCGTGACGGCGACGACGTCCTCGCGGTCATCGCGGGCTCGGCGGTCAACAGCGACGGTCGCTCGAACGGCCTGCCGGCCCCGAACCCCGAGGCGCAGGTCGACGTCCTGCGGGACGCCTATGCCGACGCCGCGATCGATCCGCGCACCGTCGACTACGTGGAGGCCCACGGCACCGGGACCATCCTCGGCGATCCGATCGAGGCCGACGCCCTGGGCCGCGTGGTCGGTCGCGGACGCCTCCCCGGCTCGCCGATGCTGCTCGGATCGGTCAAGACGAACTACGGCCACATGGAGTCGGCCGCGGGCGCGGGTGCTCTGGCCAAGGTCGTGCTCGCGATGCAGCACGGCACCATCCCGGCGTCGCTGAACTACAGCGGCCCCAACCCGTACATCCAGTTCGACGCCAACAATCTCAAGGTCATCCCGGAGGCCACCGAGTGGCCGCGCTATTCCGGTCATGCCGTCGCCGGTGTCTCCGGATTCGGTTTCGGCGGCACCAACGCGCACGTCGTCGTCCGCGAGGTGAGGCCCGAGGATCTCGCGCCGGCGTCCGCGCCCGCAGGCGATGCGGGCGCATCCGAGTTGCCGGCGTCGGCGTCGCTCGTCGACGAACCCGATCTCGACGACGACGTCTACCTGACCGAGGCCGAGCGTGCCGTGCTCGCCGCGCAGGCGAAGAACGTCGATCCGGTGATCGAGGAGACCGCGTCGGATCCGGCCGCCGGCTTCGCACCGTGCGCGGTCGAGGGTTCGGTTGTGCCGCTGGTCATCTCGGGCTTCCTGCCGTCGCGTCGGCGCAAGACCGCCGCGGACCTGCTCGAGTGGCTCGAGTCCGACGAGGGACGGTCGACGCCGCTCGCCGACATCGGCCGCGCGCTGGCACACCGCAACCACGGACGCTCGCGCGCCGTCGTCATGGCCCGTACGCACGACGACGCGATCACCGGCGTCCGTGCGGTGGCCGAGGGCAAGAGCAATCCGCTTGTCTACTCGTCGGATTCGCCCGACGCCGCGTCCGCGGTCTGGCTGCTCTCCGGCTTCGGTTCGCAGCACCGCAAGATGGCCAAGCAGCTCTACACCGAGAACCCGATCTTCGCCAAGTACGTCGACCGGGTCGACGAGCTGGTGCAGAACGAGCTCGGGTACTCGATCGCGGAGATGTTCGTCGACGACGAGCAGACCTACGGCATCGAGCAGAGCCAGGTCGGCATCTACACGATCCAGGTCGCGCTCGCCGACACCCTGCGGCACCACGGTGCCGAACCCGGTGTGCTCGTGCCGCATTCGATGGGCGAGGCCTCGGCCGCGTACATCAGCGGCGGTCTCTCGCTCGAAGACGCGACCCGGGTGATCTGCCAGCGCTCGCGCCTGATGGGCGAGGGCGAGTCGATGCTCCAGGGCGACGACATCCGCCTGATGGCGCTCGTCGAGTACAGCGCCGAGGACATCACCGACGTCCTCACCGACTACCCCGACCTCGAGATCTGTGTCTACGCCGCTCCGACGCACACCGTCATCGGCGGACCGGAGTCGCAGGTCGACGCCATCGTCGAGCGTGCCGAGAAGGAGGGCAATCTCGGACGCAAACTGGCGACCAAGGGCGCCAGCCACACCTCGCAGATGGACCCGCTCCTGGGCGAGCTGGCCTACGAACTCACCG
This sequence comes from Gordonia sp. IITR100, assembly GCF_002009645.1. Taxonomy (NCBI): domain Bacteria; kingdom Bacillati; phylum Actinomycetota; class Actinomycetes; order Mycobacteriales; family Gordoniaceae; genus Gordonia; species Gordonia sp. IITR100. Next base: position 589,572 of record NZ_MVKV01000001.1, on the reverse strand, counting down.
GTATCACGCCGTTGCGGCCCACCACCGGGTTCTACAGCTCGGTCGACCGCGAGGTCTTCTACCGCGCCGGTCACGAACCCGTCCACACGATCGACTACTTCACCAAGGGTCTGCGCCACAGCGTGTGGTTCAGCCAGGCGATCGCGAAGTCGGTGGAGAACGGCCACCGCACCTTCCTGGAGCTCTCGCCGAACCCGGCCGTCCTGATCTCCGTTGCCGCGGTGACCTTCTCGGCTGGGCTGCACGACGCCGAGCTCATCGAGACGCTGCGGCGTAAGGAGGACGAGAGCTACGGACTCGTCAACGCGCTGATGAAGCTCTACGTGCACGGACATCCGGTCGACGTCGCGTCGCTGTTCGGTCGCGGTGGTCACGCGGCCATTCCGCGTACCCGCTTCGAGCGCAAGGAGTTCTGGCTCACCGCGAAGATCTCCTCGGGCGGCTCGGCCGGCACGGTCCCGGGATCGCACGTGGCACTGCCCGACGGCCGTCACGCCTGGGAGGTCAACGCGGCCGCGGTCACCGATCCGCGTGAACTGGTGCGTGCCGCGGCGGCCCAGGTCCTGGCGAATGCGGCTGTCGGGGCGTCGGTCGCGCACAGCGCCATCCCGGCATCGGGAACCCTCACGACGACGCTGAGCCCGCATCCCGGCGGTGCGGCGGTGACCGTGCACGCCAAGGCGGACAAGAACTTCCAGCTGCTGTTCGAGGCGGCGGTGACCGGTGACCTCGACGACACCGCAGGCGAGGTCACGGCCGCGCCCGCAGCCCCGGCACGGTCCGGTGCCGAGGTGTTCGCCGATGACACGGTGGTCGTCGAGGACGACGTCGTCGACGACATCGGCAACCGATGGAGTCCCGAATCCGGTGAGACGGTGGGTGATCGGCTCGCAATCATCGTCGGCGAGTCCATGGGCTACGACCCCGAGGACCTGCCGCGCGAGATCCCGCTGATCGAGCTTGGTCTCGACTCGCTGATGGCGGTGCGGATCAAGAACCGCGTCGAGTACGAGTTCGACATCCCGCAGCTGCAACTGCAGGCGATGCGCCAGGCGAACCTCGCCGACGTCGAGAAGTTCGTCGACTTCGCGGTGACGCATCGCGATCAGCTCGACGATCTCGCCCAGAATGCCGCCGGCGGTGGCGAACTCGACACCGCGGCGCTCAATGCCTACATCGACGAGCAGAACGCCGGCGGTGGTGAGTCGGCAGCCTCCGCACCGGCCGGCCAGTCCGACAAGCCCGGCGAGCAGTCGCCGGAGCCGAAGTGGCACATCGCCGAGGATCTGGCCGACGTCGAGCAGGCGGTCGCGAACTCGCCCGAACCGGAGGTGTCGTCACGCGAGGAGGCGGTCGAGGAGTCGGCCGCTCCCGCGGCAACCCCGAAGCCGGCCACCGACATCACCTCGCAGCGGGCCGTCGCCGAGGCGGCCGGCTCGGACGTGCCGCCGCGGGATGCCGCCGAGCGCTTGACCTTCGGCACGTACGCGGTGGTCACCAAGGCCTCGGCCGGCGGCATCTTCAACAAGCTGCCGGTGCTGTCGGAGGACGTGGCCCAGCAGCTCACCGATCGCCTCAACGAGCGTACCGGCGGAGATCTCGACGTCGAGGACATCCTCGACTCCGAGACGATCGAGGAGATGTCGAACTACGTGCGCGAGCATCTCGATGCCGGCGCGTCGACCGACGGGTTCCTGCGCTACCTGCGCCTCGTCCCGGACGGCAAGAAGGTCTATGACCCGTCCGCCGGCGATCCGACGCCGATCCTGCTGTTCCATCCCGCGGGCGGGAACACCTCCGCCTACGAGGCGCTGCTGAAGCGTCTGCCGGCGGACCGGCCCGTCATCGGCTTCGACCGTGGAGTCGAGGGATCGATCGAAGACCGTGTGCGCGAATACCTTCCGCGCCTGCGTGAGCTGCAGCCGAACGGCCCGTACGTGCTGGTCGGCTGGTCCTTCGGCGGTGCGCTCGCCTATGGCGTCGCGCAACTCCTGCGTGAGGCCGGGGAAGAAGTTGCCTTCGTGGGCCTCATCGACGTGGTGCGCCCTCGCGCGGACATGACCGAGACGCCGGACAGCAAGCGGGCGCGGCTCGAGCGCTGGAAGGAGTTCGCGATCCGCAACTACGACCTCGACCCCGATGTACCGATCCCGATGGATCGGCTCGTCGAGGCCGACGACGAGGGGCAGTTCGCGATCATCATGGAGATGATGTCGATGTCGGGCACCAAGATCCCCGGCGGCATCATCGAACACCAGCGGACCTCGTTCATCGAGAACCGCGTGCTGAGCAGCATCGCGCCGGAACCCTACGACGGCAAGGTCGTGCTGTACCGGGCCGACAAGATGCACGCCGGCGCCGTCGAACTCGAACCGCAGTGGGCCGAGATCGACGAAGACGGCCGCTGGGGTGAGGTCGTCGACGACCTGGAGATCATCCACGTCGGCGGTGACCACCTCTCGATCGTCGACGAGCCGTACATCGCCAAGATCGGCAACGACCTGGCCGCGCGGGTCGGACGGCTCGATGAGCAGTAGCGGCACGGCTGCTCATCGTCAATCAGTGGTCGCGTAGAAAGTGAGACACCGTGGCTGACACCACCGCAGGCAAGCTCGCCGACCTCCGTCAGAAATTGGAGGCCGCTCGCGAGCCGGGAGGCGAGAAGGCGCTCGCGAAACGCGCGGCGAAGGGGATCTGTTCTCCGCGTGAGCGTCTGAGCATGCTCTTCGATCCCGGGACCTTCGTCGAGATCGGTGCGCTGGCGAAGATGCCGGGTGCGGCCGAGAGTGGTTACGGCGACGGCGTGGTCACCGGACACGGGCTGGTGCACGGGCGCCCGGTGGCGGCATTCTCCCACGACCAGTCGGTCTTCGGCGGAACCGTCGGTGAGATGTTCGGCCGCAAGGTCGCCTCGCTGATGGAGTGGGCGGGCAAGATCGGCTGCCCGATGGTCGGTATCAACGACTCGGCCGGCGCGCGGATTCAGGACGCCGTCACCTCACTCGCGTGGTACGCCGAGATGGGTCGCCGCAACGATCTGCTCTCCGGTCTCGCGCCGCAGATCTCGGTGATCCTGGGCAAGTGCGCCGGCGGCGCGGTCTACACCCCCGCCAACACCGACATCCTGGTGGCCGTCGAGGACAAGTCGTACATGTTCGTGACCGGACCCGATGTGCTGAAACAGGTGAACGGCGAGGAGATCTCGGCCGAGGACCTCGGCAGCGCGCACAATCAGGCGCGGTGGGGCAACATCCATCACGTCGCCCCCGACGAGAAGTCCGCGTTCGACTGGGTCCGTGAGTACCTGCAGTACATGCCGTCGAGTGCCTACGAGCGGCCGCCCGTCGTCAACCCGGGTCTCGAGCCGGAGATCACCGAGTCCGATCTGTCGCTCAACGACTTCATGCCCGACAACGACAACGCCGGGTACGACATGCACGACATCATCATCAAGCTGTTCGACGACGGCGCCTTTCACGAGGTGGGAGAGTTGTTCGCGCCCAACATCATCACCGGGTACGCACGGGTCGACGGCCGGTCGGTGGGTGTGGTCGCCAATCAGCCGAGCGTGATGTCGGGTGTGCTCGACACCGACTCGTCGGAGAAGGCAACGCGTTTCGTGCGCATCTGCAACGCCTTCAGCATCCCGTTGGTGTTCCTGGTGGACACCCCGGGCATCCTCCCGGGTCTCGCGGAGGAGCAGAAGGGCACCATCCGACGCTCCGGCCGCTTCCTGTACGCCTACGTCGAAGCCGATGTCCCCAAGGTGACCGTCGTGCTGCGCAAGGCTTACGGCGGCGCCTACGCGGTGATGGGCAGCAAGCACCTCGGTGCCGACGTCAACTTCGCCTGGCCGACAGCGAAGATCGCGGTGATGGGCGCCGAGTCGGCGGCCGCGGTGCTGACCCGACGCCAGACCGAAGGTCTCTCGGCCGCCGAGGCGGACAAGATCCGCCGCGAGTTCATCGACTTCTACAACACGATGATGGCCACCCCTTACCTCGCCGCCGAGCGTGGCTACGTCGACGCGGTCATCGAACCCGCCGAGACCCGGTTGCAGCTCCGCAAGGCGTTGGCGCAGTTGCGCGACAAGGAGGTCCTCAAGACCCCGCGCAAGCACTTCCTGATGCCGATCTAGCGACGGGCCTCGCTCCGCTCTGAGGTGCGAGCGCTACCTGTACCGCCCTCCGCTCCCTGATCCGAGAAAGTTGCAGATCCCCTGCTCCCTGAGGAGCGAGCTTGCGAGCGTCACGAAGGGTCTTGGTGACTCGGGTCGCGAAGACCCCTTCGTGACGACGCGCCCTCCGCAAGGTCCGGGCGCTCCTCGGGGAGCAGAGTGCGTGGTAGTGCGCGGGTAGCAGGACTGCCTAGTTCTTCACCGCCCGCATGGGTCCCGGGGTCCAGAGTCCGTGGTGGGTGTCGGTGGTGATGGTCAATTCGGCGTCGGTCTGCGGGAGGATCGGGGTCAGGCTCTGAAGCATGCCCCAATCCTTGGCCCAGTCGTTGCGCAGGTACGACGGGTACACGCGCGGCCGCAACTCGTTCTCGATGATGCCGAGCGGGCCGCCGGAGTCGCCGGCCATCCAGCGCTGCGAGTTGACCCGTTCGCCTTCGCGGTCCGGCGAGATCCGCCACTCCGGTGTCTCCAGGACCCCGTACTTCACCTGGGCGGGACGCTGGCACGGGAAGGCGAGACCGGCCTCCCAGTCGATGAGCACCGGATCCTCGCTGCCCACCAGCGAATTCAGCGTCACCATCGACGAGACGCGCGGCGGGGTGACGGCCAGCCACTGGTCGCGCAGCGTCGAGGTGTCCTCGGCGAGAACGCGGACCACCGTCGCGCCCGGGGGCGCCTGGTCCATCGGGAAGCGCAGGTTGCGCCACTCGGGGGCACCACCGATGTCGAGCGGCACCATCTGACCGGCCGGTGCCACCGTGCCGTCCGGCGCGACGCGGCCGAACTGCAGTCGCACTCGCTGTCCGGGCCGGGTGACGGCGAGGTCGTCGATGTACTCGACCTGCCCCGCCACCGACATCGTGACGAGCGGCTGCTCGCCGGAGGGGTTCTCCGGCAACTGATACCAGTCGGACGTGAGGCGACCGGTGCCGCTGGGGGAGTTGTAGGTTCCGAGGACCGGGGTCTGGCTCGGTGACAGACCGAACGGCAGCTTCACGGTCGACCCGTTGACGCCGGCCTGGGCGGTCTGCCCACCGCTGGTGTCGCTGGAACCGGTCGTGGTGTCGGTCTCGGCGCCGGTGCCGTCCTCGGTCGGATCGGACTGGGTGCGGTCGACTTCCGCGGTCGAGGTGCCCGACGAGGACTCCTCGGCTTCCTCTTCGGTCTCCTCGGACAGGTCCGACGCCACTCCGTTGGGGTCGAACCCTTCCATCCCGGTTCCGGCCAGCGCGGCGCCCGGCGACGGGTTGTCCTGTCCCGCCACTCGCGCGGGTGACAGCAGTCCGGCGTTCGGATCGTCCTCCACCAGTACGGCATCGGCGAGTGCGCACGGCTGTCCTTGGAGCGCGTTGACGTTCGAGCTCAGCCACGACCACGAATTGCGCTGCGTCCAGTCCGCTTTCGCGAATGACACCAGGGTGAACAGCAACATGATGGTCGACACGACGATGATCGACGGGCTGCGGAGTCGGGCGAACACCGACCGCGACGCACCGGTCCGGACGGCGTCGTCGACGTAGTCGTCGCGGAAATGCTGCCACAGACCGAGGGCGGTCAGCGCTACTGCCACCGCGAGGATCCCGGTCCAGAGCGGGATGCCCCGGACGTCGGGAACCGCGTCCCGCCAGGGGATTCCGTAGCTGCCGACGTACCACCACTGGTTGCGTCCGGAGAACGCGAGCGCCAGGACATATGCGCAGGCGGCGGCGAACAGGGTCCGGTTGCGGCGACGACGCATGATCGTGCGATCGGCGCAGGCGGTCGCCACTGCGGCGAGCGCGCCGCCGATCGCGGCGTACACACCGAGCTGGTGGGTCCACTTGGTCGGCAGGAATGCCATCAGCACGGCCGAGCCGGCGACCATGGCGACCAGACGCCACGTGGGTGCGGTGGCGATGCCGGGCAGGCGGCGCCGGTTGAGCAGCATCACCACGACCAGGACGAAGCAGGTGAACACGATGAGAATGCCGAAACGCCGGGCGATTCCGCCATCGGCGGTCGGATTCATCAGCATGTAGTAGCGCATCGGCTCTTCCCACCACTTGTTGGTGGGGCCGACCTGTCCGTTGACCGACACCGCTTCCAGGATCGGTGCCAGCGGCTGGTCGGCGAAGATCTCGAACATCACCGCGAGCCCGGCGGCGAGAATCGGGAGAAGCAACGGCCACAGACCGTCGCGCTTGCGGCGCACCGCGAGACGTTTGATGAGCGGCCGGATGCCGGCGATCAGGGCGATCGAGGCGATGACGCCGGTGGGATGGATGGTGAGGGTGAACGCCGCGGAGATGATGCCGATCGTCAGCGGGAAGAACCGGCCGGTGGCGATCGCGCGCTCGACGCACACCCAGGTGAAGATGGTGCCCAGCGCGATGAGCGGCTCGACGCGCAGTCCGTTGTTGTACGGCATCCACACCGCCAGGAAGACCAGGGCGGCAGCCCAGATCGCCGGCGTCGACTCGCGGACGGCCCGCCCGAGACGGGGGATCGCCGCCCGGCTGATCAACCACCACGACGCCATCGCGAACAGGAACGGCAACAATCGCAACCACGGCGTCGCGGTGCTGATCTCCATCCACGCCGACAGGTAGTGGTAGTGCCAGCCGAACGGATCCTGCGGGACACCGAAGTAGCGGTAGTAGTTGTCGAGATAACCGGCCTCGCCGGCGATCCGGCCGACCGTCACCTGGTATCCGTCGTCGGCGGTGTTGCCGCCGACGAACAACCAGATCAGCAGCACCAGGGTGACGACTCCGTCGACCGGGCGTACGCGCCACCAGCCCGCCGGGAAGATCTTGTGATGGCCGCGCGCGTCGCGGGCGTCGAGGACCGCCAGCGCGGCAAGGGAGAGGATCGTCGACGCGATGCCGAGGACCAGCAGCCAGAACTTGAGTGTCGTGGGCGTGGAGACGAACCGGGTGTCGATGGTCGACCGGAAGGAGAGTCCGTCGGTGCTGACGTCGGCCGGAAGGCTCGAGTACACACCGATGATCTGCGGCCGGGCGTTGGGATCCCGCAGATCGAAGGACCGGACAGCGCCGGCCTCATCGTCATTCGGCCCGCTCCCTCCGCTCCCGGCGCCGGCGGCGTTCTCCGGCAGACCCTGGATCGACCCCCGCGTGCCTTCGGTGTCGGATTCGACGACGATCCGACAGTCCGGCGCCGACTGTGCGGCCGCGCGAGGAGTGTTGAGCAGCACGACGTTTCGTTGCACGACCTGGAGCGAGTCAGCGGTGGCCCGGACGAAGAGGCCGACCTTGCCTGCCTCCGCGCCGCCTTCGGGCACCGTCGACAACAGCACTCCGCCGGACGCGGGCAAGGACGCGCCGAGTGCACACGGAACCGTGACGTCCATCGAGACCGGGACGAACGACACGTTCGGTGCGGCGACGTTCGCCACCGAACCCTGTTGCGGCCAGGTCAGTTCGGCCTTCGTGTAGTCGACCGGCAGGAACGGGCTGAGCAGTGCTAGCAGGATGCCCACGATGCCCGCGGCCATCGCGACGATACGCGCGGTGCCGGCGTGGCGTTCGGCGAAGCCCGGGCGGCGGTCACTCACGAATGACGCGGTGTCGGCGGGACTTCGGGAAGAAGTGTCGGTGTCTGCCACGTCTGCCTGGTTCTCTCCGGTGTGCCGCGTCGCCGGTTCGGCGTGCGAGTGGTCGGGGTCAGTCATCTTCGGGCACCACCCTGATCGGGCCGGGGCGCGACCATCCCCAGGTGGTCGACGTTCCCGTCTGCACCTCCGCGGGTCGCGCCTGCGGCACCAACGGGGTCAGGCGCTGCAGGTTGCCCCACTCGCGGTACCAGTCGTCGTCGAGGTAGGTGGCGAGGGTCGACGGCCGCGTGAGCGCCTCCACCGGCGCCAGCAGTCCGCCGTCCTCGGTGGCCATCCAGGTCTTGGACTGCGAGTTGGCGATCCACGACTCGGGCAGGATGCGCCACTGCGGGAGGTCGAAGACGCCGTGGTGGGCGGTCATCGGACGCTGGCACGGGAACACCGCGCCGGCGGCGAAGTCGATGAGCACGGGATCGGTGGAGCCGACGACGGTCTGGAGGGTCTGCAGCACCGGGGCCCGCGGCGGGGTGACCGCGAGCCATTGGTCCGGGTCGAGGTTGTTGTCCCGGGCGACGATCCGCATCACGGTCGCATCAGCGGGAACGCGGTCCATCGGGATGCGCAGGTTTCGCCACGGGCGGTTGGTCCGCTCGGGGTCGATCGGGATCGCGGGCGCGCCGACCTCCTCGAACTGTCCGTTGGCAGGAACATTCGGCCCGCTCGCTTCGCTCCCGGCGCCGGCTTCGGACTCCCTACCGAACTGGACCTCCAACGCCTGCCCGAAGTTCGGGACGCCGTCCCGGTCGAGCGTGAAAACCGCGCCGGCGGCGGTGATGACGATCAGCGGCGAGGAGTCGCGGGCGGGCAGGCGATACCAACCGGTGGTCAGAGTGGCCTGGCCGCTGTTGGTCTCGTGGCTCCCCAGCACGGGTGTGGTCGCCGGATCGAGACCGAACGGCAGTGCGGCAGTGCTGCCGTTGACGCCGCGAGGCCCGACGCCGCCGGTGGTTCCCGGGTTGCTGCCGTAGACGATGAACGTCTTCGACAGGTCCGCCGAGGTGTTCATCGCGCCGGGTTTCTGGGCTCCGGCCTGCGGCGTCAGATCGGGCTTCACCCCGTCGGGACGGAATCCCTGGGACTGACCCTGCAGCGTCGACGACGCCGTGCCGCCGTCCGCCGGCGTCAGCATGCCGCGATTGGGATCGGGTTCGACGAGCACGGAATCGGCCATCGCGCAGGTGTTTCCGCGCGCGGAGTCGAGATTGGCGGACAGCATCGTGAAGGTGTCCGCGCGGCTGGTCGCGGCCTTCGCGAACACCGCGAGTTCACTGACGACGATGAGGACGGCGATCACCGCGATCGGCGCGGAGGCGACCCCGATGCGCCAGCCGGCGGGCGCGGCACCGCGGTCATGGGCGAGGCCGGTCTCGTCGACGAAGTCCATCCGGAGGTGTTGCCAGATGGCGAACAGCAATGCCACCACCGCGAGCGCGAGGAGCACGGTCGACACCTGGATCCCGGCGACGACAGGTGCCTTGTCGAACCAGGCGATGCCGAAGTTGTAGGGCCACGGCCAGGCGTTCTTGCCCGCCGCTGCGGCCGCGCACGCCACCAGCAGCCCGGCGACCAGGATCGACAGGTTGCGGAGCGTGCGGCGCGCCGCCTGCCCGATCGCCACGCAGGCGACGGCGGCCAGCGCCGCGCCGAGGCCGGCGAAGATGCCGAACTGGATGGTCCACTTCGTCGGCGTGAACGACAGGAACAGGATCGTCAGCAGGGAGGCGCCCAGTGCGCGCCACACCGCACCCGGATCGAGGCCGTCGATCCGCTTGCGGCGCAACATGATCGCCAGGACGACGAACATGGACACGGCGAACAGGAGCACCGGGATGCGGCGGGCCAGGGCGCCGTCGGTGGTGTTCACCGCGAGGAAGTAGTAGCGCAGGAGTTCCTGATACCACGCCAGCGTCGGACCGACCGAGTAACGGATCCGCAGGGCCTCGAAGACGGTCGCGAGGGTCTGGTCGCGGAAGACGATGATGACGACCAGCGCCACACCCGCGAGAAGGGGGGCGAGCAGCGGCAGGAGCCCGTCTTCGGCGCGGCGTCGGACCAGGATGCGGAGCATGGGCCGGGCGCTCGCGATGAGCAGGGCGAGCGCGACGAGACCATGCGGGGCCAGGGCGAGCGTCAGCGCGGCAGTGAATGCGGCGATGACGGCCGGCAGCATCCGTCGCGTCGAGACCGTGACCTCCACCGCCCACCAGGTCGCCAGGGTGCCGAGGACGATGATTCCCTCGCTGCGCAGCCCCGAACACATCGGGAGCCAGAACGCGAGGAAGACCGCCGCGCCGGTGAGCATCGCCCACTGTGACCGCCGCACGGCGCCACCCAGGCGGGGCAGTAGGACTCGGCTGAGGATGAACCAGGCGGCCAGACCCGCGAACAGGGACGGGAGCCGCATCCACAGGCCGGTCGTCGAGATGGTCGACCAGTACGCCAGGAAGTTGTAGTACCAGTCGAACGGCGCTTCGGGGATGCCGTAGAAGCGGTAGTAGTTCGCGAGGTATCCGGTGTCGGCGGCGTTGCGCCCCATGTTGAGGATGTAACCGTCGTCGGGTGACCCCGCCCCGAGGAAGTGCCAGACCACCAGCGTCACCGTCACGCCGATGTCGGTGGGCGCGGGGCGCAGGACCCGGCGCCACCGGAGGCGCCGGCCGACTCGTCGATGATAGCCGTGGATGCGGTCGAGGCGTCCGACGGCCACGAGCGCGACGATCGCGGCTCCGACGCCGACGACCATCACCACCCACTTGAGGATCGACGGCGACGAGTCGAAGCGATCGTCGATCTCGAGGCGGACGTCGACACCCGGGGCGGCCCGGAGCTGTTCGGGCGTGAGGTCGGTGAAGATGCCGGCGATCTGCGGGTTCGACGCCGGTTCGGCGAGGCCGATGGCGCCGCCGCCCGCGATCGCCGGTCCCGGGGGCAGACCGACGAATTGTGCGCCGGTCGTCGTGGCGTCGGAGAAGATGCGGAGTTCGGTACAACCGGCCAGCGCGTCCCGCGGCACCGAGGCAAGCGTCTTGTTGCGGTTGGTGACGGATACACCGTTCGCGTCGGCGACGACGAACAGCCCGTTGTCCCGCGCTTTCACCGCGGCCACGGGCATCGTCGACAGCACGACGGTCGACGAGTCGGCGGGGGTCGTCGACAGCACGCGACACGGGATCGAGATGTCGACGTTCCGTGCGGTCTGCGCCACGAGCGGAGCCGTGACCGATGCCGAGGTGTCGGTCTGTTGTGGCCACGTGATCGACGCCGTCGAGGTGCTGACGGGCAGGAACGGGGTCAGGATGCCGGCGACGACGGCGATGAGCCCGGCGACCGCGGCGACGAGCGCGACGGTGCGGGACTGCGGTGCGCCGGACGCACGCTGGGCAGCAGCTCCAACGGTGGTGTCGGCGTTGCCAGCGGACACTTCAGGCGACTTCGGCACAGGCGCATCGTAGTCAGCCATGCTGTGACAAACCCAAATCCCCTGACCGGATAGCTCGATGTGGCTTGGGTGGCTTCGACACGGCTCCTCGCTGCGCTCGTCACCTGCTCAACCAGCGGGAGAGGCGAGACCGCCGGCTCCCCGCCCGCTGGCCGAGCAGCGTCGTCCGAGTGCAGCGAGACCGCCGGAGTTCCGCCCGCTGGCCGAGCAGCGTCGTCCGAGCGCTGCGAGGCCGCCGGCTCCCCGCCTGCTGGCCGAGCAGCGTCGTCCGAGCGCTGCGAGGCCGCCGGAGTTCCGCCCGCTGGCCGAGCAGCGTCGTCCGAGCGCAGCGAGGCCGCCGCGTCCGTCGAGGTCACGTCCCGCGCGCGACTCGGATCAGGAGAACCGCATGAGGATCGAGTGCACGGCCTGGGTGACGGTCATGCGGTCGTAGGTCTGCACGAACTCGAAGGTGCGCTCGAGATCGGGACCGGCGTCGTGCTGGTCGCGCGCCGAGAGCAGCGCCGCGAAATGCGGCCCGAGGACGGCGACATTCCACTCGTTGATCAGGTCGTCCTCCGCGTCGAGCGGCGCGCGGTGGACGTTCCCGTCCCGGATGTCGGGCAACCCGACTCCGTAGACCCCGGCCAGACCGGTCTTCTCCGACATCTCCCGCCACCGCTTGGCGGTTCGCGAGGTGAAGTGTTCGGCGAACTGGAAGGTGCCCAACACGATCGCGGCGCCACCGATGGCCGCCTGCTCCTCGAGTGCCTTGCTCATCTCGATGAGCAGGCGTTTGTTGCCCATACGCGGCGGGATCGAGGTCGACGCGATGCGGTACGGCGTCGACTTGTCCGGGCCGGGGGTGGTCCACACCGGCATCTCGGGCAGCGGCACGACGGTCCGGCTGGCGAGGACGGACGGGTCGGTCACGGCGGGATACAGGTCGCCGATACCGAAAGCGGCGCCCATCGTCTGGGCGGTGATCCGGGTGGCCTCGTCGTCGACGCCCTCGGCGATGACGACGGCATGGCTGCGTTCGGTGTGCGCGGCCAGCGCGTGGGCCAGGTGCGCGGCGTCGGAGTTGGTCTGCGACGTGAGCAGTTCGGCACCGGTGACGATGATGTCGGGTTCGACGAGGGAGAGCAGCGTGGCCGCGTGCTCGCTGCGGACGAGCCCGTCGACGCAGATGATCTTGCCGGCCGCCCGGGCGCGGGCGACGCGGGCGAGTGTCCGCTGCGGGCTGCGTTCGACGGCGTCGGGGAGGATGACCATGACGTGACGTTCGAGGCTGCGCGCCGTCTCGTCGTCGAGGTTGTCGATCAGGTCGAGATCGAGGGAGACCAGCAGCGGCAGGATCTTGGCCAGCGACTGCGCACGTTGGGACGCGGCCATCTTGCGCTTCCGCTCGTCGAGCACAGGGTGTTCTTCGACAAGACGGGCGGCGCGTTTGAGGGCGGCGGCGGTGGCGAGCCGGGTACCGGCCGGCCCCCGGAGCTGCAGTTCGACGGCGGCGAGAGCGCCATCGGACAGCCGGCAGACCGGCGCGAACTGCATGTGGAGCTCCAGATCATCGAACAGGGTGAATGATCGCGTTTCGGACACACGTGCCTCCCCGTCAGAGCGGAAGAGCGCCCCGATCGATCTGGTGGACGCGGATTGCTTCACATCCTGTTCGCGGCGTTAGCCTGTGGCCAGCGTAACAAACCACGAACGGTGGACATGGTCGAGAAGCCCTTGGTCCCTGAGGTCCCAAGCGGCGCAAGGTATTCGGCTGTGAATCCGGGTGCGGGTGTCAGTGCCTGTTCGTAGGTGTTGGGTACGGAGAGGTGTTACCGCGGCCGCGACCAACTGGGCGGAAGGTCGCGACCGCGGTTCCGGGGCGGGTCCGGGGGTGTGGTGACCCGCTACTCGGTCTGTTGCGCCAGGTCAGCGGGCTGCGTCGGCCGCTGCCTTTTCGCCGCTGGCGCCGGCATGGGTGAGCTCACCGGTGTAGCTCTCGAGGTGTGCGCGGACGAACCACTGGAACTTCTCCAGTTCGGCGGTCTGTCCGATGAGGATGTCCTCGGTGATCGGATCGATGTCGCCGATCTTCTTGATGCCGTCGCGGTGCGAGGTGATGAACCCGTCATAGACCAGGTCGAGCGCGCCGAGGTGTGCCTGCGCGGTGTCGCGTCCGATGGAGTAGTCGTTCCACGAGCGGTCGTTCTCGATCGCCTTGGCGGTGCCCTTCGGCGACGCTCCGAGCGTGGCGATGCGTTCGGCGATGGTGTCCGCGTAGCCGCGGACGAGCTCGACCTGCGGGTCGATCATCTCGTGCACGCCGATGAAGTTCGCGCCGACCACGTTCCAGTGGATGTGCTTGAGGGTGAGGTGCAGGTCGTTCAGCGCGCTGAGGCGCTCCTGCAGGATGCCCACGACCTCGTTGGCGGCTTCGTTGCTGAGTCCAGGTGCGGTGAATGAAGGCATGTCTCGAAATTAGGCCGGTATCGGCGCCGTGACGAGGGCTGCCGGCCATGAGTGACGGAACCGAGACAGCACATCACAGTGAGATAACGAAGGTCTCGAGCGTGTTTGCCGCACCGACCGTGGGGAAAGGGAAACCCCAGGTCGGCGCGGTGTCAGACACCAGATCAATACCCGCTGGAGCGCATCGGCGCGGGGTCGTACAACCCTGAACGGCGAGCCGTCCCGAGGTCAAGTTCCGCAGCCGGCGCCGGGATGATCTCGGTGAACTTCTGCAGGCCGCCCCAGTCACGTCCCCAGTTGTTACGGAGGTAGGTGGGCAGGAGGGTCGGACGCAGCATCGCCTCGGTGATGCCGAGCGGGCCGCCCGCGGTTCCCGACATCCAGGTCTGGCTGTTCTTCCGGGTGGCCTCGGCGTCGGGCATGATCCGCCACTGCGGCACCTCGAGGACGCCGTTGCGCACCTTCATCGGCTGCTGGCACGGGAAGACCATGCCGGGCAGCCAGTCGATGAAGACCGGGTCGGTCTGACCGACCACGTCGTTGAGCGTGGCCAGGGTGCTGACCCGCGGCGGCGTGACCGCCACCCACTCCGACGGTGCGGCCGCGGTGTCGGCGACCTCGACCCGCACGACGGTCGCCCGCTGCGGCGCATCGGCGAGCGGGAACCGCAGGTTGCGCCAGGTCGGGGTCTCGCCGATGTCGATCGGGAACATCCGGCCCAGAGCAGTCACCCGACCGTCGGTCTCGACCCGGCCGAACTGCATCGTGACCTTCTGGCCGGCGTGGACCACCCCGATGCCGTCGACCGCCTCCACCGAGCCGGCGACCGCCATCGTCAGCAGCGGGGCGTCCTCGGAGCGTTCGGGCAGCTGGTACCAGTCCGAGGTCAGCGACCCGGTGCCCGACGGCGAGCCGTAGCTGCCCAGCACGGGCGTCACGGCGGGGTCGAGTCCGAACGGCAGACGCACCGTCGATCCGTTGACGCCGCGGGCGCCCTGGCCGCCCTCGGTGCCGCCCTGCGCGGATGAGCTGTCGGCGGATTCGTCGGAACCCGCACCGGTCTGGGCGCTGTTCTGCGCACCCGAGGTGGTCGACGACTCGGTGCTCTCGGTCGCGTCGACCGAGAGCCGCCCGGGTACGCCGTTGGGGGTGAATCCGATGGCGTCCGGGCCGGCCAGCGCGGCGGCGACACTCGGCGCCGGCCGTCCGTCGACGGCCGCGGGTCGCAGCAGACCGGCGGTGGGATCGGCCTCCACGAGGACGTCGTTGGCCAGCCCGCACGAGTTGCCGGTGAGGGCGCGTGCGTTGGACTTCATCCACGACCACGAATCACGCTGCTCGTAGGCGCCTTTCGCGAACGAGGCGACCATGAACAGCACCATCATCCCGGCGATGACCGGCAGCGGGGAGAACTTCAGCTTCGAATACCACTTGTCGCCGCCCCGGGTTCGGGTCGTCTCGTCGACGAAGTCGTCGCGGAAGTGGAACCACAGACCCGCCAGTGCGGTGGCGACCGCGGCGACGAGGATGAACCAGGCGATGTTGATGCCGCCCACCGTGGGTGGGCGGTCCCACCACGGGACGCCGTAGCTGCCCACGAACCACCAGCCGTTGGTGCCGGCGAAGGAGATCCCGGTGATCGCCAGCACCGCGGCCGCGAAGAAGCTGCGGTTGCGGCGCGATCGCAGCACCGCCGGCGCCATCATGGCGCCCGCCGCGGCGGCGAGGCCCGCGGCGATACCCGCGTACACACCGAAGTGGTGGGTCCACTTGGTCGGTGTGAAGGCGATGAAGAACATGGTGCCGAGGGTCACCGCGACCAGGCGCCAGATCGGCGCGCGCGCAACGCCGTTCGGGTGCTCCCGACGGAGGAGGCGGAGCAGTACGACGAAGAGGCAAAGGATCATCGCCAGCACGCCGAAGCGTCGTGCGAGCGTGCCGTCGGCTGTCGGAAGGATCAGGTAGTAGTAGCGGATCGGCTCCTGCCACCACTCGAGTGTCGGACCGACGTCGGAGGCGACCTTGTTGCCCGCGATCAACGGCGCGAGCGGCTGATCGGCGAAGATCTGGAACAGCACAGCGGTGCCGGCGGCCAGGATGGGGGCGAGCATCGGGAGCAGGCCGTCCCGGGACCGGCGCGACACCAGGGTCTTCACGATCGGTCGGATCCCGGCCAGCAGTGCGGCGACCGCCATCAGGCCGCCGGGCGCGAGCGCGAGGGTGAAGGCGGCGGTGACCACCGCGACGGCGTAGGGGAGCAGTCGGCGGGTCGCGATTGCGCGTTCCACGCAGCACCAGGTGAGCAGAGCGCCGACGGCCTCGGCCGGTTCCGGACGCAGACCGTTGTTGAACGGCAACCAGATCGCGAGGAAGACGAACGCGGCCGACCACACCGCCGGCGTGCTGTGCCGCACCGCGCGGCCCAGGCGCGGGATCACCTCTCGGCTGATGAGCCACCAGCCCAGCAACCCGAGGAGGAAGGCCGGTAGTCGCATGAACGGTGCCGCGACGCTCACGTCCGTCATGGCCGAGATGACCTGGAAGTGCCAGCCGAACGGGTCCTGCGGCACACCGAAGTAGCGGAAGTAGTTGTCGGCGTACCCGGCGTCTCCGGTGATCCGGCCGACGATGAAGTTGTAGCCGTCGTCGGAGGTGTTGGCGCCCGCGAACCACCAGAAGGCGAGAATCGCGAACACCGCGACATCGGGCGGCCGGATCGTGAACCAGCCCGACGGCAGGAAACGCTTGTGGCTGCGGCCGTCCCGGCGGTCGAGGATGCCGAGCGCGATCAGCGAGACGATCGTCATGAGGATGCCGAGCACGATCGCGGTGAGCTTCAGCAGGGTCGGGGTGCTGACGTAGCGGGTGTCGATGGTGGCGCGCAGCGACAACCCGTCACGTGAGACATCGGCGGGCAGATCGCTGTAGACGCCGACGATCTGGGGACGCATCTCGTGGTCGGCCAGCGCGAAGCCGTGCGCGGCGCCGGAGTCCGCGGCCGGTTCGGGCAGGCCCTCGAATCGTCCGCTCACCCCCTCGCCGTCGGCCCGGAAGACGATGCGACAGTTCGGATTCGATTGCGCGGCCGCTCGATCGGTGTTCAGCAGGGCGACGTTGCGGTCGGTGAGGGTCAGAGCGTCGGACGTCGCCCGGACGAAGAGCCCGCGGGCCCCGGCGTCCTGGCCGCCTTCGGGGATCGTCGACAGCAGTACTCCGCCCTGGTCGGGCAGGCGGGTGGCGAGTGAACACGGAACCGACGTCTCCATGTCGATCGGCACGAAGGAGACCAGCGGGGCGGCGACATCGGAGACGTCGCCGCCCTGCGGCCACTGCAGTTCGGCGGTTGACTGATTCACCGGCAACAGCGGGGTGAGGATCGCCAGCAGGAATCCGAGCAGACCGGTGACGGTCGCGACGATCTTCGGGTTGACCCTGGTCGCCATACGGGACGTACGAGGCGTACGGGACTCACTCATCGGATTGGGGCTCCACCCTGATCGAGCCGGCTCGTGACCAGCCCCATTGCGTCGTCTGTGCCGTGTCGATCCGCGCGTCTGGTGCGTCGGACACGAGCGGGGTCAGCTTCTCCAGTGCGCCCCAGTCGCGCACCCAGTCGTCCTGCAGGTACGTCGAGACCGCCGATGCGGACGTGGTGGCCTCCGAGATCCCCAGCAACCCGCCGTCCACGCCGGCCTGCCACGTCTTGGACTGGGAATTGGTCAGCGGATAGTCACCCAGGATGCGCCACTGCGGGACCTGGGCGACACCGTGGGACACACCCATCGGCCGCTGGCACGGGAAGTGCGACGCCACCCCGAAGTCGATGAGGGTGGGTGCCGTCGAGCCGACGACCGCCTGCAGCGTCTGCAACCGCGGTGCGCGCGGCGGGGTGATCCCGATGAACTGCTTCTCGCCGAGGTTGTTGTCCTGCAGCGACAATCGCATCACGGTCGCACGCGGCGGGGCGGCCGACATCGGTACGCGCATGTTGCGCCAGGGCATGTTCAGGATCACGGGACCGGGGTCGATGGGCAGGATGTCGGGGCCGACCTGTTCGAAGTTCCCGTCCGCACCCGGGCGGCCGAACTGCACCACCATCTTCTGCCCGAAGTTGCGTACGCCGAAGGTGTCGATGGTCGAGACGGCGCCCGCGGTGCTGAACACCAGCAGCGGTGACGCCGCGCGGTCGGCGGGCAGGTCGTACCAACCGGTCGTGAGCCGGGCCTCGCCCGGATACCCGTAGCTGCCCAGGACCGGCGTGGTGGCGGGGTCGAGCCCGTACGGCAACTTGGCGGTGGAACCGTTCACGGTCTCCGGTCCGCGCCCGCCGGTGGTCCCGGCGCCCAGCCCGCCGGTGATCGCGAACGGGCGGGCCATACTCGCCGACACGTTCATCTGTCCGGGGCGCTGGCTACCCGGCTCGGGCTGGAGGTCGTCGGGAATCCCGTTCGGGGAGAACCCGACCGGGTTCTCGCCGCGCAGCGCCTGCGTCGTGGTGGCGCCGCCGGCCGGGGTGAGCATGCCGGCGTTGGGATCGAGTTCGACGAGGACATCGTCGGCGAGGCCACAGCTGTTGCCGCGCAGCGTGTTCAGGTTCTCGGCGAGTGCGGTCGACGCCGGGTACCGGGTCACCGCGGCTTTGGCGAACAGCAGTAACTCCACGATCACCAGCAGACCGGCGATCACCGCCAGTGGTGAGGAGGCGAGAAAGAGCCGTCGGCGATCGGCTCGGGTCTCGCCGGGCCCGGTGTCGGCATGTGCGAGACCGCGATTGGTCACGTAGTCCAGCCGCAGGTGTTGCCAGACCGCGACCGCGGCCGCGATCACGGCGAGGATGAGGAACAGCGTCGACGCCTGGTAGCCGGCGATGACGGGGGCGCGATCGAACCAGGAGATGCCGTATTCGTAGAGGAACGGCCACGAGTTGTAACCGGCCATCGCGGCGGCCATCGCGAACAACAGTCCGGAGACGAAGACCGTCAGGTTTCGCGCCGAACGCGCCGCCGACTGGGCCACGGCGACGGTGGCCGCCGCCGCGATCGCCGCCGCCAGCCCGGCGAGCACGCCGAACTGGATGGTCCACTTGGTCGGCGTGAACGCGAACAGGAGGAGGGTGACCCCGACGGCGCCGATGAGACGCCAGACGGGTCCCGGGTCGACTCCGCGAATCCTCGTGCGCCGCAACATGACCGCGACCGTGACGAACAGGCCGGCGAGCAGCAGGAGCAGCGGTACGCGACGGGTGAGGGCGCCGTCGTCGGTGACGACCGAGATGAAGTAGTACCGCAGGAACTCCTGATGCCAGGAGATGACCGGCCCGACCGAGTAGCGCAGCTTGATCGCTTCGAGGACGGTGGCCAGGGTCTGATCGCGGAACACCACGATGAGCACCACCATGCCGGCGGCGGCGATCGGCGCGAGGAGGGCGAGCGTTGCCGCCCAGCGGGATCCGTCCATCCGGTTCCGTCGGTCGATGAGGATGTGCAGCAGTGAGCGGGCCGCCACCAGCAGGATGGCCACGCCGACGACGCCGTGCGGGGCGAGCGCCAGGGTGAAGCCCGCGACTAGGGCGGCCAGTGCCGCGGGCAGGAGCCGCCGGGTCGCGATGGCGTATTCCGCTGCCCACCAGGTCAGTAGCGAACCGAGGACGATGATCCCCTCGCTGCGCAAGCCGCTGCAGAACGGCAACCAGAACGCGGTGAACGTCAGGGCGCCCGCCCAGATGGCCCACGAACTGCGCCGTACCGCGGGGCCGAGGCGTGGCAGCAGCACCCGGCTCAGGACGAACCACGACACGAGTCCGGCGACGAGTTGCGGGATGTGCATCCACAGCACGGACGGCGAGACCGACGACCACGCCGCGAGGAAGCTGTAGTACCAGTCGAACGGTGCTTCGGGGATGCCGTAGAAGCGGTAGTAGTTGGCGAGGTAGCCGAAACCGTCGGCGGTACGGCCCATGTTGAGGATGTAACCGTCGTCGGGCGAACCGGCCCCGAGGACGCTCCAAACCAGCAGGATCGCGGTGACGACCAAGTCGCTGGCCCGGGGTTTCAGTGAATGCCACCACGAGCGGGTGCGCGCGCCGATCCGCCGGTGGTACCCGCCGATGCGGTCGAGCAGCCCGAGCGCGACGACGGCGACGAGTACCGACAGCGCGGCGAGCACCATCACGATGATCTTGAGGATCGACGGGGACGACTCGTACCGGTTGTCGATGGCCACCTGCACGCGCAGGCCGTTACCAGCGGCGTCGCGTGCCTGTTCCGGGCTGAGGTTGCTGAAGATGCCGTCGACCTGCGGGCGGCGGTCCGGCGGCAGGGTCGTCGACTCGCCGAGCCCGACGAACTGCGCACCCGGGCCGGTGGGGGCGGAGAAGATGCGCAGTTCCGAGCATCGGCTCAGGTCGGCGCGGGAGGCGGTCGCGGCGAGACTGTTCCGGAAGGTCACGGTGATCGCGGCGTCGGTGGCGGTGACCCACAGCGACGAGGACTTCGAGCGTGGTGCGTTGGTCGGCATCGTGGCGAGGACCACGCCGTCCGGTGCCGACGTCAGCGTCGCGCACGGGATGCTCGCGTCGAGGGTCTGCGGGGTCTGCGCGATGAGCGGCGCCATCACCGACGACGTGTCGGCGTTCAGATCCTGCCCGGCCGGCCACTCGAAACCGGCGTCGACGGCCTTGACCGGCAGCAGCGGGGTGAGGGCACACAGCACGATGCCGGCGATCCCCGCCACGATCGCGATCCACCGGGAGGTGCCCGCGGAAATCCTGGTCCCGTGCCCCGACGATTCCGGCCCCGACGAGGACGGTTCGGCGGAATCCTCAGGCGAGGTCGGGGCTGTCACAGGCACGGTGCCTCATCGTAAGCGACGTCCCCCGGGGTACCTAGGGCCCACCCCGCGGCTCTGGAGGTTGGTGACGGCCTCCGCAGGCTCCGGTCTCCCGCTGGGAGCAGTAAGTGGGCCCGCTCCGAGCACAACAGTTCTTTCGCAGTCCACGACGGCCGTCAGGCCACAGCTGCTGAGGGGCGGCCGGAGCTTGCGGAGGGCGCGTCACGAAGGGTCCCGCGCTGCAAAGACCGCACAGTTTTTGCCCGCAGGCGGAGACTACCAGCAACCACCGACAATCCACGGTGGCGACTCCGCGCAGCAAAGATCCTGTTGGACAAATCATTTCGAGCTGCGGGCCGCCCGTCTTTCGTGTACAGTCGAACGTACATTCGCAGCACGGGTTCTCGGGGGAGGTGACCGTCATGTTCGATTCCCAGCAGGTCGACGGCACCGACACGCAGGCGCCCCGCGTGGTCGAGTTGGTGGCTGATCTGCATCGCACCCTGGACAAATTGCAGACCGTGGATCTGTCGCCGTGTACCGATGCCGAACTCGCTGAGGTGGCCGCGGAGACCGAACGCGCCATCGCGCGTCTGACCGTTGCCGGTGACCGGCAGATCGATCAGGTCGAGGCCCGCGACCTGCCCCGCAAGGCCGGGTGCCGCACCCTGATGCAGTTCATGACGCACCGGCTGCGGGTGTCGAACCCGATGCGCCGCCGTAAGCAGATGGACGCCACCGCCACCCGCACCAGCCTCGGCGGCGAGGTCCTCCCACCCGAACACCCCTGCCTCGCCGAAGCTTTCGCACAAGGCGCAGTCGGCACCGCCCACGTACAAGCCACCCTCGACGTCCTCGACCGCATCCCCGGCACCATCGACCACGACATCAAGGTCGCCGCCGAACGACAGATGGCGGAGATCGCCGAAGCCCACACCCCCGCCGAGATCACCCAGCTCGGTGCGCGGCTGCTCGCCCACCTCGACCCCGACGGCACTCTGTCCGACGACACCGACCAGAAACGACGCCGCGGCCTGTGGATCGGCCGGCAACGCGCCGATGGCACCGCCAAGATCTCCGGCACCCTGACACCCGCACTCGCCGCCCGACTCACCATGATGTTCGCCGTGTGGGGCAAACCCGGACTCAACAACCCCGACGACCCCGCCTCGCCCAGCGGGCCGGCCGGTGCCGCCGACCCCGACGCCCTGGCCACCGCAGCCGACCGCGACGGCCGCACCCTCGCCCAGTCCAATCACGACGCGCTCGACGCGGCACTCGCCGCAGGTTTCGCCGACGGCGCACTCGGCACCTCGCACCGCGGCCTGCCCGTCCAACTGATCATCAAAGCCGACCTCGGCGACCTCGTCCGCGAAGCCGGACTCGCGACCACCGCCACCGGCACCCTGCTGCCCATCCGGGACTTGATCGCGATGGCCGGTGACGTCCAGCCGTGGTTGGCGATCTTCAAAGACGCCACCACTGTGCCGCTGCACTTCGGGCGCGGCAGACGTCTGGCCACCCGCGAACAGCGCCTCGTCTCTTTCGCCCGCCCCGACGGGGAAGTGTGCTCGGCACCCGGGTGTGATCAGCCCGCCACCCAGGTCGACATGCATCACGCCCACAGGGATTGGGCCAAGGGCGGTCTCACCGACATCGACGACCTCGCCCCGGCCTGCCCGCGACATAACCGGATGGTCGGTGACCAGCCCGGGCAGTACACCACCCGCATCGCCCGGTCCGGACCCGACGAAGGCCGCTGCCTGTGGCGGTTGAACGCCGAACCTGGCGCACCGCCCAACCCCGAGCGCCTCAACCGCCGACCCGACATACCCCGGCGGTTCGCAGAACACCTGAACACCGTGCGCAACGACATCCACGGACCTGCCACCAGGCCCGGCGATGAGTCACGCCCGACCCTTCGTGACGCGCCCTCCGCAAGCTCCGGGCGCTCCTCAGGGAGCAGCGGGCGCCCCGACGCCGTCGGCTACGGCGACCGCGGCCTCCGTCTCGAACTCGCTTATCGCGAACTGGTCCATCCGCGAACACCGCCGGAGCACCTCACCAGCCCACCGCTGACCCCGGTCGAAGCAGAACTCGCACGCATACTCACCGACCACCGGTGACGGCAAAGCAGATCGCCTCGCCGACTACCACCGCGGCGACCGGGCCGCCTAACCGTCAGTGCCGCAACGGCGCGGGACTCCACAGTCCGCTGCGGGTGGCGGTGCCGGTCTCGATCTCGGCGAGCGTGTCGACGTCGCCGTACGGTTCGTAGCGTTCGAGGGCGCCCCAGTCGCGTCCGATGTCGGCCATCAGATAGGTCGGCACCGCCGTCGCCTGCTGGGAGACCTCGAGCCAGCCGAGCGGACCGCCGCCGAAGCGGTTCTGCCACGCCGACACCGCAGCCGCCAGATCCGAGCCCGGCTTGATGCGCCACTTCGGGATCTCCGCGACCCCGACGTCGTGGGTGAACGGACGTTGGCACGGGAACGCCAGGCCCGAGGTCCAGTCGATGTGGACCGGGTCGGTGCTGCCGACGACGTCCTGCAGGGTGTCCATCTGCGGGATCCGCGGCGGGGTGAGCACGATGAACCGGTCCTCGGCCAGGTTGTCGTCGGTGGCGACGATCCGCACGGCGGTGGTGTCCGACGGCAGCTCGTCGGTGTTGTAGCGGAGGTTGCGCCACGACGGCCGTGGGCCGGGATCGATCAGTTCGGTCTCTCCGGCGGCCTCGAGGTCGGCGTCGCGGGTGTCGGGACCGATGGGGTCCGCGGTGTACTCGAGCATCACGTTCGGGTTGTCGTACTCGCCGGCCACCGACATCGTGAGCAGCGGGCGGTCCCGCCAATCCGTCGGAAGCGCATACCACCCGGAGGTGAGGCGGGCCGGGACCTGGTCGAGCTTGGAGTAGCTGCCCATGACCGGGGTCGAGCCGGGATCGAGGAAGAACGGGAGCGCTGCGGTGCTGCCGTTGATCCCGGGTTCGGCGATCTCGCCGCCGCCGGTGCCGCCGGGGTTGGAGTTGACGATGTCGGGGGACTGCCAGACGTCGCCGGACAGGACACCCAGCGACCCCTCGCTGGCCGTCGACTCGAGTGCTGTCGGCACACCGTTGGGGAAGAATCCCGAGGTGGACGGCGCGCTGCCCGGTGCGGGCGGCGGTCCGCCGAGAGGGTTGGGCAGCGTCGGGTCGACCGGGCGGAGCATGTCGCGGTCGGGGTCGGACTCCACCCAGACCTTGTCGGCCATCCCGCACGGGTTGCCGGCGACGGCGGCGAAGTTGGACCGGGGTACCGAGTACGACGAGCTCTGGTGGATTCCGGCGAAGATCGCGGTGACGATCTGGAAGACGACCACCGCCATCGCCAGATAGGCCAGCGGGGCGGCCGCCATCGAGGCGACCAGTCGTCGGTACCACCGCTGATGCGCGGCGTCGGCGCCGGTGGATTCCTCGACGTGCGGATCGGTCCCGGTGAACGGCTCACGGAAGTGGAACCACAGCGCGACCAACAGCAGAGCGAGCGCGGCGTAGAGCAGCACGCTGCCGAGCATGATGCCGCCGATCTTGACCTGCTCGACGCCCCACGGCATGCCCCACGCGGAGTAGTAGTAGTACGAGTTCGGCGCGGTGAAGGCGAGACCGCCGATGAACAGGACGAGCGCGCAGAACAGGGTGCGGTTTCGCCTCGAGTGCATGGATTGCTGGCTGGCGGCGATGGCCGCGATCGCGGCGAGGGCGGCCGCGATTCCGGCAAAGACGCCGAAGTGGTGCGTCCATTTGGTGGGCGTGAACATGAGGAACACCAGCGATGCGAAGGTGATCGCGACGATGCGGCGGGTCGGGCCCATGGCGGTGCCGGGGATGCGGTTCTTGCGGACGAGCACTGCCGCCGAGACGACCAGCCCCAGGATCATGGCCAGTACCGCGAACCGACGGGCGATGGAACCGTCGGCGGAGAAGGCGAAGAGCGCCGAGTAACGACCGATCTCGTTGTACCAGCTCATCGACGGCCCGAGCGCCGACTTCATGCTCGACGCCTCGACGAACGACCGCAGGGTCAGGTTCGAGAACACGACGAAGACGACGAAGGTGCCGGCGGCGAGGATCGGCGCGATGAGCGCCACGAACGACCATCGCAGCGAGCGCTTGCGATCGCGGTCGGCGGTCTCGGGATCGCCGGATGCCGATCCTGCGGATTCGGTGTCTGTTGAGGACAGTTCGGCGACGACGCGGGCCCGCTTGATGAGCGCCATGATCATCGGGCGTGCGCCGGCGATCAGTGCCGCCACCGCGAGCAGGCCCGTCGGGCCGGCGGCGATGCTGAACGCTCCGATCAGGCACGCGACGGCGGCCGGCAGCATGCGACCGGTGGCGATGGCCCGTTCGACCGAACACCAGGTCAGCAGGGCGCCCAGGCAGATGATCGGTTCGGGCCGTAGGCCGTTGTTGAAGGGGAACCAGCACGCGAGGAACGCGAACGCCGCCGTCCAGGCGACCATCGGGCGGGTCAGTGCGGCACGTCCCAGGCGGGGAAGAACTTCGTGACTCACGATGAGCCACACCAGGATTCCGCACAGCAGTGCGGGCAGACGCATCCACGGACTGGCCACGGAGACGTGGCTGAGCAGTCCGAAGACCTGGTAGTACCAGCCGAACGGTGCCTCGGGTGCGCCGTACCAGCGGAAGTAGTTCGCGGTGTAGTCGCTGTCCTGAGCCACCCTCGACATGGTCAGGAGGTAACCGTCGTCGGAGGTGTTGGGCCCGATCATGTGCCACACGATCAGCGCGCCGATCACCACATAGTCGCGCGCATTCAGCCGCCACCACCGTGCCGGGAAGATCCGACGATGTCGCCGGCCGTCCGTCGAGTCCAGTGCTGCCAGAGCGGACAGGGCCAGCAGCGTCGACGCCACTCCGACGATCACGACCAGCCACTTCGAGATGGTCGGCGCAGTGTTGTAGCGCGAATCGATGGTGACGTGGGCGTCGAGTCCCGCGATGTCGGCCGCCGGCCCGGCGAGATCGGTGAAGAGGCCGGTCACCTGGGGGCGCTGGTCGGACGAGTACTTGAAGGCCTCTTTGTCCTCGGTCGTGCCGGCGAGTGGTTCGTCCTCACCGTCCTCGTTCCTGGTGCCGCTCGTCATGCCGACGAACTCGGCGGTCACCGCGTCGGAATCGGCGTGCACGACGATCTCGCGGCACCCCTGGTCGCGCATGTCCTGCAGCGTCGCCGACACGAGCGAGACGTTGCGGATGACCACCTCGACGCCCTGCCGGTCCAGGGGCGCATCGGCAGCACCGGTCTTGCGGATGAACAGGCCGCGCTCACCGGACTTCGGTGCCTGCTTGGGCGTGGTGGACAGCAGCACCGATCCACCGGGCGGCAGGTCGTTCACGGCAGTGCAGGGAATCGAGACGTCGAGGTCGACGGGCGTGTAACCGATCAGCGGGGACGACACCGAACCGATCTGACCGTTCTGCGGCCAGTCGATTTCGGCCGTTCGCTGCGACACCGGCATGAGTGGGGTCGCGAGAGCGAGCAGGAACCCGAGCAGACCGGTGACGATGGCGACGATCCTCGCTCGTCGAACGGTCTGCGCTGGCACAAAGAGAGATGGTAGCCGTTGGGATGTCCCGCCCCGGTGGGCGGCGGTGCGGGCACCACGGGCGGGTGTCAAAGGCCGCGCCGCGGCGACGCATGACCGCCGATCGCCAGGTCAGGGCCAGTATGGTGAATGCCATGTCCGACGCCGAGGTGCCCGACCGTCTGCCGATCCTGCTGCTCAACGGCCCCAACCTGAACACCCTCGGCACCCGGGAGCCCGCCGTCTACGGCTCGGACACCCTCGCCGACGTGGTCGACCTGGCCGAGCGCACCGCCGCCGAGCTCGGTTTCGGTGTACGCGCGGCGCAGACCAATCACGAGGGGCAGATGCTCGACTGGATCCACGAATCCGTCGGCGAGATCAGCGGCATCGTCATCAACCCCGGGGGATGGACACACACCTCGGTCGCCCTCGCCGATGCGCTCGTCGTCCCCGATGTCCCGATCCTCGAGGTGCACATCAGCAACGTCCATCGGCGCGAGGCATTCCGGCATCACTCCTATGTGTCACCGATCGCCGCCGGGGTGATCGCCGGTTACGGCATCCGCGGCTATGAGTTCGCGATCCGCCGGCTCGTCGATCTGGTCGGCTGACCAACCCGGCGCGTCGTCGACTGGGCGCAGTTTCTCGTCGACTGTGCGCGTTTTGACCGCCGACGGGGCCTAGAGGCGAGTCGAGTCATGATGATCCGGAGGATGATTCGAGAGCGCGGTCGAGGATCGTGCGGAAACCCCTGACCAGTGCCTGGTGCGAATCCAGCGTGCCGCTCTCGAAGCCGATCAGCAGATACATTGCCGCAGTGGCGAACTCCTCGGCCTCCTCGCGGTTGTGGAGCACCTCGTCGTAGGTGGCCGCGATGATGTCTCGACGCTCTCGGTCCACGGTGTGCTGAATGGCGAGCACCTCGGGATCGTGCGCGGCCCACACGCGGATCGCGGCCTCGGTCGCGTGTGACAGCTGCAGACCGATGTCGGTGAGGGCGTCGAGTCGCTCCCGTGGGTCGGCGATGTCGCGAGCACCGGCGATCAGTCGCTGGCTCTGTTCGTCGCGCCAGTGACGGATGAGAGCGGATCGATAATCGGCCCAGTTGCCGAATGCGTGATAGAAGCTCCCGGTGGTTGTCCCGGTCGCCTCGCAGATCGCCGCCAATTTCAGACCGGCATGACCGTGGTCGGTGAGGATGGCCAGCCCAGCGTCGAGATAACGCCGTTGGATGTACTCCGACGGCTGCGCCCTCTTACCGGTGGCCATGGGTCCAGTGTGCTGCACGAATGTCGAGGTCGACGTCCGGGTGCTCACAAGCTTGCGGCTCTCATATCCAAAATGTGACCCCTTGCACATTTCTATAAGTTGACTTACAGTGACGTGGCACTCACCGAGGAGGACATGTGATGGGTAAGGCGACACGTAACCGGGGGCTGGATCCGGAGACACAGTTTCACGAGATCTATCGGAACCTGTCGACCTTCGACTTCCCGTGGGACATCAATCAGGCACTCAGCTTCGCCCTCTTCCGCACGTACGCGGTACCGAGCATCGGCCGGTTGCTCGACGAGACGCGTGCGTTCACGGCCGAGACCCAGAAGCGCTACGACGACACCTCGCTTCTGCTGGAGGTGCCGCTTCTGGACGGTTTCGACAGCAGTCGGGGCAAGTCCGCGATTCGGCGCATCAACCAGATGCATCGCATGTACGACATCTCCAACGACGACATGCGTTACGTCCTGTCGACGTTCGTGGTCGTGCCGAAGCAGTGGATCGATGACTACGGCTGGCGGAAGCTGACGGACGACGAGGTGACCGCGTCGGTGAATTACTACCGGACCCTCGGGCGCCACATGGGGATCAAGGAGATCCCCGAGGACTACCACGCCTTCGAGGTCCTGATGGACGGCTACGAAAGCGAGCACTTCGCTTTCGATGACGGTGGTCGCCGCGTCGCCGATGCCACCAAGGGCCTGCTCGCGTCGTTCTATCCCAAGCCGCTCGCGCCGGCGATCGACATCTTCAGTCGATCGCTGATGGATGACGCGCTGCTCGAGTCGTTCGGTTACCGGCGGCCCGGACGTGTCGCGAGGTTGCTGTCGATCGGTGGACTCAAGGCGCGTGCCCGCGTCGTGGCGGCCCTGCCGGCCCGTCGCACACCGCAGTACGTGTCCGAGATGCAGCGAATTCGCAGCTACCCGAACGGTTTCGACATCGAGAAGCTGGGCACGTTCGCGGGTGGCTGCCCGGTCCAACACCTCGCGGCCGAGCCTGTACAGCAAACGGCGTCGACGGGAAGTTAGTCCGGTCTGCGCATCTCGTATCCGCGGAGCAGGTCGCTTCGTTCGCTCCGAACCGTTGCGCCAGGGAGGCATTAGTGCAACCATTGGGTTGCAGTAAGAAATCCGCAGCATGGGGAGCAACGATGAGTGACAACACCGAAACCCACGACGTGACCGCCTCGGCGACAGCCGAGTTCGACCGGATCGAGCGCGAGATCTCGATCGACGCACCCGCCGACCGGGTCTGGTCTCTGGTCAGCGAACCGGGATGGTTCATCAATGACAAGGCGATCACCGAGCACCGGATCGAACGCGACGGCGACCTGTCGACCATCCACGACCCGGTCCACGGCGCCTTCACCTTCCGCACCGTCGAACTCGACGAGCCGCGTTACGCGGCGTTTCGATGGCTCGCCGATGCCGCTGATCCGCAATCGGATTCGACGCTCGTCGAGTTCTGGATCACGCCGGCGGACTCCGGCGTGCTCCTCAAGGTCGTGGAGTCCGGTTTCTCGTCGCTGCCGGGAACGGAAGCGGAGCGACGCGCACGGTTCGACGGCAACAACGAGGGATGGACCATCGAACTCGAGCTGGCCCGAACACATCTCGGCGGCGTGCATGCCTGACGTCGCTCCCGTCGAGGTCTTCGCCGCGCTGTCCGACGAGAGCCGATGGCAGATCCTCACGCGACTGGGTTCGGAACCCGCGTCCGCGTCCCATCTCGCGGCCGAACTCCCGATCAGCAGGCAGGCGATCGCGAAACACCTTCGGGTCCTCACCGAGGCGGGACTGGTGACGTCCTCACGTGTCGGCCGCGAGATCCGTTACGAAGCCGTAGGTGCACAGTTGTCGCGGGTTGCCCATCGGCTCGACACCATCGGCCGTGGTTGGGACCGCCGTCTGAACGACATCAAACTCCGCGCCGAAAAGGGCTGAGCCGTCGGCCGCAAACCCTCTGGTTCCTGCGCCAGCCCCCGCTTCCTGCGCCAACCCCCCGCTCCCTGAGCGCGGCCAACCCCCGCTCCGTGAGCGCGCCAGCAGGGGGTGACGCTCGCATGCTCCGGGCGCTCCTCAGCTCAGGGAGCAGGGGGCGGGTCGTTCTTTCGGATCAGGGAGCGGCTGTAGCGGAGGGAGCGGCGGAGCTGATCACCTCGTCGATCGCCCTGGCGGTGTCGGCGGCGTGGGGTGCGCGGATCATCGAGATGTGGTCGCCGGAGACGTCGTGAAAGGTCACGGCACCGGTCGACATCCGCCGCCACAGGTCCGGGTCGTCGGGGTTGGTGCGGGCGCGGATGACGCCGAAGGGACCCGCGTACTCCCGGGGTCGGTACCGGCGAATCATCCTGGTGCCCAACCGGAAGAACACGATCCACTGCACCGGCGTCGGGAGCTCGACCATCCCGGCAGTGGGGACGAGGGCGGCCAGAGCGAGCTCTTTCACGATTCGCTGTGGAAGTGGTTCGCGGGCGGGGGTGGGGTCGTCCCCGGTGCGGTCGGGCAGGGCGGTGTCGCGGGCACCGCCGCCCAGCGCGCGCAGGCGTCCGACGATCCCGACCTTCTCACCACGAACCCGCTTGGCGAGTGCCGGGTCGAAGAGCGAGTCCAGAACGACGACTGGATCGCATGTTTCGCCTGCCTTGGTCAGCTGCGCCGCGACCTCCATCGCGACGAACCCGCCGAGCGAGTATCCACCGACCTGATACGGGCCGCCGGGCTGGACCGATCGCATGTCGGCGATCGCGCGTCGTGCCGCCGCCCGCACGGAATGATCAGCGCGGCCGCGCTTTTCGACGCCACGCGACTGGATCGCGTAGATGGGCCGGTCGGTCTGCAGTGCTCGGACGACCGGGGTGAGGCTGGTCGCCAGGCTGCCGGCGCCGGCCACCAGGAAGATCGGCCGGCCCGTGCCCTGCCGCAGCGGGATGAGGGTAGCCCCCGAGGCGTTCGCCGACCGCTCCTTCGCGGCCGACTCGATGCGCTGGGCGAACAGCGCGATGGTCGGCGCCTCGGCGAGCATCGCGGTGTTGACGTCCAGTTGGAGGTGATGCTGCACCTCGGCCAGCATCTTCGCGGCGGCCAGCGAGTCGCCGCCGAGTTCGACGAAATCCTCGTTGCGGCCGATGGATTCGAGTCCGAGGATCTGGCACCAGAACCGGTGCAGCGCCATCTCGGTCATCCCACGGGGCGGTTCGTGATCCGGACGTGCGGGCGGAGGTGGCAGGGCCGCCCGATCCACCTTGCCGCGCTCGTTGCGCGGGAGTTCGGCGAGCACGATGATGTCGCGCGGAATCATCCACGGGGTCAACGTCTTCCCGAGCTCCTGCCGGATCTCGGCCGGGGAGGGTGACCACTTCTCGGGGTCCACGGCGACGTGGGCGGCGAGCCGTGCCTCGTCGCGGTTGGCGGTGACGACCGCGTCGGTGGTCCAGGCCAGCGCGCGGATGGCGGCTTCCACCTCGAGCGGTTCGACGAGGTACCCGCGGATCTTGATCGCGTCATCGCTGCGGCCGAGGAGCGCGAGTTCGCCGGACTCGTCGAAGCGTCCGAGATCGCCGGTGCGATATCGTGTCCGGCCGTCGGGCAACTCGATGAAGCGCGTCGCCGTCAGCTCTGGATCCTGGTGGTAACCGGACGCTACATGGGCGGATTCGACGATGACCTCGCCCGTGCTGCCGACCGGCAGGTCGTTGCCGTCCGCGTCGACGATCCGGACGTGCTTGTCCGACGCCGGCACGCCCACGGGGATGGCGCCGGGCTCGACGTCCCGCTCGGGCGGGAACAGGTTGAAGGCCAGGTTGCCGACCTCCGATGCGCCTGCCCAGCAACAGAAGACTCCGTCGGTCAGGATCGTGTCGCGGGCCAGCTGGATGTCGGCGCGGTGCGTCGGCTCACCGCAGGTGGACAGCAGTCGCAGGAATTCGACGGCGTCGTCGGCCGACAGCTCACCCAGCCAGGATCGCAGCAGCGACGGGGTGCAGTGCGCGGTGGTCGCCTCCTGTGCGACAAGCCAGTCCCGAAGCCCGGTCGTGGTGCGGCGGCGGACATCCCAGAGCAGCATGGTCGACCCGTTGAGCAAGCTCATCGCGAGCGCGTCGAGGCCGCCGCCGAAACTGAGGGGTAGCAGGACGACGGCGCGGTCGTCGGGTCGCATGCCGAGGAAGCGACGGCCGTCCCGGGCGTGATTGACCGGCATCTTCTGCGCCAGCACCACGCCTTTGGGGGTGCCGGTCGAGCCCGACGTGAAGAGCAGGACCGCCGGATCGTTCGGGCCGGGCTGGTCCGCGATACGCGACTGATCTGGTTCTCGGGCATCGGCTGCGGTGTCCAGGACATGGGCACCGGACCGTTCGAGCACGACGTCGCGTCGATCCGGCGGCAGGAACGGGTCGAGAAGGACGAGGGGGCGTCCCGAACACAGCACCGCCAGCATCCCGATCACCGAGTCGATGTCGGATTCGATCTCCACCGCCACGGGTCGGCCCGGATCGGTGGTGGCGACGATCGTGCGCGCGAGGTCGTCGACCCGGGAGGCGGCGTCGGCGAACGTGATCGACTGCTCGGGGGTCTGGAGTGCGACGGCCTCACCACGTACCGCGGCGACGGCTCGCCATCGGGCCGCGGCGGTGTCGGCGGCGTCGACGCCCGGAAGGTCGGTGACGGCCGTGGCGCCGGTGGGAGTCGCCCGGACTTCGGGAGGGTTATGGCTGTTCATGTCCTCAAACTTCCGCGGAGGCGGGAAACGTCGACGGTCATGGACGGGCCACGGAACTCTCAGCCCGGGCAACGGTGCCACGCCGCGCGGGACTCGGCCCCTCCTCCGGCCCCGACAGCTTGCCTGGCAAGCCTACCCTTAGTCGTGCGAAGGAGCACGATCGGAGCGGGGTGGGAGCACGGGGATGCGGTCCGGTCGGCCGGGCATGACACGGGAAGCGGAGACATCCGGCCGGTCGGCGGTAACGTGTTCACCGGTCGTCGGACGGTGTGGTCGCTGCATCGCCGTCCGCGACGACGGGGCTGTTCGAGGCGTGCGAGGAGAGATCGACGATGCAGTACGACGAAGTGGTTCTGGGACGTCGCAGCACCCGCGGGTTCACCTCCGACCCCGTGCCTCGAGAGCTCATCGAGGAGATCCTCACCCTCGCCATGCGAGCCCCGTCGTCGATGAACACACAACCGTGGAACTTCCACGTGATCACGGGTGAACCGTTGGATCGCATCCGCGCGGGCAACACCGAGCGCAACCTGGCCGGCGTTCCCCATTCGCGAGAGTTCCGAACGGGCGCGGAGAAGTTCACCGGAACGCACCGCGACCGTCAGGTCCAGGTTGCGAAGCAACTGTTCGGCGCGATGGGCATCGCCCGCGAGGACATGGAGATGCGGCAGGACTGGGTGCTGCGGGGGTTCCGCCAGTTCGACGCCCCGGTCTGCGTGATCGTGACCTACGACCGCATCCTCGACGGCAGCGACGACACCCCGTTCGATTGCGGCGCGGTCTCGAATGCACTGGTCAACGCCGCCTGGTCGCGCGGTCTCGGCGCGGTCATCAACAGCCAGGGCATCATGCAGTCGCCCGTGGTTCGCGAGCACGCCGGCATCCCCGACGATCAGGTGATCATGAAGAGCATCGCGCTCGGCTGGCCGGATGAGACCTTCCCGGCCAATGCGGTGGTGTCCGAACGCAAGTCGGTAGCCGAGGCCGCGACCTTCGTGGGCTTCGAGTCATAGCGGCGCGCGTCGGTCACGCCGGAGCTCACTGGGGTAGGCGAGTCATCCCGTACAGCCGCTCGACCCGGACGCGCAGGATCCGCCGCTGTTCGCGCACCATAGCGGCCCGGTACTCGTCCCAGTTCGGGTGGTCCTCACCGCGAAACGCTCGGTACCAGTCGATCAGGAGGTCGACTGTCGAATCGTTCGGAGCTGCAGCCACCGGACTCAATGTGCCCGTGCCCTCGGCTACGGCGTAGGCCGAGAAGAAGCCTTCGCCGAGGACGTGGAGACTGACCCGGGGATCTCGTTCGACGTTGCGCGATTTGGCCCGCGGCGCCGTGACGGAGATGAGCGCGGAGGCGGTCTCCGGTTCCCAGATGTGAACGACATTGGATGATTGTGGTCGCCCGTCTCGACGTAGCGTGATCAGGATCGACTCCTGATGGTCGGCGACGATTCTCAGCAGATCGGGGTCAAGGGCATCTCGGGGAGTGTTCATGCGGGGGTCCAACGCCGGACGAGCGGCGATCGTTACCCGCGTCATGACGATCGGATCGTGTCGAAGCGATTCGTCGCCCGACTCAGCGCGACAGCGCGTCACGTGCCATCGCGGCGACATCGCCGCGATGGACCGGACCGTGCCCGGGTAGCAGAACATCGGCGTCGAGTTCGGTGAACCGTTCGACGCTGCATCGCGCGGTGGGCTCATCGTGCTGGAACAGCGACGGGATGCACTGCGGTCCGACGATCGACGAGATCTCGTGTCCGCTCACCAGTGCGTCGCCGGACACCAGGGCGCGGCCGTCGGCGACGAGGTAGGCGCTGTGGCCGTCGGTGTGGCCGGGGCTCGCCACCGGGACCGGTGCGCCCGGGAGGTCGAGCGGTTGGTGCCCACCGGTGGAGAACCCCGACGCATGGGCGAGACCCGCACGGCTGAGGACGCCGAGCGGAATGGCCTTGGCCAGCCACGTCCACAGGCGGGGATTCGCCACCTGCGGGGCGAGATCGAGCGCGTTCGCCTGCTGGAGGTGATGGCGCAGCGCGTGATCCACCTCGACCGGGTCCATGTAGACGTCGAACCCGTACTGCGCCTGCAGCTTGACGAGACCACCCAGGTGGTCGACGTGAGCATGGGTGAGGAGCGCGCCACGTACGTCCTCGGGCTTGCGGCCGATCCGTTCGATGGACTCGACGACCTGGGCGGCCTGGCCCGGATAACCGCCGTCGATGAGCGTCAGCTCGCCGTCCTGCTCCAGAAGCACCCAGTTCACGACGTCGGTGGAGACGAAATGCGTTGTCGACGAATCGCCGTCGACCCGGGTGATGGTCATCGGTCGCGCGGTACGGAACGGGAGTCGCATCGTCATCACTTCCGGACGACGAGCACGAACGGGCCGCGCTCGGTGACCTCGAAGCGCGGGTCGTCGAACACCGCCGGGTCGAAGGTGACCGTGTAGCGCTTCACGTTCGGATCGTTGGGATAGACGTCCTCGGCGAGGCGGAGCGTGTAACCGTCTGCGCTGTACCGGAACAGGAAGACATTCGGCGGGGTCCAGGGGGATCGGTCGAGCGCGTCGACGAGCTGGTCGGCGTTCTCGCTCTTCGCCCAACGCTCGATCGCGGCTGCGCGCTTGTCGAATTCGGCCAGCGGGTTCGCGTAGTGCGAGGTGAGTCCCTGGAATCCCCAGTACGGGTAGATCGACAGGAAACCGAAGTCGGCGGTGAGGACCACATTCTCGGTGCGCGGCCGGCCGGTCTGTTCACCGATCAGCTTGTCCAGCTCCGCGAAGTACGACTCGGCGCCGGCCGGGCGGGCGTCGGCGCGTTCGCCGTATCCGTCGGTGTCGGTGTAGGCGGTGGTGATCTCGGTGCCCAGATGGCCCGGGATGCTCTGTGCCATCGCGATTGCCGAGAGGACGGCGAGTGCACCCACGACCACACGAACGTCGCCGAAGCGCCGTACCGACGCATGCGCGAGGTCGACGACACCGAAGACGCCCGCCGCGCTCAGTGTGGCCACCAGGATCGGCTCGAGACGGAACGAGAGCAGAGTCGTGCCCAGCGCCGTCATCAGCATCGACAGCAGGCAGAACAGGTAGACCGTGACCACCGTGACGCCCATGGCCAGTGCGACGGTGCGGGTGCGGAAGCGCAGCAGAATCCAGAGGAGACCGATCATCGTGATCGCGCCGACGAGGTTCAGCCCGAACATCGGCAGCGGCAGCACCGAACCACGTTCGGGCAGATAGTGTTCGGCGGTACCGCCGCTGGCGGGCGTGTTGGTCAGGCGAGCCCACAGGTAGGGCGCCCACACCAGCAGTGCGATCAGGCCGGAGATGACCCCGACGGCGATGAGACGACCGATCACCGCGAGCACGACACCGCGCCGGCGGCTTGTCACGGTGGCCGACGGAGTGGCCTTGTTCGACGCGCTCAGCCAGCCCTGGACGGCGAAGTAACCGGCCAGCAGGACAGCTGTGAGGGCGAACAGTCCGGTGTATAGCGTGTAGGTCGCGGCCGAGATCCCCAGGAACACACCGGACGCCGCCACCGCGGGCCAACTAGTCGCGCCGACGAGCGGACCCACGGGTCCGTCGGCGGCTCGGGTTCGTCCGCGCAGCGCGTAGGTCAGCGTGATCAGCATGGGTACGCCGATCAGCACCAGAATGGCCGCATACGGCTCCGGCGAGGCGTACAGCAACGTGACGGTGGTGACCGCGAGGCCGAGCGCGACACCGCGATCCGCCCCGAACATGCGGATGAACAGGATGACGCCGACGGCCGCGGCCACCGCCATCGACACGATCGCCCAGGTCTTGTAGGCCTCCCAGCCGGGTTGGCCGAGCAGGTTCGCGAACCGGCCGCCCCACCAGAACCAGCCGGCCGGGTAGTAGGGAGGCAGATCGGTGTAGGTCATGTCCGCGAGGTGCGGGCTCGACGTCATGCGGGTGAGGTACTCGGTGCGGAACTCCTGGTCGACCGAGAGTCCGAAGAGGTAGAGACGTGTTGCGCCCAGCGGCATTCCGATCGTCACCGTGACGAAGCCCGACATCGCGGCCGCCGACAGCACCGGCACCAGGAGGCGGCCCTTGCCGTAGCGGTAGAGCAGTGCGGCGATCACCAGGATGGCGATCGCCAGCACCTGTCCGGCGGTCGTCAGCGACCGGGTCACGTTGGAGGAGTTGAACGCCGGCCACTCGACGGTCCCGATGGCCGTCAGTCCCGCCATCGACACCAACCCGCCGGCCACCACGGCGATGAGCAATGACAGAGCCGTTCGCCCGTAGCCCGTCGAACCCTGCGGTGCGGGGGGCGAGTCCTCTTCCGCTCCCTGAGAAGTCCCGGAGCTTGCGGGGGGCGAGTCCTCTTCCGCTCCCTGAGGAGTCCCGGAGCTTGCGGAGGGCGAGTCCTCTTCCGCTCCCTGAGGAGTCCCGGAGCTTGCGGAGGGACGTCTCGAAGGGTCAGGTCGGTTCATCACGTCCACTCAGACTCTGCTGTTCAGCGGTTGGGCGGTTCAGCGATCAGATCGGCAGCTTGCGGAAGATCGGACGCGGGATGTGGCGGAGCACCATCATGATGTAGCGGAACGGCCCGGGCACCCAGACGATCTCCTTGCCCTTGGTGGCCGCGGCCACCGCGAGGCGACCGACGTCCTCCTTGTCGACCGTGAGCGGCGCTTCCTTGACATGCGCCGACAACCGGGTGCGGACCTGGCCGGGGCGGATGACGAGGACGCGAGCACCGAAGGGGCGCAGCGCCTCTCCGAGCCCGAGGTAGAAGCCGTCGAGTCCGGCCTTGGTGGAGCCGTACACGAAGTTGCTGCGGCGGACGCGCTCGCCGGCGACGGAGCTCATCGCGATGATCTGTCCGTGGCCCTGCGCCTTGAACTTCTCGCCCAGCAGCACCCCGACGGAAACCGCTGCGGTGTAATTGATCTCGGCTTCGGCGACCGCGAGGCCGTGGTCCTGCCACGCCTGCTCGTCGTCGCCCTGGATGCCGAAGGCGACGATCGCGACGTCGACGTC
Organism: Gordonia sp. IITR100; assembly: GCF_002009645.1. Classification (NCBI taxonomy): domain Bacteria; kingdom Bacillati; phylum Actinomycetota; class Actinomycetes; order Mycobacteriales; family Gordoniaceae; genus Gordonia; species Gordonia sp. IITR100. Next base: position 552,455 of record NZ_MVKV01000001.1, on the reverse strand, counting down.
ACCGTCGGCGAACGCCTTGTCGATGACCGCCCGGTGGGTGTCGGTGGCGCGGGCGTCGAAGTCGATCTGCGTGACCTCGGTGGCGCCGGCGTTCTTGGCCTTCTCCACCGCCGCGACGGCGGTGGGGTCACCCGGCAGGGTGGCGAGGATGACCCGCGCGGGGCCCTTGCTGAGGTACTCCGCGGTGATGGCGAGCCCGATCTCGGAGCTGCCGCCCAGGACCAGGATGGACTGTGGGACGCCGACGGCGTTGATCATTGTGTACTCGCTTTCGGTGACGTACAGGTCGGGTGCGCGTGCGGCGCGTCGAAACGGGCTGTCGGTCAGGCGAGTTCGAGTCGCCGACCCATGTCCGACATGAACACCCGGTTGGGGTCGATGCGACGACGCGTTGCGATCCAGGCGTCGATCTCCGGGTACATGGCGTGGAAGTTCTCGGCCGAGGTGCGCGAGTCCTTGGCGGTGTAGAGGCGTCCGCCCATCGCCATGACGCGGCGGTCGAGCTCGTTGAGGAACTCGGCGAGGCCGGCCTTGACCGGGAAGTCGAGGCAGACGTTCCAGCCTTTGAACGGGAAGCTCAGCGGCGCGCGGTTGCCCTCGCCGAAGAGCTTGATGACGTTGAGGAAGCTGACGTGGCCAGACGCCTGGATGTCCTCGATGAGTGCGGTGAATTCGCTCTCGTTGCCGGTCGGCACGATGAACTGGTATTGGCAGAAACCGCCGCCGCGTCCGTAGGCGTTGTTCCAGTCACCGAACACGTCGAGCATGTGGTAGAACTGCGCGAGATTTTTGACCTTGCCCTCACTGGGCGGCCCGATCCGGTAGTACGCCTCGCCGACCGCAGAGAAGCTGAGCTTGTTGGCCAGTCCCCGGGGGAAGATGTCGGGGAACCGGACGAGTGGCTTGTTGTTGAACGACAGCGGGTTGTCGCGGTACTTCTCCGGCAGTTCGTCGACGCGGGCGAGATTGCCTCGGGAGAACGTGCCGCGGCCGAGCTTCGGCGGCGCGCTGATGGTGTCGAACCAGCCCGAGGCGTACTCGTACCCGTCCTCGAAACCATCCTGGAGATGCAGGTCGAGGGTCTCCTGCAGCGAGCCGGTCCGCGCGGTGTCGGCGATGAAGTAGGCGCTTTCGGTGCGCTTCATCTGGATCTTGGCGCGCAGCACGATGCCCGTCAGTCCGATGCCGCCGATGGTCGCCCAGAAGAGTTCGCCGTTCGGGTCGTCGGCCGAGCCGCCCGGGGTGAGGGTGAGGATGCGGCCGTCGGCGACGAGGAGCTGCATCTCGACGACGTGGTTGCCGAAGCTGCCCTGGCTGTGGTGGTTCTTCCCGTGGATGTCGTGCGCGATCGCGCCGCCCACCGTCACCTGTCGGGTACCCGGGAGCACCGGGACCCACAAGCCGTGGGGGAGCGCTGCCTGCATGAGCGTGTCGAGGGAGACGCCGGCGTCGACGTCGACCGTGGCCGACTGGTCGTCGATCGCATAAATCCTGGTCAGTGGGGTCATGTCGATCGTGAGGCCGCCACTGTTCTGGCCCGACTCGTTGTACGAGCGGCCCAGCCCGCGGGCGATGACGCCGCGCTTGAGGTAGTCCGGCTTGTCCGCGTTGTCGTCGGCCACGCGGGCCACCGCCTCGGCGATGACCTCGGGGTACGGCGTGGACAAGACGTGACCCTCGATCGGGGTGGTGCGAGACCAGCCCACCAGCTTGCGGGTCGTGATCGGTAGCAACTCTTCAGTAGACATCGCTAGAGAGGTTACCTGGGCGGGGTTCACAGACCGACCGTCATGCCGGGGACGCGGAGTCGTACCCGTGACTCTCAAGTGCTCGTCGATGCCATCGAGAAACGCACCATTGACTGATGGCACTATCCGTGGTGGCATGCATCACAGACGTAGTACCGCGCACGACGAGAAGCCCGGCATGGAAGCGCTCAGAGATGTGACCCGTTCCGACGACGGAATCGACGAGGTGTCGCAGCGCTTGCTGGCATCTGCCGCGCGGTTGTCGCGCAATGCGCTGACCGAGATCGATTGGGATACGCCGCTCGAGAAGGACAAGTACGGCTGCAGCCCGGAGTGGTCGACTCTCTATCGAACGGCCTACTGGGATGAGATGACCGAGCAGCAGCGGATCGCCCTCACCCGGCACGAGACGGCGTCGATCATGAGCATCGGCATCTGGTTCGAGATGATGCTGCAGGAGATGGTGATCCGCGACCAGTACCTCGGGGACTACCACCGCCCGGAGTTCCAATTCGCCCTGACCGAGGTCGCTGACGAGTGTCGGCACTCGCTGATGTTCGCCAAGACGTCGTACAAGCTGACCGGGACCAGCTACACGCCGCACCCGCGCCTGGGTCGCTTCGGCAAGTTGTTCATGCGGGTCGCGGGCAGCGAAGTCGCCTACGCCGGAATCCTTGCCGCCGAGGAAGTCCTGGACGTGCTGCAGCGTGGCTGCATGCGTGACGATCGGGTGCTGCCGCTCGTGCGCACCGTCAACGAGATCCACGTCCTCGAGGAATCTCGCCACATGCGTTTCGCGCGTGAAGAGGTGCGCCAGTCCATGGCGGAAGCCAGTTGGACTCGGCGACAGCTCAGTTCGGTGATCACCGCGATGGCCGTGTCCTACATCCTCGCCAGCCTCGTCCGCCCGAAGGCCTACGCCGACGCCGGTCTGGACCACCGTCGGGCGGTCGGAGAGATGCGCCGCAACCACCATTTCCAGTCGATGGTCCGCTCGGGTTGCGCGCACTTGATGAGCTTCCTCGACGAGGTGGGTCTGCTCACCCGGCCCGCGGCGCGGATCTACCGTAAGGTGCACATGCTCTGACGGGCCGGTGCCGAACGTCCCCGGCGATCACGAATCCTGGTGCGGGGGAGTGATGATCGTGGCGTTGACCAACGAGAGCAAGTCCTCGATGCCGGTGCCGTCGGGCAAGTGGTCGGCGAAGTCGGTCTCCAGTGCGGCCAGGCCATGCGCCGTGGCGAAGGTTGCGACGGCGATCGGCGAAATGGTGGCCACCGACTGATGCGTGATACCCACCCGGCGGGCGATCGCCCGCGGGCTCGCGTTCTCGGGGCCTGGCCTCGTCGAGTTCGGCGACAGCCGCGACGAGCAGAGCTTCACGGACCTCGGGCGCGGTCCGGCGTCGGATCGGGCAAGCCGGCTCTGCATGTCCGCGATTGTGTCCCACCCGTGTGTGTGAGTTGACGGACTCGAGGTCGCCCGAGCATCTGCTCGAGGCACGCCTCGGACCCCTCTCAGCCGCCACGATCCGTTAGGTTAGGATGCGCTAACTGGCAGGGTCGGGGTTGACCGGTGCCGCTCTCGGCAGCGCCGATTCGCGAAAGGGCTTGTTGCATGCGTGCGTCCGGGATCAGACGTGGAGTGGTGCTGGCGGCGGCGATCGTCGTGGGATTGGCGGGGTGTTCGTCTCAATCGGACGGCGACAACAATTCGGCTACCGGTGGCGGAACACAGAGCGTGGAGCATGCCCGCGGCACGGCTGACGTCCCGACGGATCCGCAGCGAGTCGTCGTGCTCGAGCCGGTGGAACTGGATACCGCGGTCGCGCTCGGGGTGACGCCGGTGGGCGCCGCGGTGGCCAGCAACGTTGCGGGCATTCCGAAGTATCTGGGCGTCAGTGGGGTGGAGCCGGTCGGAACGGTGCCGGAACCCGATCTGGAATCGATCGCCGCCCTGAAGCCGGACCTGATCCTGGGTACCGAGTCGCGTCATTCCAAGCTGTATGACCAGCTCGAATCGATCGCGCCGACGGTCTTCATGGCGTCGCAGGCGGATCCGTGGCAGGAGAACGTCCTCCTGGTCGGGCAGGCGTTGGGCCGCAAGGACAAAGCACAAGAGATGCTGAACGGCTTCAACGAGCGGTGCGCCCAGATCAAGGACACCTATGACGTCGAGGGCGAGACAGCGAATCTGATCCGGCCTCGCGACGAGACGACGCTGAGCCTGTACGGACCGACCAGCTTCGCGGGCGGGACCCTGCAGTGTGTGGGGTACACGATCCCCGCCCGCGAATGGGAAGACGGTCTGCAGGCCGACATCTCGCCGGAGAACATCCGGCAGGCGGTCGCCGACGACGTGTTCGTCACGACGAGTGATGTCGACGACCCGTCGACGATCCCTGCTGCCATCACACAGAACCGGGCTGCGTTTCCTTCGGTGACCTTGGTGGACACCAGTTACTGGATCTCGGGAGTCGGGCTCAAGGGCGGCGCACTTGTTCTCGACGACATCGAGCGGTTCCTCCAGAAACCCTGATGTCCTTGATCGACGCACCTGCCGTCACCGGCAGCGAGCAGCCTGCGGTCTCCGAACGGACGCTGCGGGCCTTGCGCGCGCCTGTCGGCCTGGTGGGCGTGGCACTCCTACTCGTTGTCGCGGTGGCGATGTCGCTGATGATCGGGTCGAACTCGATCACACCGGCAGCGGTACTCGAGGTTCTCCGGGGTGATGGTTCGCCCGAGGCGCGGTACGTGGTCATGGAACTACGGATCCCGCGCACGGCCGTCGGCCTGGTGGTGGGGGCGGCACTCGGCGCCGCCGGTGCGCTGATCCAGGCGTTCACCCGTAATCCCCTTGCCGACCCGGGAATTCTGGGAGTCAACGCGGGCGCTGCGTTCGCGGTTGCGGTCGGGGTGGCGTTCTTCGGGCTGCAGAGCATTCTCACCTCCGTCTGGCTGGCGCTTCTGGGGGCGCTGGTGGTCACGGTCGCGGTCTACGTCATCGGTTCGTCGGGCCGAGGTTCGGCCGACCCGGTGCGCCTCACCTTGGCCGGCGTGGCGCTGAGCGCGGTGTTCTCTGGCATGACCACGGGTATGACGCTGAGCAATCCGGACGCCTTCGAGCACATGCGGTCGTGGAACGCCGGCTCGCTGGTCGGCCGCGGGCTGGACGTGTTAATTCCGACCGTGCCGCTCGTCGCGGTCGCCTTGCTGGCGGCGTTCGCGATGGCCGCCGGGTTGAATGCGCTTGCGCTGGGCGAGGATGTGGCCCGGGCGCAAGGGGCCAACGTGGTCGCCCTCCGGATCGGCGTCATCGCGTCGGTGACGGTTCTGGCGGGGACCGCGACCGCGCTCGCCGGCCCGATCGCTTTCGTGGGACTGATGGTTCCGCATGTGGCGCGATGGTTGTTCGGTGTGGACCAGCGCAGGGTCCTGGCCGCATCGGTGGTCCTGGCGCCGGTGCTCGTTCTCCTCTCCGATGTGCTGGGTCGAATCCTCATCTCGCCGGCGGAGATCCCGGTCGGCATCGTCACGGCGTTCGTCGGGGCCCCGGTACTGATCCTGTTGGTCCGTCGGCAGAAAGCGAGCACGCTGTCATGACCGGCACCGGGTTGATCGACGTCGGTTACCGCAGGCGTGTGATCGGCGTCGGTGCGTGCGCAGTGCCGGTGCGCACGCGCAGTGTGGGCGTGGGGGTCGCTCTGGGTCTGGCCATCGGTGTCCTCGGCATCGTCGCGCTCGGACTGGGGACCTATCCGTTGTCACCGCTCGCCGTCGTCGAGACCTTGCTGGGCGGGGGCGACGCGCTCGATCGCACCGTGGTCTTCGAATGGCGCCTGGCGCGCACCCTCGCCGCGATCATCCTCGGCGCATTGCTGGCGGTGGCCGGCGCGATCTTCCAGACGGTGACCCGGAACCCGTTGGCCAGTCCGGACATTCTGGGTCTGTCCAACGGGGCGTTCACCGGAATGCTGCTGACGGTGGTCGTGTTCTCGGCGAGCTGGTCGCAGATGACAGCCGGAGCGGTGGCCGGCGGTGTGGTGACCGCCGCACTGATCTGGGTGCTCGCCTTCAAGGGCGGATTGCAGGGCTTCCGGCTCCTCGTCACCGGCATCGGGGTGGCGGCGATGCTGGCGTCCCTCAACACGTGGATGCTCCTGGAGGTCGAACTGGACACCGCGATGTTCGCCTCCGCCTGGGGCGCGGGGAGCCTGAACGGTGTCACCGCAACGCCTTTGATCGGCGCCGCGGGCGTGGCGATCGTCCCGGTGATGGTGCTGGCGGTCCTGACGCCGCGGCTGCGGCAGCTCGACCTCGGTGACGACGTCGCCGCGGCCACCGGTGCCCGCCCCGCCCTCGTTCGCACAGTGGTACTGCTCAGCGCCGTCACGCTCGTGTCCGCGGCGACCGCGGTGATCGGGCCGGTCGCCTTCATCGCCCTCGCGGCGCCGCAGATCGCACGGCGGTTGTCCGCGACTCCGTATCTGTCACTGACGGTGTCGGCTCTCGTGGGGGCACTGTTGCTGCTGGCGGCCGATGTGATCGCCCAGCACATCCTGCCCGTGACGCTGCCCGTCGGTGTGGTCACCGTCTCGGTGGGGGGCGTGTACCTCGTTGTCGTCATCATCCAGGAGATCCGTCGCCGTGCCTGACCATGACCCAGCCGCCTCCGGCAACCCGACCCACACATCGGAGGAGCGATCCGCGCGGTTGCGTGCCGACGACGTGACCCTCGGTTACGACGGCAAGACGATCATCGCCGGGCTGAGTGCGTCGATTCCGGACCGGTCGTTCACTGTGATCATCGGGCCGAACGCGTGCGGCAAATCCACGCTTCTGCGTGGCCTGTCACGGCTTCTCGCCCCGACCTCCGGGCAGGTGATCCTCGACGGCAAGGCGATCTCGAACCGACCGGCAAAGGATGTGGCGCGGCGACTCGGTCTGCTTCCACAGTCCGCGATCGCCCCGGACGGGATCACGGTCGCCGATCTCGTTGCGCGGGGACGATATCCGCACCAGGGTCTGCTGCGGCAGTGGAGCAGCGCCGACGAGCAGGCGGTCCTCGACGCGCTCAGGGCAACGGGGACTGTCGATCTCGCACCACGACGCGTCGACGAGCTCTCCGGCGGGCAACGCCAACGCATCTGGGTGGCCATGGTGCTGGCGCAGGAGACCGATCTCCTGCTGCTGGATGAGCCGACGACGTTCCTCGACATCGCCCACCAGGTCGAACTCATGGAACTGTTCGCCCACCTCAATCGTCAGGGGCGCACCATCATCGCGGTCCTGCACGACCTCAATCACGCAGCCCGTTACGCCGACCACATCATCGCCATGCGCGACGGCGAGATCCTCGCGGCAGGCCCACCCGCGGATGTGGTGACCAGCAACCGGGTCGAGGAGATCTACGACCTGCCCAACGTCGTCATCGCCGACCCCATCACCGGCGGGCCCCTCGTCGTACCCCGTCCGATGCCCGTCGGATCCATCCCGCACGAGGAGACAGCACAACGACGCAGTCGATCGAATCGACCCGACCGTGGGAGTACAGCGCCTTCCCGGTGACAGTCGCGGGCACACAACGGATCTCGCCGAACTTCATCCGCGTCACCCTGCTCGACGCGTCGCTGGCGAATTTCGCTCCCTGGGGCCTCGACCAACGCATCAAGCTCGTCCTGCCCATGGCGGATGGCACCGAACCCGACTTCGGACTCCTCGAGGACCCGACCCCGCACCCGAAGCAGTGGTACACCCGTTGGAAAGAGCTTCCGGCGGAACGCAGGAACGAGCTGCGGACGTATACGCCGTCGGCGATCCGTCCCGACCAGGGTGAGATCGACGTCGATGTGTTCGTTCACGAACCGGCCGGGCCGGCTTCGCGGTGGGCCCTGTCCTGTTCGGTCGGCGACCGACTCGTGGTCACCGGGCCGGACGTCCGCGTCGGGCACACCGGTTACGGGATCCACTACCAACCGCCCCGCCCGCCCGAACGGCTACTTCTGATCGGTGACGAATCCGCGATGCCGGCCATCGCCAACATCGTCGCCGCCACCCCGTCCACCACGCGCACCGATGTGTTGCTCGAACTCGCCGACCCGCTCGACGACATCGTGGGTGCGGGTCATCCGCTTGCTCGGCCACGGCACATCATCCGCGGGCGGGACACGGGCCGACGGCTCGAAGCAGCGGTGCGGGACTGGGGCGCCCGGCATGCCGGCGACTTCCGGGAAACGCTCCCCGCCGCCTACGCCTGGATCGCCGGTGAGGCAACCACGACGACCCGGATTCGCCGGTACCTCACCCATGAGCTCGGCATGGACAAGAACCACGTCGCGTTCCTCGGTTACTGGAAACTCGGGGGGCCGCTGGTCGGGTGAGCCCCCCCTTGCCGGATGCGAGCCATGTCGCTGCGCGCGAATAGTTCTGGGGTCCTGGTCAGGGCGAGAGTGAGATCGACGATCGCGCGCTGACGCTCATCCAGGACCGCTCCCGCAGGGTTGGCTGCCACGTGATCGGGGAGGTGTGCGTCCTTGGCTTGTATGAACGATCCGCTGGACGAAGACCCCGGGCAGGTGAACGTCGCCCGGATCGATGGAACCCGGTTCCACCAGTTGTTCGACCTGGGCGATGGTGATGCGACCGGCCATGGCAGCCAACGGGTTGAAGTTCATGTGGTCTTCTCGAACACCAGAGTTTCCGCAGTGTCAACGGCTTTCGCGTGCACGAGCGCGAAATCAGCGGTGAGCGCCTGCTCGAGCACGTACCGCAGGAAGTTGAATTCCCTGACCTCCTTGGGCGGCGAGGCGATCGCGCGCCTCGGACGTCAGGCGTAACCGGACCTCGTCCGGGATGACGCGCTCGTCGAAGTGGATTCTCAGGTGGGCGGCCCCGAACCACACTGTGTGCGCCCGGTCCCACACCAGCTCGACCAGAGTGAGCGGGCCGACCGCGGAGTCGACCGGCCTGCGCCAGGCACGGGGGTCGAGGTCGCGCCACTCGACATTCAGGTGAGCGACACTGTGCTCGTGGAGATTTCGGAGAGCAGAGGCGGATAGTGTTGCACCGTAATCCACTTCGGCGGTGGTGGGAGGTTCCCACCGCAACCCTGCCGATGACGATCGGGCACGTGCGACGAGAGCAGACATCCGTCGAGCGTGGTATCCGGTATAGGCGACGACGTCCCGGCGCGAACGGCCCTTCGTCGTCGATGGTTCGTCGAGTGCCGGGTCGGTGAGTTCTTGCAGAGCACGGGAGAAGAGCGCGGTGCCCCGGCGCGCTGCGAGCAACGCGCCCGGGGCCTCCGATCCGATCGTCGGCGAAGTGGGCGTCACCCTCGACTCCCGGCGCCGAAGCGGCCGGTGTCCGGAAAGTACGTGCGTTGGAAGTTCAGGCGTTCGATCACCGGTGCATCGGAGAATCGGAACAGGTCGAACTGGCTGTCGGCGTGCAGCGACCACGGGACCCAGGAAGGTACGACAAAGAGGTCGCCGGTGACCAAATCGCGAGTTTCACCACCGAGAACGACGCTTCCCGAACCCTCGAAAACCTGCCAGACCGACGATCCGACTTCTTGTCGGGTGGGCGTCGCGGCCCCGCTGCGGAGTCGGTGGAACTCGCACCGAATGGTCGGTAGCACATCGCCACCGTTGGTCGGGTTGGTGTACTTGACAGCTGCATGACCGGGCTCGACGGTCGCCGGATGACCTTCGTCCTCGAGTGCGAGCTGGTCGGTCAGTGCCCGATCGGTGTACTCCCAGCGATAGGCCGCGATCGGCGTGGCCACCTGCGCCTGTCGGTTGGACATCGGGGTGAGACCCGGATGTGCCCAGAGCCGCTCCGAACGCGAGACATCCGTTGTCGCCTCGTCTGTGACGCGTTCAGAACCGAATTCGAAGAAGCCGAGGTCGATGTCATGGGCAAGCGGGACATCGAGTCCGTCGATCCACGCCATCGGCTGGTCGGTGTCATTGTGATGCCCGTGGAAAGCCCAGCCCGGCGTCATCAACAGATCGCCGCGCCGCATGGCGACAGGGTCGCCGTTCACGACCGTCCAGACGCCCTCGCCTTCAATGACGAACCGAAAAGCGTTCTGCGCGTGGCGATGTTCGGGGGCGGTCTCGTGTGGTCCGAGCCACTGGATCGCGCACCACAACGTCGGCGTCGCGTAGGCCGTTGGCGCCAGTCCGGGATTGGCGAGACCGATCGCCCGGCGCTCGCCACCGCGTCCGACGGGTACCAGATCGCCCGCGCGCTGCGCGATGTCGAGCAGCGCCGACCATTTCCACACGTACGGGACTGCCGACGGCTTCGGTGCCATCGGCATCAGGTCGGACGTCTGAGTCCATAGCGGTGCAGTGGAGTTCGCGTCGAAGTCGTCGTAGAGCCGCGTGAGCTCAGGGCTCGGGATCGGGGTGTTCGGAGCGGTATCGGTGGATTCGGCGGTCACTTGTCCATCTCCTTCATCGGGGCTGCAGGATGCGCGCGTCGTGCTGCGCTCCCGGCCGGTCGGCGTAGGCGATGGCCTCGCGGGCGGAAACGCCCACCTCCAGGGTTCCGATGTCGTCGATCTCGAGCCGCACGCGTGTCCCGTCGGTGATCGGGCCGACACCCGCCGGTGTGCCGGTGGCGATGACGTCGCCGGGGTGCAGGGTCATCACCGAGCTCGCGTAGGCGACCAGTTCGGAAACCGAGAAGATCAGTTCGGAGGTGTTGGTCTCCTGACGGAGCTCGTCTCCGACCCAGCACCGAAGGCCCAGGGCGTCGGGGTCGGCGATCTCGTCGGCGGTGACGATCCACGGCCCGAGTGGGGTGAAGGTGTCGAAAGATTTTCGCGTGGAGCGGTCCTCGGTCGAGCGAACCGTGATGTCGAGGACGCCGGTGTAGCCGAAGACGTGCTCCTTCGCCGCAGCCGCGGAGACGTTCCGCGCGGTGCGTCCGATCACGATCGCGAGTTCGCCTTCCTGATCGGTCCGCATGTCCGTGTACGGAAGCAGTACGTCATCGTTCGGCCCGATGACCGACGTGTTCGCCTTGAGGAAGACGCCGTACTCGGCAATGGTCTTCTGCTCGTGCATCTCGGCCTTGTGGTCAAGGTAATTGACCGGCGCGGCAACGACCTTGCCGGGACGAGACAACGGTGCGCGCAGCGCGGCGTCGGTGAGGGCGAGGGTGGGGCAGTCCGCCAGATCCAGCCGGTTGAGCTGTTCGACGGTCCCGCCCTGTTCGAGCCAGGGCAACCACGGCCCGCCGTATGCTCCGGCGCTGGTGGGGAGAAGGTCGGTGACGTCATGGACGCCGGCAGCGGTGATGATCGCGGCACGGTCGTCGTTCAGTACTGCAAGTCGCATGGGCTCGTTGACTTTCGTGGAGTAGGAGTACAGGTCAGACGCCGGTGAGCGAACGAGACTGCAGGAGATCGAGGACCGGGCCGCGGTAGAGCCAGTCGGCATGGTCGTAGAGATCGGTGCCGTTGATCCGCGCAAGCAGTTCGTTACGCAGCACTCGGTTGACGCCGCTCGCATGGCAGATGTCGCCGAACATGCGCGCCTTGGTCTGCACTTCGGCTGTGCGCGGGATCCGAGATTCGCTGAATTGCGCCAGCACCGTGGGCCATTCGATGCTGTGGTCGACGTCGGCCACCAGGATCTCGAGGGTTTTGGCGTCCTCGAGTGCCTGGCAGCAGCCCTGCGCCAGGTACTGCAACATCGGGTGCGCGGCATCGCCGGTGAGCACCATGCGGTCCTTGCCCCAGAAGTCCGCCGGGCGACGGTCGTAGAGCGGCCAGTGGCGGTCCGTGTTCACCGACATGAGCGCGCTGCGGACCCGGGGATGGCATCCGGCGAACACTGCGCGGAACTCGTCCACGCCGCCGAATTCGGAATCGCCGCGGAGGAAGCCCGGTGATTCGAAGACCGCCACCTGATTGAGCTCTTGGCCGGCTCGAAGGCGATACTGCACCAGGTGCCAGCCCGGGCCGACCCAGACGACGACGTCGTTGAGCTCACGGTCGTGTTCGGGCACGTTCTCGATCGGAACCGTTCCGCGGTAAGCGACATAACCCGAGGGCACGGGCTCGTCACCGACGACGGTTTGGCGCAGCACCGAACGCAGTCCATCGGCCCCGATGGTGACGTCGGCATCGAACGTCCGGCCGTCTGCGGCGACCGCGGTGGTGCCCGCGTCGCCGATGTCCACCCGTTCGATACGAACATCGGTCCTCATCTCGACGCCTGCGTCGCGACATGCCTCGAGAAGAATGGCGTGCAGATCGGTGCGGTGGATGACGACGTAGGGCGCGCCGTAGCGTTCCCGGAACTCCTCCCCAAGGGGCAATCGGGCGACTTCCTCACCGGAGATCGCGTCGCGCATGACGATGTTGTTCGGCAGCACTCCGATGGCCTCGACCTTGTCGAGCAGCCCCCAGGAGTCGAGGATGCGTGTGGCGTTGGGCCCGATCTGTAGACCGGCGCCGATCTCGCCGAAAGCCGCGGCCTGCTCGACTACGGATACCTCGCATCCCGATTTGGTCAGACCGAGCGCGGTGGCGAGGCCACCGATGCCACCACCCACGACAAACGCCCGACCGTTGTCCAGATCAGATTTGCTCATGCCGAGCAACGTAGGGACAGGAGGATGGGCGGGGGAATACAATTCCGCCATGCGCAATCCACCTCTACCGGAGCGTCCCGATGGAGCCGTCGGATCACTCGACCGTGGTCTCCGGCTACTTCAACTGCTGCGCGATTACGGCAGCCTCCGCGTCATGGATGCCGCGACACACCTCGGCGTCTCCCGGTCGAGCGCCCACCGGCTACTGCAGACGCTGGTGTACCGGGGCTATGCGGTCCAGGACGACAACCACACGTATCTGCCAGGGCCGTCTCTGGATGCCGGGCCCGCACGCCTCGCGTGGACCAAGGATTTCCGGGCGGTCTGTCTGCCGCACCTGCAGGTCCTCGCCCGACGAAGCGGGGAGTCGGCCAATGTGATGGTGCGGGTCGGTAAGAGCGTGCGCTTCCTGGTCACCGTCCGTGCCCGAACGGTCGATGCAACGAACTATCGGGACGGCGTCGTGATGCCCGCCCATCGCGCATCCGGTGGCAAGGCGCTGTTGGCCGAGCTGTCCGACGACGCTGTTCGATCGCTGTACCACGATCACGCCACCGACGGTGTGCACGTATTGGACGATGCGGAGTACGCGAAGTTGAGCAGTGACCTCGATTCGGTTCGCCGTCGTGGCTTCGCGGTCAACTTCGAGGAAACCGAGAGCGGGGTGGCCGCGGTGGGCGCGGCCGTTCACGACCGGATGGGGGAGGCGGTAGGGGCGGTGACGCTGTCGACGCGGACGGAACGGTTCGCCGCTGTGGCGGACAAAACTCTCGTCCCCCTGCTTCTGGACGCTCGTACCCAGATCGAGAAGGATCTCAAGCTCGTGACGCTCGGTAGTTGAGCAAGGGTGCGGATGGGTTCCAAATAGCGGAATCTGATTGGCGAACGCGTGTCACACTCCCTAGCTTTCAACCGCATGAACAACTGTGATTCAGGTAACTTTCAGTGCCGGTGGTTCGCCGCCGTGCCTACTGACGGAATGGGCTGACCGATGGACATCAAGCAGAAGATCGACACGTCTCCCATGCAGCCCATCCAGTTCGCGGTCATCGCTGTCTGTGTGCTGCTCAACATGCTCGACGGTTTCGACGTGCTGGCACTGGCATTCAGTGCCTCGCATATCTCGGACGAATGGTCGCTGTCCGGGTCGCAGCTGGGGCTGCTGCTCAGTGCGGCGTTGCTCGGTATGGCTATCGGATCGATGGTGGTCTCGCAGATCGCCGACATCATCGGACGGCGTCGGACCATAATCATCTGTGCGCTGATGGTGTCCGCCGGGATGGCCTTGTCCGCCGTTTCGACCGGCTTCACCTTCTTGCTCGTCGTCCGCGTCCTGACCGGTCTGGCGATCGGAACGCTGCAGGCTTGCCTCAATGTGATGGTTGCCGAGTACGCGTCGGCGAAGCACCGTTCGACGGCCATCAGTTTCTACACCGCCGGACAGCCCATCGGCGGAACAGTGGGTGGAATCATCGCAGGGGTGCTTCTCGCGCAGTTCGATTGGCGAGCGGTCTTCGTGTTCGGCGCGGTCGCCACCTTCGTCGTGGCATTGCTGGCCATCGCGGTCCTGCCCGAGTCGCTGGACTACCTGGTCTCCCGCCGGCCCAAGGACGCCCTGACCAGGATCAACGAGATCATGGCGAAGCTGCGGCAACCTGCTCTGGAGGCCATGCCCGAGATGTCAGATGTTCCCAACACCGCGAAGACTCGGTGGAAAGGGATCGTGTCGGGGCCGAGTCTGGTCACCACCGTGCTGCTCGGATTCGCATTCTTCGTGCTCATGGCGGCCTTTTACTTCGCGAACTCGTGGACGCCGAAGCTACTGGTGGACAGTGGCTTCACGGCAGCCGACGGCGTCCAGGCCGGCGTCCTGTTCAGCGCGGGCGGAATCGCCGGTGCCCTGATCTTCGGACCTGTCGCCATGCGGCTCGGGGTACGACGCGCCGTGACCATCTTGTTCGCTCTGGCGGGTGGCGCTTTCGTCCTGTATGCCCTGTCGGTCGACGCTCTCACCACGGCCTACATAGCGGCCGCGCTACTCGGTCTGCTCACCAGTGCCGTGATGGCAGGCATGTTCACCATCGGGCCGATGTACTACGAACCCGAAGTTCGCGCCACGGCTGTCGGGTTGATCATCGGAATCGGCCGCGTCGGCGCGATCATCTCTCCGATCGTTGCGGGATGGCTGCTCGACGCGGACTGGGCGCCGGGAACGCTCTACTACTTGTTCGCGTTGCCGCTGCTGGCCGGCGCGGCCGCGATCTTCGCGATGCGAAGCCGTCGTCCGGTGCTGGCCGAGAACGCCGGTCTGTCGGATCGAAAAGCTACTGATTCGCAACGGGTTTCACGCTGACCCGAGGGCGTCGAAGGGGTATCCGCCGACCGGACGGACATCGATCGCGCTGATACGGGGTATCACCACAATCGCTTTGACTGATGGGGTGCCGCCGGAGAGCGTGATTGTCATCATATTCTCGAAGGAAAGCCGATCTCCTGTGGATACCTCTTCCCTTCCCCTACCTCCGTTCGCGCTGGGTACTGCGTCGATACGCGGCACCCAGCGCGCGGTTGTGTCGGCTGCGGGTCGCCTCCTCGAACTCGATTCCGTCGCAACAGACCCCGAACTCGCCCAGCCGGTACGCGCTCGTGACGTCCTCGACGAGTGGGACCGCCTGTTTGCCTGTGCTGAAGACGCCCGACACATCCGGAGTCGGCCGTCGCTGGGAACTGGACGAGGTGACGATCCTGGCTCCGATCGAGCCGTCAGATCCTGCAGGCGGGCGTCGTTACCGCACGCACGTCATCGATCTGGCTGTCAAGCACACGGATCGAACCGGGATCTGACGCTGAGTGGAGACATCGAGGTGTTGGACGGCGGGACCGCGGCGGACACCACAACCGGAACGCCATCTCGCCGCCCTTCCGGTGGGCAGGCGTCGAAGTAGTCGAGTCCGGTCGCTGGTTCTGGTGGCCGACGCCGTCCGTGTCGCTACTCCGGGAGGATCAGTCGGGCTACGACGACCGTCGTAGGAGAGAAACGTCCCTCGACGAGGAGCGCGCGTAAAGTCCCGTCGGAATGCCGCCGACGGGGTTTCACGCCTCGCTCCGACGGGCACGCGGTGGACACACGACCCGACGACAGGAGCGCGGCAGATGAGTCACAAGCCACCGAAGGACGTCCAAGAGGCTGCCCAGCGCGCGGTGCGATGGATCGACGACGGCAAGGCGGGTAAGGGGTTCACCGACACCGGCCGTCATCGGGCCCATCAGTTGGCCGACGGCAAGGACGTCGACGACGACCAGATCAAGAAGATGCGCAACTACTTCTCTCGCCACGAGGTGGACAAGAACGCGACCGGGTTCAACAACGGCGAGGACGGCTTCCCGTCAGCGGGACGCGTGGCCTGGGATGCGTGGGGCGGCGACCCGGGACGCCGGTGGGCGAATGCGCAGAAGATCGAGGGTGACTGACCGGGTGTGGAGGTCCGGCCGTGATGTCTAACGAGGCAACGCGAGCGCGCCCGCACCCAGCACCGCCGCCGCGGCGTTACGGCCGGGGATACCGCTGACCCCGCCGCCGCGGCGAGCGCCCGCGCCGCACAACAGAAGTCGCGGATGCGGGGTCTCGACACCCCACCGGCCGACCTCGGAGGCGGTCTCGGCCCATGGCCACTGCAACGGCTGGTGGAAGATGTGCCCGCCGGGCAGACCGACGGCGTCCTCGAGATCCTGGGGTGTCTTCGCCTCGATGCACGGCCGGCCGTCGAGGTCGTGTGCGATCACCGACTGGATCGGCTCTGCGAGAACGGTGTTCAGAGAGGCGAAGGTGGCGCCGACGGCGTGCTCGACGGCACCGGGCTCGTCGAACACCTCCGGTGGCATGTGCAGGCCGAAGAGCGTAAGCGTGTGTTTGCCCGCGAGCTCCGGTCCGAGGATCGACGGGTCGGTGAGGGTGTGGCAGTAGATCTCGCATGGCGGGACCTCTGGCACCTCACCACGATTCGCTTGCCGCCACGCGTCGTGCAGCTGGGTGGCGGTCTGGTTGATGTGGAAGGTCCCGGCGAACGCCGCAACCGGCGAGACCGACGTGTCGCGGAGTCGCGGTAACCGGTCGAGCAGGAGGTTGATCTTCAGCTGCGATCCGCGGACGTCGGGCTCGCAGGGGATGGGCGTCCCGTCGAGGAATGTGTTGAACACCTGCGGCGCACAGGCCGAGTACAGCATCGAGCCGCCGAAGGTGTCGCTCGTCGTCTCGACTGTCCCGTCCGCCGGATCGATGCCGGTGATCTCGACACCCGTTCTGATGTCGGCGCCCGCCGAGGTCGCCGCCTGATAGAGCGCACCTGAGACGGCCCCCATTCCGCCGACCGGGACATCCCAGTCCCCGGTTCCGCCGCCGATCACGTGGTAGAGGAAGCAGATGTTCTGGCGCAGGGAGGGGTCGTCGAGGTCGGCGAAGGTACCGATGAGTCCGTCGGTGGCGGCGATGCCGCGCACCAGATTGTCGTCGAAGTACTGGCCCAGGAGTGTGCCCAGCGGCAGCGTGGTGAGCGCCTCCCACAGTTCGGCGGTCGACGTGTCGGTCCCGACGACGAGGTCGTGCATCTCGGCTGCCGTGCGCAGGGGCTGGGTCATGGTCGGGAACACGCGGTCGGCGACCACGCCGAGCCGACGGTAGAACGACTGCCATGCGGTGAAACCGATGTCGGAGCCCGTCACGCGGCGGAAGGACGCGGCCGTCCCGTCGTCGTCGAGGTTGTCGACCAGGATGCCGCGCGCCGGGTCAGACGGCAGCGGTGTGTACGACGAGTAGCGGCGCCGGATGAGCGAGATGTCGAGGTCGAGGTCGGCGATAATCTCGCGCGGCATGAGCGACACCAGGTACGAGTACCGCGACAGCCGCGCCGAGAGACCGGCGAATGGCGTCGCCGACACCGTCGCGCCGCCGACGTGGTCGGCCTTCTCGAGGACCAGCACCCGTCGTCCGGCGCGGGCGAGGTATGCGGCGACGGTCAGGCCGTTGTGGCCTGCGCCCACCACGATGTCGTCATACGACGCGTCGTCTGCGGTGCCCATCGTTTCAGCGTTCCAGATCGGCGGGCACCGCAGGACACTCAGCGCAGAATTCTCTTCACGAAGGGGGGGGTCGAGTCCCCGCGGGCCCCGTTCGGTTGCCAGTTGGTCTCGTCACCGGTCGTCGAGGCGTCCGCGGACCTATCCTGATGCGGTGGACATCCCCTTGGTCGAGCTCAGCAACGGAACCTCGATCCCCCTGGTGGGGCTCGGCACCTACAACATGCTCGGCCGGCCGTGTGTCAGCGCTGTCGGCTCGGCGATCAAGTCCGGTTACCGCCTCCTCGACACCGCGCCCCGGTACAGCAATGAGCTGAGTGTCGGGATGGGGCTGCACGGGACCGGCGTCCCGCGCGAGGAGATCGTCGTGCAGACCAAGTTGAGCGGCGGAGACCAGGGTTTTGACGAGGCCATCAACGCCGCCAAGGAGAGCGCCCGCAGGCTCGGTGTCGCGCATATCGACGTCTACCTCATCCACTGGCCGTGCCCGAGCCTGGGCCGCACCGTCGATTCCTGGAAAGCGTTGGTCACGCTCGCCGACGAGGGATATGTCCGCACACCCGGCGTCTCGAACTTCAAACAGCACCACCTGCAGATGCTCTTCGACGAGACGGGACGCTGGCCGGTTCTGAATCAAATCCAGTGCTCTCCCTCACTGCCACGGACCGAGTTGCGGGAGTTCATGTCCGACAAGGGTATTCATGCTCAGGCGTGGCATCCGACCGGCCGCAAGGAAGGCCTGCTCGCCGACCCCGTCATCCTCCGGATCGCACGCAAGTACGGCAAGTCGCCCACGCAGGTCGCGCTGCGGTGGTCGGTGCAGAACGGGATCAGCGTCGTCCCGAAGTCGTCGCACACCGGCCGCCAGGTGGAGAACGCCGACCTGTTCGACTTCGCTCTCGACCCCGCCGACCTGGCCGAACTCGCCACCCTCGACCGCGGCGAGCGCGCCGCCCGTGACTCCGACGTCGACGAGGAGTTCTGACCCGCCCGTCGACTGGGCGTCCGCTTTCGTTGACCGTGCGTTCTCGGGTCAGCGGATCTTGAAGATGACCATCCGCTGGACGACGAAGTTGATGACCGTAGCGGTGCCTTGTGCGACGACGTACGCCGCAAAGCTGTACAGCAGCGTTTCCTGCCAGGCATGCGACAGAAGCGTGTAGATGCCGACGTTGACGAAGTAGGTCACCACGTAGAGCGCGACGACCGACACGAACCGCGCCATGCTCGGTTCGGCTCGGAATGTCCATCGACGGTTCAGCAGGTACGCGACGGTGGTGCCGAGGATGAACCCGGCGGATTTCGCGGGCCAGAACGGGACGTCCAGACCGTATTGCAGGAGGATCGTCAGCCCGAAGTCCAGAAGCCCGGAGAACCCGCCGGTGATGACGAAGCGCACCAGCTGGGTCTTCAGACCGACGTTCGTCGACGCCTCTTCGTCGTCGAGGGGCAGCTCGATCGGCATCGGCGCATGGCGTGTGGCGAAGTCCTCGTGGCTCGGTTCATCGTCATCGCGGACGTGGTCACCAGGGTCGGGTCGAGACACGCTGACACCCTAGCCGACGACGCCCTGGCAACCGTGCCGACGGGCGTGGCGGGGTTGCGACGCACAGTCGACGGGTCAGGCCCGCTGCGGGACCTCCGGCGGGATGGCCGCGAGGAGTGCGCGGGTGTAGTCGGTCGCGGGGTCGTGGAGGATGGTCGACGCCGGTCCGCTCTCGACGACCTTCCCGTCCTGCATCACCGCGACGGTGTCGCTGATCTGCTCGACGACGGCCAGGTCGTGCGCGATGAACAGGTACGTCAGACCCTTCTGACGCTGGAGTTCGGCGAGCAGGTCGAGGACGCTGGCCTGCACCGACACGTCGAGCGACGCCGTCGACTCGTCCAGGATCAGGACCTCCGGGTCGGACGCCAGCGCGCGGGCGATGCTCACCCGCTGCCGCTG
Organism: Gordonia sp. IITR100; assembly: GCF_002009645.1. Classification (NCBI taxonomy): domain Bacteria; kingdom Bacillati; phylum Actinomycetota; class Actinomycetes; order Mycobacteriales; family Gordoniaceae; genus Gordonia; species Gordonia sp. IITR100. Next base: position 533,075 of record NZ_MVKV01000001.1, on the reverse strand, counting down.
GCCGCCGGACATCTCGTGCGGATAGCGGTCGAGGAAGGACGTGTCGAGGCTGACGTCGGCGAGCAACTCTTCGGCACGACTCCGCGTGCCGTCCCGGCCGTCGGTGAGGCCGTGCGTCCGCAGCGGTTCGGCGATCGACGCCGCCACCGTCATCCGCGGATCGAGCGAGGCGGCCGGGTCCTGGAACACCATGGCGACGCGGCGTCGGAGCAGGGCTTCGTCGGCGCCGCGCGCCCCGATGGCCTCGACCCTCCGGCCGTCGAGGGTGACGGTCACGCTGCCCCGCACCGTCGTGCCCTGGGCGGACGTGATGAGGCCGGTGATGACGCCGGCCACGGTCGATTTCCCCGATCCCGATTCGCCGACGATCCCGAGCGTCCGGCCACGAGCGACCTGCAGGTCGACCCCGTCGGCGGCGTGCACCACCCGGCGCCCCGACGGGCCGCGGACCATGTAGTCGACGCCCAGCCCGGTGACATTCAAAAGAGGCTCGTCGTCGACCCGCTTCTGAAGGGGCGATGCGCCACCACGTTCGGTGACCTTGCTCAGCAGCGGGCGTGAGTCGAGCAGCGTGCGGCTGTACTCGTCGTGCGGGTCGTCGAACAGCGTTGTGACGTCATTGCTCTCGACGATCCGGCCGGATCGCAGCACCATCACCCGGTCGGCGATCCGCCCGATGACGCCGAGGTCGTGGCTGATCCAGACCACCGCCATACCGCGCTCGCGCTGTAGTTTCGCGACGAGGTCGATGATCTGTGCCTGCGTGGTCACGTCGAGTGCGGTGGTGGCCTCGTCGGCGATGAGGAGTTCCGGATCGCAGGCCAATGCGATCGCGATCATGACGCGCTGCCGTTGGCCGCCGGACAACTGATGCGGGTATGCGCGCAAACGGCTTTCGGGGTCGGGCAGGTTCACGTCGCGCAGCAGCGCCAGGGCCCGTTCGCGCGCCTCGCCCCGCGAGAGGCCGAGATGCCGGCGCGGGCCCTCGGTCAGTTGTTGTTCGACGGTGAGCAGGGGATTGAGGCTCGACGACGGGTCCTGGAAGACGAATCCGACGCGCGAACCGTGGAGGGCCCGGAGTTTCGCCGGTGTGGCGCCGACGATTTCGGTGTCGCCGAGGCGGGCCGACCCGCGGACGTAGGCGCTGGGCGCGTCGAAGAGACCGGTGGCCGACAGCACACTGAGCGACTTGCCCGATCCGCTCTCCCCGACGATCCCGAGCGTCTCACCCGGCGCGACCGAGAAACTGATGCCGTGCACGATCTCTCGCGGACCGACACCGACGACGAGGTCCTCCACGCGCAGCACCGATCCGTCGGAGCTGACGTGTTTCGCGGTCGACGGTGTGGTCACCGTCGGCGACTTGCGTTCGTACCCGCGGTTGCGCAGCAGCGTGCGCTGGCGCGGGTCGAGCACATCGCGTACGCCGTCGCCGACGAGGTTGAACGCGAAGACCGTCACGAGGATCGCCAGACCGGGGAACACACCCATCCACCAGGCGGTGGTGATGAACCCCTGTGCGTCGAAGAGCATCCGGCCCCACGACGGGTCCGGCGGCTGGACGCCCAGACCGAGGAACGACAGCGCCGCCTCCGACAGGATCGCGAACGCGAGCGAGATGGAGGTCTGGACGATGACCGGACCCGAGATGTTGGGCAGCACATGCCGCATGAGGATGGCCGGTGTCCCCACCCCCATCGTGCGTGACGCCTGGACGTACTGGGTCTGTCGCACACGCAGGGTGTCGGCGCGCGCCACCCGGGCGAAGATCGGTATGTAGACGACGCCGATCGCGATCATCGCCGAGGTGACTCCCGGTCCCAGGATGGCGACGATGGCCAGCGCGAGCAGCAGTACCGGGAAAGAGAAGACCACATCGACGATCCGCATGAGCGCGGTGTCGAGGACGCCACCGGCGAAACCGGCGACCATACCGAGGATCACGCCGACGGTGAGGGAGATCGCCACTGCGATGACCGCCACGCGCATGCTCACCGACGCGGCGAGCACCACCCGGGAGAAGACGTCGCGACCCAGGTCGTCGGTCCCGAAGAGATGGGACCAACTGGGTGCCTGCAGCGCATTCGGGACGTCGATCTCGTTGGCGCCGTATGGAGCGATGAGCGGACCGAACACCGCGCACACGAGGACGACTGCGATGATGATCAGCCCGATCACCGAGGTGCGGTTGCGTAGCAGCAATCGCCAGGCCGAATCGGTCGACGTTCCGCTGTTGAGCTCGGTGCCGGCCGGTTCGTCGTCGACTCCGGTACCGGGCTCCGGCGGGTCGGGTGAGGTGAGGGTCATGACAGTCGAATCCTGGGATCGATGACGGCGTAGAGGATGTCGACGACGAGGTTGACGACCAGGAAGATCACCGCGATGAGCAGGATCGCACCCTGTAGGACCGGGTAGTCGCGCGCGGCGACCGAGTCGTAGACCAGCAGACCCAGTCCGGGCCAGGCGAACACGACCTCTACGACGATGACACCGCCGAGCAGACCTGCGAACTGGATACCGGAGATGGTCAGCACGGGTACGAGCGCGTTGCGTCCGACGTGATCGAGGAGAACACGCTTGGTGCTCAGCCCTTTCGATTCGGCCGTCGTCACGAACGGTGCGTTCGCCACGTCGAGCACCGACGAGCGCACGTACCGCGTCATGATCGCCCCCGTCACGACCCCGACCGTGATCGCCGGCAGCACGAGGTGTTCGAGCCAACCGAGTGGGTCGTCGGCGAAGGGCTGATACCCGGCCGACGGTAACCAGCCGAGCGCGGTGGAGAAGAGACCGATCAGCAGGATGCCCATCCAGAAGTCGGGCACGGAGATCCCGAACTGGCTCACCACGCGGATGACGTTGTCGGCCAGCCGACCTTCCCGCAGCGCGGCCCAGAAACCGAGTGGCACGGCGATGAGCAACGCGACGACGATCGCCGCGGTCGCGAGTGTGATCGTGGCGGGAAGCCGATCGAAGAGCATCGTCGTGACCGGTTCGCTGTTGCGGAAGCTGACACCCAGGTCACCGGTGAAGGCACTGCCGACATAGTTCACCAGCTGCGCTGCCAGCGGCTGGTCGAGTCCGGAGGCGCTGCGCAGCGCCTCATACGATTCCGGGGTGTAGCGGGTGCCGAGCGCGATGCGGACGGGATCACCGGGCACGACCTGCATCAGGAAGAACACCGCGACGATCACGCCGAGCAGGACCGCGACGGTGTAGAGCAGGCGCACGACGATGAAGCGCGCCAGCGGCGAGTGCAACGCGGTCATCTCAGCTCCTCTCCAGCCGGGCATCGCGGAATCGGATGGCCTTGTCGGGTCGGACGACATATTCCCGGAGCTGCGTCACAAAGGCCTGGGTCGACGACGGGTTGTAGAGGTAGAGGTAGCTCACGTCGTCGGCGATGATGCTCGCGGCCTCGGCGTAGATCCGCTTGCGGGCATCGACGTCGAGTTCGGTTCGACCCCGGTCCAACAAGGCGTCGACCTCGGGGTTCGAGTACTTCTGCGAGTTCGACGTGCCCTCGGAATGGTGTTGGGCGTAGTAGAAGTCGTCTGGGTCGATGTTGCCCAGCCAACCGAGCAGCAGGGCGTCGAAGTCGCCGGCGGCCTGGCGATCGAGCCATGCGCCGAAGTCGAGTTGTTCGATCCGCACGTCGATCCCGACGTCGGCGAGGTTCGACGCGATCACCTGCGCCGCCGTCACCGTCTCGGGATACTCGGTGGTCACCATCAGGCGCATGTCGAGTCCGCGGATGCCGGCCTGCCGGAGCAGGTCTCTGGCCTTCGCGACGGCGGCGTCGCGGTCGAGTCCGGCGGTATAGCGGTCGTAGGGTGCGAACCAGGGACTGGTCGCGGGGATCGCGAGCTCGTTGGGCGTCGCGGTCCCGTACCCGACGACCTGCGCGATCGAGTCCCGGTCGATCGCATACGCGACCGCCTGGCGGACCCGGGTGTCGTCGAACGGCGGGGCGTCGAAGTTCATCGTGACGTACCAGTAGTCGTTGGCGACCACGGTCCCGACATCGAGTGCGTCGTCGCGGCGCAGGATGCTGAGCTGCTGGGCGGGAATGGCGTCGGTCCAATCGATCTCACCCGACCGTAGTGCGGACACCGCGGTCGTTCCCTGTGAGATGAAGCTGTAGCGCACGCCGTCGACGGCGGGCGCCCCACCCCAGTAGTCGGGATTCGACGCCAACACGATGGATGCGCCCGGCGACCGGGAGACGAACGAGAACGGCCCGGTGCCGATCGGCCTGGTCGTGATCTCACCGGATTCGACGTTGCGGCGGTTGACGATGGCCAGTCCCTTGAACCCGCCGATGCTCGTCAGCAGATTGGGGGTCGGCGCGCTGACGGTGAACCGGACCCGACGGTCGTCGAGGGCGGTGATCGACGCGATGGCCTCGAGTTTGTATGCGTTGGACAGTTCTTCGTCGATGATCCGCCGAAAGGAGTATTCGACATCGGCTGCGGTCAGCGGGTCGCCGTTGTGGAACGTGACCCCGTCGCGCAGCGTGAACGTCCATTGCAGGCCGTCGGGGCTGACCTCCCAGCTCTCGGCCAGTGCCGGCCGCATCTGGAGTTGCTCGTCGGGTTCGACGAGGGTGTCGAAGACGTTCTCGAGTACTTCGAAGGTGAAGTAGGAACTGGACTTCTGCGGGTCGAGCTGGTCGGGTTCACCGGCGATGGCGGCCTTGATGGTGTTGACGGTGTCCGACGACCCGCCACCGCATGCGGCCAGCACGGACGTGCCCAGCAAGGCGGTTCCGGCGACACCGGCGACGCGAAGGAACCCGCGGCGATCGAGAACGTCGGGTCTGCGCGGCGGAAGCTGCTCGCGCACAGATGAATACACCGACCCGCTCGGCGAATCGGTCATCACTGTCCTCCCGCCCGGCGAGTGTTCGCCTCGGAGTCTCACCGCACGTCGGCCGCGCCACGGCATGCGTGAGGCGCCCTGCTGTGCAGTGTGCCCCAGCGGTACAGGTGGTGCAACCGTGCCATACCTCCGCGGACGGAGAAATTGCGGCAGGAGGACAGGATCAGCTGTTGACCTTCGCGATCACGTTGTCGGCGTACCAGTTCAGATGGTCGATCTTGGTCTGCAGCGGCTCGGTGTCGTCGCCCATGACATACGGCAGCCGGAAACCGACGATCACGTCGGTGATCCCCTTGTCTTCCAGCCGCTTACATCCGTCGACGGTGTAGGCGTCCATGGAGATCACGTGGATCTCGAACGGATCGTTGGTCTTTCCCTCGGCCTTGCGGATCTCGTTGATCCGGTCCAGCAGCGTCTCGAGCTCCTCGGGCGGACCGCCACCGTGCATCCAGCCGTCACCGCGGATGACCGCACGACGCAGCGCGGCGTCGGCGTGGCCGCCCACGAGTAGCGGGATTGGTTCGGTGGGCGCGGGCGTCATCTTGATCTTGGGGATGTCGTAGAACTCGCCGTGGAACTCGAAGTACTCGCCGGTGGTCAGGCCGCGGATGATGTCCATGCACTCGTCCATCCGCTTGCCGCGGCGCTTGAAGTCCACGCCCATGAAGTCGTAGTCCTCGGGCCACGGACTCGTGCCGACGCCCATCGCGAAGCGGTTGTTCGTCAGGTACGCCACCGAGCTGGCCTGCTTGGCGACCAGCGCGGGCGGGCGGACCGGCAGCTTCACCACGAACGGGGTGAAGCGGATGGTCGAGGTGACCGCGCCGAGCGCCGCGGCCTGGATGAAGGTCTCGATGAACGCCTTGCCGTCGAGGAACTCGCGATTGCCGTCGGGGGTGTACGGATACTTCGCGTCCGATTCCTCCGGATAGGCCAGCGAGTCGGGAATGGTGAAGCCGGCGTACCCCGCGGCTTCGGCGGCCTGCGCGAGCGACGCGTAGTACGACGGATCGGTCATGGCCTCGGCATACGTGAACCGCATCATGCTCCTCGGGACGGCAGTGAAACTCCGTCCACAGTAGAACACGTTCTAGTTATTCGACATGGACTTCGTCATCGTCGCAGGTCTCCAGCGCGCAGGGGGATGGCAATTGTTGGCTGTGTCGGCCCAGGGTCAGCGAAGCCCCGCGAGGGGATTGTCCGTAGTCGCGCCGGGGCCCGGGTGTACCCGTAGTTCGCCGGTGCCGATTCGCTCGCCGCATGCCGAGCATGTCGGCTCGACCGTCATCGTCTGACCGCAGGAGTGTGTCGACACCACTGGTGCGCCGTCCTCGGCGGTCCACCGGTCACCCCACTGACGTAACGCGGCCAGAACCGTCCAGAGGTCCCGGCCCTTCTCGGTGAGGCGGTAGTCGTAGCGCACCGGGTTGTCCTGGTACGGCTCCTTCGCCAGGATCTCGTGTTCGACGAGGGTGTCCAGTCGCTGGGTCAACACGTTGCGCGCGATGCCGAGCCGCGACGAGAACTCGTCGAAACGCTTCACGCCGAACATCGCGTCCCGAACGATGAGCAGCGTCCACCATTCACCGACGACCTCCAATGTCTGGGCGATCGAGCAGTTCATCTCGGCGAACGAGGCGCGGCGCATGAAATCCAGAGTAGTGGGTTGCGTGACGCAACTCAACCTGCTTGCATGAGTTGCGTGAAGCAACTCAGCAGGCACAGCCCTGTCGACGACGGATTGTCGGACAGTTTCGGAGCGACCCCGACCGGCGATGGCCGTTGGTCGGCGACCATCGACCCCTCCTGGTGGGGGAGGTCGGGTCCGCACGGCGGTGCGATCGCGGCGTTGGCCGTCCGGGTCGGTGCCGATGCGGCGCCCGACGTATCGGTGCGCGCTCTCGATCTGCGGTTTGTCGGCAAGCCGGACGGCGGGGAGTTGCTCCTGACGCCGTCGGTTCGGGAGGTCGGTCGGTACACGAGGGTCGTCGACGTCACGGTCACCCAGGCGGGTGTCGACATCGCGTCGGCATCAGTCACGACCGGGCGGGTCGGGGAACGCGCACCCACCGATGTCATCGACCGGGTCGCGGGCGTTCCCGGCCCGGAAGGGCTCGACCCCTTCATGATTCCCCCGGAGATCGTGCCGATGGGCGCGCAGCTCGATGTGCGACCGGTCGACGGTCCGCTCGCGCTCACCGGAGCCGACGAGGCCTGGATGCGGGCATGGATCACCACCCGAACCCCGATGGCCGTCGACGCCGGTTACCTGGCCCTGCTGGCGGATTGCCTACCGCCCGCCGTCTTCCCGATTCTGACTGCGCCGCTTGCCTTCCGACGGTGGCCTTCTCCATGCATGTGACGGCGCCGCTGGACGACGCCACTCCGGCGCCGATTCTCGTCCATACGCGTAACACCTCGACGTCCGGCGGCTGGTCGGTCGACGACACCACGCTGCGCGACCGCGGCGGCCGGCTCCTCGCCTCCGCGCGCCAGAGTCGCCGGGTTCTCGGATGGCCGGTCCGATGACGGTCACTCGAAGCGGCCCGGCAGCGCCGGCGCCGACTGTTGCGCGGCCCGGCCTCGTTCTGCTGATCCTGTCCGGGGCAGCGTTCATGGCCAGTCTCGACGTCTTCATCGTCAACGTCGCCTTCGACGACATCGGCGCCGACTTCGCCGGCGCGACCCTGTCCCAGATGTCCTGGATCCTCAACGCGTACGCCATCCTGTATGCGGCGCTCCTTGTTCCGGCGGGCCGGATCGTCGATCGGTACGGCCGCAAGGGCGGCTTCCTGCTCGGTCTCGCGATCTTCACCGCGGCGAGTGCGGCATGTGCCGCGGCGCAGGGCGTCTGGTGGCTGGTGGCATTCCGCGCACTGCAGGCACTCGGCGCGGCGATTCTGACCCCGGCGAGTCTGGGTCTGGTCGTGGCGACGTTGCCGCCGGAACGTCGGGCCCGGTCGGTGCGCATCTGGGCGGCCACCGGCGCCGTGGCCGCGGCCTTCGGACCGGCCGTCGGTGGTCTTCTCGTCGAGGCGTCGTGGCGTTGGGTTTTCCTGGTCAACGTGCCCGTCGGCGTGGCGGCGATCGTCGCCGGGGCGATCGTACTGTCCCGCCCCCAAAACGTCTCGGCCAGTGGCTTTCCCGACGCGTTGGGCGCGCTCCTCCTGGTCGTCTCGGTGGGGGCCTTGACACTCGGTCTGGTCCAGGGGAGTGAGTGGGGTTGGACGGACCCGCGGATCACCGGTGCGTGGATCGTCGCCGGGGCCGCCCTAGTCGGCTTCGTCCTCAGTTCGGCGCGTCATCCCGAACCGGTGATCTCGCTCGCACTGCTGCGGATCCGGGCCTTCTCGGTGGCGAACGTGACGATGCTGCTGTTCTCCATCCCTTTCGCCGGCGCACTTCTCGCGAACATCCTGTGGTTGCAGCGGGTCTGGGGCTTCTCGCCGATCGTGACGGGTCTCGCGGTGTCAACCGGACCGCTGATGGTCCCGATCTTCGCGGCCGTGTCCCATCGTCTCAGCGCACGCGTGCCGGTCGGTGTGCTCGTCGCAATCGGGTGCGCATTGTTCGGGCTCGGCATCGTGCTCGTCGCCCTGTCGGTCGACGCCACACCCGATTTCGCATCGGAGATCCTGCCGGGGTGGCTGATCGGTGGCGTGGGAGTGGGATTCGCGTTGCCGTCGATCCTGTCGTCGGCGACCGCCGACCTACCCGCTGATCAGGCGGCGACGGGGAGCGCGGTGGTGAACATGAGTCGCCAGATCGGCATGTCCCTCGGCGTCAGCCTGCTGGTCGCGATCATCGGTACGTCGGTCGTGTACACAGACGTGCACCAGTCGTTCGTGACCGCGTGGTGGGTTCTCGCGGGAATCGCTGCGCTGGGGGCTGTTTCAGCGTTGGGGATGACCCCGCGGCATGGTGCTCCCTGAGGTGAGAGGAGTGCAACCTCAGGGAGTGGAGCAGGAGCAAGCCCTCAGGGCCGCGTGAACCGCTCTCGGCGACCGAGGCCGCGAAGACGCACCCACTCGGCGAAGCCCTTCGGATCACGTTGCTGCACAAGGAAGAACCAGCCGAACCGGGCGTACTCCTGGGGCAGCAGCCTGCGGAGTCCGGGCTGGCTCATCAGGTAACCGCGGTTGCGGTAGGTGAAGAACCGCTTGGTGTCGTTGTCGGGGTACTGGGTGTGCATGCGACCGCCCAGGATCGGTCGGAATTCCGCCGAGCCGTCGGGGTGGAGGTATCCCGCGCGCAGGCAGGTACCGAACCGCACGCCCGAGCGAACCAACCGACGGTGCACCTCCACCTCGTCGCCGCGGAAGAACAATCGCAGGTCCGGCACGCCCACCTGCTCGAGGCACCGTGCGGAGAACAGAGCGCCGTTGAACAGCGACGCGATGCCGGGCAGCAGATCGTCGTCCTGGGTTTCACCGTCGGCAAAAAGCTCGGACCGCTTACGGCGCCACACGAGTCCGCGTCGCAGCGGGAAGGCGAGCGTGTCCGGGTCGTCGAGGTTGGCGACCACCGGTGACACCTCGTCGAGATCATGCCGTGCGGCGCAGTCGAGCAGCGTCGAGAGGACCGTCGGACCGTCGGGTCGGCCGTCGTCGTCGGCGCACCAGACCCAGTCGGCGCCGAGGGCGAGCGCGTGCAGCATGCCGAGGGCGAAGCCGCCGGCACCGCCGAGATTGCGCTCCGATCCCAGGTACGTCGTCGGAACGGGCTGCGCCGCAACGAGTTCGGCGACTTCGGGTTCGTCGGCGTTGTCGACGACGATCAAGTGGTCGACGGGCCGATCCTGTCCGGACACCACGGCAAGTGACTCCGCCAGCAACTCAACGCGACGGTGGGTGACCACCACTGCGATCACCTTCTGGCCGGCACCGGCGTCGGTCACTCCGGCTTCCCCTGCGCGTCGGACCTCTCGAGGTCGGCGATCACTTTCCGGACATGCGCCGCGGCGTCGGGTCCCTCATACGCGCCGACGACCTCTTCGATGCCGCCTTCCATGCGGACCTGTCCGTGATCGATCCACAGGGCGCGGTCGCACAACTGGGCCAGGAACTCATTGGAATGGCTGGCGAACACCAGGATTCCCGACCGCTCGACGAGCGCCTGGAGCCGACCCCGCGCCTTGCGCATGAAGTCGGCGTCGACGGCGCCGATGCCCTCGTCGAGGATGAGGATCTCCGGGTCGATGGAGGTCACCACGCCGAGTGCGATGCGCACCCGCATACCGGTGGAGTAGGTGCGCAGCGGCATCTGCAGGTAGTCGCCGAGCTCGGTGAACTCCGCGATGTCGTCGATCTTCTTGAGCATCTCCTTGCGCGTCATGCCCAGGAACATGCCGCGGATGATGATGTTCTCGTAGCCGGAGATCTCCGGGTCCATGCCGACGCCGAGGTCGAAGACGGGTGCGACGCGGCCGTGCACCCGGCACGCGCCGCGGGTGGGTTCGTAGATGCCGGAGAGCAGGCGCAGCAGCGTCGACTTGCCTGCGCCGTTGTGTCCGACCAGGCCGACCCGGTCGCCGTGCTTCAGATGCAGGTTGATGTCCTTGAGCGCCTCGACGACCACCACGTTCGACTCGGTGGAACCGATCACGCCGCCGGCGGCGCCGATGACCGACTTTTTCAGCGAGCGCGTCTTGGCGTCGAAGATGGGGAAGTCGACGCACGCATCCCACGTGTCGACCCGGACCCGATCGTCGACGGGGTTGATGTTCTTGGCCATCTCGATTCCGTCCCTACACCCAGTACGCCACGCGGGCCCGGTAGTTGCGCATCACCAGCATCGCCAGCACCCAGCCGACGGCGGTGCAGCCCAGGACGACGGCCCAGTGATAGAACTCCACCGGCTCACCCAGCAGCGGCCCACGTGCGATCTCCAGGTAATGGAACATCGGGTTCAGCTCGACGAGCTTCAGCCGCGACGACGTCTCGCCCGTCGAATTGCCCAGGCTCTGGGTGGTCCAGATGATCGGCGTCATGAAGAACACCAGCTGCACCACGGTGGTCAGGAGTTGGCCGATGTCGCGGAACCGCGTCGACAAGATACCGAAGACGATGGTCACCCAGATCGAGTTCAGCACGTAGAGCACCAGCGCGGGGACGATCAGCGTCACCGTCCATTTGAGCGGCGGCGGAAAGATCAGGAACAGGATGACGATGATGACGACGTTGTGGGCGAAGATGATCAGCGCTCGCCACACGACCCGGTAGACGTGCACGCTCACCGGGGCCGGGAGCTGCTTGATCAGGCCCTCGTTCTTCGAGAAGACTTCCGCACCCTCGAGGATCGAGCTCGAGATGAAGTTCCAGAAGATGAAACCGAGTGCGACGTACGGCAGGAACACCTTGATGTCCATGCCGAACAACTCGCCGTAGAGCAGGCTCATCGCGATGGCGGTCACACCGGTTGCGATGACGATCCACAGCGGTCCCAGCACCGAACGGCGGTAACGCTGCTTGATGTCCTGCCAACCGAGATGGAACCACAGCTCGCGGCTTGCGAAACCGTCGCCGAGGTCCTTGACCGCGCGCGCGAAGCTGCGCGAATCGGACCCCTCGGGACGCGCGGGAATCGCGTCGTCGTCTACTACCGCTGACACGAGGAGTCAGCGTACCCGTCGGCCCCTTTGCTGCTCCCCGCTGGTTGAGCAGGCGACGAGCGCAGCCGCCGGCGCGAGCAAGCGGCCAAGAAGCGCGTCGAGGTCGAGGAGCCGTGTCGAAGCCACTCGACCCGACCCACAGCTGTCAGAGGTACTGCCCGGTGCTGTGACCTGGACCGCCGGGCGCGGGCATCCCGGGCGGAAGCGCGCCCTGACGCATCTGCTCGAGCTGGGCGCGGGCGGCCATCTGCTGGGCGAACAGCGCGGTCTGGATGCCGTGGAAGAGTCCCTCGAGCCAACCCACGAGCTGGGCCTGGGCGATGCGGAGCTCGGCGTCCGACGGGGTGCCCTCGTCGGAGAAGGGGAGTGCGAGACGTTCGAGTTCTTCGCGCAGCTCCGGGGCGAGGCCTTCTTCGAGTTCACGCACCGACGATTGGTGGATCTCACGCAGGCGGTTCCGCGACGCGTCGTCGAGAGGAGCCGCACGGACCTCTTCGAGGAGCTGCTTGATCATCGTGCCGATGCGCATGACCTTGGCGGGTTGCTCGACCATGTCGGCGACGCTGGTCGATTCCGACGACTCGCCGTTCGTCTGCCCATCCGTGCCCGCGCCGACGACGATCACGTTGTCGGAGTCGCCGGCCGAGCCGAACGGTCCTGAGGTGGGGCCGGGTCCTGGAGTGCCTTCGATAGCCATGCGTCCCATTGTGCCCGGACACCGCGAAACGGCAGATGGCCGACGACTATCCTCGTGCCCATGGCTTTCGACGTCGCCTACGTGCGTGGATTGATTCCATCGCTCGGCGACGGCTGGATCCACCTCGACCCGCAGGCGGGGATGCAGATCCCCGATTCGGTCGCGACCGCTGTGACCACCAGTTTCCGCTCCCTGTCCGCCGCCCCGGGCGGGGTCTACCCGTCGGCTCGCGCGAGCGCGGAGGTGGTCGACGGTGCCCGGCGCGCGATCGCCGATCTCGTCGGCGGAGACGCCGCGGGTGTCGTGCTCGGACCGTCGCGGTACGTGCTGCTGGCCGGTCTGGCAGAGGCGCTCGCGCCGCATGCGTGGCTGCGGGGTGACGTCGTCGTCACGCGTCAGGACGACGAGCCGAACATCGTGCCGTGGCTGCGCGCGGCGGATCGTTACGGCGGCCGGGTTCGCTGGGCCGAGGTCGACGTCGAGACCGGCGGACTACCGGCCTGGCAGTTCGGCGATCTCGTCACACCCGATACGGAGGTCGTCGCGGTGACCCTGGCGTCGTCCACGACCGGGGCCGTCACCGACATCAGCGAGATCGCGCCGCTGGTCCGCGAAGCCGGCGCGCTCCTGGTCGTCGACGCGACCAACGCGGCGCCGTACATCAGCCTGGACATCCACGACCTGGGTGCCGACGTCCTCGTCGTGTCGGCCGAGCGGTGGGGTGGTCCGCGCATGGCGGCCATGGCATTCCGCGAACCCCACCTGATCGACCGGCTGAAGCTGATGTCCATGAACCCGTCCGCGCGCGGACCCGCCCGGCTAGAACCCGAACCGCATCAGGGCGCGATGCTCGCCGGATTGGTCGCGTCGGTGGAACATCTCGCGGGACTCGACGAGGCCGGGATCGGTAAGCGTCGGCGGCGTCTCGTCACATCGATGGACGGTGTCTACGAGTATCTGCAGCGCCTCAACTATTACCTTGGCACGACGCTGTCCCAGCTCAACCATGTGAACCTGGTGGGGACCGAGGAGAACCGGATACCGCTGGCGAGCTTCACCGTGGAGTCGGTGGGTGCCGACAAGGTCGTCCGGCGCCTGGCCGACAACGGTGTCTGCGCACTCGCCGACCTTCCCAACCGCGCACTGGCACGGATGGGTGCACCCGACTTCGGCGGTGCCGTCACGGTCGGGCTGGCCCCGTACTCGACGCCGTACGAGGTCGATCACCTGGTGCGAACGCTGGGTTCATTGGCCTGAAGCGCCCGGCAACTCTTCCGAAATTCACTATGGTGTTGTTTGGGTTAACGACAATGTATGTTGTCATGCTGTGTCGGCAAAAACGATTGATGGTCCAGAGAAGGGCCCGCCCCGGTCGCTCACCGCTGCGGAGGCCGAGAGCTGGATGAACCTCGTCGACGGCGGCTGGGCGCTCTTCGCCCGCGTCAACGACGAGTTCGCGAAACGCGGTCTCTCGGTATCCGATCTGCGCATTCTCGAAGCGGTCTGTACCAACCGGCAGTTGAGCGTCAGCGAGGTCGCCGACGCCGTGCACATGCGGGTCAGCACGGTGTCGCGCATGATCGGCCGGCTCAGCGACGACGGCAACATCCACCGGTTCGAGTCCAAGGCCGACGGCCGACACCGACTCGTGCGTCTGACCGATCACGGTCGGCGCACCCTCGCCATTCATGTGAACGCCCGAGATCAGGTGATCCGGCAATTCGTCGTCGACGCGATGACCCCGGAGGAGTTCACCGCCCTCGGCGTCGCGTTCCGCAAGATCCGGGAGGCCGTCGACGCCGCAGGGCCCGCGGCTTCCGACTGAGCCCCCTCAGCCCGCGACGCTCAGCAGCACCTTCCCGACCACGTCTCCGCTGTTGAGATGGTCGTGCGCGGCGTCGGCGTCGGCGAGCGGGAACACGCGATCGACGACGGGTACGACCGTGCCCGCCTCGATCAAGGGCCAGGTCCGGGTCAGGGTCGACGCCACGACCTCGGCCTTGCCGCCGGGGCCGTGCACGGGTCGGGCACGCAGCGTCGTACCCATCACCGACAGCCGTTTGGCGAGTAGATGTCCGAGATTGATCTCGGTCGTGGTGCCGCCCTGCATGCCGATGATGACGAGGCGCCCATCGGTACGCAGCGCCTTCAGGTTCGACTTCAGATACTTCGCCCCGATGATGTCGAGGATGACGTCGGCGCCGCCGGCGTCCTGGAGGATCTCGGCGAAGTCCTGGCTCGAGTAGTCGATGAGGATGTCGGCGCCGAACTCGCGGCAGCGCTCGAGCTTGTCCTGCGTGCGGGCGGTCACCGCGACGCGAGCGCCCATCGCGTGGGCGATCTGGGTGGCGTGGGTGCCGATGCCGCTGGACCCGCCGTGGATGAGCAGCAGCTCGCCGGTGGTCAGATGCGCGGTGTCGAAGATGTTCGACGACACGGTGCACGCCACCTCGGGCAGAGCCGCCGCGGACACCAGGTCGACGCCCTTGGGCACCGCGAGGACCTGCTCGACCGGGACCGACACCTTCTCGGCGTAACCGCCGCCGGCGAGCAGCGCGCACACCTCGTCGCCCTCCGACCAGCCGCTGACTCCGTCGCCGAGGGCCGAGATCCGCCCCGAGACCTCGAGTCCGAGGGTGTCCGACGCACCGGGTGGCGGGGGATAGTTGCCCGCCCGCTGCAGGATGTCGGCGCGATTCACGCCGGCCGCGACCACATCGATCACGACCTCGCCGGACGCGGGAGTCGGGTCGGGCACATCTGACAGGGACAGGTTCTCTGAGTCGACGACGATGGCTTTCACCTCTTCGATGGTGTCACAGCGCACCGCAGTGCCAGGCGAGGTCCGGTCCGGCGCTCGTGTGTAACCTTGCTCGTCAGGGAAGCGTGGCAGAGCGGCCGAATGCACTCGCCTTGAAAGCGAGCGTGGGTAAAACCACCGGGGGTTCAAATCCCTCCGCTTCCGCCAGAAGTGTTACTTGTTTGCGCTTGTTTGCGCAGGCAGCCAGCCGCCCGAGTCCGCGCCACCCGTGCCCTGACTGCTCGACGCCGGCAGATGCCTGACGGTCTGCGGCGTTGACGACGGCCTTCAGATCATCGTCCAGCGGCATGACCTGCATCAGGGTGTTTGAGCAACAGTCTCTGTCGCGACCGTCGATGCGGCCCGCGAGTTGGCCTCACCTCACTGCATCGGTGCTCGCCGGACCCGCTTTCCAGGGCTGCGGCGAACCTTGAAATTGACGGGGCCAATTTCAAGGTTAGTGCGTTAACCTTGAAATCACATCGTTGGTTTTCAAGGTTGGATCACCCAGTGGATCTCGAGAGATTGAGAAACAGCCCGGTCGGGGAGCTAGTGCCCATCAGGGGTCACGACCCTCGGTTCAACGAGGAGTACGAGTACTTCGGCTACGTCCCCAACAGACTGCCTGCGGGTTTCGAGTTGCAGGCGTCGACGTACTCGGTCGTTGTCGAAGCGACCGCAGCGCTCGCCCGAGCAGATCAGGCTTCTTCGCTGCTCCCCAATCCCACACTGCTGGCGCGGCCGGCGACGCGCCGCGAGGCAGTCAGCACGTCGGCTCTAGAAGGGACTTACGCGGCTCTGTCGGACGTGTTCGAGGCGGACTTCCTTGACAACGACGAGATGACCAGCTCAGTCAGTGAAGTTCGAAACTACGTAACCGCAGCGGAGCGCGCTTACGAGATGATCGGTCAAGGCCGATCGATCTCCATCCGAATGCTCGAAGACCTGCAAGTTGAACTACTCCGAGGCACACCCAGTGACGGTGCACACGCCGGTAGCGTGCGCACCTCTCAGGTCTTCTTAGGTGTCGGCAACCGGCGTGTGGATTCGGCCCGCTTCGTTCCGCCTCCAGCGGACCATCGTTTGACCGATGGCTTGGAAGCGTGGCAAGCGTGGATACGCGAGGTCAACGACGTGCCCACGATCATCCGTGTTGCTGTGTCTCACTACCAGTTTGAGACGCTCCACCCGTTTCACGACGGAAACGGTCGCTTGGGTCGGCTCGTCGCGACTTTGCAGCTCATGTGCGCGGGCGAGTTGCGATACCCCATCCTGAACTTGTCTCCATGGCTTGTGCAGAGGCGCTCTGAGTATCAAGACGGATTGCTTCGCGTGTCACAGACGGGGGACTGGGACACGTGGATTTGCTTTATGTCTGCAGCAATTCACGCCGAGGCTCTCGAGGTTGTGGCCCGAGTCGATCGGCTACTCGCCCTGCGCGAGAGCTTCCAGCTGACACTGCGCGGGTCGAAGGGTGTCGCACTGCGCATCGCTGACGACTTGGTGGGGTACCCAATGATCACGGCCACCCTCGCTTCGAAGTTGTACGGCGTTTCGTACCAAGCAGCGAACTCTGCGATAGCGAAGTTAGTGGACCTGAAAATTCTTCGACAGCGTACCGCTGGCCGGTACGACCGGATCTTTCAGTGCGATGCCGTCCTGACTGCCCTGGAGTACTGAGCGACACCGAGGCCAGAGGAGAAAGATGATGAGCACCGGTGGATTCACCGTTGCGTCGTTCAATGTCAACGGGATCCGCGCCGCGCGCCGTCGGGGGTTCGACGCCTGGCTCGCCGGACGACAGCCCGACGTGGTCGGACTACAGGAACTGCGGTGTGGCATCGACGACGTCGGTGAGTTCGACGGTTACCACGCAGCGGTCGACGTCGGCTCCATCGCGGGACGTAACGGCGTCGCGGTGCTCACCAGAAATGAGCCGGCCGCGGTGCGCACCTGGCTGACCCATCCGCCGAAGGCTCGCGGGCTGTCCGCTTTCGCTCACGAGGGTCGCTACGTCGAGGTCGATCTCGCCGATCGTCCACTGACGGTCGCCAGTCTCTATCTGCCCAAGGGTGGACTCCCGGCCGAGTTGCAGCGTCCCGGCTCGATGCGCGAGGCGCCCGACGGCGGCGCCAAATACGCACGCAAGCAACGCTTTCTGGCCGGGTTCACCCGTGAGCTCGCGCGCAACCGGCTCACCGCCCGCCGCGCCGGCCGAGAGTTTCTACTCCTCGGCGACCTCAACGTGGCACACCTCGAACACGACGTCACCAACTGGCGCGCGGCCCGCAAGATGGAGGGCTTCCTTCCCGAAGAACGCGCCTGGTTCGGCGAGATCACCGGTCCGCGCCGGCTGGTGGACGTCGTACGCGCCCTGCACGGTGACCGTCCCGGACCGCTCACCTGGTGGAGCTGGGCGGGGGCGTCGTTCGTCAAGGACGTCGGGTGGCGCATCGACCACCAGCTCGCCTCGCCCGCGCTTGCCCGGCGGGCGCGCTCGGTGGTGGTCGACAAGGAGGCGTCGCCGGACCTTCGGCTGTCCGATCACGCCCCGCTGGTTGTCGAGTACGCCGAGCTGTGATCCGGGGCTCCCGCGTCCCTGATCGATGGTGGTCGCCGGGTGGCTTCGACTCGGCGCCTCGCTGGCGCTCGGTGCCGGCTCAACCAGCGGTGGTTGCGGTTGCGGCTGCGGCTCACCCAGCGGTGGTTGTAGCTCACCCGACCGGCTCAACCGGCAAGAGGTGGCGCCGGCTCGACCAGCAGTGGGGAGGCTGCGATGACATCGTATGGACAGTTCTGTCCGGTGGCCAAGGCGATGGAGTTGCTCGACGAGCGCTGGACGATCCTCATCGTCCGCGAACTGCTTTTGGGCAGTCGGCATTTCAACGAGTTGCGACGCGGGGTGCCGAAGATGTCGCCGGCTCTGCTCACCAAGCGCCTACGCAGTCTGGAACGTGCCGGGGTGATCAACCGCAGCGTTGTCGGCGGTCGTTCGGTGTACACGTTGACGACGATGGGCGAGGAGCTCACCACGGTCGTAGAGGCACTGAGCGCGTGGGGAATCCGCTGGATCGGCGAGCTGGGCGACGCCGACCTCGACCCGCATCTGCTCATGTGGGACATGCACCGCACCGTCCCGGTCGACCGGTGGCCGCGACGACGCACCATGGTGCAGTTCGTCTTTCGCGATGTCATCGGCAAGGCGAGCACATGGTGGCTGGTCGTCGCGGGTGGTGAGGCGCAGGTGTGCGACTTCGACCCCGGTTACGAACTCGACGCCACCGTGATGACCGATCTGCGTACTCTCACCGAGATCTGGCGGGGCGACATCGACTGGCGTCTGGCGCTCGCCGCCGACCGCGTCGAGATCCACGGTGCCGCGGAGGTGGCACGAGACGTGCCGTCGTGGATCGGGCAGAGCCTCTCGTCGGCGGTCCCGCGACCGGCGTGAGCGCCGCGGGCACCGTCAGGCGATGTCCCGGCGGAACGTCGTGTAGCGACCGATGACCGCGAACGCGGCGATGTAGGCGAGCATGACGAGGGCGCCGGCCCATTGCGGGAGCAGGTCGTCACTGCCACCACCCATCGTGGCGAAGAAGCTGGAGCCGACGAGGGCGTCGGCGGCGGACCCGGGCAGGAACTTCGACACCGACGACGTGACGTCGAAGGTCGCCAGCGCGATGCGTGCGATCGGTTCCACGAGCTGGGTGAAGGCCAGCAGGATCACGATCGCGGCGACCTGGTTGGACACCACAGCGCCGAACGCCACCCCCATCGCGGTCCACAGCACCATCACCAGCATCGACAGGCCGATCACCTCGAGGGTGGAGCTGTCGCCGAGAAATGCGCCGTCCCCGACCGTCGCGAGGATCGGTGCCGCCGTCGCGACGACCGCGAGAGTGCCGAGGACGCCGTAGAGGAGACCCATCGGGATACCGGCGATCAGCTTGGCCACCAACAGGATTCCGCGTCTCGGTTCGACGAGCAGGCTCGCCGTGATGGTCTTGTGCCGGAACTCCCCGGTCACCGCGAGGCTGCCGATCACCAGGGCGAACACGTAACCGATCGGGCTGGTGAGGGCGTAGATCGAGCGGGCCAGATCAGCGCCGACGAGGGTCGTGGGTTGTTGCATGGCGTTCTCGGTCGTCATCGAGAACGCCAGGGCCGCACCGATGAACCCGAGGTAGGCGACCATGGCGATGAGCAGGACCCACCACATCCGCGTGGAGGTGAACTTGCGGTACTCGGCGATCAGGGCGGCCCTCATCGGACGGCCCCCGGCGACGTCGGTGCCCCGTTCGGGCCGGGATCGGCTGACCCGCCGGAGAAATGACTGGTCGGTGCGTCCGAAGACTTCGTGAGATGCAGGAAGACCGCCTCGAGGTCGGCGCCGACGTCGGCGAGCTGGTGCAGTTCGATGCCCGCGGTGAAGGCGGCCGTCCCGACCGTGGCCGCACTCACGCCGGGCACCCGGAAACCGTCGTGCGTGTCCTCGAGGTGCCACCCGCGTTCGCCGGCGAGTGCGACGAACGACGCGCGCGACGGAGTTCGGACGACGACCGCGTGCTCGGCCAGCGCCTCGAAGTCGGCGAGCGTGGAGGCCCGGACCAGTTTGCCGTTGCCGATCACCACCACGTCGTCGACGGTGCTCCGCACCTCGGCGAGCACGTGGCTGGAGACCAGGACCGTTCGACCCTCGTGGGCCAGTGACCGCAGCAGCCCGCGCAGCCACACGATGCCCTGGGGGTCGAGACCGTTGGCCGGCTCGTCGAGCAGGATGATCTGCGGATCGCCGAGCAGCGCGGTGGCAAGGCCGAGGCGCTGCCGCATGCCCATCGAGTAACCACCGACGCGGCGGTCCGCGGCCTGAGCGAGTCCGACGAAGTCGAGCACTTCCCGGCACCGCGACGTCGGGACCCCGACCTGCGGGGCGAGTGCCTTCAGGTGCCCGAGTCCGGTGCGCCCGGGGTGAAAGCTCGACGCCTCGAGCGCCGCGCCGACGTGCTGGGCGGGTCGCGGGATCTCCCGGAACGGGCGGTCGCCGATGAGTGCCCGGCCGGCGGTCGGTTCGACCAGGCCCAGGAGCATCCGCAGGGTCGTGGTCTTGCCCGAACCGTTCGGTCCGAGAAACCCGGTGACGCGACCGGGGGCAACGGTGAACGACAGGTCGTCGACCGCGGTCAGGCTGCCGAATCGCTTGGTGAGACCGTCGATCGTTATCGCGGGTGACTCCATCGGTGCCTTCCGTCGGTGGGCTGGCCCATACGCTATCAAACGCGCACGTGGTCAACCGCTTTCATGTCGAAACCCGCCGTGTACGAGTCACACCCGTTGCAGGACAACACATCCGACGACGCGGTCACAACCAGTCGCGTTTCCGGAACGACAGATAGAGTCCGACGACCACGACGACGATAAGCGTCGTGCTGGTGATGAAGCCGAGTAGTCGCTCGAAACCGGGAAACGGCACGTTCTGTCCGTAAAAACCGGTGATGGCCGTCGGCACGGCGATGATCGCGGCCCACGCGGTCAGCTTCTTCATGACGGTGTTGAGTCGCGCGTCGGCGAGGGTCAGGTTGGTCTCGAAGACGGTGGTGATCATGTCGCGCAACGATTCCGTCCACTCCGACGCCCGGAGCGCGTGGTCGTAGAGGTCGGAGAAATGCGGGTCGAGTTCCGGCGGCGCGTGGTTGTCGAACCGCCGTCGTTGGATGCCGGCGATCACCTCGCGCATCGGCAGGACCACCCGTCGCAGGACGACGAGGTCCTTGCGCAGGTCGTAGGTTCGGCGTTGCAGTTCGCGGCCGGGGATGCGCTCGTCGAACAGCAGTGCCTCGAGGTCTTCGATCTCGTCGTCGAGGCGTTGCACGGCGTCGAAGTGTCCGTCCACGACGACATCGAGCAATCCGTGCACGAGCGCGCCGATCCCGTATTGCGTGGCCCCGCTGTCCGACCAACGCCGCATGACCTCGTCGATGTCGAGCGCCGGGGTCGGTCGCACGGTGATGAGTGCGTTCCGTTTGACGAAGATCGAGATGCGGTGCAGGTCGAACATCCGCGCCCGACCGTTCGCGGAGGCGCGGAAGTCGGTGGCCGCGGAGCCGACGTCATCATCGTCGTCCCGGTCGTCGGCCGGCGACTCGCCGTCGTGCAGCGACACCGCGTAGACCATCACGAAGGTGTGCCCGGTGTAGGTGACGGTCTTGACCCGTTCGGCCGCCGCGACCGTGTCCTCGATCGCGAACGGGTCGAGGTCGAGTTCGGCCGCCAACTGGGACAGTGTCTCGTGGGTGGGGCATTCCAGATCCGCCCAGATCAACTTCTCCGGATTGTCGAGACAGGTGGAGATCTCCTCGAGGTCGAAGCCGTCCACCGGGTCGCCGTTCCGCCAGATCTGACCACGGATGCGTTCGACGCCGCGAGGTCCCGACACATCCGAGGGAACTGTCATGTGGCCATCGTGACACCGGTGGGGGTGTTCCGTCGGTGCGACAGGCAGGCGAGACGTCGACCACACCGGGTGGTCGTCGCCCGCGGGTAGCATCGAAATCGGTGTCTGTGGACGGGCGCGGACACCGATTCTCCAGGTAAGGCGGCGGCATGGTCGACAGCAGTTCCCGCGGACATCGCTTGATGCCCGCGCGCACGAGCGAACAGATCCGCGAGTGGTGCGATCGTTCGGCGGTACCGGGCGAGCGGCGCGAACTGTCGGACACCGCGGCGCTGCTCATCGCCTCCGGATACCTCACCCCGGGTGGTCGTGCCATCGTGGTGCGCCGGATCTCCACCGGTCGGCCGATGCCGTCCATGTCCGCGGGCTTCGGCGATCTGCGCCGCTTGCAGCGCGCGATCGTCCAGATCGAACACCAGTTGTCGAGTCCGGTGGTGCCCGGTGTGGTCGCGGCCGTGATGCGTAACCGGCTCAACGGCCTGCAACGACGCCGCGAGGACGCACGCAAGCAGATCGTCGCCGGTAAGGGTGTGTTCGCGTCGGGGACCCGGGCGATCCGACGCGAGCGGCGGGAGAACGTCTATCTCGAGATCGAGGAACGAGACCGGTTGTTCTCCGGGCTGCTGTGCACCCCGACCCCCAACGTCAACGCGTCGAGCTATGTCCGTCGCGCCGGCACCGCCGCGTTCGACCGGATCGCCGGCGTGGTGGGGCAGGTCGCCGCGAAGTCGGGCAACTCGCAGGCGGGGCAGTGGGCGGACCAGTTCCTGTCGGGCGTGTGCGAGGCGCCGGGCGGAGCGACTCAGGCCGGCGCCCCCCGCACCGCGGCGTTCGTCGACGGTTACGAGACGCTGCTGTTCATCACCGGTCACTACTACGACCGCATCCTCGGCAACCCCGCCTGGCGCTCCGACCATTTCGAGGTCCAGCGCACCCAGGTGAACCTGCACGCGGAGGTCGCCGAGATCGCCGCCGACGTCATCGCGTTGCGGGCGGTACGCATCGACCTCGACCGGGCCAAGCGCAACGGCGGCTTCGACCGCACCTTCGCCGCGCAGATCGATCAGCGTGAGACGACACTGCGACCGGTGTGGACCGAACTCATCGACCGTGTCCAGGCGCTCGGCGAGGTCGCGCATGTCGTCGAATCCGCGGCCGTCGAGCTGCAGGTCCTCGCCGAGTACAACAAAGCGGCCACCCTCGACGACCGCATCGACGCGTTGATCGCGCGGTCGGGCGACCGGGAGATCTCCGTCGACAACGCCAAACGGCTCACCGAACAGGTCCGCAGCGGCGAAGAGCAGTTGCGCATCTATCGAGATGTGTTGCAGGGCAACATCGCGCGGATCTCGCCGGCGGTGCCGCGCGAGTTACCCGCCCGCTACGAACCGTCGTGACCACGTGCTGAGGTAGTCCTTCTCGGTGGGGGACAGCCGCCGCAGGGTGTGCTTCTCGATGTCGACGACGGCCATCTGCGTGCTCGCGACGCATGCCGGCCGACTGGCGTCGTCGGCAACGCCGCTGCGGATCTCGTAGCCGATGGTGAAGTCCACCGAACGGAAACCCTTGATCCACATCCCGATTCGCAGCGGCGAGTCGTCGTGACGCAGCTGGGCCTGGTATCGGATGTCGACGTGCACGATCATCGCGCTGGTGATCAGCGGGGCGTAGTCCTCGCCGGCGCTCAACAGCCACGCGATGCGCGCCTCCTCCATCAGCGTGACCATCCGCGCGTGGTTGATGTGTCCGAACGCGTCCATGTCCGACCAGCGCACCCCGACCTCGGCGACGAAGGCGAAGTCGTTCGGACCGAGTCCCGTGGTCGACGGTGGTTCGTGCCGCTGGGAACGCGCGTGGTGAACAGAAGGTGAAGTGGGCATCGTCGACTTTCCTCGGAGGTCCCGGTGCCCGTGAGATGCCGTGGTCACGACCTTCCACTCGGCTGAACGCCGGGTAGTCTGGAAGTCTAGATGTCCGCGTCGGGCCGATCCGGTCGGCGCGGACTCGCACGTGGTGACACGACGAGGTCCCGGGTGCACTCCGGGGGGATTGTCGGTGAGGGAGTTGGCGAGATGTCAAGGCGATTGATCGCGGGTCTGGTGTGCCTGATGGTGGGGATTCTGTCGACCCCGGCCATCGCCGACGCCGCTCCCAAACAGGTGGCGCGCATCGCCAAATCCGAGAAGCTGAGTGCGCTGCGTACCGACATCTGGGTCTTCTCACCGGCGATGAACGAGCGGATCAAGCTGTCGGTCCTCACCCCGGTCGGCGGATCGACGCCGCGGTCGACGGTCTACATGCTCGACGGCGCCGGCGCCGAGGGCGAGGTCAGCGACTGGATCACGAAGGGTCGCGCCGGACGCTTCTTCGCCGACAAGAACGTCAACGTCGTACTCCCCACCGGAGGAAAGGGCACCTTCTACACCGACTGGCAGAAGAAGGACGCCGCGCTCGGCAAGCCGATGTGGGAGACGTTCCTCACCAAGGAGCTGCCGCCGCTGATCGACGACCGGTTCGACGGCAACGGCCGCAACGCGGTCATCGGGCTGTCGATGGGTGGGCAGGCCGCGTTCTCCCTGGCCATCCGACACCCGGAGATGTACACCGGCGTCGCCTCGCTCAGCGGCTGCCCGCCGGTGTCCGGTCCCGTCAACGAGGCCTACGTCCGTACGACGGTCGGTCGCGACGGCGGCGACGCCACCAACATGTGGGGCCCGTTCGGCTCCGCGGGCTGGCGCGCACACGACCCGAGTCTTCATCTCGACCGGTTGCGCGGGAAGAACATCTTCATCGCCGCCGGGTCCGGCGCCATCGGCCCCCTCGACCTCCAGCGTCAGATCGAGCCGGACGAGGGGCCGCGCGACGTCGTCACGGCATCCTCGTCGGCGCTCGAACTGGGTGCCTACCGCTGTTCGCTCGAGTTCGCCATCACGATGCGTGCCGCGGGGGTGCCCTACACCGACGGTTTCCGCCTCATCGGAACCCACACGTGGGCGTACTGGGAGCGCGACCTCGCGGCCCTGTGGCCGACCATCGGCCGGGGGCTCTGACCGGCGACCGGCTCGGTCGGCTCGCGGTCCAGGATCAGCTCCGGGGACCGTCCCAGCCCTCGGCGAACCGCAGGAACACGTCGTCCTCGGCGGCGTTGGTGACGGTGACCCGCACGCCGTCGCCGTCGAACGGGCGGACCACCACCCCGGCGTCGACGCAGGCGCGCGCGAAGTCCATCGACGCCGCTCCCAGGTCGAGCCACACGAAGTTGGCCTGCGAATCGGGGACCCGGTAGCCCGCGCCGCGCAGTCGTGCGGTGACGCGGGCACGTTCGGCGACGACCGCGTCGGTGCGGGCCAGCAACTGGTCGCCGGCGTCGAGGCTGGCGAGCGCGGCGGCCTGGGCGACGCTGCTGACCGAGAACGGAACGTGAACCTTGCCGAGGGCGGTGATGACCTCCGGATCGGCGATCGCGTAACCCACGCGCAGCCCGGCCAGCCCGTACGCCTTCGAGAAGGTGCGCAGCACCACGAGGTTGCGGAACTCGCCTCGGAGTTCGAGTGCGTCGTACGCCTGACTCGACGGCAGGCGCAGGTACTCGAAGTACGCCTCGTCGAGCGCGACGATGACGTCGGACGGCACGCTCTGCAGGAACTCCCGCAGGTCGGCTGCCTCGACCACGGTCCCGGTCGGGTTGTTCGGATTGCACACGAAGATCAACCGCGTACGGTCGGTGATCGCGTCGGCCATCGCGCGCAGGTCGTAGGTCAGATCGCCGGTGAGCGGGACCTGGACCGGTGTCGCGCCCGCGACGCGCGTCGCCAGGGGATAGGTCTCGAAGGACCGCCACCCGAAGACCACCTCGTCGCCTGGTCCGCTGGTGACGAGGATGAGATTCTGGCAGAGGATGACCGACCCGCATCCCACCTGGACCTCGTCTTCGGTGACCCCGAGGCTCTTGGCCAGCGCTGCGGTCAGCTCCACCATCCCGTTGTCGGGGTAGCGGTTCACGGCTGCGGCCGCCGCGCCGATCGCCTCGACGACGCTCGGCAGCGGACCTTCGGTGACCTCGTTGCTGGCGAGCTTCACCGCTCCCGGAAACGTCTTGCCCGGTACGTATACGGGAAGGTCGTCCAGGTCGGGGCGGATTCGCAGGCTCACCCGACCAATGTAGGCCGCGACCCCGATGAGGCAGAAACCGGCTCTGACCAACCGGTTTGCTTGTGGACGCGAAGGGTGTGTAACCTTTCGACTCGGCAGTTCGAAAGGACTCCGCCAAGGAGGCGTGCCAGAGCGGCCGAATGGGACTCACTGCTAATGAGTTGTCTCGCTAAAACGGGACCGGAGGTTCAAATCCTCTCGCCTCCGCCACCGCAGTCGGCCGACGGCGGTACAACTGAATAGCACGCGCCCGTAGCTCAACGGATAGAGCATCTGACTACGGATCAGAAGGTTTGGGGTTCGAATCCCTACGGGCGCACCACAGAGGCCCGTCACCGATCCCGGTGACGGGCCTCTTCTGTGTGCACCGGAACCCTGGGTGGGTGGACGAGGTGCCGGTGCTGTCTTCCATCCTCGCCGGCGCCCGGGACGTCGACACGAGTACGGCACTACCCCAATCGGTGGTGGGGTCTACGTGCGGAGGATCACCAACTGCTGAGTCGCCCGGGTCATCGACACGTAGCGGTCGACCGCGCCCTCGGTGTCCGCGCCGAAGGCATCGGGGTCGACGAGCACGACGAGGTCGAACTCGAGCCCTTTGGCGAGGGTGGGGGTGAGCGACCGCACGCGGTCGGTCCCGGCGAAGCCGGATTCGCCGATCACACAGGCGATTCCGTCTCGATGGGTCGAGATCCAGTCGTCGACCACGGTGTCGAGGTCCGCGCGGTCGCCGTAGGTGACCGGAATGCCCGCGCGCCGAACCGAAGTCGGCACGTTCGCGTCGGGGAGCGCCGCGCGGATGACGGGGGCGGCCGCATCCATGATCTCTTCCGGGGTGCGGTAGTTGATCGTGAGTCCCGCCGAGGTGACGTCGCGCAGACCGACGCGACGAAGTCGCTCTGCCCATGACTCGGGGAATCCGCGTCGTGCCTGCGCGCGGTCGCCGACGACGGTGAAGCTCTTCGACGGGCAACGGTCGATCAGCATCTGCCACTGGGCGTCGGTGAGTTCCTGCGCTTCGTCGACGACGATGTGCGCGAACGGCCCGGACAGTGGGCGGGCGGTCTCGCCCACGAACCCGTCCCCGAGGTTGTGGCGCAGGTTCTCGTGCCGGAGCATCGTCATGAGTCCCTCGCCGTCGTCGTGGACCTCGGCGGCGATCAGGTCGTCGACCACCTGGTCGATGTGCTCGCGTTCCCTCGTCAGGTCCGCGCGCTGCCGGCGACGTCGGGCCGACGCTGCCGGGTCCCCGATCCGGCGGTGGGCGCGGTCGAGGATCGGCAGGTCGGCATCGGTCCAGGCGTCGGGGACGCTGCGCTGGAGTGCGCGTACCTCGCCGGGCGACAGCCACGGCGCACACATGCGGAGGAAGGCCGGCACCGACCACAGGTCACCGACGATCTCGGCGGCGTCCAGGATCGGCCATGCCCGCGAGAAAGCCGCCGCGAGTTCGTCATTCGCCGCCAACGCACGACGCAGTGCGTGCTGGGGCACGTCGTCGTCGTGTCGCGACCCGATGATCGACACCAGTTCTTCCCACACCTCGTCCCGCGCCTCGTTGTGTGCGGTTCCGCGCTCGGCTGCGTCGAAGGCGTCCGCCCAGTCGTCCGCGGTCAGAGTCGTCTCCGTCCAGAGTGTCTCGACCACGAACGGCGTCGTCGGCGGTTGTTCGTAGAACTTGACCGCCGGATCGACCGCCTCGACCATCCGAGCCGACGACTTCAACCGTGCCACGTCGACGTCGGCTTCGGTTGTCGCCGAATCACCTTCGACGACGAGGTCGGCGAGAGTGCACGTCTGGACGCTCTCCTCGCCGAGGCTCGGCAGCACATCGGCGACGTAGGCGAGGTACGGCCGATGAGGTCCGACGACGAGCAACCCGCCCCGATGACCGGCGAGGCGCGGATCGGCGTAGACGAGGTAGGCGGCACGATGCAGCCCGACGACGGTCTTGCCGGTTCCCGGCCCGCCGTCGACGACGAGGGTCCCGTGCGAGTCGGCTCGGATGATCGAGTCCTGATCGGTGGCGATGGTGCCCAGGACATCTCGCATGCGCGGGGAACGACTGGCGCCGAGGTCGGCGAGGAACGCGGACTGCTCGTCGAGCGCCGCGTGCGAGGTGAGCACCGCGGGGTCGTCGACGAAGACCTCGTCCCAGTAGTCGGTGATCCGGCCGTGGGTCCAGCGGTAGCGGCGTCGGCTCACCAGTCCCATCGGGTCGCGGCGGGTGGCGGCGAAGAACGGCGCGGCCAGCGGGGTGCGCCAGTCGACGAGCAGGGTCTCGCCGGCGGCATCGGTCAGCCCGAGCCGGCCGATGTAAAGGATCTCCCCGCCGTCGCGGACCAGCCGACCCAGGCACAGGTCGAGACCGAACCGCCGCAGCGATCGGATACGTGCGCCGAGCTGGTGGATCTCCATGTCGCGGTCGACGGCCCGGCGACCCCTGCCACCGGCTTCGCGCCAAAGCTGCTGCAGGCGCTCGTCTGCGTCGGCCAAGTTGCGTCGAAGGTTCGTGGTGATCGAGGCGAAGTGTCGGGTGTCGTCGGTGACGAGGGCCGGATCGTTCTTCGGGGACAGGCTGTCGGGGAGGGCGAACACCGCGGTGGACGTTGACGTCGCGGTGTCGGGGACTGGGGTTTCGGGGACTGGGGGCACAGAGATGACTCCGAATCAGCAGGTGGCAGGGGTGGTCGTCGCAGGTGAGACAGCGATTCTGCACCAGAAAGGGCGGCTTGCGGCAAGCCCCTGTCCAGGTCTTATGGTGAAAGGGGCAGAGATCGGCGGGTGCGCAGGTGAAACGGACCCCGATATCACTTGTCCTGGACGTCCGCGCAGCTGTTGCCGCCCGCGGTGCTGTATGTGAAAGTACTTTCAGTTCACTACGGTGAACTCTTTTCGGTGGGGCCTGTCAGGGGGCTGCCGCCCCCGAGGGGCACGGGGGTGGGGCGGCAGCGCGGCCACGGTTTCCCCATCTCCGTCATCGGTGTTCGGGCTCATTCGACCGACTGGTTCGCTGTCGTCGCGGCATCGTCGTGGCCTGCGGTTTTCCGATCGTCGAGGTGGGCTCCCGACTTCGCGCCGTAAGGTCGGAGAGGGAATGACGCGCGGCGTCGAGCCGAACCGTAGGTTCGGTTGAGGCCGCGCCGCGTCGACGACGACGCTCGAGAATCCGACCGGAGGCCGACGATGGGACAGCCGTACGGGGGGCCGAACCCCGGCGCTCACGACCCTCGACGCCGCGACGGAGGCGGCAGCCAGACCGGCGGGTCGCCTCGCGATCTCTACGGGCAACCCGTCGCACCGCAGCTCTATCCGCCGCTCGGGTACGCCGCGGACGGGACCCCGATGTTCCGCCCCGGCCAGCCGACCAACACCGAGCTCACCATGGCCGAGCGCGCTGAGCGTGCCGAGGCTGAACGCGTCGCGGCCGCCGAGCGAGAGGCCGAAAGCGCCGACGGCCGACCGGGTTCACGCATTCGCAAGGTGCCCACCGCGACCCTGATCCTGACCCTGGGCGTGGTGGTGCTGCTCGTGGTGGCTTTCGTCGGGTTCCTCGGGCTGCGGGAGGAGGCACCGCAGGACCGCTTCGCCGACTCGCCGCCGGTCACCGACACCATGCCGATCCCACGCACCTTCGAACCACCCAGCCTCACCCCGCCCGACCCGGGACAGCAGCTTCCGGGCCAACCTGGTGAGCGCATCGATCCGCAGAACAAACCGGTGACCTACGAGGCGACCATCGACGGGCAGGCCACCATCCTCTACGTTGACGACAACGGCCTGCGCTCGGAGTTCGCCCCGACGAATCCGTGGAACGTCCAGTTCACCGGCGGGGTCAACCCGCTGCGCCTCCTGGTCATCGCGGGAACGGGTAGCTCGGTGAGTTGCTCTATCACGGTGGCGGGCGAGGTGGTGGTCGAAGACACCGTGACGCCGTCATCGGCCCGCCGGACCGCGTCCTGTATCGCCTGAACGGTTACATCTTCGGGGTCCCGGACCGGGTGATCGGTCGGGTGACCAGGTCGTCCGATGTGTGATCGGGGCGGTTGCTCGCTACCGTGGTCACGTGAGTTCTCCGCAGACAGCCCCTGACAGCGGTCAGTCCTCCGCCACCAACGACGAGTTCAAGACGATGCTCACGTGGCGAGGCGAAGACACCGATCGACTGGAACAGGTCCGCCTGGTCGTGTCCGGCGCACGACTCAAGGCCTATGGACGGATCATCGCCGCGGCGACCGCCGACCACGAGGCGTTCTCCGCGTCCTACGAACTGCAGACCACCGATGCCGGTGTGGTCAAGCGGCTCACCGTTCACCTGGTACGCACTGACGGTGAGACGCAGTTCGGCATCACGCGCGACGACGAGGGCACGTGGCTGATCCGTCGTCCCGATGGTGAGACCACCCGCTCGGACTTCGACGGCGCCGAAGACGTGGACCTCGCTCTGTCGCCGATGTTCAACGCCTTGCCGATCCGGCGACGTGCCCTCTCGGCGGCGACTCCCGGTGCGGTCGAGATCCCCGTCGCCTACATGTACCTGCCCAGCGGAGACGTGAAGCCGGCGACAATGTCGTACACCCCGGGCACGGACGGATTCCGTGTGGTGTCGCCGCTTGCGACCACCACCATCACCGTCGACGAGAACAACTTCGTCGTCGACTACCCGGGTCTCGCACGCCGGGTCTAACGTGTGCGGGCGGCCCCAGGGACACGGCGCGGCGGTCAGCCCACCCACACCCGGCCCTGATGGGCCTGCCGGCGTAGTTCCTGCTGCCAGCCGTCGTCGCCGACCGTCACCCCGGAGATGACCTCCGCGGCGCCGGAATGCAGTTGCTCGTACGCCTTTCGCGCGCGGTGCCCGTCATCGACCAGCACTTCGGCGGTTCCGTGGTCGCGGAGTTCGTCGCGCACGGCCGTGAGTCGGTCGATGGTCTCGCTGAGGACGTTGAGCACGGCGATGCCGTTGGCCTCGATCATCGCGCGCTGCAGGGCGGGTGCGGTGCCCGCGACCCGGGTGCCGTCCCGGAAGCTGCCGGCGGCCAGGCGCAGGGCGAGGTCGCTCTCACCGGCCCCGACGGCGGCCGTGGCCGCGGCGGTCAGGTGTGGCAGATGCGAGATCGCAGCAACCGCCCGATCGTGCGCGTCGGGTGCAACCGGCACCACTCGCGAGCCGACCGTCACGGCCAGCGCGGCCACCGTGAGCCAGTCGTCGGCTGGGGTGTGATCGGTGGTGGTGACCGCCCACATCGCCCCGTCGAAGAGGGTGGCGTCGGTCGCCGCCCAGCCCGACGAACTTGTCCCCGCCATCGGATGCCCGCCGACGTATCGACCTCCGGGATGCAGATCGGCGAGTAGGCGCTCGACTTCCTGCTTGACGCTGATGACGTCGGTGACCAGGAGCCCGGGCGCGTTCTCGGCGATGGCCGTCACCAGGGGGCCGATCGTCGTCACCGGTGTCGCGAGCACGAGCAGCGCGTCCGACGACGCCGCGCGCCGAAGCGTCGCAACAAGATCCGCGGACGCGTCATAACCGTCGCCGATGGCCGCATCGACGGTCGTGGCCGACCGGTTGTAGCCGAACGCTTCGTGCCCGGCGTCGTGCAGGGCCCGCAGCAGCGAGCCGCCGATCAGGCCGAGACCCAGCACACAGACCGGCGTGGGAAGGGCGACAGCGGGGGACGACGGCGCGGCAGTCACCCTGACACGTTCCCATACCGGTCATGCCCGGTGAACCGGGACTTGGGAGTACCGGTGATAGGGGCTACGGTTTGTCGCATGGCCGGTGCCGGATTTGGGAAGTCGGGGTCGAACGCGCAGGACGTGGACGACGACATCGACGGTTTCGCCGTGGCGGTCGTCCGCGACGAGAGCGGGTGGAAGGTCACCGCGATGAAACCGTCGGCGCTCTCTGATCTCGAGGACGCCGAGACCCAGTTGCGTGAGCTGCGTTCGGCGGGCGCGGTCTTCGGGCTCCTCGACGTCGATGACGAGTTCTTCATCATCGTCCGGCCGTCGCCGACCGGGGCGCGTCTGCTGATCTCCGACGCGACCGCCTCCGTCGACTACGACATCGCGGTCGACGCATTGGATGCCCTCAACATCGAGGTCCCCGACATCGATCCGGACGAGCTCGATCAGATCGATCCGTGGGAGGAAGGGGACCTCGGGCTGCTCGCCGACCTGGGACTGCCCGACGCGGTCATGAGCATCATCGTCGGGGACACCGATCTGTACGCCGACGAACAGCTCGGCATGATCGCGGCGCGGCTCGGTTTCGCCGACGAGCTGGGCAAGGTTCTCGACTCCCTCGGCCACTGAGCCCGCACGAAGCCGCGCGATGAGTGCGCCCGCCTGGGAGGCCATGGTCCGGTCCGCGCTCGACGCGGCGGCACTGTCAGGGACCGACGACGTACCAATCGGGGCAGTCGTGTTCGACCCCGAGGGCGTCGAACTGGCCCGGGCCGCCAACCGTCGCGAGGCCGATTCCGATCCGACGGCCCACGCCGAGGTGCTTGCGCTGCGTGCCGCGGCGCGGGCGTTCGGTGATGGATGGCGGCTCCCGGGATGCACGATCGCGGTGACCGTCGAACCGTGCACGATGTGTGCCGGAGCGATCACGCTGTCCCGGGTCGACGCGGTTGTCTTCGGGGCGTGGGAGCCCAAGACCGGTGCCGTCGGTTCGTTGTGGGACGTCGTCCGCGATCCACGGCTGTCGCATCGCCCCCAGGTGAGGGGCGGCGTCCTCGAAGCCGAGTGCCGCGCACTCATGGTCGACTTCTTCGCCACCCGACGACACCCGTGACCGTCGTCATCTCGGGGTCGTGAGGACTCAAGATCGGTGAGATCTCAGGGTGCAGACCGGTGGTCGGCGGCGGGCGGTCCTGGCAGATTGGACGTCAGCATCCCCGATCCGCGAGGAGTAATCATGACCGATCCGTCCGACAAGGTGACCGCGGCCTTCGACACCGCCAAGGCCAAGATCAACGAGCTCGCCGAGAGCGGCAAGGTCCAGGAGGCGCTGGGTACCGCGCGCGACAAGATCGACGAGTTCGTCGAGAGCAAGCAGGTCCAGGATGCGCTGGACACCGCCAAGGACAAGCTCAACGATCTCGCCGAGAACGAGAAGGTCCAAGAGGCGTTCAGTACCGCCAAGGACAAGATCAACGAGGTGTCCCAGAAGTTCAACAGCCGCTGACAGGTCACTGACCTGCGGTCATGCAGCTCAGTGCACACCTGTGGCACGGTGGGATGCGGGAGTCCGCTCCCCAGGCGGCGCCAGTGTCGAGCAGCCGGCGCGTCGGTCGTCGCCGAGTTCTTCCACATCGGACGGCACCCGGCCGCGCCGAACCTCACCGAGGAGGCTTCATGGGAACCACGGACGACGCCAAGAACAAGGCCGAAGAGCTCAAGGGTCGCGGCAAGGAAGCTGCCGGCAGCCTCACCGACGATCAGGACCTCAAGAACGAGGGCAAGGGCGACCAGGCGCAGGCCGAGGGCAAGCAGAAGATCACCGACGCCGCCGACGCCGTCAAGGGCAAGATCGACGACGTCAAGGACAAGCTGACCGGCCACTAGGCCCCCTGCTCCCTGAGGTGCGAGGAGCGATAGCGACAAGCCTCGAAGGGGCCTGCCGAGACGAGTTGCGAGGACCCTTCGTGACGCTCGCAAGCTCGCTCCTCAGGGGGCGGGGGTGGGCCTGAGCAGCCGATTTAAGTCTGACCGCGGGTCTGCGGTACAGTCTTCGGCGGTGGCGTGTCCGAGCGGCCGAAGGTGCAGCACTCGAAATGCTGTGTGCGGTAACCCCGTACCGAGGGTTCAAATCCCTCCGCCACCGCCAGAAATGGCCCCCCATCCTCACGGGTGGGGGGCCATTTCGCATCTCTGGGAGCGGTGGTCGGTCAGCCCATGCTGAACGGCTTTCCGTACACGGCGATCGACTGCGACACGTTGTCGGTGGTGATGCTCACCTTGGCGTACGACCGGGCCTGCGCGTAACCGGCGCAGCCGTTCACCATCATGGTCTCGTTGGTGTACGCCAGTGTGCCCTTGCCGCCGGAGAAGCTGATCGACGACGAGTGGCCGGCCGCACCGAACGCGTCTTTGTACTCACGGTCGTTGATGACGTAGTTGACCGCTTGGCCGGGCCCGATGGTCACGCCGGCGCCGGTCTCGGCCGTCGTGGTCGCGCTCTGGAGGTCGAAGTTGGGTGCGGTCGCGCCGGCCCTGCTGTTCGAGTTGCCGCCCAGTGTCAGCTGGCAGCCGGCGATGTAGCCGGCGCCGACACCGATCTTCGCGGCCGGGTCGGACGTGGTCACCACATACTTGCCGGACACCCAGGCGTTGCGGTGCAGGGGCGCGGCGCCCATCGACGGGGTGATCCGCGCGGACTCTTTGCTGCGCGTGATGGTCACCGTCGTACCGTCTTTCAACTTCTTCGTGACGGATTGCCCGGGGAGTTGGACGGTGGTGTCGGCGTGTGCGGGTGCGGCATCGAGGACGGGTATCAGTGCCGCGCAGGCGACTGCGGTCGTGGACGCGATGATCCGGGTGCGCGTGGCGCGGCGCTTGGTGACGGTCATGGGAGCTCCGATTCGGCGGGTCATGGTGGTGGACAACGGGTTCGCGGTCAGCCGATGGAGAACGGCTTGCCGTAGAGGTTCACCTTCTGGTGCACCTCGCCGGTGGTCTCGATCGTGGTGAATGCTCGTGCCTGGGCGTATCCGCCGCAGTTCTGCACGTCGATCTGCGCGTCGTCGTAACCGAGGTGGTAAGTACCGGCCTTCTCGATGTTCTTGGTGTTCAACACCACGAACGTGACGTCGCCGGCGGCCAGCGGGACGGTCAGGGTCCCCGACAGGGAGGGTGCGGTCGGGGTCAACGATCCGGACAGACCGCCCTGCAGGCCCTTGATGTTCACCTGGCACCCGATGATGTAGCCGGTGGACAGGGTGGCCGCGGCGCCGTTCGTGGCGGTTCCGTTGCTTCCGGGCAGGGTGGTCTCGCCGGCCGCGCCGACGCTCGGTCCTGCCTTCGCCGGTTTGAGATTCGGTGCGTACAAGGTGATCTGGCCGCTGACCCAGGTGGTTCTGGACACGCCGTTGGCAGCCATCGACGTCGAGACCCGCGCGCTCTCCTCGGATCGGACGATCTGGACGCCCTCACCTTTCGCGGTGCCGCCCGGAAGCCGGACGAATGTGTCTGCGCCCGCCGACGCGGCGCCGGCGAGCAGCGCGGCAGTCACCGATCCGCCGATGAGTGCGGACAGTCCGACGGCCCGCAGGGTTCGTTGTGTCATCTCGTGCTCTCCTCGTGTCATCAACCCGTTCGGAAACGGGGTGTCGCATGAACGTCGGGACTCATCGCAGGGGGAGACCCGACAGCTGCGGCAGGGTGGGATCGTAGGTGAACGTACCCTAAACTCGATATGAGTGAAAAACTATGTAGGGGGTTGACACCGACCCGCTTGGTAAAGGTAGCCTAACCTCTGCAAGGTGAGGGTCTCATGCCGGTGCGAGACGGTGGAGTCGCCCGCGAGTTCCACGAGTTCGGCTGCACGGCAGACGAACTCGCTACGCATACGGGGATGTGTGAGTCAGACGTCGGCTTCATGTTCGCTGCTGAGCGGCGCCCACGACACCCATGGCTCGCTGCCCGCGGTGCGCACCGGTGACGCCGTCATCGACTTCGAACGGTTCTACGAGTCCGTGGAATGGATGGCCGAGCAACTGGTCTCCTGCGGGGTCCGCGCGGGCAGTCGGGTGGGTCTCGTGATCCGCACCGGCTGGGAGTTCGTGCTCGCCTGGTATTCCTTGCTGGAGGTCGACGCCGTCACGGTTCCGATCGTCCTCGGCCCAGCGAACGAACCGGCACATTCGTGCGAGATCGGTTTCGTGCTCGCTCATGTCGATCAATGCACCGAGGTCGAGGATCTGGTCGAAGCCGCCGTGCCCCGGAGCCACTGTCGTCAGATGTACCGCGTCGGCGACGAGTTCGTCCTCGCTGCACTCCGGACGGCGGACATGCTCCGGAACGAGGGCGGCCTCGTCGACCTCGGACACGAACCACAAGCCGCCACCGGCCAACTCATCGCCGAAGCGGAGCGGATGGTGGCGGACGTCGGGCTGCGTCGTGGCGAGTATGTGTCTTTCGAAGGCGATCTCGGTACTCGCGACACCATGGTCCGGATCCTCGCCTGCGCGTCGGCCGGCGCATGCGTCGCGGTCGACGCCCCGTACGGCGAGCCCCACTGGGGTGCCCCGAGCACTCGCTGACCGATGCCCGACGCTCAGCGCAGTGTGGCCGCGACCCGGTCCGCGAGGTCGGTCTCGCGACGCCTGCCGAGGAGCTCGACGACGTCGTTGATTCCGGATTGCGGTGGCAACCACAGTGATTCGGCGAGCACCTGGAGGAGTCGGGTTCTGGTGAGCCGGGCCGGCTGCCGCCCGATCCGGGTCAGGATGTCCGCGGCGGACGACGCGGTTGCCTGCTCGGCCCGTCGAACGGTGAAGGTGTGCGGCCCGAAGTCGAGGAACACGGGCGTACCCGGTTCCAGTTCGAGCTCATCGATGAACCGCTTGATCGAGCCGGATCGTGCCTGAACCGATGCCCACGTGAAAGCCTGTGTGCCCAGCGCGGTCTCGAGTGTGACCGGTGAACCCGGGCCGATGCCGAGAAGTCCGGCGAGAGCGCTGGGTATGTTGAAACCCGTTCCGCGACACTGCGCGGGAGTTATCGTCGTCGCCCAATGCACGACGTCGTCTTCGCGGTACAGTCCGCGCGTCCGTCCCGGCGTCCGCCGCGGCCGATGTGGTCGTTCGCGTCGGGTGACGATGCCGTCGCGGATCTGGAATTCGCCGGCACCGGCATACGAACGGATTGTGGCCTCGCTGACGTCGTGACGACCGCGGATCGTCGCGATGACGTCGTCGAGGGGCACGGCCCCGTCGCGGTCAGAGAGAATCGCATCGATCTGCAGATGGACCGGCTCGTATCGTGGAAGGCCCCATTTGGCAAGGCCGTAGCGGGTGCGGTCGGTTCTGACGATACGCACGTCCGAGGCGAGCGCGTTTCGAATACTGTTGTGGGCACGCGGGATCGCCGAAGTCGCGTCGATGATGTCGTCGAAGGTCAACGGCGCGCCGCGGATCGAGAGCGCTGCGACGACGATCTCGCCCGTCGTCGACCGGGCGGCGATCGCGTGGCCGTCGAGTAGTTCGTATCCCGCCCGCAGT
Organism: Gordonia sp. IITR100; assembly: GCF_002009645.1. NCBI lineage: Bacteria > Bacillati > Actinomycetota > Actinomycetes > Mycobacteriales > Gordoniaceae > Gordonia > Gordonia sp. IITR100. The sequence continues at coordinate 496,253 of NZ_MVKV01000001.1, read as the reverse complement.
AGCCACCGTGCGGCCGAATCTCCGGACAGGCCCAGGTGATCCGCGATGGTGATGACCGAAGCCGCCTCGCCGGGGCGCGCCGCCGCCTCGACCGCCGACTTCGTGAACTCGGCGACCGAGCGCAGGCTGCCCCGGATGATCCAGTTCTCGCTCGTGCGCAGACCCGACGCCGCGGCCACCACCCGCCAGCACGGGGCCTCGACGCCGCCCACCGGAGTCCCGGCGAGCGTCGAGTCGGCCATGAGCGCAGCGGCGTCCGCGACCGGAGCGGCCCGGCGGTTGATCATCGCCGACAGGTCGGCGAGGGCCGGGTCCGCCTCGATCAACGAGCGCAGGCGGTGTCGTGTGGAGCGATCGATCTGGGTGACTCGCTCGCGGGACAACCCGAGAAGGTCGGCGACCTCCGACTGGGTGCGAGGGCTGGCAGCGTAGACGCGCTCGGTCAGCACCCGCCGCTCCTGGTCGGACAGTCCGGCGTCGAAGGCGGCGACCGCGTCGAGCGCGCGTCCGTCGTCCGGCGACCGTCTCGACGGTAAGGGTCCGTTGGCGTGCGCGGTCATGGATGGTGCTTCCTCGGCGGTCGGGTGACGTCGTGCAACGGTGGCCCGCCCAGGGTTCGCCGAACGCTCGCGAGGGCCTGCGCAGAGCACCTCACACGCTACCGGGACCCCGCGCACGCAGAGCTCGACCGGACCGACGACGTCCGGTGTCGGATTGTCCCCCGAGCACAAAGGTCTCGAGGAAGTCTGGCCTCCGCGACCGTTTCGGTTCGGCTCCCGCTTTCATAGTGTTCTGGATCACATCAACCACGACGATCTCGGAGGCAAGCCCGGTGACCAGCACCTACTTCGCATGGGACCTGACCCATCGCGCCGACGCCCCGTGTGTTCGCGATGACGTGGTCGCCCTCGACTACGCCGGATTTGCGCGTCGCGTCGAGGGTGTCGCCGAACAACTGGGCCGTGCTGGCGTTCGACCCGGGGACGTCGTGGCGACCTTTCTGCCCAACCGGATCGAACTGCTGGTCACGTTGATGGCGGCATGGCGGATCGGCGCGGTCGCCACTCCGGTCAACCCGGCATTCACCCCGGAGGAAGCCGAGTACCAGCTGGCGGATTCGGGAGCACGGGTCGTCATCGGGACCCGCGCAGCAGAACTGAGGTCCGACCGTGCCCGGTTCGACGTGGAGGAACTGGCGACGGCGCCGAGCGCGGACTGGCGGGGCTCACTGTCACCGGCCGCCGGCGACGACGCATTGCTGATCTACACCTCCGGCTCCACCGGCAGACCCAAGGGTGTCCGACTGTCGCACGACAATCTGCACTACATGGCGTCGACCATGGTCACGCATTTCGGTCTCACCGCGGCCGACCATGCCCTCCTGGTGCTGCCGCTGTTCCACGTGAACGCCATCTGCGTGAGCTTCCTGGCGCCGATGCTCGCGGGCGGGCAGCTGAGCATCACCGGGAGATTCTCCTCGTCACGGTTCTTCGACGACGTCGCACGGCTCACCCCGACATACTTCTCCGCCGTACCGACCATCTACGCGCTCCTCGTGTCGCAGGACGGTCTGACAGCTGGGGCCACCGGGTCTCTCCGGTTCGCGGTCTGCGGGGCCGCCCCGATCTCGAGAGAACTGCTCGACCGGGTCGAGGGCGCCTTCGGGATACCTGTCGTCGAGGGTTACGGCCTGACCGAGGGCACCTGTGCGTCGGCCTGCAATCCGGTCGTCGGAGTACGCAAACTCGGGACGGTGGGCCCGGCGCTTCCGGGGCAGCGGATCTCCATCGTCGACGAACAGGGCACGGAGGTGCCCACCGGCGAGATCGGTGAAGTCGTCATCAGCGGGCCGAATGTCATGCGCGGCTACCTGAACCGGCCGGAGGCGACCGCGTCGACTGTCATCAACGGCCGGCTGCACTCCGGGGATGTGGGCCGCCTCGACGAGGACGGCTACCTGACCCTGGTGGGCCGCATCAAGGACATGATCATCCGTGGCGGGGAGAACATCTACCCCAAGGAGATCGAGAACGCACTGGCGACGCATCCCGACGTGCTCGAGTGCGCGGTCGTGGGAGCACCGGACGAACTCTACGGCGAGTTGCCCGTCGCGTTCGTCGTCGCCTACCCACACCGTGCGGTCGATGCGGGAAAGCTGGCTGACCACCTCGCCGGACGGCTGGCGAAGATCAAGCAGCCGAGCACAATCCACGTCGTCGACCAACTGCCGCGCAATCCGGTCGGGAAGATCGACAAACCGGCGCTGCGTTCCGGTCTCCACAGTCCGCAGCCCATCTGATCCCCCGATTCGGCCCGATTTCGACGTCCCACGGCGGACGCCGAGCCGATGACCCGCGCGCCGAGACCGGCGATGCCGGTCCCACACCCAACCCACCCACACCTCAACCGACCCATTCACACGACAAGGAGTGCGCACCAATGGGACTCACCCAACCAGACTTTCCCCAAGTGGACCCGGAGACATTCCTCCAGCGGCCGTTCTTCGATCGGATCCGCGTGCTGGGAGCCCACTGGGCCGATCACGGCTTCGGCACGCCGAAGATGGTTCATCTGATCTATCTGATGAAAGTCTTCGTCTTCTACGGCGGTGTCGGGATCGTCCTCGCGACGCTGACGTCCGGACTCAACCCGCTGCACGTGACCGAGTGGTGGAACCAGCCGATCGTCTATCAGAAGCTGGTCTTGTGGACCGTGCTGGTGGAGGTCCTGGGCATCGGAGGGTCGTGGGGGCCGCTGGCCGGACATTTCAAACCGATGACCGGCGGCTTCCTGTACTGGCTGCGGCCACAGACGATCCGGCTTCCACCGTGGCCCGGCAAGGTGCCCTTCACCAAGGGTGACTCCCGCACCGCGTTCGACATCGCGGTCTACGCGCTCATTCTCGCGAATCTTGCTGTCGCGATAGCGCTCCCGGGTATCGCGTCGAACTCGCTTGACTCGGTGGTGGCCGACAACCAGGGATTGGTGAACCCCGTTCTGATGTACCCGCTCATCGCGCTGTTCGTGGTGATCGGCCTGCGGGACAAGGTCATCTTCATCGCGGCTCGCTCCGAGCAGTATCTCCCGGCGATGATCTTCTTCGGCGTCCTCCCGTTCGTCGACATGATCCTGGCGCTCAAACTGCTCATCGTGTCGGTGTGGGTCGGTGCCGGGATCTCCAAGCTGGGACATCATTTCTCGATGGTGATCCCGCCGATGCTGTCGAACACCCCGTGGTTGCCGAGCAAGAAGATCAAGCGGGCGCACTATCGCGACTTCCCCGAGGACATGCGGCCGTCGAAGCTGGCTGGCGGCGTCGGGCACGTCCTGGGCACCATCGTCGAGGTCGTCACCCCGCTGGTCTTGCTGTTCTCGACGAGCAAGTCGCTCACCGTGGCGGCGGTCGTCCTCATGGTGTGCTTCCACTTCTTCATCCTGTCGACGTTCCCACTGGCCGTTCCGCTCGAATGGAACCTGCTCTTCGCGTACGCCTCGGTGTTCCTGTTCCTCGGATTCCCGGCCTGGGACGGTTACGCGCTGACCGACACGTCGATGCCGTGGGCGATGGTGCTGATCGCCGCGGCGCTCTGCTTCTTCCCCGTGCTCGGCAACCTCCGTCCGGACCTGGTCTCGTTCCTCCCGTCGATGCGCCAGTACGCGGGGAACTGGGCGTCGGCCACGTGGGCTTTCGCGCCCGGTGCCGAGGAGAAGCTCGACCAGCACATCGTGCGGCCCGCGAAGAACACCCGCACCCAGCTCCTCGCTTCGTACCCGGCCGAGGTGGCCGATGTCGTGATGCACCAGCTGCTGGCCTGGCGTTCGATGCACAGCCAGGGGCGCGCGCTGTACTCGCTGATGATCCGTCATCTCGGGTCCGATATCGACACCTACACGCTGAGGGAGGCGGAGTTCTCGTGTAACTCGTTGGTGGCCTTCAACTTCGGTGACGGGCATCTCCATGACGAGCGGCTCATCGCGGCGCTGCAGAAGCGGTGCGGCTTCGCGCCGGGCGAGTTCACGGTGGTCTGGATCGAGTCCCAGCCGATTCACCGGGGCACGCAGCGGTTCAAGGTGATCGATGCGGCGCTGGGCGTCATCGAGACCGGGACCTACCGGGTGGTCGACGCGGTGAACGAGCAACCGTGGCTGCCCAACGGGCCCATCCCGTTCCAGGTCGACTGGACTCTCGACGTTGACGCTCGCCGCGCCGTCACCGATCCTGAGGTGGTGCATGAACCGAAGATGCGCTCCGATGACCGCAGCGCGACAACGGTCCGGCTGACCGATCAGGCGCCGCAGTGACCACAGCTGTCGTGGTCGGCGGCGGGCCCAACGGGCTCGCCGCCGCTCTGCACCTGGCGCGCAACGGTGTCGACGTGCAGGTCCTGGAGGCGGCCGAGGTCGTCGGTGGTGGGGCCCGGTCGGGCGAACTGACGGTCCCGGGCGTCATCCACGACCACTGTTCGGCCTTCCATCCGCTGGGCGTGGGATCGCCGTTCTGGGCGGAGGTCGGTCTCGAGCGGTACGGGCTGGCGTGGAAGTGGCCCGACGCCGACTGCGCGCACCCTCTCGATTCCGGCGACGCCGGATTGCTGTTCCGGTCGATCGGTGCCACGGCGGCGGGACTGGGCGCCGACGGATCGCGCTGGCAGGCGATGTTCGGTGATCTGGCCGAGCATTTCGACGATCTCGGCGACGATCTGCTCCGCCCGGTCGTGCACGTGCCCGGTCACCCGATTCGCCTCGCATCGTTCGGCCCGCGAGCCATCCTGCCTGCCACCGTGCTCGCGCGCTGGTTCCGTACCGAGCGTGCCCGTGCGCTGTACGGCGGGATCGCGGCACACCTGTTCTCCCGGTTGGACCGTCCGCTCACCGCGTCACTCGGGCTCATGATCGCAGCGAGCGGGCATCGTTACGGATGGCCGGTGGCCGAGGGCGGTTCGGGAGCGATCACCGCGGCGATCGTCGGCGCACTGCGGGATTCGGGCGGCAAGATCGAGACCGGTGTCCGGGTGAGCTCGCGTGCCGACCTGCCGCGGGCGGACATCACGCTGCTCGACCTGTCCCCGGCGCAGGTGCTCTCGATCTTCGGCGACGAGATGCCGGCTCGAATTCGCCGCTCGTACCGGCGTTATCGAATCGGGTCGTCGGCCTACAAGGTCGACTTCGCGATCGACGGGGACATCCCGTGGTCGAATCCGGACTGCCTGCGCGCCGGGACAGTGCACCTCGGCGGGAGTTTCGCGGAGATCGCCCACACCGAGCGACAGCGCGCGGCCGGTGTGATGGTCCCACGGCCGTTCGTCCTGCTCGGTCAGCAGTACATCGCCGATCCCGGTCGCAGTGCGGGCGGGGTCAATCCGATCTACGCGTACGCGCATGTCCCTCGAGGTTTCGACGGAGATGCCACCGAGCAGATCGTCGCGCAGATCGAGAGATTCGCACCGGGATTCCGTGATCGGATCGTGGCGACGGTCAGCACGGGTACCGAACAGCTCCACTCGTCGAACGCCAACTTCGCGGGTGGGGACATCATCGGCGGAGCGAACGACGGCCTGCAGATGGTCCTGCGACCCCGTGCCGCGCTCGATCCGTACGCGATCGGCGTACCGGGCGTGTACATCTGCTCTCAAGCGAGTCCACCCGGTGCCGGTATCCACGGGTTGTGCGGATACCACGCCGCCGAGTCGGCGTTGCGGTACGCACGGTCGCGACGATGACCGCGTCGCGACCGTCGCGTGCGCTGTGGACGGCGGGGGACGCCGCGCGCGACCGGTTGGCCGGAGTGCCCGCGGCGGCCGGGTCCGAGCTGCTCGAGCAGGCGGCCATGATCGCGAAGACTCTGCACGAGAACGTGTCCGACATCGTCACCGAGTTGAGCGCCATGATGGCCCGGGAGATCGATCAGCTCGACACCGATCCCAAGCTCGTGGAGTTGCTCGAGGCGAGCGTGCACGGCAACGTCTCGACGATCATCCACGTCCTGGCGAACGACATTCCGATCGAACACCTGCAACCGACCACCGCCGCAGTGGAATACGCGCTGCGTCTGGCGCAACGGGACGTGCCGTCGAACTCGCTCGTGCGGGCCTACCATCTCGGGCAGAACAGCGTGATGCGTGAATGTTACCGACTGGTCGAGGATCTCGACCTCGGCGCCGGACAGTCGATGGCGTTGACCCGGCACATCTCCGATGTGTTGTCCGGATACATCGACTGGATCTCCCTGTACGTGTTCGAGGCGTACGAAGACGAACGCCGACGGTGGCTCGGCGTCGAGGGCAACGTGCAATCAGCGGCCATCCACTCGTTCCTCGACGGCGCCGAATCCGATGAGCGGGCCTTCGAGTCCGAGACCGGTTACGCGCTCGACCGCAGGCACCTCGCGCTCATCCTGTGGTCATTCGACGACGAACCCCGCGAACTGGTCGCGCTCACCCACGCGGCCCGCGAACTCGGTACCCGGGTGGGCGGAGGCTCCCCGCCGATCGTCACCGCGATCGACCGGTCGACGGTCTGGGCCTGGATTCCACTGGTCGGACGGGACGTCACCGACGGTTCGTCGGTGACCGCGGTGCGCTCGACCGTGCCGGCGGGAATCCGAGTCGCGGTGGGCCTTCCCGCATCCGGGGCACGGGGTTTCCGGAGAACCCACGAGCAGGCACTCGCCGCCTACTCGGTGGCGACCATGCCGGGTGGTGCGGCGAGTCGGGTGATCGGATTCGGCGACCGAGGTGTGGCCGTGGTGTCCCTGCTGGCGCAGGACCTCGAGTCGACGCGGGCGTGGGTCCACGAGGTCCTCGGCGGACTCGCCGAGGACTCCCCGAACGCGAACATGCTGCGGGAGACGCTGTCGGTGTATTTCGCCACCAAGGAAAGCCACCTCCACACCGCTGAACGGCTCAACCTCCACCGCAACACGGTGAAGTATCGCGTCGGCAAGGCGCTCGCCGAGGTCCCGGCGGACCGCGACCGCCTGGATCTCGCTCTGGCGCTGACGGTGTGTGAATTCCTCGGGCCGGTGATCTTCGCGCACTGAGGGGCGTCCGATGTCGCGGTGTCAGATCCCGTCGTTCGACTTCTGGACGTCTCGGCGGGGTTGCCCGGTGATCTCGTCGATCTTCGCGCCGGTAGTGGGCGCGAAATGCGTGTCGTCGAACCGGGGTCTGCCGTCGACGCGCAGGTCATAGCGTCGGAGAATGTCTCGCACCGGGTCCTTCATCTCCGCGAAGACAAGGGTGATGCCGTGGCTACGGAGATAGTCGTCCAGTTCGACGAGTTCGTCGACGGCGGTGGCGTCGATGTCGACGATGGGTTCGGCGGCGATGATCACGGTGTGGAGCTCTCGCCCCGCTGTTCTCGCCTCGCGGACTTTGCCTCGGACGTAGTCGTCGAACATGCCGCCGTTGGCGAAGAACAACGGGGCGTCGAATCGGATGATGAGCACACCGTCGATGCGTTCGGCCTCGGGATGGCGGGTCACATCGTGGTAGCCGCGCAGTCCCGGAACCCGCCCCAACTCCGTCCGGTACGGTCGCCACGCGAGATTCACGAAGGCGATGAACGACAGGCCGATCGCAACCAGGATGCCTTGCAGGACACCGATCAGCGCGACACCGAGGAACGCGGCGATCGACAGCGCACCCTCGACCCAGTTTGCGCGGAACAGCGCCACCACGCCGGAGATGTCGATCAGCGAGATGGCCGCGGCGATCACGACGGCGGCCAGCGCTGCTGACGGAAGGTAGGCGGTGACTCCCGGTGCGACGAAGATGAACACGACGATCAGAAGCGCCCCGACGACCGCGGCGAGTTGGGATTTGGCGCCGGCCTGTTCGGCCACCGGGGTGCGGGAGGACGACGCCGAGATCGCGAAGCCGCTCAGGAAGCCGGTGGCGATGTTCGCGGTGCCGATGGCCGCCATCTCCTGGCTGCCGTTGACCTGGTCACCCGCACGCGCGGCGAATGTTCGCGACAGCACGCTGGTGTCCGCGAACGCGATCAGCGCGATACCGACGGCCGGGCCGATCAGGCTGATGACGTCGTCGAGGGTCACGCCTTCCAGGGACGGCGACGGGAATCCGCGGGGCATCGCTCCGACGACCGGCAGGTCATCGGACCAGCCGAAGACCGCGACCGCGATGATCGAGGCCACCACCGCGACCAGAACTCCGGGAATCGCTTTGCGCCAGAACTTGAGTGCGAAGATCAGGACCAGGCACGACACCCCGATGACCGTCGGCAGCAGCTCGGCCTCGCCGGACGTGACGCCCCGGACGATGTCGATCGCCTCCTGGAGGACCGAATCGCCATCGACGCTGAAGCCCAACAGTTTCGGCAACTGGCTGAGCACCACGACCAGTGCGATCCCGTTGAGGTAGCCGATGCGGATCGGTTTGGACAGCAGGTCGGTGACGAAGCCGAGCCGGAGGAGGCCGCCGATCAGGAGGACCAGACCGACCTCGATGGCGAGCACGCCGGCCAAGGCGATGCGCTCGGCGTCGAACGCGGCGAGCGGAATGATCGACGCCGCGATGATCGGGGCGAGCGACGAGTCGGGCCCGAGGACCAAGATGCGGGACGGTCCGACGACGGCGTAGACGAGCAGCGGTATGACCGTCGCGTAGAGACCGGTGACCGGCGGCAACCCGGCGACTTCGGCGTACCCCATGCCGGCGGGAATGAGCAACGCCGTCAGGACGATCCCGGCGACGATGTCACCCTTCAGCCACGACCGCTCGTAGCTGCGGAGCACTCCCAATCCGGGCAGGAATCGTGAGACCGTTTCCGGTTGCATCAGGCGATTATGAGCCGTGGCGGCGGTTTCGGCTTCTCTTTGCCCAGTAGTTGTCGTGCCGTGTGCGATCGTGTCAGGCGGTTACCGACCGGGAGGCGGTTCGCGGGTCCGTTGCCCGCGTCGGGATCACGGGCGACAGGGCCAGGGCGATGGTGCCGGTGACCGTGAGATGCGCGGGGGCCTCGGCGTACAGGGTGCGACGATGCCGGGACAGGTCGACGACGGTGATGTCGAGCATGGTCGCACCCGCCAGATGAGTCCCCGGGAAAGCGACATCGAGCAACGCGGAGTGGAGTGGGAGGGCGGCGTCGACGTAGACGACGACGCGGCCGTGGGCGACGACTGCAGACGTGATCCGGGTGACCAGCGTCGGGTACCACACCCCGGTCGGGCACAGGGATTGGCAGACGGGCCCGCCGTCGGCGTCGAGGTAGAACGCGATCTTGCGGTGCAGCGATTCTGCGCGGAGGGACAGGTCGCCGGCGACGACGTCCAGTCCGACGGTGCGTAACGGTGTTCCCCACGTCGCGGTGTCGAACGATCTGGTCACGGTGACGCCTTTCAGAGAGGGCAGTATGTCGAACAAGGTCACCGGATCAGATGTACTCCGCATCATGTTGCTGCGGAACGCATCCGGGCGCTAAGAGTTCGTCAATTCGACTGCTGGCCGTCGAAGACCTCGAGTGCGAAATCGCGAGCCGCGTCGAGAGCTCCCGGCTCGACCCCCATCCCGGCGGTCACCAGCGCGCCCTCATGGAGGGTGAACAGTCGCTGTGCCAATGTGCGCGGGTCGGGCGCGCCGGCCTTCGTCGCGATCGAGGCGAAGAGGTCCCGTAGCTCGTGTTTCTGGCCGACGATGATCGAGAACGCGGGATGCCCGGGATCGCTGATCTCGGCGTGCGCGTTGATCATCGCGCACCCCTTGTGACCGCGGTCCGCCGACCAGTCCCGCGTGGCGTCGAAGATCGCGGCGAGTTGTGCGCTCGGCGACGCATCGGCGGCGTCCAGTCGGGACCGGAGGAACTCTTGCCAGGCGGCGTTGCGGGCACGCAGATACTCGACGACCAGTTGCTCTTTGGAACCGAAGCGGTCATACAGCGTTCGTTTGGTGACGCCTGCGGCAGCGGCGATCGAGTCGACGCCAACGGCGTGGATGCCGTGTTCGTAGAACAGTGCCGAGGCCGCGTCGAGGATGAGTCGGGCCTTGGGTGTCCACTCCACGGTCGAGAGTGTGGTCTCGGCAGTCACAGGACAAAGACTACACCGATCGGTAAGGTCGGCGGCATGCAAACTTCACAGATCGGTATACCAGCGCGATGGGTGACAGTTGTCATGTCGGCGGTGTTCGTCGTCTGTTGGTCGTCGGGTTTCATCGGCGCGAAGCTGGGCGCGGGTGAGGCGCCGGTGCTCACGGTCCTCATGTGGCGCTTTCTGGTGGTGGCGTTCTTGCTCGGCGTTGTCGTGTACATCCTGTGGCGTCGGCGGGGTCTCGCGCCGATGTCCGGGCGAGCGATCGGTTCCCAGGTCGTCATCGGTGCGCTCTCGCAAGCCGGCTACACGGTCACGGTGTACTGGGCGATCGCTCTCGGCGTCAGTACCGGGACGACCGCACTCATCGACGGTGTCCAACCGCTCGTCGTCGCCGCACTGGCAGGTCCGTTGCTCGGGGCGGTCACCCACCGACGACAGTGGTGGGGTCTGCTCGTCGGGGCGGCCGGGGTTGTACTGGTCACCTGGTCGGACGCGACGTCGTCGGCGGACGCGCCGTGGTGGGCTTACCTCGTGCCGCTGCTCGGTATGGCCGCGCTGGTTGCCGCCACCTTCCTCGAACGACGCGTCGCCGACCCGCCGTCACCCGTGGTCATCCTGGCGATCCACTGCGGCGTCTCCGCGGTGATCTTCACCGCGGCAGGCCTTCTCGCGGGGGTGGCGGTGCCGCCGACCGACCGCACCTTCTGGCTCGCGATCGCCTGGCTGTCGATCCTGTCGACGCTCGGCGGTTACGGGTTGTACTGGATACTCCTACGACGGTCCGGCGTCACCTCGGTGAACACGCTGATGTTCCTGATGCCACCCGTCACCGCGGTGTGGGGCACCGCGATGTACGACGAACCCTTCGGGTGGGCAACGGCTCTCGGGCTTGCCATGGCGGGCGGCGCCACCTGGGTCGTGAATCGGGCGGAGTCGTCGACCGAGGTGCGTGATCGGCGCCGGGCTGCCGAAGCTGTGGGGGCATTGTGATTCGCCTGGCGGACCCAATCGCCCCGACTCACCCGGTGGGATCTGCCAGGCCGTCGTCGGCGCGCCAGGTCACCGTGACGGGAACCTGGTCGTCCCACGGCTGTCGCGTGACCAGGTCGGCAACGCGTACGTATCCGCGTTCGAACTCGCCGACGGCCGGGTCGACGAGGCGGTACTCCTGCGTCTGTCGGTGGATCGGTTGCGCGTCGAGCAGTACGATCCGGACCTCCCCGGGCTCGAAATGACAACGTCGCTGCAAGGATTCGATGAGCTGCTCGTTGGAGAGATGCCCGTCGCCGAAGTTCCAGCCCATCGCCGTGCTGCAGATTCGTTCGCCGTCGGTCAGTACATACTCCGACTCCGCAACGCCGTTCTCTTCCGGCCCGCTCGCTCCGCTCCCGGCGCCGGCCATCGCTCGGTGCGCCAACGTGAACAGCGCCCGACCGTGACTGTTGAACGAGCGGAACGCATATCCCATGTAGAGCGGGATCTGGGCCGCTTCGGGACTGCCGTAGAACCGTTCGAGCTGTGCGGCCGGCATGGACGCGATGGCGACGATGCCCTGTTCGATCTTCGCCGACGCGGACGGTTTGATGCACCACAGGCCGGTGTCCCAATTGCCGGCGTAGTAGCGCAAGCCGGGCAGGAACGAGACCTTGCGCGGCATCAGGTTCCCGATGATCACCGTGCCGGCGGACACTGCGAAGAGCACTATCGGCCAGGGTGATTGGAGGTCGGCGAGTCCGATGTCGGTGTGACCGACGAAGATCGCCAGGATGCCGAACATCATGAAGACGTTCCACTCCAGCGGGACGCCCATCGGGATCGACGACAGGATGCCGAAATGGAAGATCAGCATGATCGTCGCCGCCACCGCGGTCACCCACCCGCCGTGGGAGAAGAACAGGACGAGCGGCACGAGTCCTTCGACCGCAGTGGAGAAGTGCGCGATCCATCGTGATCGACGGCCTGGCCGCAGGTCGTCGGGAAAGTTCTCGAAGAACTTCCGTTTGATCTTCGGGGAACGCCAGATCGGGTTGTTGGACATCATCGTCGCGATGACGAACGGGAAGTGCTTGTTCAGCTTCGACGTCGCCGCCCCGAGCCAGATGCAGAGGAAGACCAGCTTCGCGGCGATGATCATGTCGACACCGCTGAAGAGGAACGCCACGGTGAACGCGCCGTACACCTCACCGCGCGCCGCGAGAAAGACGGTTTTGTCACGCAGACCGATCGCCGCGAGCACACCCAGGACGGCCCAGATCTGCCAGCTGGGGAGGACGCCGACGGTCGTGTCCAGCTCCGGGATCGCGCCGCTACCCGGACTGAACAGCGCGATGACCAGCAAGATGAGCAGGGCGCCATAGAGGATGACGTCGACCGGGTTACGGGAATCGCCGGCAGTCAACGGGATCCGTGGCCATGGTGGCTGCCGGATCGTCTCCGGACGTAGCCAGTAGAGGATCGAACCCAGGGGCGGGAAGAACCGGTTGTTCAGCGGACCGAACCCGCATCCCAGACCGACGACCTCGAACAGCATCGTGTAGAGCACGACCTTCTGGAAGACGATCGGCTCGTTGTACCAGTCGGTGACGTCGAAGAAGCCGTCGATCCCGGGTGTACTGATCACGACGACCCAGCCGACAAGGGCGTAGAGGAGGATCTTGCCGACGTAGAACAGGTGCAGCGCCACCGGTGTCCCGAACCCGACCTCGGCCCAGTGCCGGGCCATCGGCTTGATCTTCTCCGCACGCGTGCCCTGACTCCATGTCGGGAAGTCGATATCCGGCGTGGTCTGCTTCAGGAATCCCATTGACCGGAAAGTAGCAAACCAAGTGCTTGCTTGGTACCGATTCGGCGAGCCTGTGGAGAAACGCGCATGGCCTCCGGTGCGCTGGAGACGTGGCGTCCCGCTGCCGGCAGCATGGCCTAGCCTCGTCGTGTGGCAGCGTTCGATCAGTTATCGCCCGCAGAGTCGGGCCTGCTCTTGCATTTCGACGTCGCGACGATAGGCCGAGGTGCGGCATACGCACAGCAGGGGCGCGTAGCTCTCGAGGACTGGGACCCGTTATCCATGTCGGCGACCGGGACCTGCGTCGGTTCGAGTGGCGAACTGTATGCACTCGAGATCGCTTTCAGTGAGGGCGCCCGCGGATATGTGGTCGGCGTCGCTGAATGCGACTGTCCGGTCGGTGCCAACTGCAAGCACACCGTTGCTCTGGCGCTGGGGGTGATGCGTGCAGGACTCATCGGTGCGTTGCCTCGACACGTTGGGCATGCATCAGCGCCGTGGCGGACGTTATTGGGCGACCTCGTCGCCGGTGCCACCCCGAAAGAGCCGGGATCGGCTCCCATCGGTCTGCTCGTCGAGATCGACGATCCCGAGTGGATGAGCCTGAAGACGGTGACATTGCGCCTGGTGACCCACGGCAAGAAGGGCAATTGGGTACGCACGGGGATCACGTGGAGTTCCATCGAGCCGGGATATGTGACCGAGTACTACAGATCCACCACCGACCATCCAGCTGAGTACTTCGACCCCGTTCACCTGGCGCGAGTCCGTGCCATCCACCTCTGCGCCGGGGACAAGCACCTGTACGGAACCTCCCAGGTTCACCGGCTGGACCAGGCGTCCGCCGAGATCTGGACCGCTCTACGGGCGGCGGTCGACGATGGTGTCGTACTGGTGGCGCACAAGTCGACGGGCGCGAAGAAGGTCGAGTTGCTTCCACCGGCGACGGCCGCGTTGACCGTCGATCGCGACGACGAGGGTCTCGTGGTGTCGGGCGGTGTCGACTTCCCGACCGTCGGGCCGTCTGAGGACGACGCTCTGATGCTGTTCGGATCGGTGCCTCACGGAGCGAGCCTGGTACGAGGCGGCACGATGTTCCTGGCGCCGCTCGTCGACGACGGGTCGTCGAAAGCCCTCCGGGCACTGCTCGACGCCGGGACGGTCAGAATTCCCGACACCGACATCGCGGAGTTCGCCGACGAGGTCCTCCCCGACCTCGCCGGTCGGATGTCTGTGACCGTGGCCGATGGCGCAGTGACCCGACCGGAGATCACCGGTCCCGACGCGGCAGTCACGCTTCGGGTCGCCGACGACGGCGGCGCGCACCTCGAGTGGGGTGTCGTGTACCGCGTGAACGGGAGCAGACGATTCTTCCCGTCAGGCCAGAACTCGGGGTTCGGTGACGACGTGGCCGAACGTCGCCTGTGGAAGCAACTCCGTGGTCACCTCGAAGCTGCGGCTCGGGTGTGTGATCGATGGCAGATCCAGGTCGCCGGGTTTCCGGGAAGCAAGTTCGCAGACGATCCGGAACTCGCCGAGATGAGTCGCGACGAAGCTCTCGCATCGGCATCGATTGCGCTCCTGACCCGCCGCTACCGCTATTCGCCCGTCGACACTGCGCGTTTCGTCACCGAAGTCGCCCCGGAGCTGCGGGCTGCCGGGATCGAGGTAGAGATCGTCGGTGACCTCCCCGACTACCGCGCCGCAGAGGTCGTCCCCGAGATCGGTTTCGGTGCCGAACGGTCCGATGACAACGACTGGCTCGGCCTGTCGATCACTGTCGAGGTCGACGGCGTCGCGGTGCCGCTGCACCAGGTGCTGACGGCGCTGTCGAACGGCGCAACACACATGCTGTTGCCCGACGGGGCCTACTTCGTACTCGACACCCCGGAACTGCAACGCCTGGCCGAACTGGTGGCCGAGGCTCGCGACCTGGGAGAACTCGACCGCGGGCGGGTCCGCCGGGATACGCACAACGCCACTCTGTGGGACGAGCTGCTCGAACTCGGCACCGTGGTCGACGACCTCGCACAGTGGCGGAACCAGCTGAAGCGTCTGGCCGCTGCGACACCGCCGGTGCCGTGTCCGGTGCCGACCGGGCTGCATGCGGACCTGCGTGACTATCAGAGGGCCGGCCTCGACTGGCTGAACTTTCTGTGGGAGAACAGGATCGGCGGTGTTCTGGCCGATGACATGGGTCTGGGCAAGACCCTCCAGTCGCTCGCACTGGTCGCGAAGGTCATCGAGGAGGATCCGCAGGCTCGCGTTCTCGTGGTCGCGCCGACCAGCGTGATCTCGAACTGGGCTGTCGAAGCCGAACGCTTCGTGCCCGGTCTGAGGATTGCGACGGTGACCGAGACGAGCGCGCGGGCGAAGATCGCGTTCGCCGATCGGATCGAGGGAGCGCAACTGGTCGTCACCTCGTATGCGCTGATGCGCATCGGTATCGACGAGTTCACATCGGCCAGTTGGTCGGCCGTGTTCTTCGACGAGGCACAGTTCGTCAAGAACCACGCCAGCAAAGCTCATCAGTGCGCTCGCCGTCTTGATGCCGAGATCAAGATCGCGATCACCGGCACGCCGCTGGAGAACAATCTGATGGAACTGTGGTCTCTGATGGCGTTGACCGTGCCGGGTCTGTTCCCGTCGGCGAAGACGTTCACGTCGTATTTCCGCAAGCCGATCGAAAGTGGCTCGGAGCCTGGGCGGTTGGCGTTGCTACGACGACGAATTCGCCCGATCATGCTGCGGCGCACGAAGCATCAGGTCGCCACGGACCTGCCCGCCAAGCAGGAACAGGTGCTGTCGATCAGCCTGAACCCGAAGCACGACAAGCTGTATCAGACGCGCCTCACGCGGGAGCGGCAGAGCGTGCTCGGCCTGCTCGACGACTTCGACGGCAACCGGTTCCAGATCTTCCGATCCCTCACCATGCTCCGGCAACTGAGCCTGCACGCCGGGCTCGTCGACGAGAAGCACACCGACATCGACTCGGCGAAGGTCGAGTTCCTCGTCGAGCAGATTCCCGAGCTCATCGCCGAAGGGCACTCCGCCCTGATCTTCAGCCAGTTCACCGGCTTCCTCCGATTGCTCGAACGCGCCCTGGACGATGCCGGCGTCGAATACAGCTACCTCGACGGATCGATGACCGCGCGTCGGCGAACCGCGGCGATCAAGCAGTTCACGAGCGGGGCGTCGAAGGTGTTCCTGATCAGTCTCAAGGCAGGCGGTTTCGGGCTGAACCTGACCGAGGCGGACTACTGTTTCGTGTGCGATCCGTGGTGGAATCCGGCAGCCGAGGCCCAGGCCGTGGACCGCGCCCATCGCATCGGTCAGACTCGTCCGGTCACGGTCTATCGCTTGGTGTCGGCGAACACGATCGAAGAGAAGGTGGTTGCGCTGCAACAACGTAAGCGCGACCTGTTCGACGCTGTGGTCGACGATGGGGACCTCTTCGGCGCCGCCATCGACGCCGACGACATCCGCGAGTTGCTCGGCGGCTCGCCGGCCGGGTCTGACCCGAAGTGACTCACGGGCCTCGGCGACAGATGGACTTCATCTCGACCCATGAACGTCGGTCGGAGTCCATCACCCGAGTGTGAGTCCATTGGTCCGGACCACAGTGATGAAGGACTCCGTTGCGCCTCGCTGAGCTGCGCAGGAACCGACCTCAGTCGTCGTGAACCGTGGTCTACTGGACAGATGATGTACGTCGTGATCGCCGTTTTCGTGGTGGTGATCGCGGCCGCGCTGGTGGTGCTGCTCGGCATGCTGATCGGGGCGTTCTCGGCGATGTTCACCGGCATGCGCGACGACCTCCGGCATCGAAGGTCAGCGGCGCGGTCGACGACGAAAGCGTCGTCGACCGCCGGTTCCGGTACGTCCTCGTCCGATCCGCTGGCCGACCTCGCCGACACGACCCGGCTTGCGCAGGCCAGACGCTGGGCGTTGTGTAAGGCCATCCGGCAACAGTTGGGTGATGATGCCGGTGCGGCCGTCGACAGCGATGCCGAGGGTGCCGACTTCGTCGCCTTGGCCGTCGACCTCTGGCATGGCCGGTCGATCGAAGACGTAGAAGGCAGCGGAACCGGGGTCTCGGCGCTGTCCCGTCGTCGTAGTCATGGCAGGGGCGAACTAGAGCGTTTCTCGTCCGATCCCGTCGGCCAGATCGCGTGGACAACCGCCGCGGTGGCGGACCGCATCAGTGCACTCCCCGCGTGGCGGCTCGACTTCTTCGACCGTCACGCCGTTCGCGTCGACCTCGAGGGGGAGGTCACCGCCATCTCGACCATTGCCGTCGGCCTACGCGACCAACTCGCACTCCTGGGTGCCGAGCCGGCCGGTCATCTGGCCACTGACCCGCAGGTGGTGTCCACGTTCGTCGAGAAGTCGCTCCTGCTGTCCGGCCGACTCGACGAGCTGGTGCGGCGCCTCGAGGCGTTCGCGGGGTACGAGTCGATCGTCGCGCGCATCCAACAGCGCCAGGAGAAGCAGGCGTGGCTCGACCGCGTCAGTGGAATCGACGACTTCGAGCATGCCGTCGCCACCGAATGGGACCGGGCCGAGGGTGATCGGGTGCGGCACATGGCCGACGAGTCGGACGTGTTGGCATCGATCTATCTCGACGAGATCGCGCCCTTGGCGAAGTCGTTGACGCGGGACTGACTGAGTCCGAGTTCAGCTAGGCGCCCGCAGGATCTGGAACAGGACCTCACGGCGAACGACGAATCCCAGTTGTTCGTACAGCCGGATGGCGCCGACGTTGCGGGCGTCGGCGTGGAGGATCGGAACATCACCGCGACGTCGGATGCGGTGCGCGAGGTCGAGTACGAGCCGGGACGCGAGTCCGTGTCCGCGGTGGTCGGGATCGGTGCAGACGGCGCTGATCTCGGTGTAGCCCGGAAGTCTCAGCCGTTCACCACCCATTGCGATGAGGCGGCCGTTGCGTCGGATTCCGACGTAGGCGCCCATCTCGATCGTGCGGGGGCGGAAGGGCCCTGGGCGAGTGCGTTCGACCAGGTCGGTCATCTCCGGCACATCTGCGGCGGTCAACGGCGCGGCCTCATCGTCAGGCCGGATGTCGACGCCGGCGTCGACCATCTGCACACCGGGCAGGTCCATCGTCGTATCCCATTCCGCGGGCGGACGATTCGTGACCACCGGCAAGAACAGGGAACCACCCGGGCCGATGAGTTCGGCAGCGTCCGACCAATCTCGAGCGGTCGGAGAGTCGGGGAGAGCCGCCATGGGGCAGACATCGGGGTGATACCGCACAGCACCACCGCGGCGCTGAGCGAAGTGCGCATGTGGCCCGGTGAGGGCCGCGAGAGCCGGGTTGTCGAGTAGCGCGTGACCGGTCATCTCGTGTTCGGCTGGTCGTTCGTCGGTGATGCGGTCGGTCACGGGGCGACCATACGACAGAAGGTCAACTACTCCCGAACAGCAGGGCGCCTAGCAATGCCGCACCGATCACGGAACTGCCGATCACTGCGCTCCCGACCCCCAGCTCGGAGCTGCCGCTCTCATCGCTACCGGCCCCGGTTGTTCCGGAACCATCCGCGATTCCCCCGTGCCGGGAACACGCACCCTGTCGGTTCTTCGCGTGGCTGTACGTTCCGTCCTTGCAACGAATCCCCGTGGGTGAGTTGTCCGGCCCTGGGACGCAGTTGCCGTCCGAATTCTCGTACCACCCGGATCCGCAGCTGTAGTCGACCTCGTGGATGGCCGGGTCCGCCCCTGCCGGTGCGTCCCCGATGGCCGCGCCGGTCAGCAATGAACCAATCGTCAGCGCCAGCACGGTGGCGAGTCCAGCAAGAAGTCGACGCGCGGTCATCGTTGGCATTCGGTGATCCTCGATGACTTCAACGATCGTTTGGCAACCTCCGACGCTTCTGGCACAGATCTTCGGTTGTTGGCGGGGCGTGTGCCTTGCTTACGGCTGCTGTGTCGTCGGTCGGCGTCAGTTCAACACGATCTCCACCGGCACCGCGTTCGCGAGGGTGTGCCCGACCGGTGAACTGGCCTGGACCTTGGCGTGCAGCTCATCGAGCCTCTCGCGCGGGGCGTCGGAATTGATGGTGACTCTCGCGGTGATCGATCCGAATCCGGCATGTCCCTCCGCCAGTCCGAGGAAGACGTGCAGGTCGACGTCGCCCTTCAGATCGACTCGCAGATCCTTGAGTTCGATGCCCGCCACAGTGGCGTTCGCGGCGTAACCGACGGCCAGGCAGTTGCCCAACGCGCCGAGGAGCTGTTCGACCGGGTTTGGTGCCGTGTCGCCGCCGCCGAGCGCAGCGGGCTCGTCGGACGGGACCGGCGGGAAGTCGCGTATCCGTGCCGCCGACGCGAACGAACCGTTCCACTGGACATGCGCGGCCCACGTCGTCTGGGCCTTGCCGGCGTCGTCCTGAATCGCTTCCACCAGTTGGCCGACGGCGGCAATGTCCACGTCGTTGAGGCGGGTGGCGGTCTCGGTCATGGTGCTCCTTCGACGGTGCGGTTGCCGACGAAGGTAGCGAGGAGCATCGAGAACGACGACGTTCTGCATCATGGTGAGCGGAACACTTGGATGTTGCGGCGCGGAGGAGCATCCTGCGCGATCGCATGGGCCGGTCGAACGGTTACGAGGACTGGTTCAGTTGCCGTGGATCTCACGGCATCGCTCGACACTGTTCGTCTCGAGACATTCGGCCCATTCCTGTTGCTCATCAGCCCACGGATGGCTGGGTTCCTGGCCGGTGTCGAGTCGCCATTGGTAGTTGTCGCAGATGATCGAGTTCCCATTAGCGTCTATCGCGGTGCGTCCGGTGTCCGCGCCGATACAGCGGTCTCCCGCAGACGGCCCAACAGGCGTCGTTGGCAGGCCCGGATTCGGTGCGACACCGGGCGAGCGAGACCAAACGGCACCGTCGGTGCCGGCGAGGCGTGAACAGTAAGCCATGGCGCCATCCGAGAACTGCGCGGTTGCTCCGCGCGGGCCGCACTCCGCGCCTTCGGCGACGACGGGAACTACGGGGGGAGCAATTGTTGGGGCGACGGCGGTCGTTGAGACGGGGGAACGCGACGGCGGCGGCGCCAGCGAGTTGCTTTCACTCAAGGAAGCCGCCGACGTGACGGCGGTGGGTGTACTGGATTCGACTGTCGTTGATCGATCGGTGGCGCAGCCGGTCAACGCGAGCAGGGCCAGTCCGGTCACAGCAGTAAGGCGAATCAAGTGTGCAGCACTGGTCAACACGGGTTGGGTTCGCCGATCTTGACTGCGGAGAGAACCGCTTCCCCTTCGGAGAAAGGTGTACCGGGGGTAGGTGTTTGACTGACAACGATCCAATTACTGTCGACCAGCTGCGACCTCCCGCGACCGGTGGCATCCTCACTACGCGAGAAGAAGACTCCCGCGGACTGAATAGCATTCTGTGCATCCTGCAAACTCATACACACGACGTTCGGCATGATCGACGCCTCGTCGACGGTCGGCGGAGGAGCACCGGTAGTGCGCTCGGCAGTAGTCCCTGGAAGCAGTGAGGTCGTCACTTCGGTCGTTGTCGATAGCGCGTCCTCGGTGACCGAACGTGTGGGCTCTGGCGACTCCGTCTCCTGTTCGGCGGGACTGCAAGCGGAGTTGGCCGCGAGTATCGCAATGACAGCAACAGTCAGGGAAAAGTGTCGGGCGCGCATAGATCCTCGATTCCGTAAAGCTCACAACTGCGAACCCGCACCGTAGGGCGTCACGGGTTGCCGGCGCAGAAGGTCGGACCGATTTGGTTTGTTCAGAGGAATGGCTCTCCGGTGCTTTGTGGTGTTGAAGTCTTGGGCGTCGACGTCATCGGGTCCGGCCAGTCGTCCGAGTACAGAACGAACGCTTCGCCCGCCGGTGGCGCGGGTGAGCCGGACGAGCTAGATTGTTCAGCATGCTGAACAAGTTCGGGGTTCCGACCGTGCTCCGATGCCGACCGCGGCCTGCGGGGCGAGGGTGACACCCGCGGAACAGGTCACGGTCCCCCTGGCGCTGTTCGACTTCGTGCCGGTCGCGTTCGGCGCGCTCGGTGCACTCCTGGTCGCGCGTCGAACCGACTGGCTACCTGCATATATCGGCGCTGGTTTGATCTTTGCCGGAGGTTTCGCCAAAGCGTCGTGGAAGTTCCTGGCCGCCACGGACATCGTCGACATCCCGCGGCTCGCCGATTCGCTCTTCCCGCTGATGGGTTGTGGTTTCCTGCTCCTGGCCGCCGCGGCCTGGGGTGTTCGCAGACTCACACTCGCCCTAGGGCTCGTCGGTCTCTCGGTCGTCGGAGTGGTGGTCCCATCGATTGCCGGCTGGTTTCTGATCGCCGTGATCATCGGCGCGACAGCACTTTACGTGGCCCTCGCGCGCGACGCGTGGAGCGTTCGGGATGTGCGCACGGTGGCGTTGCTCGCGGTGTGCCTGGCGGGGACCTACACGCTCGGACCACTGGCCGGTCAGGAACAGACTCTCTCGCTGCAATGGATCGAGCAGTCGATCAACGCCGTCAGTCAAGCAGCCTTCGCTGTGGCCGCTTGGCGATTGACGCGCACCGAGCGGTCGGCCCTACAGACACCGAACCCAGCCTCGTCATTGGCGTCCACCGATTCTGACGTACCCAGTCGATAAGAGCTGCCTACCAGGTGATCTCGATCTCGAGCTCGGATTCGTCTTCGCCCCGCTCGATCTCGATCTTCAGCTGCACCTTCGCCGGGATGTCGACACGGACGGTCTTGTTGTTCTCCACGAAAGACACCTCGTTGTGACGGCCGATGGCGTCCGCGAGCTCGTGGATCCTCTTCGCCGCCTCTTCACGGGTCAGTTCGGTCTTGGTCTTGTGCTCGAACAGTTCGTCGCTCATCAGTCCATCTGAGCCGACCGGACATATTCGGTCAAGCGGCACGCGTGCCGGATGACACCGAGCTCGGAGACGGACACCTTCTCGTCACCCATTTGTCACCAGCCATTGGAAGTGCTGCGCCACCCTGGCGCCCGTGACCCGACCTCATCGAGCAGACCGTCCCACGTCCCGACGCACGATTCTGCGGACTGCCGCCGCGGGCGCGCTCCTCGTCCCGGTCGGGCCCGCGCTGGCGGCCTGTGGGTCGTCGAATCCTGGTTCGGCGACGCCGAGTCTGGTCAGGAACCGGCCGGTCCTCACCCACGGGGTGGCCACCGGCGAGGTGACCAGCGGAGGGGCGCTGGTGTGGGCTCGGTCGGACCGGCCGGCGACCATGATCGTCGAGACCTCATCGAGCGAGTCCTTCGACGCTGCACGGAAGTTCCACGGACCGCAGGTGACGCCCGCCGGCGACGGGACCGGCCGACTACGGGTGGCCGGCCTGGAGCCCGGCCAGACCGTGCACTATCGCGTCACCTTCGAAGGTGATGACGGCGCGCTCTCCGAACCGGCGACCGGAATCTTCACGACAGCTCCGGTACGAGACGGCGACATCAGGTTCCAGTGGTCCGGCGACGTGGTCGGCCAGGGGTGGGGCATCAACCCCGATATGGGCGGGATGACCATCTTCGCCACCATGGCCGACCGTGATCCGCAGTTCTTCATCCACTCCGGCGACGCTATCTACGCCGACAATCCGGTCGAGGCGACTCAGGAACAGAACGACGGGAAGACCTATCGGAACATCACCAGTCCGGCGAAGGCGCAGGTGGCGCAGACCGTCGATCAGTTTCGTGGAAACTACGCGTACAACCTGACCGACGACCACTTCCGACGCTTCGTCGGATCAGTCCCGCAGCTGGTGCAGTGGGACGACCACGAGGTCGTCAACAACTGGTTCCCCGGGGAGAGCCTCGAGGGGCAGGGCCGCGAGGGATACACCGAGATGCGCGTCGACGTGTTGGCGCGCAACGGACGTCAGGCGTGGCAGGAATGGCAGCCCGTCGAGATCGGTGCCTCGGATCGTCTGTACCGCAGGGTGTCATACGGTCCGCTGCTCGACGTCTTCATCCTCGACATGCGCAGCCACAAGGACCCGAACCCCGATGCGTGGTCAGGGGACAACGTCGACGGCTTGCTCGGTCCGGAACAGACCCAGTGGCTCATCGACGGACTGCGGGGTTCGACGGCGACCTGGAAGGTCGTCGCCAATGACCTGCCGCTGAGCATCGTCGTGGCGGACAAGAACACGACACCGCCGGACGGTCCGAAGGCAATGGAAGCGGTGGCCCAGGGTGATGCCGGCGATCCGCTTGGTCGTGAGATCGCGTTCTCTCGCATCTTGTCTCAGACGAAGAACGTTCGGAACGTGGTGTTCCTGACCGCCGATGTCCACTACACTGCCGCGATCTCCTACGAGCCAGACCGCGCCGGCTTCAAGGATTTCGCGCCGTTCTGGGAGTTCGTCGCCGGCCCGTTGCACGCCGGTGCGTTCCCGGAGAGCCCGTTGGACAGCACATTCGGTGCCGAATACGAATTCGTCCACGCGCCCACCGAGTCGAATGTGTCACCGGCGGAGGGGTTTCAACACTTCGGCGAGGTGACGATCGACGGTCGGACCAAGGTGCTGAGCGTGGATCTGGTCGACGCGTCGGGCAAGACCCTGTACCGAAAGGACCTCGAGCCGGCGTCGTGACGACCCGTTGACAGAGTGCGGGATTCGTCCCGGAATCCGGTGCCGTTCCCGCACTCTGCGGAAGCTGCTCACTCGCTCAGCGGCCGCAGGAACTCTCCTGTCACCTCGACAGCGGGTGCGGACGACCCGCCTCCGACGACGAGCGTCGCGAACGCGAGGTCCCCGACGATGCCGGCGAACCAGCCATGCGGGTTCTCGTTGTTGCCGTACTCCGCAGTGCCGGTCTTGCCCCCGAGGCCGGGAATGTCGCGAAGGGCGGTGGCCGTACCACGAGTGACCGTGTCGCGCATCATGCTTCGGAGCGCTCGGGCGACGTCGTCCGAGATGGGTTGCGGCGTGATGTCTCCGGTCGTCTGTCGACCTCGGACCAAGCCGGGGACAACGGTCTCGCCGCGCGCGAGGCTCGCCTCGGCCAGGGCGAGGCCGAAGGGGCTCACGGTCACCGTGCCCTGGCCGATGCCGTTCTCGACACGTAGGGCGGGCGAGTCGGCCTTCGGTACCGAACCGGTG
Source organism: Gordonia sp. IITR100 (assembly GCF_002009645.1). NCBI lineage: Bacteria > Bacillati > Actinomycetota > Actinomycetes > Mycobacteriales > Gordoniaceae > Gordonia > Gordonia sp. IITR100. Next base: position 472,317 of record NZ_MVKV01000001.1, on the reverse strand, counting down.
ACGGTCGTCAGGCCCGGAACGGTGTAGTCCGCGCCGATGCCGAACCGTCGTGCCATGGCGGTGAGCGCGTCGTCGGGCAGCCTGTTCGCGAGGGCGCCCATCGTCGTGTTGCACGAGCGCGCGAAAGCTGTTGGAAGTGCCACGGTCCCGAGGTCGAAGTCGTCTTCGTTCGGGATCGTCCGACCTTCGATCGTGGTGCGGCCAGGACAGCGGACCTGTGACGTCGGTTGCACGGCTCCGGCGTCCAGTGCGGCTGCGGTTGTGATGGTCTTGAACGTCGAACCCGGAGGGTAGAGCCCGGTCAGCGAGACCGATCCCGACCTGTCGGCGGCGTCGTTCTGCGCGACGGCGACGATGCCTCCGGTCGACGGTTCGATGGCCACGACCATGGCAGGGCGTCGTTCGCCGTCGACGGCGAGTTGTGCTCGGGTCTGGACATCGCGGTCGAGGGTCGTGCGCACCGGTGGCGTGACACCGGGTTGCGCCGAGTCGACGAGATGCGTGGGTGTGCCGTCGGCGCCGACGATCTGGACGGACCACCCCGCCGTGGCGTCGATGTGCTCGCGCCAGATCTCCTCGAGTCCCGACATCGCCGGCGAATGCAGTGCTCTGGTGGCGCTGAGCAGCGCGCCTTGCTCGCTGAGCGCGACACCCGGAATCGACTCCACCGAGCGCTGGACGCGCCGGAGATCGGACTCGCGGAGCCGGATCACCGTGTGCTGCGGCGCATTGTTGCCCGCGAAGGCCGCGCGGATACCGGCGGCGGTCATACCGGGTTCGACGGGTCGGAGGGCGCGGGCGAGCATCTCCGCCGAATCGAGCTGCGCGCGTTGCAGAGTGACCAGGGTGACGGCCTGCCAGGTCATGAGCGGTCGATCGTTGGTGTCGAGAACCGGCGTTCGATAGGCGCGATCATCGCTGTACGAGAACGATTCTCCGGCACGGAGTTGCCTGTGCAGGACGGAGGGCTGCCACCGGATCTTCCAGTGGGAATCCGCCTCGGCGAGGACGACAGAGGTCTGATACCCGACGCTCCGATCGCGGATCTGCCAGCGATGGTCGAGTGTGCCACTGACCTCCTCGCCGTCGACCAGGTCGGCCGCGACCGAGAGCTTGGGCGTGCGGCCCATGCCGTCGAACATGGCGGTGATCGCCGCGCCTGCCGCGGCCGGATCATCGGTGAGGGCCGCGGCCCTGGTGGCATCGCCCTCCTGCAGCGCGGCCGCGAACGACCGTAGCGCGTCCTCAGGTGAGTCTGAGGGCAGGAAGCAACCCGACACCGTGCCCACGATCACCGCACATGCACTCACCAGTGCCCACCATCGACGCATGACCCGAGCCAACCCATCGGGACGAAGCGATGCCAAGTTTCGGCACGCGATCGGCCGATAGTGGTTCGCTATCGTCGCTGTTCCTGGGCGAGTTTCCGCTCAGTCGTCCGGTCTTCGGAGTTCGGTGACGATCACGCGGGCCACCTCTCCGATGGCGCGGTCGACCTCGGGTAGCGCCATCTCGGATCTCGCGCTCATCGTGAACACCGCGACCGCGATCGGCACTTCGCCGGGGAACTCGATGACGCCGATCTCGTTGCGAACGGCGACGAGCGTGCCCGTCTTTCCCGCGACGCTCACCCGTCGGAACGGAAACCCCGAAGCGAGGCGCGAGGTGAAGACCTGTTTCCTCATCGTCTGGCGAATGAACTCGCACGACGCCGCGGACGCTGCGCGATCGGTCCAGATTGCGTCGAGCAGCGTCGTGCAGTCGCGCGGTGTCGCGGCACTGGAGTAGGCGGCGTCGTAGGCGCTGACCGAGGCGTCGAAGTCGGGATCGGCCAGGGCGGCGAACGCCTCGGCAACGGTGCTCGTGCCGGTCTCCCGCTGCAGACGTGCGTGCGATTCGGCGACACCACCGACGATGCGGGTGTGCGTGAGGCCGAGGTCGACCAGGTCGTCGTGGATCTGCGGCAGTCCGATGTGGGCGAGTATGACGTCGGCGGCGACATTGTCCGAGACGGTCATCATCGACGTGGCCAGGTCACGCCAGGACACGGCCACCGGGTCCGAGAACAGTGCGAGCCCGGTCGGGCCCTGCGCCCACCGGGTGGGATCGATGGTGATCGACGCCGTGAGATCGATGTCGCCGCGATCTGCCATCCGGCACAGGGAGACCAGCACCGCGAGTTTGTACACCGACGCGAGGACGACCGGGGTGTCGGCGTCGTGGCAGTACTCGACCGGCGCCGGACCGATCGTCCGAACATGCACGCACCCCGAACAGCCGGCGTCGGCGAAGGTCTCGTGGACAGCGCGGTCGAGCTCGGTGCGGACCGACTCGGGCAGGGGCGCCGACGAGCTCACGTCGCTTTGCCGATCCGGTAGAGGGCGGCGGTGACGACCTCCGCCACCTCGCTGAGGCCGGGTTCGCGGTAGACGACGCGAAGGCGCAGCGCGGTGGCGTCCGGTCCGACGGACAGGCAGCGAACGGCATCGACCGCGGCGAGGACACCGCGATCGACGGTCAGCGCGAAGGCGTGCCCGGCGGCGACCGCGGCCAGCAGTTGGTCGGCGGAGGTCACCGTATTCAGCTGCGGGTCGAGGCCGGACTCTCGGAGCCGGTCGATCAGCTGGTCGTGCGCAGGCGGGTTGAACGACCGTGGCGTGTGGCAGAAGCGCAGCCCGGCCAGGTGACGCAGGCGCGGCCGGTCGGCGGACGCTGTCGGATGCGAAGCAGGCACCACGACCGAACGCTTGAGGACGACGATCGGGCCGGTGCTCAAAGAGCCGGTGACACAGGGCGCTTCGACAACCGCGAGGTCTAGTGACCCGGCCGACACCTGTTCGATGAGATCGACGGTCGAGGAGCTGATCGTGTCCTGTCCGGACGCGACCCCGGCGATGCGGCGTGCCAGCGTGGCCGTGATCGTCGGGCCGACCAGTGATGGGATACCCCAACGCAATACCTCGGTCCGCTCGTGGAGCCGACGGGCCTCGCCGACGAATCTCGAAGCGTCGTCGACGAGTAGACGTGCGCGCGGAAGCAGTTCGCGTCCGGCATCGGTGAGTTCGGCGCCGCGAGTGGTGCGTCGGATGAGCTGGAGTCCCAGCTGCTTCTCCAGGCGACGCAGACCCTGAGAAACCGGCGGCTGCGTCATCTCCAGGCGCGTAGCGGCCTCGCCGAAGTGGCCCTCCTCGGCCACGGCGACGAAGAACCGCAAGTGCCTGATCAGATCCACGGGTTCCAGGATGGCATGGTTGCACGCGGGAAGGGTTCAGCTGAGAAGTGGGCGAGTGTCACTCGTGGAACTCGCCTTTGGGTAACCGAGGACGCGCAGTTGGCGGCCATTGTGTCGGAGTCGCGATCGTCCAAGTGGCCGGAGGAGTTGAGAAGTCCACCCATCTGCCGTGACCGAGGTACAGCGAGAACGCCTCCTCATCAGGGAAATCGCCCATACGCAGGTAGAGAGTATGTCGCTCGGCGTCACCCATGTACCAGCTGGCATCATCCGGATCGGCGACGAAGTGGATGACGGTGTTCATGGCCGACTCCAGATCGGACACAACGGAGTTCCGGGTCACCATGTCGCTCTCAATCCTCGAGGTGGGCTGACACCACGATGTCCTGCAAACCTGCCTGCACCGTCGTGCTGGTGGACGCGGTGGTTGCAGAAGTCTGCAGCAGATACACGACGTTCGCTCGTTGGTACAGCACGTCCTTGTTCGCGAGATACCGCGACCGTCCGTCCGGGCCGACCCAGTGCCCGGCTTGGATGGTTCCGCCTTCGGTGCGGTTGCTGACCGGGAATCGGTCCGCTCGGTCCTCGATCCATCCGGGGAGGCCACGAGACTCCACGAACGCGTGGTCGAGCAGGTCATTCACGTCGACCGAAGAATCGACGATGAATCTCGTAAGGGCGATAGAAATCGCGTCATGACCGCCACGGTCCGCGTGAGCGGTGGCGACGTAGCGGTCGAGGAGACCGCACCGTGCCGCTGCTGGGTCGCGTTGATACGCCGCGTGATCAACGTCCACCCGAACGATTCCGGCAACCGATCGGTGATCGGTCACTTTTGCCTGAGACACCGCCATTAGGCGTAGACGCTCACCGAGGGGGTCGAGATCAGACATTGGCGGCGCTCCTATTTTGATGGATCGCTCACAATATCCGTTGCCGCTCGGTCTTTTGCTGAGCGTTGACGGAGACGGGACATCGGCTAGAGAAGACCCGCAGGTCGGACGATGCGTTTGGACGACGTAGCGCGACCATAGTGCCTGACGCGGGGGCAGTCTGCGTCGCATACCGGACCCAAATGCCCCAACTCGATATGTGACCGTGCACGATCCTGCACAACTCCGCAGTGGTCGACGTTTCGTTGACGGATCCGTTCCTGATCATCTGTCAGCGCAAGAACACCGCTGCCGCGTCGGCGAGGTCGAGCAGCGGTTGCGGAAAGATGCCGAGGGCGACCGTCATCAGAGTGCACAGGGCGATGCCGGTCGTCGTCAGCACACTGGGTTTCACCACGTGCGGGGCGCCGGAGGTGGGAACGTCGTCGAAGAACATGGCGACGATGATGCGGACGTAGACGTAGGCGGCGATGGCGCTGCTGATGACGCCGATGACCACTAGGACGCCGCCGCCGGAACCGGCTGCTGCGGCGAAGACGTCGAACTTGGCGATGAAGCCACTGGTCAGCGGGATGCCTGCGAACGAGAGCAGGTACACCGAGAACATGGCGCCCACCAGCGGGTAACGGCGCCCCAACCCCGACCACTGGGTGAGGTCGGTGGCCTCGCGGCCGGACAGGTGCGGGTTTCGCGGCAGCGGTGCCGTGCCGTGGATGGCGACTGTACGGGCGGACGGACTGGAGTCGGTGTCGGGCTCGCGGATGACGGCGACGGTGGCGAAGGCGCCGAGAGTGGTGAACGCGTAGGCGGCGAGGTAGAACAGCGTGGCGCCGAGTCCGGCCTCGTCGAAGGCGATCAGGCCGAGCAGGATGAACCCGGCGTGCGCGATGGACGAGTACGCGAGCATCCGCTTGACGTCGTTCTGGGTCACCGCCATGACCGAGGCGATGACCATCGACGCGATGGCCACCGCCCACAACGCGGGTTCCCATTGCTCACGCAGGCCCGGGAAACCGACGTAGAAGACCCGGAGCAACGCGCCGAAAGCGGCGACCTTGGTGGCGGCGGCCATGAACGAGGTGACGGGCGTCGGAGCGCCCTGGTAGACATCCGGAATCCACGAATGGAACGGCACCGCACCCACTTTGAAGAGCAGGCCGACGGCGAGCAGCGCCAGCCCGATGAGTGCGAGCGTGGTGTCACCGCCGCTGTCGGCGGTCGTCGAGATCGACGCACCGATCGTCGAGAGGTTCAGCGAACCCGTGGCGCCGTAGACGAAGGCCGCTCCGAACAGGAAGAACGCGGACGAGAAGGCGCCCAGCAGAAAGTACTTCAGGGAGGCTTCCTGCGAGATGAGGCGCCGACGCCGGGCCAGTCCGCACAGCAGATACAGCGGGAGCGAGAACACCTCCAGCGCTATGAACATCGTGAGCAGGTCCCCACACGCCGGGAACAGCATCATCCCGCCCACCGCGAGCAAGGCCAGGGGAAAGACCTCGGTCGTCACCGCTCCGGCGCGGGTGGCCTCGAACTCGGCATCGGTGTTGGGTACCGAGGCACCCGAGGGGGTGAACATGTCGGCGTCCACCCCGCCACCGCCCGGGCCGCCACGCGTGATCGCGTCGTCTCCGCCGCCGACCCCGGCGAGCCTTCGCATAGTCACCGGTGCGACCACTCGCTCGAGTCGGCGCTCGGCCATGAATCCGACGGCGATGACGGCGATGATCAGCAGCAGGCCTTGCAGATACAGCGCCGGTCGATCGATCACGACCGCACCCGACATCGCGAACTCGCCGTTCGCGCCATCGTGTGTCTGCGCGACCGCCACCGCGATCAGGGCACCCAATCCGACGACCAACCCGCCGAGTGCGAGCGAGAGTTGCAGGGCATACCGCAGTCTGCGCGGCGCGAAGGCCTCGACCAGGACCCCGACGACCCCCACGCCGAAGACGATGAGCATCGGTGCGAGAGATGCGTATTCGACGCTGGGGGTGTCGATGGCGGCCAGCGTCATCGGACCGTCGACGAGGGTGGTCGATGTCATCAGTTGCCCTCCGGATCAGACTCGGCGACGGCCGGGTCCGGCGCCTCGACGCCGACAGTGGTGAGCGTTGCCTGTACCGCCGGATCGATCAGGTCGATCATCGGCTTCGGATACACCCCCAGCGCGATGAGCAGGGCGAGCAGCGGAGCGACGACCACGAGTTCGCGACCCGCCAGGTCCCGCATCGACGACAAGCGGTCGCCGGCCGGTTTCGTCGGTCCGCCCATCATCCGCTGATACGTCCACAGGATGTAGATCGCCGACAGGACGAGCGCCGAGCAGGCGATCACCGCCGCCACCGGGTAGCGGGTGAAGGTGCCGATGAGAACCAGGAACTCGCTGATGAACGGGGCCAGCCCCGGGAGCGAGAGGGTGGCGAGCCCGGCGACGAGAAAGGTGCCGGCGAGGACGGGCGCGGCCTTCTGCACGCCGCCGTAGTCGGCGATCAGGGTGCTCCCACGACGTGATACGAGGAAGCCGGCGATGAGGAACAGTGCGGCGGTGGAGATCCCGTGGTTGACCATGTAGAGGGTCGACCCGGTCTGGCCCTGGTCGGTCATCGCGAAGATGCCGAGGATGATGAAGCCGAAGTGCGAGATGGAGGTGTAGGCGATGAGCCGCATCACGTCGGTCTGGCCGATTGCCAGGACCGCGCCGTAGACGATGCTGACGACCGCGAGTCCGCAGACGAGCGGCGCGAAGTACTGGGATGCGTCCGGGAACAGTTGCATGCAGAATCGCAGCATCGCGAAGGTCCCGACCTTGTCGATCACGGCCATCATCAGCACCGCCGAGGCGGGCGTGGCGGCGACGGCGGCGTCGGGCAACCACGAATGCAACGGCCACAGCGGCGCTTTCACCGCGAAGGCGAACAGGAAGCCGAGGAAAAGGAGTTTGGCCAACCCGGTCGAGTCGTCGATCTGTCCGCTCGCGACAGCTGCGGCGATGTCCGGCAGCGCGAACGTCCCGCCACCGTCTGGGCCCACCCCGTCCTGGGCGGTCACCACGTAGAGTCCGATCACCGCAGCCAACAGAAGGAGTCCGCCGAAGAGGTTGTACAGCAGGAACTTCACCGCGGCCGCCGATCGGTTGGGTCCGGTGCCGAACCCGCCGATCAGGAAGTACATCGGGATGAGCATCGCCTCGAAGAAGATGTAGAACAGCAGCACGTCGAGCGCGACGAAGCTCATCAGCACCATCGCCTCGGTGGCGAGGAACAGCGCCAGGTAGATGTGCGGGCCCTTCTGCGCGCGGCCACCCGAATTGTCCAGCGAGCCCGCCGACTCGGCATCGCGCCAGCCGGCCACGAGCAGCAGGGGCAGGAGCGCCGCGGTCAGCAGCACCAGGACGAGTCCGATGCCGTCGAGCCCCAGCGCATACCGCGTACCCAGCGCCGGTATCCAGCTGACGTCTTCGACGAACTGGTAGCGCTCCCCACCGGGATCGAAACCGGCCGCGAGACCGACCGAGAGGACGAGGACAGCCACGGACACCACGAGCGCGAACCATCTCGCCGCGGTCGCCCGGTGCGCCGGGACCGCGAGGACAAGGGCCGCGCCGACGGCGGGCGCAACCCAGAGGATGGTCAACCAGGGGATGCTCACAGGACGTTCACCGCCATCACCAGGGCCACGATCACGGTGGTACCCGCGAACATCGACAAGGCATACGACCGGACATAACCGTTCTGCCACCCGCGTATTCGACGCGACGCGCCGGTCACCGCATCACCGACACCACTGGTGAGCGCGTCGACGCCGTCGGACTCGACCGCGACGAGGCCGGCGGTGACCCGCTGACCCGGCCGCATCAGCAGCTCCTCGTTGACGGCGTCGCCGTACAGATCGCGGCGAGCGGCGACGGTGAGCACGGATACGTCCTCGGGCGCGGTCACCGGCACCGGTCGAGTCGCGTACTGACGGTAGGCGACAGCCACGCCGACGGCGACCACGAGCAGGATGATCGCCGTCATGGCCCACACCGGGACGAGATGGTGCTCGGTGTGTTCTCCGACAACGGGTTCGAGCCACGTCTCCAGCGATCCGCCGATGGCCAGCAGGCCGCCCGATGCAACGGAGCCGAGCGCGATCAGGATCATCGGGCCGGTCATGACACGCGGCGACTCGTGCGGGTGAGGTGCCGGCGCGTGCGTGCCGTCGTGCCAACGCTTCTCGCCGAAGAAGGTGAGCAACATGACCCGGGTCATGTAGAACGCGGTGATCCCGGCGCCGAGAAGTGCTGCGCCACCGAGGATCAGACCTTTCGCTCCACCCGCTCCGAACGCGGCCTCGATGATGTGATCCTTCGAGTAGAAGCCCGCGAACGGCGGCACACCGATGATCGCGAGATACCCGACGCCGAAGGTGACGAACGTGATCGGCATGAGGGCGCGCAGTCCGCCGTAGCGACGCATGTCGGTCTCGTCGTTCATCCCGTGCATCACCGAACCCGCACCGAGGAACAACCCCGCCTTGAAGAACCCGTGGGTGAGGAGGTGCATGATGGCGAACGCATAACCCGCCGGACCGAGCCCGGCGGCCAGCACCATGTACCCGATCTGGCTCATCGTCGACGCGGCGAGCGCCTTCTTGATGTCGTCCTTCGCGCAACCGATGACGGCACCGAACAACAGGGTGACCGCGCCGACGACCACGACCCCGACCTGGGCGGCGGGGGCGAGGTCGAAGATCGGGCCCGAGCGCACGATGAGGTAGACGCCGGCGGTCACCATGGTCGCGGCGTGGATCAGCGCCGACACCGGCGTCGGGCCCTCCATCGCGTCGCCCAGCCACGACTGCAGCGGCACCTGCGCCGACTTGCCGCATGCGGCGAGAAGCAGCACGAAACCCAGTGCGGTGAGTGTCGTCTCGCCTGCCTGGGAAGCACCGTCGAACACCGCGGTGAAGGCCACCGAGCCAAAGGCGGCGAACATGATCATCAGGGCGACAGCGAGCCCGATGTCGCCGACCCGGTTGACGACGAATGCCTTCTTGGCCGCGGTGGCCGCCGACGGCTTGTGCTGCCAGAAACCGATCAGCAGGTACGACGCGAGTCCGACGCCTTCCCAACCGAGGTAGAGACCCAGGTAGTTGTCGGCCAGGACCAGAACGAGCATGGCCGCGAGAAACAGGTTGAGGTAGGCAAAGAACCGGCGACGATCTGGATCGTGCTGCATGTAGCCGATCGAATAGACGTGGATGAGCGAGCCGACGCCGGTGATCAGCAGGACGAAGCACATCGACAGCTGGTCGAGGAGAAACCCGAAGTCGACCTGGAGCTCGCCCACCGGTACCCAACTGAACAGGACGTCCGACATGACGCGGTCGTCAGCAGATCGGGACACCATGCCGGTGAACATGATCAGCGCCACCGCAAACGACGCGATCGCGAGGCCCGTCCCGAGCAGATGCCCCCAACGGTCGGTGGCGCGACCACCGAGAAGGAGGATCGCCGCACCCAGGAGCGGCAGAGCCGGGATCAGCCAGAGCAATGACGCAGTGAGTTCGGCGTTCACCAATCCTCCTCTACCTCTTCAGCAGATCCGCGTCGTCGACCGACGCCGAGCGGCGTGATCGGAAGATGGTCATGATGATCGCCAGCCCGACCACCACTTCCGCCGCGGCGACGACCATGGTGAAGAAAGCGATGACCTGGCCGTCGAACGACTGGTTCATCCGGGCGAAGGTGACGAAGGCAAGGTTGGCCGCATTGAGCATGAGCTCGACGCACATGAACACGACGATCGCGTTGCGTCGCAGCAATACTCCGGCCGCGCCGATGGTGAACAGCAGCGCTGCGAGGTAGAGGTAGTTCTCCGGGTTCACCGGTCGGTCCCCGGGTCGTCGGCGGGGCGGGTGCGGAGCGTCCGCGCGGCCAGGATGGCGTTGACCGACAGGTCCGACGGCGACCCGTCGGGCAGACGGGCCGGCACGTCGACCGCGTTGTGTCGCGCGTAGACCCCGGGTGTCGGCAGCGGGGTCAGGTTGACCCCACTGCGGAACCGCGCCTGCGACAGTTCTTTCTGGGTGAGTCGTGGCCCGAAACGCTCCCGATGCGCGAGCACCATGGCGCCGAGCGTGGCGGCGATGAGGAGGGCGCCGGTGAGCTCGAACGCCCACAGGTAGCGGACGAAGATCAGCTCGGCGATGGCCTCGACACCGGCGTCGCTCTGCGCGGCCACGGCGCCGGGGTCGGTGGCACCGGTGACGACACCGACGGTGGCGCTGCCGATCCCGGCGATCAACAGGATTCCGAAGCCGACACCGATCAACACCGCGGACAGCCGCTGGCCGCGCAGGGTCTCCCGTAGTGAATCCGAGGAGTCGACGCCGATCAGCATGATGACGAACAGGAACAGCATCATGACCGCACCGGTGTACACGACCACCTGCACCACGCCCAGGAACAGCGCCCCCTGCGCGACGTAGAACACGGCGAGCACGATCATCGTGGTGGCCAGGAAGATCGCCGAGTAGACGGCCTTGGTGGCGAAGACGACACCCAGCGCACCGGCAACCGCGACGACCCCGAGAACCCAGAACTGGATCGCCTCACCGGTGGAGGTGCGCATCACCTCGTCGGCGAGCCACAGGGTGCCACCGGGAGTCATGACCGCGACTCGCGTTTGGTCGGGACCGTCGGATCGGGCAAGGTCACGCGGCCGTCGGCGGTCACCTCGCCCCGGTAGTAGTTCTCCTCGGTGGAGCCCGGCGCCATCGCGTGCGGCGGCGCGTCGACGCCGGGTTGCAGCGGGGCCAGCAGACGGTCCTTCTCGTAGATGAGGTCGGCGCGATTGTCATCGGCGAGTTCGTAGTCGTTGGTCATCGTGAGCGCGCGCGTGGGGCACGCCTCGATGCAGAGCCCGCAACCGATGCACCGCAGATAGTTGATCTGGTAGACGCGCCCGTACCGTTCGCCGGGCGAGTAGCGCTCGTCGGGTGTGTTGTCGGCGCCCTCGACATAGATGGCGTCAGCCGGGCACGCCCACGCGCACAGCTCGCACCCGATGCACTTCTCGAGACCGTCGGGGTGCCGATTCAGTTGATGGCGACCGTGATAGCGCGCTGCGGTCGGCCGTTTCTGTTCGGGGTACTGCTCGGTGATCGTGGGTTGGAACATGCCGCCGAAGGTGACGCGCAATCCGCTCACCGGTTTCAGGAAGTCAGGCATCGGTGGTCTCCCTCACGGTGCTGGGCATCGGCGGCACGGGGAATCCGCCGGCCATCGGGTCGAACTCGTCGGGTGCGGCGGACGGGTCTGCGGAGTCCTGCGTCGGGTCCGGGATGTCGGGGACCCGCATCAACCGCCACACCGCGTAGGCGATGAGCCCGGTGACGACGAGTCCGGCGCCGGCGGAGACCAGCGCGCGGGTGAGGTCGGCGTCCTCGCCGGCGAAGGCGGCGCGGATGATCGCGACGACCATCACCCAGGTGAGCGAGATGGGGATCAGGACCTTCCAACCCAGATTCATGAACTGGTCGTACCGCAAGCGCGGCAGACTGGTTCGCAGCCAGATGAACACGAACAGGAACGCCCACACCTTGAGCGTGAACCAGAGGACGGGCCACCAACCGGAGTTCGCCCAGTCGAACGTGCTCAGCGGCCACGGCGCCTGCCAACCGCCGAGGAACAGAGTGGTGGCGAGCGCGGAGACGGTGACCATGTTGATGTACTCGGCGAGCATGAACATGGCGAACTTCAACGACGAGTACTCGGTGTGGAACCCGCCGACCAGCTCACCCTCGGCCTCGGGCAGATCGAAAGGCGCGCGGTTGGTCTCGCCGACCATCGAGATGGCGTAGATGACGAACGAGGGCAACAGCAGCAACACGTACCAGTGGTGTTCCTGGGCGGCAACGATTCCCGACGTCGACATGGTCGCGGCGTCGAGGAACACCGCGGCGAAGGTGAGTCCCATCGCAATCTCGTACGAGATGACCTGTGCAGTCGAGCGGAGTCCGCCGAGCAGCGGATAGGTCGAGCCCGACGACCAGCCGGCCAGCACGATCCCGTAGACACCCACCGACGTGACCGCCAGGACATACAGCACCCCGACGGGGAGATCGGTGAGCTGCAACGGAGTCTGGTGACCGAAGACCGACACCATCGGCCCGAACGGGATGACCGCAAAGGCCATCACCGCCGGGACGACCGCGATGATCGGTGCCAGCAGATAGATCACCTTGTCGACGCCGGTGGGGATGATCCCCTCCTTGAGTGCGAGTTTCACGCCGTCGGCAAGGCTCTGCAGGATCCCCTTGGGGCCGACCCGATTCGGCCCGAGGCGGGTCTGCATGCGTGCCATGATCTTTCGCTCGAGCAGGATGGCGATGAGCGGATTGAGCACAAGGAACACGAACACCGCCAGCGCCTTGGCGACGACGAGCCAGATCGGGTCCTGGCCGAAGTCGTCGAGGGTCGGGAAATCGGTGGCGAGGTTCACGCGGCACCCCCTGCGGCGTCGGTGGTGTCGACCGGGGCCGGCGCGAGGGCCACGAGGTCACCCTCCTGCGCGCGAAGCGCGGCGTGGACGTGCGAGCCGGGTGAGAACAGCGGGAGCCAGACGACCCGATCCGGCATGTCGGTGATCGCCACAGGCAGAACGATGGCGCCGTCGGCGGTGCTGACGCGCAGGAGGTCGCCCGACCCGACACCGGCTTCGGCGGCGGTCGACGGCGCGAGCCGGGCCACCGGCGGGCGGGCGGTGCCGGCGAGGTGCGGTTCCCCGTCTTGCATCCGGCCGTCGTCGAGCAGCGTGTGCCACCCCGCCAGCACCGCCTGGCCGGTAGCCGGGTCGGGCTGGGGCCTGTCATCGGCGTCGATGGGGGCCCGCCGGCCGGACCATGCGCCGATGCGTCGCAGGTCGATGTGGATGGTCGGGACGTCGGCGCACCGCATGTCGACACCCATCTGCCGGGCGATCGCGTCGAGGATGCGGTGGTCGGACAGGTGGCCCGAGTCCGTCAGGGCGGTGGTGAAGCTCCGCGGGCGGCCCTCCCAGTCGACGAACGTGCCCTCCTTCTCCGCGACGGCAGCCACCGGGAAGACCACGTTCGCGCAGCGTGTGACGGCGCTGAGGCGTTGCTCGAGGCTGACGACGAACGGTGCGGCGGTCAGCGCCTCGGTCGCCGCGACGGGGTCGGGGAGGTCGTCGACGTCGACGCCGCCGATCACCAGCGAGAGCCCGTGATAGCGCGCGGCGTCGATGATCCCGGCGGTGTCGCGTCCGGGGCGCGGGTCGAGATCGGTGCCCCAGATCTCCGACACCGCCGTACGGGCGTCCTCGTCGTCGAGTGGCCGGCCGCCGGGTAGCAGGCCCGGCAAGGCGCCCGCTTCGAGCGCGCCTCGTTCGCCGGCGCGGCGCGGAATCCAGGCCAACCGGGCGCCGGTGCGGTCGGCCAGTGCCGCGACTGCGGCCAACGCGCCGGGCCGGGTGGCCAGCCGTTCACCGACGAGGATGACCGAGCCGGCGGGCCGCACGTGCGCGGTCACCTCCTCCGATTGCAGCACCTGTGCCTCGCTGCCGGGAACGGACCGGAAGACCGCGGCGTCGAGTTTGGTGGCGCCGCGGCTCGCGAACGGGGCGACCGTCGCGACGCGCTGCCCGGCGGTGCGTACTGCCCGCCGGAGACGGAGGAAGACGATCGGGGACTCTTCCTCGGGTTCGAAACCGGCGAGCAGCACCGCGGGTGCGGCGGACAGGTCGTCGTAGGTGGTCGCGAGTCCGTGACCGGCGATACGCGCGGCGAGGAAGGCGGCCTCCTCGGTACTGTGGCTTCGGGCGCGGAAGTCGATGTCGTTGGTGTGCAACACGGTTCGCGCGAAGCGTGAGTATGCGTAGGCGTCCTCCACGGTCAACCGGCCACCCGTGAGTACACCGACGTTGCCCGGTGAACGGGTCAATCCCTCGGCCGCCGCGCGCACGGCGTCGGCCCACGACACCTCACGGAGTTCGCCGTGCCGGTCCCGGACGAGTGGGGCGGTGATCCGGTCGGGCGACGACGTGTAGGCGAACGCCCATCGCCCCTTGTCGCAGTTCCACTCCGAGTTGACCTCGGGGTCGTCACCGGCGAGCCGGCGCAGCACCTTTCCACGGCGGTGATCGGTGCGCTGGGCACATCCACTCGCACAGTGTTCGCACACGCTGGGCGTCGAAACCAGGTCGAACGGCCGGGCGCGGAACCGGTACTGCGCCCCCGTCAGCGCACCGACCGGGCAGATCTGGACGGTGTTCCCGGAGAAGTAGGAGTCGAACGGTTCGTCGGCGTAGATGCTGACCTGTTGCAGCGCACCGCGATCCGCGAGCTCGATGAGCGGATCACCCGCGACCTGCGTGGAAAATCGGGTGCATCGGGCACACAGCACACATCGCTCCCGGTCGAGCAAGACCTCCGACGACAACGGGACCGGCTTGGTGAAGGTCCGCTTGACGCCGTCGAACCGCGACTCGGAACGTCCGGCCGACATCGCCTGATTCTGCAACGGGCACTCACCGCCCTTGTCGCACACCGGGCAGTCCAGCGGGTGGTTGATCAAGAGGAGTTCCATCACCCCGCGTTGCGCTCCCGCCGCGATCTCCGAGCTGAGCTGCGTCCGCACCACCATTCCTTCGGTGGCGACGGTCGTGCACGACGCGAGCGGCTTTCGCTGCCCCTCGACCTCGACCAGACACTGCCGGCAGGCACCGACCGGTTCGAGCAGCGGATGGTCGCAGAAGCGCGGGATCATGATGCCGATCTGCTCGGCCGCGCGGATCACCAACGTGCCCTTGGGTACCCGGACGGCGCGACCGTCGATGGTGATGCCGACCAGGTTGTCGGTCGCGGCCGCCGGGTCGCTCCCGTGGGTGAGTGTCATCGGACGCCTCCTGCCCAGACGGTCGACCGTGAATGGTCGAACGGGCACCCGTGGTCGAGGTGGGCGAGGTACTCGTCGCGGAAGTATTTCAGCGACGACACGATCGGGCTGCCCGCTCCGTCCCCGAGCGCGCAGAACGACTTCCCGACGATGCTGTTGGTGACATCGGCGAGGGTGTCGAGGTCCGCGGCGGTTCCGCCCTCGTGCTCCAGCCGGTGCAGCAGTTGCACCAGCCAGTACGTGCCCTCGCGGCACGGGGTGCATTTACCGCAGGACTCGTGTTCGTAGAACTCCGTCCACCGCAGGACCGCGCCGACGACGCAGGTCGTCTCGTCGAAGATCTGCAGGGCCTTGGTGCCCAACATCGAACCGGCCGCGCCGACGCCCTCGTAGTCGAGCGGGACGTCGAGGTGCTCCGGTGTCAGGAGTGGCGTCGACGACCCGCCCGGTGTCCAGAACTTCAGCTCGTGCCCGGCGCGCACCCCGCCCGCCCGGTCGAGTAGCTCGCGTAGCGAAACACCGAGCGGCGCTTCGTATTGTCCGGGACGCGTCACGTGCCCCGACAGCGAGTACAGGGTGAACCCGGGTGACTTCTCGGTGCCCATGGACCGGAACCAGTCGACGCCGTTGCGGATGATCGCCGGGACGCTCGCGATCGACTCCACGTTGTTCACGACCGTCGGACTCGCGTACAGTCCGGCAACCGCCGGGAAGGGCGGGCGCAGACGCGGCTGTCCCCGGCGGCCCTCGAGCGAATCGAGCAGGGCGGTTTCCTCGCCGCAGATGTAGGCGCCCGCGCCGGCGTGGACAACCAGTTCGAGATCGAAGCCGGATCCCAGGATGTCCGTGCCGAGATAGCCTGCGGCGTAGGCCTCGTCGACGGCGGTGCGCAGTCGACGGAGAACCGAGGCGACTTCGCCGCGCACGTAGATGAACGCGTGGTGCGCGCGGATGGCATACGCCGCGATGATCACGCCTTCGACGAGCGTGTGGGGCGACGCGAGCATCAGCGGCATGTCCTTGCACGTGCCCGGCTCGGATTCGTCGGCGTTGACCACGAGATAGTGCGGGACCGACGGGTCGGTCTGCGTGGAATCCTTCTGGGGAATGAACGACCACTTCATCCCGACCGGGAAGCCCGCGCCGCCTCGGCCACGGAGACCGGAGGCCTTGACCGTCTCGATGATGTCGTCGGGGGGAGTGGTCAGTGCGGTCGACAACGCTCGATAACCGTTGTGGCGCAGATAGTTGTCCAGGGTCCAGGATTGCGGTTCGTCCCAGTGGCGGGAGAGGATCGGGGTCTCGGGGGGTTCGGGTTCGGGGTCGGGTTGTGGTGGTTGCGAGGTGGCTTCGACTCGGCTCCTCGCTGCGCTCGGTGCCGGCTCAACCAGCGGAGGGGGTGGTTGCGAGGTGGCTTCGACTCGGCTCCTCGCTTCGCTCGGTGCCGGCTCAACCAGCGGAGAAGGTGGTTGCGAGGTGGCTTCGACTCGGCGCCTCGCTTCGCTCGGTGCCGGCTCAACCAGCGGAGAAGGTGCCGGCTCAACCAGCGGAGAGGGCGTCGGCTCAACCATCGGGGAGGGTGCCGGCTCAACCAGCGGAGGGGTGGGCTCAGCCAGCGGCGGGGTGGGCTGAACCAGCGGAGAAGTTGGCGGCTCGGCCAGCGGGGAGGGGGACGGCGCAGCCACCCCGGCGAGGTCGTGTTCGGTCTCGCGGAACGATCGCACGGGGCCGGTACCGCGAGCCGGGGTGACCTCGACACCGGCGCGGAGGTCCTCGATGAGCTCGATGGTCGACTCCGGGGTCTGATCGTCGAAGAACTCCCAGTTGACCATCACCACCGGAGCGAAGTCGCAGGCCGCATTGCATTCGACGTGTTCGACGGTGATGCGGTGGTCGGCCGTCGTGTCCCCGGGTTCCACGCCCAGGTGCTCGCAAACCGAACGGAGGATTTCGTCGCCACCCAGGGTCGCGCACAGGGTGTTCGTGCAGACCCCGACGAGGTACTCGCCGGTGGGTGTGCGCCGGTACATGGAGTAGAAGGTGGCGACCGAGGCCACCTGTGCGGGTGTCAGATCCAGTTGTGCGGCACAGAATTCGACACCGGCACGTGTGAGACGGCCGTCGTGGGATTGCACCAGGTGCAGCAGCGGTAGCAGCGCCGACCGTGACTGTGGATAGCGGGCGATGATCGGAAGTGCCTCTGCCGTCAGCTGTTCGATGACCTCGTCGGGATACCCGGCCGGGCCGTCGAAGGTGATCGGCGGGACCGGGGTGCCGTGTGCCGGCGCCGATCCTTCCGGCGGGGGTGCGGTGCTCAGGTCCACGAACACGGGATCGGTCATCGGTCCACGCCTCCCATCACGGGGTCGATGCTGGCCACCGCCGTGATGACGTCGGCCACCATCCCGCCTTCGCACATCGCCGCGACCGCCTGCAGATTCGTGAACGACGGGTCGCGGAAGTGGACGCGGTACGGCCGGGTGCCGCCGTCGCTGACCATGTGCACGCCGAGCTCGCCGCGCGGTGATTCGACGGCGACGTAGCACTGGCCGGCCGGGACGCGCATCCCCTCGGTGACGAGTTTGAAGTGGTGGATGAGGGCTTCCATGGAGGTGCCCATGATCCGGGCGATGTGCTCGGGCGAGTTGCCCAGTCCGTCCGGTCCGAGGGCGAGGTCGGCCGGCCAGGCGAGCTTGCGGTCGGCGACCATCACCGGCCCCGGCCGGAGCCGTTCCAGACACTGCTCCACGATGCGGATCGACTCGCGCATCTCGCGCACGCGGATCAGGTAGCGGCCGTAGGAGTCGCACGTGTCCTCGGTGATGACGTCGAACTCGTAGTTCTCGTAGCCGCAGTACGGCTCGGCGCGGCGCAGGTCGTGGGGGTAACCGGTGGACCGCAGCACCGGACCGGTGATCCCGAGTGCCATGCAACCGGTCAGGTCGAGATAACCGACGCCCTGGGTCCGCGCCTTCCAGATGTAGTTGTCGTTCAGCAGGTCTCCGAGTTCGTCCAGGCGGCCGGGGAGCTGTCGGATCACCTCGGCGACCCGGTCGATGCCATCCTCCGGCAGGTCCTGCGCGACACCTCCGGGACGGATGTAGGCGTGGTTCATCCGCAGGCCGGTGATGAGTTCGAAGAGGTCGAGAATCATCTCCCGCTCGCGGAAGCCGAGGAACATCGCCGTCACGGCACCGAGTTCCATTCCGCCGGTGGCCAGCGCGACGAGATGGCTGGAGATGCGGTTGAGCTCCATCAGCATCACCCGGATGACGGTGGCGCGTTCCGGGATGTCGTCGGTGATGCCGAGGAGCTTCTCCACGCCGAGGCAGTAGGCGGTCTCGTTGAAGAACGGTGACAAGTAGTCCATCCGGGTGACGAACGTGACGCCCTGCGTCCAGTTGCGGTACTCGAGGTTTTTCTCGATCCCGGTGTGTAGGTAACCGATTCCGCAGCGGGCCTCGGTGACGGTCTCGCCTTCGATCTCGAGGATCAGGCGCAGGACGCCGTGCGTCGACGGGTGTTGCGGACCCATGTTGACGACGATGCGTTCGTCTCCCGGTTGCTGCTCGGCACGGGTGCGGACGTCGGACACGATCGAGTCCCAGTCCTGTCCGGACACGGTGTAGGTGTGGGTGTGGGTGTCGGTCATCAGTTGTACGACCTCCTCCGGTCCGGCGGGTCGACGCGGGTTCCCTTGTATTCCACCGGGACTCCGCCGAGTGGGTAGTCCTTGCGCTGGGGGTGGCCCTCCCAGTCGTCGGGCATCTCGATCCGGGTCAGTGAGCGATGGCCGTCGAAGACGATGCCGAAGAAGTCGTAGGTCTCGCGTTCGTGCCAGTCGTTGGTGGGGTAGATGTCGCAGATGCTCGGGATGTGCGGGTCGGCGTCGGGCGCCGCGACCTCGAGGCGGACGCGACGCCCGTGGGTCAGGGAGGCGAGCGGATAGACGGCATGGAGTTCGCGGCCCGGGTCGCCGGGATAGTGGACCCCGCTCACGCCGAGGCAGAGTTCGAATCGCAACGCGGGCGCGTTGCGCAGAGTCAGTGCGACGGCGGGAAGGTGCTGTCGTACAACGTGGATGGTCATCTCGCCCCGGAAGATCACGACCTTCTCGATCGCGTCGTCGTAGCCGTCACCCATCTCGTCGAGCAAGCGGTCGGCGATCTCGTCGAAATACCCGCCGTAGGGTCGGGACGTACTGGGCGGCAGCGTGACCGGCCGGACCAGGCCGCCGTACCCCGACGTGTCGCCGGTTCCGGGCGGTCCGAACAGGCCGTGCCGGACGCCGATCTGCTCCGCGTCATGCGGAGGGGGTGCCGGGTTCTCGGGGTCCTGATGGCCTGCGGGCGTGGTCATCGGAGCAACCCCTTCAGCTCGATCGTCGGGGTGGCCTGGAGGGCGGCACGTTCGGCCGCCCAGATGGCCTCCTCGCGATTGACACCGAGCGGCATCTCCTGGATCTTCTCGTGCAGCTTCAGGATGGCGTGCAGCAACATTTCCGGGCGTGGCGGACAGCCCGGCAGGTAGATGTCGACAGGGACCACATGATCGACGCCCTGGACGATCGCGTAGTTGTTGAACATCCCGCCCGACGACGCGCAGACCCCCATGGCGAGAACCCATTTGGGTTCCGGCATCTGGTCGTAGATCTGACGGAGGACGGGGGCCATCTTCTGGCTGACGCGGCCGGCGACGATCATGAGATCGGCCTGTCGCGGCGAAGCCCGGAACGCCTCCATGCCGAACCGGGCGAGGTCGTACCGTCCCGAGGTGGTGGCCATCATCTCGATGGCGCAGCAGGCCAGCCCGAAAGTCGCCGGCCAGAGCGAGCCCTTGCGCATGAACCCGGCCAGATCCTCGACGGTACTCAGCAGGAATCCGCTGGGGAGTCGTTCCTCGAGTCCCATGGGTGACCTCCTTGCCGTATCGGATCGGTGAAAAGCGCTCAGTCCCAACTCAGTCCGCCACGACGCCACTCGTAGGCGTACGCGACGGAGACGTTGACGATGAACAGGAGCATGGCCATGAGACCGAACCACCCGAGTGAGTCGAAGGCGACCGCCCACGGGTAGAGGAACACGATCTCGATGTCGAAGATGATGAAGAGCATCGCGGTGAGGTAGTACTTGACCGGTACGCGCTGGATGGAGCCGGTTGCCACCGTGCCGCCGGCGGTGCGTCGCGTCGGGTAGAGCAGGCTCTGTTCGACCGGCTCGATGCCGCACTCGTAGGGCTCGAGTTTGGCGCGGTTGTACCGTTTCGGACCGATCGCGATGCCGATGAAGACGCTGAAAACGGCAAACGCCACGCCGATTGCCCCGAGGACCATGATCGGGACGTAGGCGTTCAAAGCGCGGACCCCTCCTCGCTTGTGGCGACCGGAGTGCATCTGTTCGGTGCGGCCGGCCCGGGTGTTCGTCCTATCCGTGCCGTCGGCCGATCTGGTCCGGCAGTACGAATGTGAGCTGCAACACAAGCCTAGTGTGAGTGTGTGGCGCGAGTCACTGTTTTCTAGAGTTCGGCGTTTCCGATCATGTCGACGAACGCACGCGGAAGAGTGATCGGATCGACGGGCAGGACGGCCACGGCGTCGGCGCGAGACCAGTCCGCGAGCCACCGGTCGTCGGCACGCCCGAGCAGGACGAGCACTGGTGGACAGGGATCGAGTTCGTCTTTCATCTGCTTGGCCAGGCCCATGCCACCGGCCGGGGTGGCTTCCCCGTCGGCGATCACGGCGTCGACGACACCGGCGTCGAGCTGCGCGAACACCATTGGGGCGGTGGCGACCTCGATGTAGCTGACCGGTGGGATGCCCGGGTCGGGCCGGGTTCCGATCGCGCCGATGACCTGCGCGCGGGTCTGCGCGTCGTCGGAATAGACCAGCACCCGCAGGGCCCGCGCAGACTGGGAGTCGGTCACGGTTGGCATGCTACAACCCGGCACCCTCGTGGAGCCCTGGAACATGCGCGCGTCTGCACATCGGCGTCACGAGCGTGCGCCGCGCTCAGTGCTCGGTGGAGAACCCCGTGCGACGGCGGTGCACCTCGAGCGCGAACGTGACGAGCTGATCGATCAGGTCCGGGTAGGGCACGCCGGTCGCCTCCCACAGCTTGGGGTACATCGATCCCGGGGTGAAACCCGGGATGGTGTTGACCTCGTTGAGCAGCCAGCCACGGCCGGACTCCTCGTAGAAGAAGTCGACGCGGGCCATGCCGGTGCAGCGCATCGCGGTGAACGTTCTCGCCGCGAGCTCGCGGACCTCGGCGGCCGCCGCGTCGGACACCGCAGCGGGGATGACCAGCTGGGCGGCGCCGGTGACGTACTTGTCCTCGTAGTCGTAGAACTCGCTCCCGGGTTTGATCTCGCCCGGCACCGAGGTCTCGGGCGCCGTGTCACCGAGAACGGCTACCTCGATCTCGCGCCCGGTGACGGCCTCCTCGATGATGACCACGTTGTCGTATCGGAGCGCGAGATTCACCGCCGTGTCGAGTTCGGCATCGTCGTGCGCCTTGGTGATGCCCACCGACGAGCCGAGGTTCGCCGGCTTGACGAACACCGGGAGCCCCAGCGCGTCGATCGCGCGGGCGGTGATCGTCTCCGGGTCGTCGACACCGTCGCGGAACTCGACCCAGCGGCACTGCGGGATGCCTGCCTGCTCGGCGACGATCTTGGCCATCGCCTTGTCCATGCACACCGCGGACGACAACACACCCGCGCCCACATACGGCAGCTTGAACAACTCGAGCATCCCCTGGATGGTGCCGTCCTCACCGTGTGGTCCATGGAGAAGGGGAAGGACGACCGTGATGGCCTGGTCCGCGTGACCACGCAGTTCGGTCAGCGGGTCGACGGCGGTTCCGGCGACCTCGAGGGTGTCGGGGAGTGGCGTGCCGTCGGCGATGGCGGCGATCGCCTTGTCGTTGCGCAACCACGTCCCGTCCTTGGCGATGCCGATGGGGACCAGGTCGTACTTGGTCCGGTCGGCCGCGGCCAGGACATGAGCCGCTGTGACCCGCGACACATCATGCTCGGCGGAGACGCCACCGTAGAGAACCACCAGACGCAACAGCCGAGAAGACATGCCTGTCACGATACGGCCCCGTGCAATCGGGTTCTCGGCGTGTGCTGGGGACTCGGCTAGCGTGAGACCGTGCATTTCAGAGCAAGCGAGGTCGCGGAGGCCGTGGGCGGGGAGCTGCTGGGCCCCGACGTGCAGATCGACGGGGCGAGCATCGACTCGCGGAGTGTTCGGCCGGGCCAGCTGTTCGTGCCGATCGTCGCCGAGCGCGACGGCCACGATTTCATCAAGTCGGCGCTCGACGCCGGGGCCACCGCCTACCTCACCTCGAGGGTCGACCCGGTCGGCGGGACCGCCATCCGCGTCGCCGACACCGCGCTCGCCCTCGCCGACCTCGGTCGAGGGGTCCGCGCCCGGGTCCCCGATCGCGTGGTGGGCATCACCGGCTCGGTGGGCAAGACCTCGACCAAGGATCTGCTCGCGGGTGTGCTGCGCACCACCTACCGCACCGCGGCGAGCGAGAAGTCGTTCAACAACGAGCTCGGGCTCCCGATCACCCTCGCCGCGGCCGCCGACGACGTGGAGGCGGTGGTCCTCGAGATGGGCGCCCGCGGCATCGGGCACATCGACCTGCTGTGTTCCATCGCGAAACCGACGGTCGGCGTGATCACCCGCGTCGAGGGCGTGCACCTGGAGCTGTTCGGTGACATCGAGTCCGTCGCGCGCGCGAAGGGTGAACTGGTGGAATCGCTCCCGGCCGACGGGATCGCGGTGCTCAATGCCGACCATCGGTACGTCGCGGCGATGGCGGATCGCACCTCGGCACGTGTCCTGCGCTACGGGCTCTCGCCGGACGCCGATGTGTACGCGTCCGACATCGTCCTGGACGACGAGTTGCGCGCGTCGTTCCGGCTGCACACACCGTGGGGTTCGACGGAGGTCCGACTGGGCGCCCGCGGTGAGCACCAGGTCCCCAACGCGCTGGCGGCGGCGGCCGCCGCCGGCGGGCTCGGGGTGCCGGTCGAGTCGATGGCGGACGGGTTCCTCGCCGCCGAATTGTCCGGTCTACGAATGGAACTCGCCACCTCGTCGCGAGGCGTCACGGTCCTCAACGATGCCTACAACGCCAACCCGACGTCGATGTCGGCTGCGCTGCGGTCGCTGGCGACCCTCCCCGCGTCGCGTCGGGTGGCGGTTCTCGGCACCATGGCCGAACTCGGCGCCGACTCGCCAGACCAGCACCGTGCGATCGCACTGGAGGCCAGGGATCTGGGCATCGAGGTCATCGCGGTCGCCGAGGCCGACTACGGTGACACCGCTCGGCACGTTTCCGACGTCGACGGCGTGTCGGCCGAACTCGGCGACCTCGACGACGGGACCGCAGTGCTGGTCAAGGGGAGTCGGGTCGCCGCCCTCGAGCGCGTGGCGCAGGCGCTGCTGGACTGAGGGGGTTCGGCAGGCGAGAGCTCAGTGGTGGAAGTGTGACCCATCCCCCTCGCGTGGCATCGGGCTCTCCAGGCGATTGAGGAAGTCGACCTCGGTCCGGATGTCGGCGATGAGTGCACGGGCGAGGTCGTGACTCAGCCCGGCGCGCACGACGATTCGCTGCACGGTCAGGTCGGCGAGGTCGTCGGCCATCGGGTATGCGGGAACCAGCCAGCCCTTCATGCGCAGGCGGTCGGACAGGTCGTAGAGGTTCCAGTTCTCGCTGTGCCCGGCCTTCAGTTTCCAGGCGAAGACCGGGATCGTGTCGCCCTTGCTGACCAATTCGAGGCCGTCGATCTGGGCGATCTGTCCGGAAAGCCATTGCGCCACATCGAGAGAACCCTGCTGGACCTGGGTGAAGCCGGCGCGGCCGAGCCGCAGGAACACGTAGTACTGCAGCAGGACCTGTGCGCCGGGGCGGGAGAAGTTGAGTGCCAGGGTCGGCATGTCGCCGCCGAGGTAGGAGCAGTGGAACACCATGCTCTCGGGCAGTGCGTCGGTGTCGCGCCACACGATCCAGCCGACACCTGGATAGACCAGTCCGTACTTGTGGCCCGAGGTGTTGATCGAGACGACACGGTCGACACGGAAGTCCCATTCGAGGTCCGGCTGACAGAAGGGGGCGATCATCGCACCCGACGCGCCGTCGATGTGGATCTTGACGTCGAGCCCGGTGTCGGCCTGGATCTCGTCGAGCTTGGCCGCGATCGCGGTCACCGGCTCGTACATCCCGGTGTAGGTCTGTCCCATGATGGCGACGACCCCGATCGTGTTCTCGTCCACGTACTTCTCGAGCTCGTGACCGTCGAGGACGAGGTGGTCGGGGCTGATCGGTACCCATTTGGGCTCGACCTCGAAGTAGTTGCAGAACTTCTCCCAGCACACCTGGACCGCCGTCGACAGCACGATGTTGGGATTCTCGGTCGACTTGCCCTCGGCGCGGCGCCGGGTCTGCCAGTGCCGTTTGAGCGCGAGCCCACCGAGCATGCAGGCCTCCGACGAGCCGATCGTCGAGGTACCGATCGCGTTGTCGACGTCCGGGTTGTGCCACAGGTCGGCGAGGATGCGCCAGCACCGGTCCTCGATCGCGGCCGTCTGCGGGTACTCGTCCTTGTCGATCATGTTCTTGTCGAAGGTCTCCGAGTACAACTTCTTCGCCTCGTCGTCCATCCACGTCGACACGAAGGTCGCGAGGTTCAGGCGGGCGTTCCCGTCGAGCATCGCCTCGTCGTGGACGATCTGATAAGCCGTGTCGGGCAACAACATCGAGTCGCCCAGCGCGAACTTGGGGAGGTCGGTGGCCTCGCCGTCGCGGTTGAAGACGGTGCGCAGGTTCATCGCATCGCCGATGTTGGTGGTGGCGCGGGCGCCACCGCTCTTGTTGTGGACGCCCGGGTCGGTGGTCATGGACACCGAACCTATCCGACCCGGACGACCGGCGGGTGGCGATCTTTCACCCTCGTCCCGCGTTTGCGTGGATCACCTCCCGCAGGTAGACGGCCAGGCCGGGGGCCTGCTCGTCGTAGTGTGCGGTGAACCGCGGATCCGCGACGTACATGTCGGCGAGGCAGACCTGCATGTGGTGATCACAGTCGTAGAAACGCCCGATCTGTGCGCGGTGCTCTTCGGCGAGCGAGTTCGCCTCGGCGGTGCCAGGAGTCACCCCGCGACGCATCGCGTCCGCGAGCCGCCGTTCCAGGTCGTCGGTCTCCTCCTTGATGAGCTGCCAGTCCTCCTTGGAGAACTGCCCGGTCCGCTTCTGGCTCTGCTTCCACGCGTCGGTGTTCCCCCAGCGTTCCTCGGCCTCGGCGGCGTACTCCTCGCCTGGCCATCGGTCGCCGAAGATCTCGGCCTGCTCGGCCGCCGACAGGGCGATGCCTTCCTTCTTTGCGTTCATCATCTCCTCCAGTGAGGCGACCATCCGGAGCAGGCGATCGATCCGTTCGGTCAGCAGCTCGCGCTGCGTCTCGAGGTGACCCATGGGGTCCACGTCCGGATCGTCGAGCAGGGTCGCTATCTGCTCAAGGGAAAAGCCCAGCTCACGGTAGGTGAGTACCTGGTGGAGACGTTCGACGTCGGTGTCGTCGTAGACGCGGTACCCGGCTGGTGTCCGACCGGATGGCACCACCAGGCCGATCTGGTCGTAGTGATGCAGCGTGCGGATGCTGACGCCGACCATGCCGGCGACGACACCGACGGTCAGCTCCCGGGTGTCCACCTTCGAAGTGTGCTTTTCCTCGCTCACATCGACAACCCTGCTGCCTGACGTCGCGTGAGGGTCAAGCGAGCGGAGCGATCGGTGGACGGCTCATGCCGTCGGCGTCATAGAAACTTGACATGTGTATCAGATTGGAAACTAGGGTACGGGTGCACCGAGCTCGGGCCGTCAGCCCGATAGTGTTGATATCACCTGCAACATCAGTAACACGCGTACCACGATCTGGAGTCACCGCATGTCCGTGCCGTATGGCCGCAGCCCCCGCCGAGGCCTCGGCATCCGAGCCCTGTTGACCGCGGCGGCCACCGTAGTCGCTCTCCTCGTCGGACTCGTCACGGCCGGCGGGGCCCAGGCAGCGGACGGATACGCATACGTGAATCTCGGTGACAGCTACAGCGCAGGCGCATCGGTGTTCCCCCAGGCGACGAGCGCGGCGACCTTCTGCTCGAACTCGGCGATCAACTACTCCAGCCTCGTTGCCAAACGACGCGGGACCGAGGTCGTCGATGTCAGTTGCGCGGGCGCGACGACCGAAGACCTGACCAAGTCGCAGTATCGGTGGCAAGGACCCCAGATCAGCGCGATCGGACCGGCCACCCGCTTGATCACCCTCACGATCGGCGCGAACAACAACGGACTGTTCAGCAACTCGACCTCGGCCTGCCAGCGGGCGTGGATGGCCGCGCCGCTGTCGGCGACCCCATGTCGCGACGAGTTCGGTACCTCGTTGGTCGACAAGATCAAATCCTCGACCTACCCCGACCTCGTGAACGCCCTGCGCCTCGTCGGCCGCGAAGCGCCGCGCGCACGCGTCGTCCTCGTCGGATATCCGCAGATCTTCCCGGCCACGGGTTCGGCGCTCTGCTCGGCGTCGTTGCTCACGACGCCCGGGGACACCGCGTACCTGCATCGTGTCTTCAAAGCCCTCAACGACGCCATGCGCCGCGCCGCCGCAGCCACCCGCGTGACCTTCGTCGACATGACCAAGGTCTCCGCGGGCCACGACGCCTGCGCGGGCGAACGGCGATGGGTCGAGCCGACGCTCGGTGCGGTCAGCTTCCCCGCGATGCACGCCAACGCGCGCGGCCAGAAGGCGATGGCCGACCAGGTCGTGGCCGCGCTGCGGTGAGGGACCGCTGTGCGGGCTGCTCGCCGTGTAGAGGCACTGCTCACTGGTCGGTAGGGGGGTACTCATGGGACTCATTCGGTCGTACACCAGGCTCAGCGACGATGAACTGCGCGAAATCAACATGATGGGTTCGGCCCGGGACATCGCCGACTTCGTCAGCAGCCTCCGTGAAGCCGACCCGACCATCTCCACCGACATCGACAAGGCGTATCAGGCACTCGAGCTGATGTTCGACCGATCGGCGATGCCTGTGAACCCGGTCCGAGGGCAAGGAATGGCGCCCGGCAACATCGACTTCGGCGAAGGTATCCCGAACTACATGAGTCCCGAGTACGTGGTGGCCACCCGGGACATCCTCGCGCACATCACCTTCGACACGTTGCTCGATGACACCACCGCGACAGAACTCGCTCGCCAGGAGGTGTGGCCGATGATGCGCCATTGGGACGATGGGGCTGTCGAACATCTGGGCCCCATAGAAGAACTACGGCGCGAAACCGATGACCGCGGTGCCCTTCTGGCAGGCCGCGAGGACGCCTTCGAGCTGAGACGGTGCGCAGGTCCAACCGGCCACCGACTGCTGCTGGCCGGTGGTGATCTTCGGTCCGTACTGGGTGGCGATGGTCCGCGCCGAATCACAGGACACGTCGCCGGCGAGGATCATGACTCGCAACGCGCCGTCGGGGCCCGGGATGGTGCCGCAAGTGGTGTCTGAATCGTCGGACGCGGTCGCACTCGACGTCGTCGTCGACACCGGCTTGCGACCGGGGACCACCGGCGGCGAGGTGGCGGGTTGTTCGGCGGACGGTGATCCCGACTCCGCGGCAACGGCCTGAGAGGTCGACGACGCGGTGGTCACGTCCTGTTCCGCGCCGCAGGCCACGAGCATCGACATCGCCGCCGCGAGTCCGAGGGTCGCCGCCGCGACCCTGATCGGTCGGCGAGAGCGGCTCGTGGAGGGACCGGTGGGACGAGATCTGCGCGACATGGTTCACCACGGTAGCGAATGCGGTCTCGTCGACCGCACCGGTGGCCGGTGTCGGTCGGCGGTTTGGGATGGGCGCGCCCGACCTGCGAAGATGCTGGACGTGAGCAGTACCGGAACCGAAGTCGCCGACCCCACCTACGCCGTCGGCACCACCCTCGCCGGCACCCGTGGGCGCACGGGGACGATCACCACACCGCATGGTCAGATCCACACCCCCGCGTTCATCCCCGTCGGTACCAAGGCGACCGTGAAGACGGTCCTCCCGGAATCGGTCTCCGCCCTCGGCGCCCAGGCCGTGCTCGCCAACGCCTACCACCTGTATCTGCAGCCGGGGCCGGAGATCATCGACGCGGCCGGCGGGCTCGGCGCGTTCATGAACTGGCGGGGGCCCACGTACACCGACAGCGGCGGCTTCCAGGTGATGTCGCTGGGCGCGGGGTTCAAGAAGGTCATCTCGATGGAGGCCACCGGCACGCCCGACGACGACCTCACCGCCAACGGCAAAGAACGGCTCTCGCGGGTCGACGACGACGGGGTGACCTTCAAGTCGCACCTCGACGGTTCGGCGCATCGCTTCACGCCGGAGGTGTCGATGCAGATCCAACACCAGCTGGGCGCCGACATCATCTTTGCCTTCGACGAGCTGACCACCCTGATGAACACTCGCGAGTACCAGGTGAATTCGCTCGAGCGCACCCGGTTGTGGGCGATTCGCTGTCTCGCCGAACACAATCGGCTGAGCGTCGAACGCGCACACCGGCCGCAGCAGTCGCTCTGGGGTGTCATCCAGGGCGCCCAGTACGAGGATCTGCGGCGCAAGGCCGCTCGCGACCTCGTCGCCTTGAGCGAGGCGGACCGCGCGGCCGGCGGAAAGGGCTTCGGCGGCTACGGCATCGGCGGAGCACTCGAGAAGGACAACCTCGGCACCATCGTCGGCTGGGTCAACGACGAACTCCCGGAGGACTCCCCGAAACACCTCTTGGGGATCAGTGAACCCGACGACATCTTCACCGCCATCGAGAACGGCGTCGACACCTTCGACTGCGTATCGCCGACCCGGGTCGCCCGCAACGGTGCGATCTACTCACTCGACGGCCGGTACAACGTCACGAATGCCAAGTATCGCAGTGACTTCCGGCCGCTCGACCCCGAGGTCGAGAACTACACCTCGCAGTACAGCCGGGCCTACCTGCATCATCTGTTCAAGGCGAAGGAAGGCCTCGGCCCCACGCTGGCGACGCTGCACAACGTGTCCTTCATCGTCACGCTCGTCGACCGGGCCCGCCAGGCCATCGAGAACGGCACATACACCGAGTACCGCGACGAGTTCCTCCGGCGTTACTACGGAGGTCCCCGGTAGGCGTGACCATTGCTCAGAACGGTGGCGGGTTGGCGTCGTTCCAGCGCTTCTCGGCGCGTTGGTGGCGTCGGAAGTCGTTGTCGCGCTGGGTGTTGAGTCTGTCTCGGGCGGGGTGATCGGGTGACCGTCTGGGGAAGAGCTTGTTGAACAGGTCGCGTCCGCTGAAGGCGTTGCCGACGAACATGTGCCCGGTGGGGGTGGTGAACCAGGCGGTGCGGGACTCGTCTTGGTGGTCCTGCCAGCTGGTGAAGGTCTTGATGCGGTGATGGAACCGGCACAGCGGTTTGAGGTTGCGCGCATCGGTCGGGCCACCGCGACGCGGGTCGGTGTGATCGAAGGGTTCGGTGTGGTCGAGATCGATCTGCCAGACCGGGGCGTTGCAGCCGGGGAAGGTGCAGCACAGTTCGCCGGCGCGCACCAGCGCCTGCAGCTTCTTCGAGGGGGTGTATCGCGTTGTCGAACTGTCCGCGTCGGGAGGCGGTGAACCGTCGGGTGCGTCGGGTGCGGGATGGATGTAGGTGCGGCGGGCTTCGGCGAGGAGTGTTCGGGCGGTGTCGGCGTCGATGATGCCGTGGCGGTCGAGGAAGGCGGGGTCGTCGTCGAGGCCGATCAGGGTCGACAGGTTCACCACGATGTGGAAAGTCGCGCGCGGCGCGGGTGAGTCCGACGCCGAGGCGGCCGGCGCGGCCGGGTCATCGACAACGACGTCGGCTGACGGGTCGACGTCGTTGTCCGCATCCACCATCTCAGCAGCTGATGTAGGCGGCTCGGCGGTATCCACTGTCGCTGCGTCGAGGTCTGGTGCTGTGTCGGGTTCGGTTGCGGTGATGACACAGTCGTCGCAGAGGCAGGTGATGGCGGCTTCACCCCGGGCGAGCGCTTTCAGAGCGTCGACTCGGCGGTTGGCCAACTTTCGAGGGTCACCGGCGTGGACCGCGGTGGCCATCGCCGTCAGGCGGGCGTCGAACTCGGCGGCATCAGCATTGGGCAGCGTGCCGGAGATCCGGGACTGCCCGGGTGTGAAGCGATCGGGGCTCACCGTCACCTTGCGATCACCCTTGACGCGTTCCTTGCGTCGACGGACCGCGTCGGGCGCCCACTTGGCGACGATGGAATCGACCATGGCGGTGAACCGCGCCGTCGACATCGGTGCGCGGGCGAAGATCGCCTCGGCCAGATGGGCGTCCACGGTCTGCATCTCTTCGTCGTCGGTGATGAGATCGGTGCGCTTGAGCGCGATGAGGAAGCGGCGCTTGTCGATTCGACCACACGCGAGTGCGTGTCCGGTAAAGGAGAGTCGGTAGCGCAGTGCGTCGCCGGCCTCGATGAGATCTTTCGCCTCGGCCGGCGTCACCGTGAGGGTGGCACCGACTTCGGCGATGGCCTGCTCGAGCCCGTTCGGCCCGAACTGCTCGTAGGGGTTCTCGCCCGCGGCCACTCGCGCGGACAGGTGCTCGAAGGCTTCGATGGAGTCGAGTTCGCCGTTGTGCGTCTCGGCGCGGCGCTGCGCGTAATCCATCTCGCGTTCGTCGTGAATGAGGCTGGCAACGACCATCATTCGATGCGCGGACGCTGCTGCCAAGCCCGCGCAGTGATTCAGGACCTCGACGAGTTCAGAAGCGGAGAGTTCGTGGTCGGGACGAAAGCGCGGCTCGACCGACTCCTGCGATGGGTCCACCGATGTGAATCCGGCCCCCGCCCCCGATGACATACCTCCACGATACTCGAACATACGTGCGAGTCAAGGGTGGTCTCTGGATTTCTCGGGGTGGTCTGGCAATCGAATCACGCCGCACCGACAGGAGTTACGCGTCGCCTCGGTGGCCTCGACGGACGCGGCGTCCTCGCTTCGCTCGGTCGACGCTGCTCGACCAGCGGGACACTGCGGCGCTGCTCGACCAGCGGGGCACTTCGACG
Organism: Gordonia sp. IITR100; assembly: GCF_002009645.1. NCBI lineage: Bacteria > Bacillati > Actinomycetota > Actinomycetes > Mycobacteriales > Gordoniaceae > Gordonia > Gordonia sp. IITR100. The sequence continues at coordinate 441,174 of NZ_MVKV01000001.1, read as the reverse complement.
CGGCTCGACCAGCGGGACACTGCGGCGGTGCTCGACCAACAGAGGGCGGCGCACCACAACGAGCGACGGCGGACGGGCGTCAGCGCGAGTCCTCGGCAACCATCCGTTCGCGGATGCCGCCGGCGACCCCGGTGCTGTCCGGGTTGGGGTCGTGGATCGCACCCGCGTGCGGCTCGACCGGTGTCCCCTTCTCGGTCTCGGACTTCGCCGTCGCCGCGGAGGACCGCTCGGTGATCCCGGGCATGAGATGGTGAGAAGCGTTGGCGGCCTTGGCCTTGTAGCCGACCGGTTGGTCCAGCTTCGGGTCGGTGCAGGCTGCCACGATCGCGTCGACCACGATCTGCGGATCGTCCATCGCGGACATCCGCGGTTCGTGTCCGGTGTAGTTGGCGGCGTGGACCCACCATGGGGTGTCCACGGCCCACGGCATGATGGTGCCGACCTTGATGGCGTCGTCGCCGGCCATGCGCAGCTCTTCGCTGATCGAGTGCCCGAGGCTCCGAACCGCCGCCTTCGTTGCGGCGTAGGTGTTCTGGAGTGCGATGGGTACCTCGCTGTCGACCGAGCCCACGTTGATGAGTGTGCCGCGACCCTGCGACCGGAAGACGCGCAGCGCCGCATGTGCGCCGTAGATCAGGCCCTTCAGGTTCACGTCGACGAGGCGAGCGTGGTCCTCGATCGGGATGTCCCAGAAGTATCCGACCGCGCCGACGCCGACGTTGTTCACCCACACGTCGATCGACCCGAACCGTTCGAGCGCGGCGGACGCGAGATGGGCGACGGCACGCGGATCGCTGACATCGGTGGGCACCGCCAGCGCCGACCCGCCCTTGCCGGTGATCTCTGCGACGACCTCGTCGAGGACCGCGGTTCGACGCGCCGCGACGACGACGTTCGCGCCGAGTTCTCCGAGTCGCACCGCGGCGCCGCGTCCGAATCCGCTCGACGCGCCGGCGATCACGACGGTGGAGCCGTTGATTTCCTTGTTGTCTGTCATGGTGATCGCCTACCCGAGGCGGGGTTCACCAAACCGAGAGGAGGCGCGCTCAGCCCGCGGCGCGGGACTGCCGGAAGGACTCGATCGCGGCGAGATCGTACGAGTTCGCCCCGGTCCCGATGCCCTGGGCGACGTGCGCGGCCACCGCGCAACCGAGTTCGGCGGAGTCGGCGAGACCGAGCCCGCGCAGGCGGCCGGTCAAGAACCCGGCGGAGAACGAGTCGCCGCAACCAGTGGTGTCCACGACGTCCACCTCGAACGCCGGCACCGTGACCACATCGTCGCCGGTCACGACCAGCGCGCCGTCGGCGCCGCGGGTGAGCGCCACGCAACCGACACCGCGGTCCAGGAGCGCCCGTGCGCCGTCGGTGAGGTCGTCGGTTCCGGTCAGTCCCCGGGTCTGCTCGTCGTTGGGCAGCAGGTAGTCGAGGTGGGGAAGTGCGTCGGCGATCCACTCGAGAAGGCCGGGGTCGCCACCCGACAGCAGATCGGCCGACGTCGTGATCCCGCGGTCGCGCGCCCGGCCGAGGAGCACGGCGGCGACCGCGCCGCCGAGGAACTCCGGGCCGCCGAGGTGCAGGTGGTCGAGCCCGGTCAGCGCGTCTGCACCCAGGTCGTCGAGCGTGAACTGCGCATTCGCCCCGATGCAGTGCCACGCGGGACGGTCCCCGTTGGGTTGCACGGGTATGACCGATGACGACGTCTGGACCCCGGGCTTCGGAACCAGGCCGCCGGTGTCGACGCCTTCGGCGTCCAGCAGTGCGGTCAGCGAACGCCCGATCGTGTCGTCGCCGATCGCTCCGTGGGTCCGGACCGTGGCGCCCAGCCGACTGAGGACGAGCGCGGTTCCGCCCGCGGTGCCGGCGGCGGAGAAACCGATGGACTGGACGAGCGCGCCGTCGGACCCCGCCGGGATGGACTCGATCCCGACGACGTGGATGTCCAGCACATGGACGCCCACGGTTGCGATCGTCGGCGGTTCGAGCCGCGGTGAGGGTGTCACGTCCGGTTCTCCTTGGGTGTCCCGTAGTCCAGCCGGATCGCCTGGGCGACAGTGGACTGCTGTTGGTCCTCGGTGAGTTCGCGAGGCCGGCCCATGCTGCTGGTCCGGTGAAAGAGGGTCGCGAGCCACTCCAGCAGCAGGGCGTTCTCCACCGCGTGGGCCAGGCTGGAGCCGCGTGCCACCGAACCGTGGTTCGCCATCAGCGCGACCTGGGTGTCGACCAGCGCGTCGGCGACGATCCCGGCGAGCTCCGGGCTCCCGAACGTGGCGTACGGCGCGACCGGGATGGCACCGCCGAGGCCGAGTTGTTGGTAGTGAAGCACCGGTAACGAGGTCAGTCCGCTGACGCAGGCGACCGCGGTCCCGAAGGGTGCGTGGGTGTGGACGATCGCCTGTGTGCCGGTTTCCTCGTAGACGCGGAGGTGCAGGTCCAGCTCGGACGACGGCGCGATCGGCCCGTCGACGACGTCGCCGGCAAGGGACACCACCGTCACGTCGGTCGCGGCACAGTTCGCGAGCACGACCCCGGTTCCGGTGATCGCGACGTGATCGCCCGCACGCGCCGACACGTTGCCGGAGGTGCCGATCAGCAGACCTTCGGCCGCCAGCCGTCGAGCGGCTGCGGCGACCTCGTCGCGTATCGACGGGTCGCTCATCGGCCGAATGCGTCGGTCCGCACTCCGCGGAGAAGGATCGCCGGGCATGTCGCGGAACTCGGAGCGCATTCGGTACGTTGGGACCACATACCGGACATTTACGCACATGCCTTTGCTCCCGGCACCCGGTATGAAACACCCGAGCACCAGCGAGAGAGACGATGAGACGCGGAAAGCGCCGAAAACGCCGACGACACCAGTCGGCCCCCTGTTGTGAATTGAATGACCCGGGTGTTCCGCCCGGCCCCGACACCGGGACGGTCTCATGCTGACCCTCCTCGGAATCGGACTCGGAATCCTGGTGGTCTTCCTGATCACCGCCCTCACCGGTTACTTCGTGGCCCAGGAATTCGGCTACATGGCGGTCGACCGGTCCCGCCTCAAAGCCCGTGCCGAAACCGGTGACGCCGCCGCGAGACGCGCGCTCGCGGTCACCCGCCGCACGTCCTTCATGCTCTCCGGCGCCCAGCTGGGCATCACTGTCACCGGCCTGCTCGTCGGCTACGTGGCCGAACCCCTGATCGGTTCCGGCGTCGGCGAGCTGCTCGGCGGCGTGGGTATCCCGGTGGGCGTGGGTGTCGCGATCGGCACGATCATCGCGATCATCTTCTCCACCGTCGTGCAGATGGTCTTCGGTGAGCTGTTCCCCAAGAACCTCGCCATCGCCCGGCCCGAGCCGGTCGCACGGTGGCTCGCCCGTTCGACGACGATCTACCTGGCCGTATTCGGTTGGCTCATCGCATTGTTCGACAAGTCGTCGAACCTGCTGCTGCGAGCGCTGCGCATCGAGCCCGTGCACGACGTCGAGCATTCGGCGTCGGTGCGCGACCTCGAGCACATCGTCGCCGAGTCCCGCGACGCGGGTGACCTGCCCGACGAGCTGTCCGTCCTGCTCGACCGTGTGCTCGAATTCCCCACGCGCACCGCAGAACACGCGATGATCCCGCGACCGAACACCGATCATGTCGACGCCGATCTGGCGGCGGGTGAGGTGCTGACACTGATGAGCACCGGCCACACGCGGTACCCCGTGCTGGCCGGCGGTGACGACGAGGTAAGCGGCGTGATCCACCTCCAGGACCTCCTGGAGTGGAGCTACGCGCTGAAAAAACAACCGCCGCAGGCTGATTCGTCGGCCACCGCGGTAGACCTGTGTCGTCCCGCGGTGGTGGTGCCCTCGACGCTCCCGCTGCCCGAGGTGTTGGAGACCCTCGCGGACGCACATGACGAGATGGCGGTGGTCATCGATGAATACGGCGGCTTCGCCGGGGTCGTGACCGCCGAGGACATCGCCGAGGAACTGGTCGGCGAGATCGACGACGAACACGACTCCGAGGCGACCGTCGCGATCGAGGAGAGCCCCGAGGGATGGCGCGTGCGGGGTGACGCACACGTCGACGAGGTCTCCCGGACCGTCGGCTGGGACCTCCCCGAAGGCGACTACGAGACGATGGCCGGACTGGTGATCGCCGAATTCGTCGGACTCCCGGAGGTCGGGGACACGGTGACGATCGAGATCGATCCCGATCCGTCGACCCTGCTCGAAGACGACGAGGCGCCACCCCGCACCGTGCGGGCCACGGTCCTCGAAGTCGACAAGCGCGTCCCCGCTCTGCTGTCGATGAGCGTGGCACACAACGACAACAACCCGGGCGAGAAGAGCCCGGACGACACGAACCGGGGCGAGAAGAAGAACCCGGCCGAGAACGGAGAGGAGAGCGACAATGGATAACCCGTGGGTCGTCGCGGCTGTCACCGTGGCCCTGATCGCGTCCAGCGCCTTCTTCGTCGCGGTCGAGTTCGCCCTCATCGCCGCGCGTCGGCACCGGCTCGAAGACGCGGCTGCGACCAGCGGCAGCGCCCGCGCAGCTCTGCGCAGCGCATCAGAACTGTCGGTGCTGCTCGCCGGGTCGCAGCTCGGCATCACGGTGTGCACGCTCGCACTGGGTTCGGTCACGAAACCCGCTGTGCACCACTGGCTCACGCCGCTGTTCGCCGGGTGGGGTCTGCCGTACTGGTCGGCCGACGTGATCGGCTTCGTCCTCGCCCTCGTCATCGTGACGTTCCTGCACCTCGTCGTCGGTGAGATGGCGCCGAAGTCGTGGGCCATCGCCCACCCCGAGAAGTCGGCGATCATGCTCGCGATCCCGATGCGCGCCTTCATGTGGGTGACCCGTCCGTTCATCGTCCAGCTCAACCACCTCGCCAACTGGTGCCTCAAGCGCGTCGGCGTCGAGCCGGTGGACCAGGTCGCGACCGGGCAGGACAGCGACGCCCTCCGCCACCTGGTGGAGCACTCGGCCACCGTGGGCACACTCGACGAGCGGTACCACGCCCACCTGACGAGTGCCCTGGAACTGGAGTCGTTGACCGTCGGCGACGTCGTGACCCCCAACGACCATCTGGCCGTGGTCGGTCCGGCCGCGGACGCCGATGAGATCCAGACGGCCGGCCGGACCTCGGGCCACCTGCGGCTGCTGGTGCGCGACGATGCGTCCGGGGCGCCGGTCCGCGGTGTCGTGCATGTGCGCGACAGCCTGGCCGCGTCGCCCGGCACCACGGCGGCCGATCTCATGCGCCCGGTCCTGAGCGTCGAGTCGGCGCAGCCGGTGTACGAGACGCTCACCGCCATGCGGGAACAGCGCGCCCACCTCGCGCTCGTCACCGATGGGGGCCGCGCGGTCGGACTCATCACCATCAACGACGTGCTCCAGCGGTTGCTGGCGACCACGGCGTAGGAGGCGGTCGGGGCGCAGGGTGGGCCGCTAGGTCCACTCGTCGGCCGTCAGGAACCACGGTTCGGCCGGCAGCGCGGCGGGGTCGAACCGGTTCGCCAGTTGCTCTGCGCGCACGGGCTCGTCCCGGCCGCCGAGCCCCAGTGAATGGGCGATGCGGGACAACACGGTCGACGTCGCCACCCCTGCGGCGGCGAGGTCGGCCAGGGTCACCGCCCCGTCCCGCTTGCTGAGCCGGATTCCGTTGGCGTTGAGCACCATCGGGACGTGCGCGTACGTCGGTGGGGCCTTCCCGAGCAGCGCCGCCAGGTAGGCCTGCCGGGGCGCCGACGACAACAGATCGTCCCCGCGGACGACCTGGTCGACGCCCTGCGCGGCATCGTCGACGACGACGGCCAGGTTGTAGGCCGGGGTGCCGTCGTTGCGCAGCAGCACGAAGTCGTCGACCGCGCCCATGTAGGGACCGTGCAGCAGGTCATCGACGCCGTACTCCCGGACGTCGGCCCGCAGCCGGATCGCGGGTGGCCGGGTGGCACGGCGTTCGTCGCGTTCGGCGGCGGTGAGGTCGCGGCACGTGCCCGGGTAGGCGCCCTGCGGCGCATGGGGTGCGGACGGCGCGTCGAGGATCTCTCGGCGGGTGCAGAAACACTCGAAGGTGCGGCCGGCGTCGCGCAGGTCGTCGAGGACGGCACGGTATGCCTCGAGCCGGTCGGTCTGGTGGACGACGGGCGGGTCCCAGTCGAGGCCCAGGGCCGCGAGATCGGACAACTGCCGGGAATCCGCGCCCTCGACGGCTCGGTCGAGATCCTCCATCCGGATCAGGAACCGCCGGCCGGTGGTCCGCGCGAAGAGCCAGGCGAGCAGGGCGGTCCGCAGATTGCCGACGTGGAGGTCCCCGGAGGGGGAGGGCGCGTACCGGCCCGCTCGCTGCGTCGACACCGCGTCGAGATTACCGGTCGGCGATGAGAATCCGCGCCGCGGCCGGTCTGCCTGTAACGGCACGGACGACGACACGCCGGGTGTGCGGCGGCGCGTAGGCGTTGCGGTCCCGTCGACGAGTGAGGAACGATGAGTTTCATGGATCTCCCGGTCATGCCGCCTGTTGCGCCGATGCTGGCCAAGGCGGTGACCAGCGTGCCGCCGCAGCCCGACGGTTCGGTGGCGTGGTCGTATGAACCCAAGTGGGATGGTTTTCGCGCGTTGGTCTTCCGCGACGGCGACGAGGTGACGATCGGATCGCGAGGCGGCAAGGACCTGGCCCGGTACTTCCCCGAGATCGTCGCGGCGGTGAAGGACGAACTGCCCGACAAGGTGGTCCTCGACGGTGAGATCGGGGTGCCGGCGCTGATCGGCGACACGCATCGGCTCGACTGGGATTCGCTCGCGCAGCGCATCCATCCGGCGGAATCGCGCGTCACCATGCTCGCGGAGAAGACACCGGCGATCTTCATCGGATTCGACGCGCTGGCGCTGGAGTCGACGAGCGTGATGGGCGAACCCTTCGAGGTGCGCCGGGAAGCGCTGCTGCGGGCCGTCGGTCCGGGCGGGCGGGACCGTCGCGTGCATGTCAGCCGGGTGACGAGCGACCCCGCGGTCGCCGAGGACTGGTTCTCCGCCTTCGAAGGTGCCGGGCTAGACGGTGTCGTCGCCAAGCGACTCGACGGCGTGTACGTCGAGAACAAGCGGGAGATGCTGAAGCTCAAACACAAACGGACCGCGGACTGTGTGATCTTCGGGTATCGAATCCACAAGTCGGGCACCGGGATCGGGTCGATGCTGCTCGGACTGTACGGCGACGACGGCGAATTGCGGATGGTCGGTGGGGCGGGTGCCTTCTCCGACGCCAAGCGGATCGAGTTGCAGCAGATGTTCGAGCCGATGCGGCTGGACCCGGAGAGGGCGTCGCCGGGCGAGCCCACGCGGTGGCGTTCGGAGAAATCGGGGGAGTGGATCCCGATCCGTCCGGAGCTGGTCGCGGAGTTCGCATATGACCAGATGGAAAACCATCGCTTCCGGCACACGGTGAAATTCCTTCGCTGGCGGCCCGATCGAGAACCGGGGAGCTGCGGCTACGACCAGCTCGACGTCCCGCTGACCTACGATCTCCACGACGTCCTCGAAGGAGAATGACCATGGCATCTCGTTCGCCCGCGGAGGAACTCGACGTCGACGGGGTCGCCGTCCGGATGAGCAACCCGGACAAGATCTACTTCCCCGAACTCGGCGAGAACGGCGGCCGCAAGCGCGATCTCGTCGGGTACTACCGCACCGTAGCACTCGGCGACACGGGTGGCAGGGCCGACGACAGCGGCGACGGACCGCTGATGCGCGCCACCCGCGACCGCCCGACCTTTCTGCAGCGCTTCCCCGACGGCGTCGAGGGCGAGGAGATCTACCAGAAGCACATCGCGAAGAAGCGGCCGGAGCATGTGCGGTCCACCCCGATCGTGTTCCCCTCCAAGCGAACTGGCGATGCGATCCGACCCACGGTGCCCGCGGATCTCGTGTGGGGCGCGAACCTGGGCACCGTCACCTTCCACACCTGGCCGACCCTGCATCCCGACAACGACCATCCCGATCAGCTTCGCATCGACCTCGATCCGCAACCCGGCACGACCTTCGAGGATGTGCGGCGGGTCGCGCTCGAAGGACTGAAGCCGCTGCTCGACGAACTCGGGTTCACCGGTTTCGTGAAGACCTCGGGCGGTCGGGGAGTACACGTGTACGTGCCCATCGAGCCGCTCTGGGACTTCATCGCGACCCGACGCTGCGTCATCGCGATCGCCCGCGAGCTCGAACGCCGCGACCCGGACGCGGTCACCACATCGTGGTGGAAAGAAGAACGCGGAGAACGGATCTTCATCGACTACAACCAGAACGCCCGCGACCGCACGATGGCATCCCCGTACTCCGTTCGACGCAGCGCCCGCGCCCGGGTGTCGACGCCGGTGACGTGGGACGAACTCGCCGACGTCGATCCGGACGACTGCACCATCGCGACCGTCCCGAAGCTCCTGGAAGATCGCGGCGACCCATGGGCCGACATCGCCGACCACCGGCGCGGCGTCGAGAAACTGCTGGAGATGGTCCAGGCCGACGACGCAAACGGCCTGGGCGACATGCCTTATCCGCCCAGCTATCCCAAGATGCCGGGCGAGCCGCCGCGCGTACAGCCGAGCAAGAAGGTCGCCGAGCACTGGGATGAGCAGGGCAACCGACGCTCCGACGGCTGATGCCTGGGTTCCGTATGGGTCAGCGGCGCAGCGCCTCGGCCGCCCAGGTCGCGAAACTCTGCCAGCCCACATCAGGGAACCGGCGGTGCAGCGTCGGGATGTCGACCTCGTACCCGCGGTCGCCGAGGAACGTGAACATCGCCCGCATGTCCTCGGACTCGATACGTTCGGGATCGTAGGACTCCGCCGTGACGGTGGTGCCGAGAACGTCGCCGATGATGCGCGCCATCTCCTCGGGCGTCGGCTGATCGGACGCGAGGTCGATGCGCTGGCCGACGTGGACGTCGGGCGCGGCGAACAGGGTGGCGACGAGTCGGCCGAGGTCGCGCCGCGAGAGTTGTTGCAGCGGCTTGTCCGCGGGCATCGCGATCGGCATCACGCCCGCCGCGAGCGCGTCGGCTCCGCCGAGCAGGTTGTCGAAGAAGTAGGCCGGGCCGACGATCGTGTGCGGGATCTCGGTGGCTGCCAACATCTGCTCGACCTCGAACTTGGAATCGAAATGCGGCACGCCGGTCTGACGATCGGCCGAGGCCACCGAGGAGAACACGAGGTAGGGGATCGACGCGGACGTGGCGGCTTCGATCAGCGCACGACCCTGACCGATCTCGGCCTCGACGCCGGATTCGAACGGGGTGGTGAGCGCGAACACACCCGCGGACCCGGTGAACGCCTCGGTGAGGCCCGACCCGCTCACGATGTCGCCGACGGCGAGTTCGACGCCTCGGTCGGCCAGGCGTGCCGCCTTGCTCGACACCGCGTCCCGCACGACGGCGCGGACCGGGAAACCGGCCTCGAGCAGCGCGTCGAGCACGGCGCCGCCCTGCCCTCCGGTGGCTCCGACGACAACGACAGGGGAGGAATCGGCCATGTCGTCGACCCTAGCGGTCACACTCGACGGCCGGACGGTTTGGGTGAGTGCGCCGTCGGCGGCTATCATCTCGACGTTGGAGGATTCGCCTAGTGGCCTATGGCGCTCGCCTGGAACGCGGGTTGGGTTAACAGCCCTCAGGGGTTCGAATCCCCTATCCTCCGCCACCGAAGGTCCGCTGTGACACCCGTCTTTCCGGGTGACACCGCGGACCTTCGTCGTATCCCCGAGCGTGCGGGCCGAGTGCGATCGAGCCGCGCGGACCGGTTCGAGGACCCCGGCTCCGGCCGCCGGAACCCCTCGCTACACTGGACGACGGATCCCGCGCGGCGTGCATCCTGTGAACTCCCCCAGGGCCGGAAGGCAGCAAGGGTCAACGGGCTCTCTCGGGTGCGCGGGGTCCCCTATTTTCCCGATACGAAGTTTCAGGTCAGGGGCGTCGGCCACCCGCACCGGCGTCGAGCCGCGAGAGGGCCAACGTTGAATTTTCACTCGATGAGTGCCGACCAACTCCGGAACACCCAGACGGAACTGACCAAGCAATACGAGGCGCTGCGCGCGCTGGGTCTCAAGCTCGACCTCACCCGCGGCAAGCCGGCCCCCGAGCAACTCGATCTCTCGAACGGTCTCCTGTCGCTGCCCGGTGACGAGTTCCGAGACGGCGCGGGCACCGACACCCGCAACTACGGCGGACTCAACGGACTGCCCGAGTTGCGCGGCATCTTCGGGGAACTCCTCGCCGTCGACCCCGACAACCTGCTCGCGCTCGGCAACTCGAGCCTCGAGATCATGCACGACCTCACGGTCTTCGGGCTGTTGCACGGCACCGCCGACTCCGACGAGCCGTGGGGACGTCAGACGATCAAGTTCCTGTGCCCGTCGCCCGGTTATGACCGCCACTTCGCGATCACCGAGAGCTTCGGCATCGAGATGATCCCGGTGCCGATGCTGCCCGACGGTCCCGACGTGCGGGTGTGCGCCGAACTCGTCGCCGCCGACCCGAGCATCAAGGGCATGTGGGCGGTGCCCACCTACTCGAACCCGACCGGCGTCACCTTCTCCGAGGAGGTCACCCGCGGGTTGCTCGAGATGTCCGCGGCGCCGGACTTCCGGATCTACTGGGACAACGCCTACGTCGTCCACACGCTGGTGGAGACCCCGCCGACGCCGCTGCCGATCCTGGAGATGGCGGCGCAGGCCGGGCACCCGAACCGCGTGTACGTCCTCGGCTCGACGTCGAAGATCACCTTCGCCGGCGCCGGCGTCTCGTTCTTCGGGTCGTCGCCGGAGAACCTGGCCTGGTTCAGCAAGTACCTGTCGCTGAAGACCATCGGACCCGACAAGGTCAATCAACTGCGTCACCTCAAGTTCTTCGGCGACGCCGACGGTGTGCGGGCGCACATGGCCCGCCACCGGGAGATCCTCGCCCCGAAGTTCAAGCTCGTGCTCGACATCCTCGAGGACCGGCTCACGGAGTCGAAGGTGGCGTCGTGGTCGGAGCCGGAGGGCGGCTACTTCATCAGCCTCGACGTCGTCGACGGCGCGGCCCGACGCACCATCGAGCTGGCCAAAGAAGCCGGTATCGCGCTCACCGCCGCCGGATCGGCGTTCCCGTACAAGACCGATCCGCACGATCAGAACATCCGACTCGCACCGACGTTCCCGAACACCGACGACCTGCGGGCTGCGATGGACGGGGTGTCCACGTGCGTGCTGCTGGCCGCGGCGGAGACCCTGCTCGCCCGCTCCAGCTGACCCGACACGCCGATCCCGGCGTTAGATTGCTCTCATTCTCCGGCGAGTGCGCTGGCGTGCGCGCCACTTTGTGACAGGCTTTCAAATCGTGAATCTGCCCAGGCCGGTTCTTCTCGCAACCGGTTTCGCCGTCGTGGGGGTCATCGCACTGGCACTCCAGGATGTCGTCGTACCCCTGGGCGCCCAATTCTGGGGTTTGCTGCACAACCAGATCGATCTCTCGGTGTATCAGGCGGGTGCCCGGGCGGTCGCCAACGGCGTCAGTCTCTACGACGTCAAGATGATCGGCGACCTGGACTACACCTACTCGCCGTTCTCCGCCTTGCTGTTCAGTCCGCTGGCCTGGATGTCCTTCGACGTCGCCCGCATGTTGTGGTCGGCGGGCATCGTCGTGGCGCTCTATCTGGTGATCATGCTGAGCTTCCGCAGCCTCGGCCGGCCGGTGACCTGGCCGTTGCGCGTGATCGCGGCGTCGCTGGTGGCGGTGGCGATGTTGTTCGAGCCGGTTCGTACGACGATCTGGTACGGGCAGATCAATGTGTTCCTGATGCTCGTGATCGTGGCCGATCTGGCGCGCCCGGACGGTGGACGCCTCAAGGGGTTCTGGACCGGAGTCGCCGCGGGGATCAAGCTGACGCCCCTCATCTTCGCCGGTTACTTCCTCGTGCAACGGAACTGGCGCGCCCTCGCCGGGGTGGTGGGCGGCTTCGCCACCACCATGCTCATCGGGTTCGCCGCCTTGCCCGGGGACTCGTGGTCGTACTGGACGGGCAAACTGTTCGAGTCCGACCGGGTCGGTTCCGCTCAGTTGCGCGGTAACCAGTCCCTGCGCGGCATGCTGGCCAACCACCTCGACACCGACAATCCGCCGACGCTGCTCTGGCTCGCCCTGGTGCTGGCAGTGCTGGCGGTCGGCTTCGCGGTGGCGACGTACGCCCATCGCAAAGGTCAGGAACTCCTTGCCGTCAGCATCGTCGGGATGACCGCCTGCGTGGTGTCGCCGATGTCGTGGGGCCACCACTGGGTGTGGTTCATCCCGATCCTGGTCATCGGAATCCACCTCGTTCTCGACGCCCGGCAGCCGCGGGCACCGCGGGTGTGGGCCGGCGTGGGCGTGGCGGCACTGGTGCTACTCGCGTTCTCGTGGCCGACGCATGTACCGGCGCTGATCCCGGACGGCTATTACACGGGGCTGTACGTCAAGACCCGCATCACGTGGCTCAACTGGTTCACGGTCAGCCCCTATCTGTGGGCCTACCTCGGCGTGCTCGTCGCGACGGTCGTCGGCCTGCGGATGGTCGGCAGCCGTGGCTACTCCACGCCGACGCCCGCCGACCCGATCATCCCGCCCGGCGTCGCGGCTGCGGTGATCGCCGAGGGCGGGCTGCCGACCGGCGATGCGGGCGGCACCGGCAGTGAGGGCACACGACGGCCGGACACGGGTGGCGAGGAGTCCGGGCCGCGCGACTCGCGAGGCACGTCCGGGCACACTTTGCGTCCTTCGGAAGACACCCGCGGGATGGCCGATGACCTGGTCGGAACCGATGGCGAACCCGTCACCGAGACACCCGATCAGGGGCCCGCTGCACCAGTGTGAGGCACACTCATCGACTGTCACGGGTCGCCGGTAGTCTCGACGCGTGGCTCTGTATCGCACCTATCGCCCGGCTACCTTCGCCGACGTCGTGGGGCAGGAGCACGTCACCGATCCGTTGAGCCGTGCCCTGGATTCCGGTCGCATCAATCACGCGTATCTCTTCTCCGGTCCCCGCGGTTGTGGCAAGACGTCGTCGGCGCGGATCCTGGCTCGTTCGCTGAACTGTGTGCAGGGCCCCACCTCCACACCGTGCGGAACGTGTGTCTCCTGTGTGGCGCTCGCGCCGGGGGGTCCGGGCAACCTCGACGTCATCGAGCTCGATGCCGCCAGTCACGGCGGTGTCGACGACACCCGCGAGCTGCGTGACCGCGCCTTCTATGCGCCCGCCGAGTCGCGCTACCGCGTGTTCATCGTCGACGAGGCGCACATGGTGACGAACGCGGGATTCAACGCGCTCCTCAAGATCGTCGAGGAGCCGCCGGAGCATCTGATCTTCGTGTTCGCGACCACCGAACCCGAGAAGGTGCTGCCGACCATCCGGTCGCGCACCCACCACTACCCGTTCCGGCTGCTCGCGCCGCCGGTCATGCGCGGTCTCCTGGAGACGATCTGTGAGCGCGAGGGCGTGACCGTCGCGTCCGAGGTGTACCCGCTCGTCATCCGGGCGGGTGGCGGTTCGCCTCGTGACTCGCTGTCGATCCTCGATCAGCTGCTGGCCGGCGCCGACGACCAGGGTGTCGCCTACGAACGCGCACTCGCGCTGCTCGGTGTCACCGACGTGGCGCTGATCGACACCGCGGTCGACGCTCTCGCCGACGCCGACGGTTCGGCATTGTTCGGCACGGTGGAGAAGGTGGTCGACGCCGGGCACGATCCTCGACGGTTCGCCGTCGACCTGCTGGAACGTCTGCGCGATCTGATTCTGCTGCAGGCTGTTCCGGACGCCGCGGACCGCGGACTCGTCGAGGCGCCGGGTGACCAGCTCGCCCGCATGCGCGCCCAGATCGAGACCCTTGGGCCCGCGTCGCTGACCAGGTTCGCCGAGATCGTGCACAACGCGCTCGGGGAGATGCGCGGCACGACGTCGCCGCGACTCCTGCTCGAGGTGATGTGCGCGCGGATGCTGCTGCCCGCGGTCTCCGACGACGACGCAGCTCTGTTGCAGCGACTCGAACGACTCGAGTCGGGGATCGGCACGACGTCGATCCCGGTACCCGCGAAACCGGCTGAACCGGAACCGGAACCGAAGTTCGTTCGACCCTCGCAGCGCAAGGCGATGGAAGAGGCCAAGGCTGCTGAGGCGTCCGAGCGCGCGGCCGCGGAAGCCGTCGAGGCCGACGCCGCGCAACCCGACGCCGGCCGGGTGCCGGAACCGGTGGTGTCTGAGCCGGTTGCGCCAGAGATGGTGGTGGAGACTCCTGCGCCGGAACCCGTCGTTGCTGAAGCGGTCACGGCAGACGCGGCGCCCGAGGCGGTTGATCCCGACTCGACCGGCGTCGCAACGGGTTCGGGGGCCGAGGCGGAGGCCGTGCTGCCCGCGGAGGAGCCCGCCGACGACGAGTCGATGCTCGACGAACTGATCGCCGACCAACCGAGTGCCGAGGCGGCAGAGGTCGAACCGGCGCCGGCCGCTGACGCCTCATCGGACGACGAGACGGCATCTCTGATCGAGGTGCCCGCCCCGCCGACGCCGCCGACTCAGCCGCCGGCACGGTCCGACCGGACCCCGTCCGCGCCCGAACCGCCGTCGCGCCATCGGACCCCGTCCGCGCCCGAACCGGAACCGATTGCCGAACCGGCGTCGACCGCGGCGTACGACGACATCCCGCTGCCCGATGAGCCCGTCGACGAGGACGACGTCCCGCCACCCGACGCGATGCCGGTCCGTGCCCGTCGGCCCGAGCCCGAGCCGGTGCCCGAACCGGAGCCCGAGCCCGAGGCGACCGCCGGGCTCGACGCCGACTCGGTTCGCAAGCGGTATCAGGACATCCGGGCCGCGGTGCGGGAACGGTCGAAGAGTCTCGAGCCGATGCTGTCGGCGGCGGTCATCGCCGACGTCGACGGGACGACCGTCGTGCTCTCGCATCCGGTCGAGGTGCTGGTCGGGCGGTTGTCCGCACCGCACGCCGTGACGATCATCCGCGAGGCGCTCACCGAGGTCTTCGGCACCGAACTCGACGTGCGTACCGTGCACCAGGCGCCGGGCGCCGCCGCACCCTCCGCCACGTCGACCGCGCCGCCGACGAAGCAAGCGGCCAAGGCTCGGCAGTCGTACTCACGTCCGAGCCGCGCGCGTGACCAGTCGGCGACGCCGGCCCCCACACCGGAGCCGGTCGCCGAACCGGAGGAGCCCGAGCCGCCACGTGCCGACGAGGACATCCCGCACGACGAACGCGCGGAGATGGTGGCCGATGCACGCACCGGCAGCCCCGAGCAGCGGCTCGACCCCGACCAGGTGGCGCTGGAACTACTCAAATCGGAGCTGGGGGCACGGCCGCTCGAGTGACCGGGTGCGCTCGGGAAGCTTTGTCTGAAAACCGCCCCGCGCAACAGGTTCGACGACGATACGCCGCGTGTCCGATTTCTGAGGGCGGTTTTCAGAGGCGGGTCGGGCTCAGGCGTCCCACCACGGCCGGAGTGGCACCTGGTGGCCGCCGTCCTCGTCGAGTTTGGTGGCGAGCACGTGGTGAAGCTGGATGATGTTGCGGTCGAAGCCAATTCGGCAACCGGCCATGTAGAGGCCCCACAGCCGCGCGGTGCCCTCGCCGACCTCGGCCACCGCTTCGTCCCAGTGCTCGACGAGGTTGATGTTCCAGTCGCGCAGCGTCATCGCGTAGTGCTCGCGGAAGTTCTCCTCGTGGATGACCTCCATGCCGCCGATGTCCTGCAGCTTGGAGATGATCTTGCCGGAGCCGGTGAGCTCGCCGTCGGGGAAGACGTAGCGGTCGATGAACGATCCCGCCTTGCTGCGGCTCGCGTTGTCGGGGCGCGTGATGCAGTGATTCAGCAGCATGCCGCCGGGACGGAGCTTGTCGCGCATGAACCCGAAGTAGGACGGGTAGTTGTGGACACCGATGTGCTCGGTGAGCCCGATGGACGACACCGCGTCGAAGCCGCTCTCGGCAACGTCGCGGTAGTCGCTGTGCCGGACCTCGGCGAACTCGCCGAGCCCTTCGTCGGCGATCGCTTTCTGGGCCCACTGTGCCTGTTCGGCGGACAGCGTCGCCCCGATCGCGTGGACACCCCTACGCGCGGCATAGCGGACCATTCCGCCCCAGCCACATCCGATGTCGAGGAGGCGGTCGCCGGGCTTGAGGCGGAGCTTCTCGAAGATGAGGCGGTACTTGTTCTCCTGCGCGGCTTCCAGCGATGCGTCGCGTTCCGGGTAGACGGCGCAGGTGTACGTCATCGAAGGTCCGAGCACCCACTCGTAGAACGTGTTCGAGACGTCGTAGTGGTAGTGGATGACCTCGGCATCACGAGACTTGCTGTGCCGCAGTCCTTCCGCAAATCGACGCCAGCGCGGCAAGGCCTCCTGCGGCGGCGGTGCGATCGGCTTGAAGTGATCGATGCCCAGCGACCGCGCGATGTGGGCGAGCGACAGGGGGGAGGGGCGGTGGAACTGCAGGTTGCTGGCCAGTGCCTTCAGCGCGGGGTACGGATCACCGGGGTGCGCGCCGATGAGTTCGAGATCGCCTGCGATGTAGGCGCGCGCGAGTCCGAGATCGCCGGGTGCGGTCACCAGATACGTTGTTCCGCGCGGGGTCTTCAGGTCGAGGCCGTACTGGGCGTCGACGGGTCCGGCGCTGCTGCCGTCGTAGGCGGTGATCCGGATCGACAGGTTTCCGCCGAGGAGTGTTTCGAAGATCTCGGCGAGGGTCATCTTGCCGGCGTGCGAGTCCACACTCGACGCCGAACTCTCCTTGAACGTGGTCATTGGCGTTTCACCGCTTTCGAGTAGAGGTCCAGCAGACGACCCCGCGGGTCGTACCGCTTCTTGAGGAGCCGATAACTCTCTCCGCCGTAGAGTTCGTCGAACTCCTCCGGCGTGTAGAAACTCTCTGAATACAGCGACTTGTGGCCGTCGAGTTCGGCGACCTTGCGTTCGATGGTCTTGTTGGTGTGCCCGGGATCGCCCGGGGTGACCGGCACGGCGGACCAGAAGCCTACATTGACGTACGTGCGTTGCGGGGCAAGGGGATACAGCGGCCAGGGGCGTACCGGATCGGCGCCGGGGAGGGCGGGCTCGCGAAGCCGGAGGGGGCACAGCCAGATCGGTTCGATGGGAATCTCGGAGAGGAACCACTCGACGTAGTCGGCGGTCCGGTCGATGGGAACCTCGATGTCCTGCACGACGCGTTCACCCGCCGGTAGTCCCTTGCGGGCGTTCAACCGGTCGCCGATGTCGAATCGCTGGTCGAGACCGATCAGCTTCCAGTAGAAACTGCTGCGGAGGTACCGCTTCGGCCACCAGCGCCGGATTCGCGGATTCTGTGCGCCGAAGGCGCGTGAGCACCAGAACCAGTCGGTGTCCCAGCGCCAGAGGTAGTCGTGGATCGTCAACCTATCGGTCGTCTTCTGTTGGATGGATCGATAGAAGATGTCCATCCCGGTGTAATCGCTGACCGGTCCGTCCTCGCCGGTCTGGCGGCCGAGCGTCAGATAGGACTCGTTGGCGGAGAACACGACTCCGTCGAGGTAGTCGACCGGTTCGCCGTCGTGCGACTTCGTGGTGACGATCGTGTCCATCGCCGACTGGAGGTCGACGATGCTCGTGAACCGAAGATGGCGCAGTGCCACATACGGCTTCACCGGCTCCAGCTCGATGCGTAACCGCACCGAATAGCCGAGCGTGCCATAGGAATTCGGGAAACCGAAGAAGAGGTCGGCATGTTCGTTGGTGGGCGTCGCGGTCAGGATCTCGCCGTCGCCGGTGAGGATGTCGATCTCGAGAACCGACTCATGGGGCAGTCCGGAGCGGAAGGACGTGCTCTCGATGCCGAGTCCGGTGACCGCGCCGCCGAGGGTGATCGTCTTGAGCTGTGGGACTACCAGCGGTGCGAGGCCGTACGGCAGAGTGGCCGCGACGAGGTTCTCGTAGGTGCACATGCCGGCGACGTCGGCGGTCCGCGCTTCGGGATTCACCGAGATGACCCGGTCGAGCCCGGAGACGTCCAGTCCCGGATGCGGATTGGCGGCGCGCTTACGAAAGAGGTTGGACGTCTTCTTCGCAAGACGCACGGTTGCCTGCGGCGGGATGGCACGATAGCTGGCCAGAAGGTCGGCAACCCCCTGGTCGAATGCCGCTCCCCCCATCTCGAGCCCGTTGGTCACCCGGTTAGCCTAGGACTTGATCAGTTCGCCCGCCAATCGTTTCGTAACTGAGGAGTGTCCAATCGTGGGTCAGGTTTCCGCATCGCAGTCGCTCGACATCGCCGCCGCCCCGGACGCCGTGGTCGGAGCTCTCGCCGACTATGAGGTCGTGCGGCCGGCCATCCTCCCGGAGCAGTACCGCGACTACAAGGTGATCAGCGGCGGCAAGGGCGACGGCACCGTCGTGCACTGGATTCTGCAGGCCACGTCGAAGCGGCAGCGCGACGTGCAGGCGACCGTCAGCGTCACCCCGGACACCGTCACCGAGCGCGACGCCAACTCGACGATGGTGACCACCTACTCCGTCGCGGCATCGGGCAGCGGTTCGCGCGTCACGACCACCACCACGTGGCAAGGGGCCGGCGGCATCGGTGGGTTCTTCGAGAAGACATTTGCGCCGAAGGGTCTCAACCGGATTCAGGCCGAGGTCCTCGGCAACCTGAAGAAGCGCCTCGAGAGCTGACGGCTCGGCATCTCCGACCGCGGCGCTCGATGACCTGCTCACCCGACAGCGTGCGATGACCGGCGCGGGATCGACCGATCCCGTCCGGCGCCGCCGTGGCCGGGCAAGGCCGTCGCCCTTGCCCATGCGCGACGGCGTCGACGCCACGCGCGTGGTGTTGCGTTCGGGGCCGGAGCTGACCGTCGGTCAGGCGCTGCTGGCCGCGCCCGTGCTGGCGGGGCTGACCGCCGACGATCTGGGTCGACGCGCCGCCGCGGGCGAGATCGTCGATGCCGACGGCCGACCCGCGGATCTGGCCGCGCCGTCGAGCCGCAATGTCTCGCTGTACCTCTACCGCGACCTCGACGACGAGATCGCGGTCCCGTTCGACCTGCCGGTGATCCACCACGACGAGAACATCGTCGTGGTGGACAAGCCGCACTTCCTCGCCACGATGCCGCGGGGCCGTCACGTGACCGAGACCGCGCTGGTGCGGCTGCGTCGAGAACTGGGCTCCGACACCGTCTCGCCGGCGCACCGCCTGGACCGCCTCACCGCCGGGGTGCTGCTGTTCACTCTGCGGCCCGAGGTGCGCGCGGCCTATCAGGACCTGTTCGCGTCCCGGACCGCCCGCAAGGAGTACCTCGCGCTCGCGCCGGCCGACGAGGCGCTGGCGTCGACCGTGACCGTGCGGGACCGGATCGAGAAGACCGCGGGCGACCTGCGCGCCCTCGTGGTGGACGGGCCGGTCAACGCCATCAGCGACATCACCCTGACCGAGGTCGTCGGCGGCCTCGGCGTCTACCGAATGGTGCCGCACACCGGCCGCACCCATCAGCTCCGGTTGCACATGGCGTCGCTCGGGGTGCCCATCGTCGACGACCCGCTCTACCCCGACGTGCGGCCGGGACTCGCCGCGCTTCCCGATCACGGGGACTTCACCCGGCCGCTACGCCTGGTCGCCCGGGCGCTGGAGTTCACCGACCCGCTGACCGGCGAGGAGCGCCGGTTCGAGAGCCGACGCCCGGTGGTCGGGATAGGGCCACGATCTACCCTGGCGCCATGACCATCCGCGCGTCCTACGAACGGCATCCCGACCTGGGCTGCGAGGCCGTGGTCTTCATCGACGACGAGTCGCTGGCCTGTTTCCAGATCCAGCGCGATCTGGTCGGCGGGCCGCGCGCCGACGAATACTGCGTCACCACGGGAGCCAGTGCGCCCGTCTACGGCGGGATCACGCAGTGGCGTCGCATCGACGACCGATTCGAGTTCGCGCTCACCGCGCGCGCCGGTCGGCTGTTCGGCGACGAGGTCCTGTCCTTCGAGGTGGCCGCCGTCGAGGAGTCGACCGTCGACGACATCGCCGCGCATGTCGATCGGTTGCTGCGCTGACGCTGCGACTACCCTGGGCCGGGTGACGCAACCATTCGATCCCAGCGCGTTGTTCGGCGGCGGCCAGGGCGGGGAGAACCCGATGGCCGGACTGCTGGCCCAGGCGCAGCAGATGCAGGAGAAGCTCCTGTCGGCGCAGAACGAGATCGCGGCGGCGGAGGTGGTCGGTAGTGCGGGCAACGGGCTCGTGACCGTGACCGGCAACGGCACCGGTGAGGTGACCGCCGTGTCGATCGATCCGAAGGTCGTCGATCCCGACGACGTGGAGACCCTGCAGGACCTGTTGCTGGGTGCGTTGGCCGACCTGTCGGAGAAGCGCGAGCAGCTTGCCAGCGAGAAGATGGGGCCGCTCGCCGGTGGTCTCGGCGGTGGTCTCCCCGGATTGGGCGGCTGAGTACGCCCACCCCGCGTACGACGCCGAACGACGAGTAGGAATCCCGGACACCGTGGACGCAGATCAGCATGTATGAGGGACCGATCCAGGACCTGATCGACGAGCTGGCCAAACAGCCGGGCCTCGGTCCGAAGGGCGCCCAGCGCATCGCGTTCCACCTGCTGGCCGGGGAGAAGTCCGACATCGATCGCCTCGTCGCCGCGCTGGGACGGGTCCGCGACGACGTCGTCTTCTGCGCGGAGTGCGGGAACGTCTCGGCCAATCGGCTGTGCCGGATCTGTTCGGACGCCCGCCGCGACGCCAGCAAGATCTGTGTCGTCGAGGAGCCGAAAGACGTGCACGCGATCGAACGGACCAAGGAGTTCACCGGGCGCTACCACGTACTCGGTGGTGCTCTCGACCCGTTGTCCGGGATAGGCCCGGACCAGTTGCGTATCCGTGAACTGCTGCGTCGGCTGGCCAATCAGGAAGACGGCGTCGACGTCTCCGAGGTGATTGTCGCGACCGACCCGAACACCGAGGGCGAGGCGACCGCGACCTACCTCCAGCGCATGCTGAAGGACTTTCCCGGCCTGTCGGTCACCCGGCTCGCGTCGGGGCTGCCGATGGGCGGCGACCTCGAGTTCGCCGACGAACTCACCCTGGGTCGTGCACTGTCGGGTCGTCGCATCCTGGCGTGAGGTCGGTGGCCGTCGTACCCGGCAAACCGGACGGCTAGGGTCATGTGGTGATCTCGCGTAGTGGGTGGCGTCGTCGTGTCCGGGGTGTTGCAGCAGGCCTGACGGTGGTGGTCGCGGGCGGCCTGGTGGGTGCCGTACAAGGCGTGCAGCCGCCCGAAGCATCCGCTGCGCCGGCGCTCGATTGGCAGGCATGCCCCGCGGTGCACGGCGTACCGGCGACGGTCCGGTGCGCGACGGTCGAAGTTCCGCTCGACCACTCCGAGCCGAACGGCGAGACCATCGAGATCGGCGTGAGCCGTATGCAGGCGCGCGACCAATCCCGGCGTCGCGGTGTCGTGATGGGCAACCCGGGCGGCCCGGGCGGCGACGGCATCGCGATGTTCAGTCAGCTGCGCCCGCCGGCGGCCATGCTCGACGAATGGGATCTGGTGGCCGTGCAGCCGCGTGGTCTGGTGTCGGGCACACCGCTGCGCTGCGATCCGATCACCGGCGACGAGCCCGAACTGATGACGGCGCTGGGCAAGCTGAATCGCGATCGCTGCGAGGCGCGTACGCCGGGCCTCGGGGCGACGCTCACCACCGAGAACACCGCCCGTGACATGGAGGTCGTCCGGCGGCTGCTCGGCGAACCGAAGGTCAGCCTCTACGGCATCTCGTACGGCACCCTGCTGATGTCGACGTACGCGACACTGTTCCCGCAGCGCGTCGACCGGATGGTCCTCGACTCCGGTTTCGACCCGGGCGTGGTGTGGAACAGCCTTCTCTCCGTGCAGACACCCGGCTACAAGGCGCGGGTGCACGAGATGATGGCGTGGATCGCGCGCCACGACCGGATCTACCATCTCGGCACGACGCCACTCGCCGTGTACCGGAAGTGGAGCGACCGGGTCAGTGCCGAGGCCGGTGTGCCGCCATCGCTGCTGGCACCTCCCGCGCAGGTCGGGGACGTGCCGCCGGGCCTGCGGGCGGTCGCGCAGCAGTACATCGCGGGAACCGATCTGACCGCCGACGCGCGTGCCAGGTTCGAGAACCTGGTGTTCACCTTGCTCCGGCCCGGGTCGCTACAGCTGACGTCGCAGCTACTGGTGCTCACCCGCGCGCTCGCTCCTGATCGCAACTCCTGGCCGACGGTGGCGCTGATGACCGCGACCCCCGGCCGGAAGCTGCCCACCCCGGGCCCCGCCGCGCTCGAGGCCGCCCAGGTCTCGCAGGACATGCAGGCCGCGGTCCTGTGCAACGAGAACCAGGTCCCCGCGCAGCCGTCGCTCGGCTTCCAGGCGTTCGTCGCGAACTACGTGACCGGGGATCCGTTCGAAGCGCCTGGTCTCGCCTACGAGTCCGGCCTCGCGTGTGCCGGAGCGCCGGCGCTTGCGCGGCCGGTCGAGATCCGCAACCGCGGGCTGGCGGTGGCGCCCCTGCAGATCCAGAGCGTCGGCGACCCGCAGACCCCGTATCGCGGGTCGCTGAAGATGCGTGAACTCATGCGCAGCCACCTCATCACCGTCGGTGGTGGCGACCACGCGCAGCTCGGTCGCGCCAACAAGCCACTCGACGACGCCATCGTCGAGTACTTCCGCACCGGCCGGACCTCGGTGCAGCGCGTCCCCGAAGCCCCGATCACGGCTCCGCTCACCCGGTTGCCCTCGGCGTTCGCGTCCGGGGCGGCCGGTCGGTGACCCACCCTGATCTGGTGAGCCCGCAGACCCGCGCCCGTGTGACCGAACTGGCCGCTCGCCTCGACGCCGGGATCGTCGCGATCGACGGACCGTCCGGAGCGGGCAAGTCGACGATCGCCGATCTCCTGGTCGCGGACCTGCGCGCTCGGGGAGTCGGGGTGACCCTGGTCCGCACCGACGACTTCGCGACGTGGGACGATCCGGTTGCGTGGTGGCCGGAGCTGGAAACCGATGTGCTGCACCCCTTCACCCGACGACGCGACTACCGGTACCGGCCCCGCGTGTGGCAGGACGGCGTCCCGGCCCCCGGGCCCCGCGTGTGGATCGAGTGGCAGCCGCTCCTGATCATCGAAGGGGTGTCGTCGGCGCGGCGCCGGATCGCCGGCCGCCTGTCCCACGCGCTGTGGCTCGACGGCGGGACCCCGAGCGAACGGCTCGAGCGGACGGTCGCCCGCGACGGCGAGGACGCGCGAGGTCATCTTCAGGCGTGGCAGGAGTTCGAGCGCGGCTGGTTCGGCGTGGATCGCACGCGAGAACGGTGCGTCGTACTGGACTGAGCCGGCTTGGACTGAGGGGTCTCGGACTGACGGTCCCGTCGGCCGACCGGGATGCCGAGCGGACGCCGCGGTTAGTGTCGAGGGATGGCCACCCGACGACGCTTCCGTGATCTGGCGGAGCTCGACGCGCAGCTGATCGAGTGCCGTGCATGCCCGCGCCTCGTCGAATGGCGGGAGTTGGTCGCGCAGGAGAAGCGACGCGCGTACGCCGACGAGGAGTACTGGGGGAGGCCGGTGGCCGGTATCGGTCCGGCGGATGCGCGACTGCTGATCGTCGGCCTCGCCCCCGCGGCGCACGGTGGGAATCGGACCGGGCGCATGTTCACGGGTGACAGAAGCGGCGATGTCCTGTTCTCGGCGCTGTATCGCGCCGGCCTTGCGAGCCAGCCGCTCTCGGTCGCGATCGGCGACGGGTTGGAGCTGTTCGACACGCGGATCACCGCACCGGTCCACTGCGCACCACCGCAGAACAAGCCGACGGTCGAAGAGCGCGACACCTGTTCGTACTGGCTGCACGCCGAACTCGAGTTGCTCGCGCCGACGGTCCGTTCCGTGATGACACTCGGTGGATTCGGTTGGCAGTCAACGCTTCGTACCTTCGCGAGGCTCGGCTGGACGGTCCCGAAGCCGATGCCGAAGTTCGGTCACGGTGTCTCCACCACCCTCGTCCGCGACGGTGCCGAACTCGAGGTCTTCGGCTGCTACCACGTGAGCCAGCAGAACACCTTCACCGGACGGCTCACTGTGGAGATGGTCGTCGACGTACTCACCGCGGCGGCGCGGTCGGCGGGGATCGAGAGTGCTTGAGGGAGCCCTCGGTCAGCGGAAGGCCGTCGTCGACGTTACCGACGCCGTCCCGCGGCGAGGCGTTCCCGGCGGAGCCGGTCTACCTCGGGGAGGTCAAGCGGGGCAAGGGATTCGACGCCGAGCGCGGTGGCCAGGAGGTGATCGGCGAGTTCGGGGTTGCGGGCCAGTGCCGGACCGTGCATGTAGGTGCCGATGACGCTGCCCTGGACGACGCCCTCGGTGCCGTCGCCGACGCCGTTGCCCACGCCGTGCCGTACCCGACCCAGTGGGGCCGCGTCGGACCCGAGAGTCGTTCCGCCGCGGTGGTTCTCGAAACCGGTGAGGGACTGTGACAGTCCTGGGAGGGTCGGATCGACGAGCAATTCGCCGATACTCCGCTCCGCCTGGGGCGCCGTCGTGAGATCGAACAGGGAGATGCCGTCGACGCGTTCGCCCGCCGATGTCTCGTACCAGTGGCCGAGCACCTGGATGGCGGCGCAGATGGCCAGCACCGGCCGTCCGGCCGCCGCCGCCTGCTGCAGACCCGGGTAGCGCGTCAGGTGCCGGGTGGCGAGCCGCTGCGCGTAATCCTCGGCGCCACCGAGGGTGTAGACGTCGAGCGAGTCGGGGACCGGATCGTCGAGGGTGATGTGGATGACCTCGGCGTCGATGCCACGCATCAGTGCGCGGCGCTTCAGGACGAGGGCGTTCCCACCGTCCCCGTAGGTACCCATGACGTCGGGCAGGACGAGGCCGATCCGCAGGGTCGATTCGCTCACTGCTCCGCCTTCCGTGATCGTGCTGCGCGTTCCAGGGCGGTGCCGAGATCGCGGAACGCCGTGTAGTTCGCCAGGACCTCGACGCGTCCCGGCGGGCAGGATGCGATGGCGGCCATGGGATCCGGGATGGTGGTGTGTTCGGCGCCCGCGTAGAGCAGCCGGACCGACAGGTCGGCGGCGCGCTCGCCGGCCGCGACGACCTGCATGGTCTCGAATGCCTCGAAGCGCACGTCCCACAACCAGGACAGGTCCTCGCCGTCGGGCACCTGGCCGTTGACCGCGATCACCAGCCCGTCGGCGTCCTGGTCGATCATCGACATCGCTTCCTGCCATCCGGCCGGGTTCTTCGCGAGAAGTGTTCGGATGGAGTGGTTTCCGACCTGGTGGATGCCGTACCGGCCGGCGACCTCGCCGACGGTGCCGACGGCGGCCACCGCGTTGCGCGGGTCGGCGCCCATCGCGACGGCCGCGGCCACCGCCTGGGTCGCGTTGCCGCGGTTGGCCCTGCCCGGCACCGCGAGCTCCAGGGGAGCGCTGAAACCGTCGGGGCCGTAGATGTTCTCGTCGTCGAACCACCAGTCGGGGGTGGGGCGGCGGAAGTTGTCGTCGCCGGTCGACCGCCACCCCTCCTCGGAACGGACGATGGGCTCGCCGGTACGGGGGCAGCTGACGGAATCGCCGACCCAGCTCGCGCCGGCGGCGACCCAGACCACGTCCGGGGCGTCGAAGGCGGCCGACGTCACCAGGACGTCGTCGCAGTTGGCGATCACCGTGGTCTCGGGATGACGTGCGATGCCTTCACGCAGCCGACGCTCGATCATGTTGATCTCCCCGACTCGGTCGAGCTGATCCCGGGAGAGGTTGAGCATCACGAGGACCTCGGGGTCGACGGCGTCGCTGACGTGCGGGACGTGCAGTTCGTCGACCTCGAGCGCGCAGAACGGCGCCGTCCGGCTCAGGGTCAGCGTCGCGATGATGCCGGCGTCCATGTTGGCGCCGTCGGCCTGGGTGGCGACCTCGCCGAGTTCGGCCATCGCGGCCGCGGTCATCCGTGTGGTCGTCGACTTCCCGTTGGTGCCGGTGACGATCGCGGTGCGTTTGCCCGCGGCGAGCCGACCCATGATCTGGGGGTCGATCTTCGCGGCGACCAGACCGCCGATCATCGACCCCTTGCCCCGTCCCGCGGTGCGCGACGCCCACCGGGCCGCGGCCGCAGCACCCAGGGCGATGGCGGTACGGGCGGGAACACGGGTGTTCGTACGGGTTGCAGAACCGGCGGAAGAGAGTCGGTCGGGCATGCGCACGAGTGTGTCACAGGCCGATCCGACGGGAGTGGTCGTGCCGTGCGCCGACGCCGCGTAGGCTCGGCGGCTGTGAGTCGCGACACCCATCTGCGCCTGTCCCTGCCCGCCCGAGTGCAACGCGGACTGTTGCTCGGCGTCGCACGAATCCCGGCCGGAGCGTTGGCCGTTCTGGGGCGACGGGCACCGGTCAACTCCGACGGTGAGCGGGTCGCCCCCGAGCTTGCCGCGATCGGCTGGGCCAATGACAACGTGCCCGGGCTGAATCCCTTCCAGGGCGAGGTGGCGCAGTCGCGTGCGCAGACCGACGAGGTCGGCGCCGCCATGGCCGAGGCGCTGCCGCCCATGGCGGTGGAGGAGGACCTCGTCATCGACGGACCCGCCGGCCCGATCCCGGCCACCCGGTATCGCTCCACCACCGACTCGGCCGGGCTGCTCGTCTACTTCCACGGCGGCGGCTTCGTCACCGGCAGCCGGATCAGCCACGACACCTTCGTCCGGCGTCTGGCACATGGCACCGGCCTCGACGTGCTCTCCGTCGACTACCGGTTGGCCCCCGACGCCCCGTTCCCCGCGGCCGTCGAGGACGCGGTGGCGGCGTGGCGCTTCGCTGTCGAGGTGGCGCCGCGGTGGGGTCTCGATCCGGCGCGGATCGTCGTCGCCGGTGACAGCGCGGGCGGAAATCTCGCGACCGTCGTCGCCCGGGAGGTCCGTGGCGAAGCGGTCACCCCGGCTTTCCAGCTGCTCATCTACCCGGTGACGGACCAGGCCGCCGACACACCCTCGCGCCGGGAGTTCGCGTCGGGGTACTTCCTCACCGCCGACGGCATCGACTGGTTCACCGATCGCTACCTGCCCGACGCCGCGCAGCGGAGCGACCCGCGCTGCTCGCCACTGCTTGCCGACGATCTCAGCGGTCTCCCGCCTGCGCATGTCATGGTCGCCGGCTTCGACCCGCTGCGTGACGAGGGCCTCGCGTACGCGCGCAGGCTCGAGGAGGCCGGCGTGCCGGTCACGGTCCGGCGAGAGGGCGCGATGATCCACGGGTTCGTCAACATGACCTTGATCAGTCCGGGGGCCCGGGCCGCGGTCGACCGTCTGTGCGCGGTGGTGCGCGGGGCCCTTCCGCCGGCCGGGTCCAGCTCAGCCGCCTGAGCGCACCGGTGTTCGGGCGCCCTCCCGAGCGCCCGTCACCGCCGACACGGAATCGGCCGGCTTCTGCGTGGCACCTGGAACGGTCGGGCGCCTACGGGCTCGCGGCCGGGCCATCACCCCGGCAGCGCACCCCGCGACGACGATGACCGCACCGACGATCTCCCCGACGCTGGGGACTTCGCCGAGAACGAAGAATGCTGCCGAGATCCCAACCACGGGCACGAGCAGCGACATCGGCGACACCCGGCTTGCGTCGTTGCGTCCCAGCAGCGTGGTCCACAGACCCGCACCGATGACGGTGCCGAAGATCGCGAGGTAGGCGAGGCCACCCAGGGCACGGAGTCCACTCTCGGTACCGAGCGTGGCGAGCGCGTCGAAGCCGGCGGACGGGCCCTCGACGATCAGGCTCACCGCATACAGCGGCGGAGTGGCGACGACGGCCATCCACAACGTCATCCGCAAGGAGTCGTCGGGACGGGCGAGTCTGCCCCCGATGTTGCCCGCTGCCCAGCTCAGACCACCGAGCACGGTGAGACCGATCGGGAGCAGAGCGGCCACGCCGAGGTCGCTGCCGCGCATCCGGTCGATCGCGATGACCGCCATGCCGAGGACCGCGACCGCCAGGCCGAGGATCTGTCCGGTCGTCATCCGTTCGCGGAGGAACAGCACGCCGAGCATGACCGTGAAGGGCGCCGAGGTCTGGAGGACCAGCGAGGCGAGCCCGGTCGGCATGCCCAGATCCATGGCCAGGAACAGCATGATGAACTGCACGCTGCCGAAGCCGGCGACGTACAGCAGGAACCACTTCAGGCGCACCTTCGGGAACCGCACGAACAACATGACCGGTATCGCCATCACCGCGAATCGCATCGCGGCGAGGAAAAACGGCGGGAAGTGGTCCAGCCCGACTCGGATCGCGATGAAGTTCAGTCCCCAGAGCAGGACGACGAACAACGCGAGAAGGCGATCACGAGTGGACATGGCCCCATGGTCAACGCTGTCGAAGTGAAGAACAATCTAATTTAGACGGATTGACCATTCAGTTTTACTGAATATTCTGCGCCTCACTCCTGCGCGGCGGCGACCTTCGCGCGCACCTCGTCCATGTCGAGACCTTCGACGGCACCGATCAGTTCCTCGAGTTGCGCCGCGGGCAGCGCGCCGGGCTGATTGAACAGCAGGATGCCGTCACGGAAAGCCATGAGGGTGGGGATGGAGCGGATGCCGAGGCTGCCGGCGAGCTGCTGCTCGGCCTCGGTGTCGATCTTGCCGAACACGATGTCGGAGTGTGCTTCGGATGCCTTCTCGAAGACCGGCGCGAACTGGCGGCACGGACCGCACCAGCCGGCCCAGAAGTCGAGCAGGACGATGCCGTCCGAGGCGATGGTGTCCTCGAAGGTTTCCAGGGTGATGTCTTGGGATGCCATGCCCCCAACAACCGTATGAACGGCCCGGACATTCCTGACCGGCCGAAATGCGGTGGCCCATGGCACCGCCGGCCGGTGATGCCGGGCTGAGTACCGTTGTCGCATGGAGGTCCGGCGTCTGCGTCTGCTGCGGGAGTTCGCCGATCGGGAATCGATCGGCGCCGTCGCCGACGCGATGCACATGACCCCGTCGGCGGTGTCGCAGCAGCTGAAGGTCCTGGCCGACGAGGCGGGCGTGGCGCTGTTCGAACCCGACGGCCGCCGAATCCGCTTGACGGAGGCGGGACGTGCCCTGGTACTGCGCGCCGACGACGTGATCGCTGCGGTGGACCGGGCGCAGGAGGAGATGTCGTCGTACCGGTCCGGCAAGGCGCGTGTCCGGCTGGCGATGTTCCCGTCCGGTGCGACCCTGCTGCTGCCGGCGGTCCTGGAGCGGGCCACCGCATCGGGCATCGACGTACATGCGGTCCATCTCGACGTCGGATACCACGACGCGGCACCGGCTCTCGCCGACCACGACATCGTGGTCACCCACCGCGACGAACGGACCCCGGCGATCAACATCCCGCGGGTCCGGGTCACTGAGCTGATGCGTGAACCCGTCGACGTGATCGTCGCCGCCGGCAGCGAACTCGCCGTGCGCGACCAGGTCGCGGTCACCGAACTCGCCGATCACGACTGGATCAGCGTCGAGGGCGGCTTCCCGGTCGACGATGTGCTGCAATCGATCTCGGCGGCGACCGGGGTGGCGCCCCGGGTGACACAGCGGATGCTGGACTTCACCACCATCGAGGCGCTCGTGGCCCACGGCCACGGCATCGCGCTGATGCCGCGTTTCGCGGTCCGGCACCCGGAGGTGAAACGACTGGTGCTCAAAGGAGTTCGCGCCGCACGGGTCTACGAGGCGCTGGCCCGGCCGCGTTCGCGGGCGGCCGTGCAGCAGGTCGTCGATCACCTGCGTGCGGTGGGTGCCGAACAGGGCTGACGGCCCGACGCCACCTGAGCGGGCCCGGATACGCCGACAGCCCGGGGCTTGTGCCTCGGGCTGTCGACGATTTCGAGAACTCAGACGCCGAGACTCTTGCCGACGATGTCCTTCATGATCTCGGTGGTGCCACCGAAGATCGTCTGGATACGAGCGTCGGTGTAGGCGCGGGCAACCCGGTACTCGTTCATGTAGCCGTAGCCGCCGTGCAGCTGGAGGCAGCTGTCGATGACCCGCTTGGCGAGCTCGGTACACCACCACTTGTTCTTCGAGGCGTCGACGGCGTTCAGTTCACCATCGAGTACGCCCTGCAGGCAGCGGTCGATGTAGACCTCGGCGATGTCGAGCTCGGTCGCCATCTCGGCGAGGCTGAAGCGGTTCGCCTGGAAGGTGCCGATCGGACGGCCGAAGGCCTTGCGATCCTTGGTGTACTGCAGGGTCTCGTCGAAGATCGCACGCGCACCGGCGATGGCGCCGATGCCGATCGACAGCCGCTCCGACGGCAGGTTCTGCATGAGGTGGTAGAAGCCCATGCCCTCCTGGCCGAGCAGGTTCTCGACCGGGACGCGCACGTCGTTGAAGTGCAGCTCGGCGGTGTCCTGGGCCTTGAGGCCCATCTTGTCGAGCTTGCGACCGCGCTCGAAGCCCTCCATGCCGCGCTCGACGACGAGCAGCGAGAACGCCTTGTGGCCCGCCTCGGGATCGGGGTTGGTCCGGCAGACCACCACCACGAGGTCGGAGTTGATGCCCGACGAGATGAACGTCTTGTTGCCGTTCAGGACATAGTGATCGCCCTCGAGCTTGGCCGAGGTCTTGATGCCCGCCAGGTCGGAGCCAGCGCCCGGCTCGGTCATCGCGACGGCGAGGATCGTCTCGCCGGTGGCGATCCCGGGCATCCAGCGCTTCTTCTGCTCGTCGTTGGCGAGGTGCACGAAGTACGGTGCGACGACGTCGTTCTGCAGGCTGAGGCCGGGTGCCGCGCCGTCGAACTTCGCGAACTCCTCGACCACCACGGCGTTGAACCGGAAGTCGTCCATGGCACCGCCGCCGCCGTACTCCTCGGGGATGTTGAATCCGAGAAGACCTGCGTCACCGGCCTTCTTGAATGCGATGCGATCGACCTGACCGGCTCGCGTCCACTCCTCGGTGTACGGGGCGCATTCGCGCTGCAGGAACTGCCGCGCGGTTTCCCGCAGGGCCTCGTGCTCGTCTTCGAAGATGGTGCGTTTCATGGCTTCTGCCTTTCTGCTCTACTCGATCGTCGTTCAGGAGTTGTCGGTCGGTCAGTTGTCGTTCTGGTCGGCGTCGCGCGCGCCGACGACGCGCAGTGAGAGCAGCGCATACGACGCCGCGACCTCGGCCGGTGTCCGGGCACCCGAGGGGCGGTACCAGGTGGTGATCGCCTGGCATGCGCCGAACAGGTAGCGCAGCACGTCTTTCACGTCGTCGTCGAAGTGGAACTCACCGGATTCGACGCCACGCTCGATGACACTGGCGAGCAGCTCCTCGGTCTCGGTCCGCATCGCGACGTAGGTCTCCCGTCGCGGATCCTCGACGTCGAGGTGGCGGAACTCGCTTGCCACGCTGGCGAGTTCGACGTCGTTGGTCATGTGCAGGACGATCGACTCGATCGCGTTGGACAGCTGCTCGCTCGGCGTCCGTCCGGACTCGATGGCCGCACCCACCCACGCGAGCACAGCGGTCATCGCCGCCTCGAGCAGTTCGACCAGGATCCCCAGCTTGTTGTCGTGGTGGTAGTACAGCGTCGGCAGCGACACCCCCGCTCGCGAGGCGATGTCGCGGATCGAGGTGCCGTGGTAACCGCGTTCATAGAACGCGTGTTTCGCCGCGACGAGAGTGGCCGGCAGCGGAACCTGTTCGCGCAGCCGCCAGTCCAGACCGTCGGTCTCGATCGTGAATTTCCGGGCGGGAACCGCCCGGGCCGGCTCAGACACGTTCGATGATGGTGGCGTTGGCCATGCCCGCGCCCTCGCACATGGTCTGCAGGCCGTACCGGCCACCGGTCGCCTCGAGATGGTTGACGAGCGTGCCCAGCAGGCGGGTGCCCGACGATCCGAGCGCGTGGCCCAGCGCGATCGCGCCGCCCCGCGGGTTCAGCTTGGCCGGGTCGGCGCCGAACTCGTGGGCCCAGGCCAGGGGCACGGAGGCGAAGGCTTCGTTGACCTCGTAGGCGTCGATGTCGTCGATGGACAGTCCCGAGCGCGCGAGGATCTTGTGCGTGGCCGGGATGGGAGCGGTCAGCATGAAGATCGGATCGTCGCCGGCGACCGAGAACGAGTGGAACCGTGCGCGGGGGGTCAGGCCCAGCTTCGAGGCCATGACGTCGCTCATGATCAGTGCGCCCGACGCGCCGTCGGTCAGCGGCGACGAGTTACCGGGGGTGATGTGCCAGTTGATCTCCGGGAAGCGAGCCGCGAAGTCCTCGCTGTAGAACGACGGCTTCAGGCCCGACAAGCCCTCGGGAGTGGTGGTCGCGCGCACCGTCTCGTCGGTCTTGTGCGTGAACGTCTTGCCGTCGGCGTCAGCGACGTCGATGGGCAGGATCTCGCGATCGAAGAAGCCCTCGCCCGCCGCCGCGGCGGCACGCTGGTGGGACTGCGCGGCGAAGGCGTCGAGCGTGTCGCGGTCGAACTTCCACTTGGCGGCGACCAGTTCAGCGGAGATGCCCTGTCCGACAAGTCCATCCGGGTACCGTGCTTCGATGCTCGGGCCGTAGGGGCTGCGCCCGGCGGTGGTGAAGCCCATCGGGACGCGACTCATCGATTCCACGCCGGCGGCGATCACCACGTCGTAGGCGCCGGCGATGATGCCCTGCGCGGCGAAGTGGGCGGCCTGCTGGCTCGATCCGCACTGCCGGTCGACGGTGGTGGCGGGTACGGATTCGGGGAAGCCGGCGGACAGCAGCGCGGTC
The DNA here is from genome assembly GCF_002009645.1 of Gordonia sp. IITR100. Classification (NCBI taxonomy): domain Bacteria; kingdom Bacillati; phylum Actinomycetota; class Actinomycetes; order Mycobacteriales; family Gordoniaceae; genus Gordonia; species Gordonia sp. IITR100. The sequence goes on along the minus strand of NZ_MVKV01000001.1, from coordinate 408,451 downwards.
CGCGAGATGTTCAGGGCCTGCTCGCCGGCCTGACCGACGCAGCCGCCGATCACGTCGTCGACGAGTGCCGGATCGAGGTCGTTGCGCTCGACCAGGGAGCGCAGCACCTGTGCGAGGAGCTCGACGGGCTTGGTCTCCGACAGCGCGCCACCGGGCTTGCCCTTTCCAGACGCGAGGCGGACGACGTCGACGATGACGGCTTCGGGCATGTGGGTTCCTCTCGGGAGCGGGTCACGGCGCAGCGCACCGCTTCGCGCGGCGTACTGTATCTAACGATCGTTATACCGGTCTAGCACGCGCCCGGCAGGGGAATCAACAACACTGGCCGCGGAAATGCGCGAAGCCCCCACCCGACAGGTCGGGTGGGGGCAGATGTCGCGGTGGGTCAGATGGTGCCTTTGTCCGGCTGACCTGCAGGAACGGCGGTGAAGGTCCGGACGTCCAGCGGTCCGGAAAGCAGGCCCCCGATCGCCTTGCCGAGCGTGGTGAGCGCCGGAGCGGAGCCGTGCGTCGCCAGGGCCTCCGTGGATTCCCAGCGCTCGATCATCACCAGGTCGGTCGAGTCGCCGATGGCCTCGTGCAACGCGTACTTCCCGCATCCCGGCTCGCCGTGGACTTCGGGGATCGCGGCGAGCAGGGCCTCCCGCACGGCCTGTTCCTCGCCGGGTTTGGGGGAGATGGTGGCGACGACGATGACTTCCGACATGAGAGTTCTCCGTTCGCGGTGGGGCTTGGTGTGTGTCTCGACTACTCGTCGGGATGTCCCTCGGGCATCGGACACCCCGGTGACGTTAGGTCAGCGAGTCGTCGCGATGTGGCGGTTTCGGCACCCCGCGCAGAAACGAGGCCGAATTTCGCCAACGGACGACCTCGTCTGCGACCGGATCCGTCGGCATCGTCCTGTCAGCGTTGCGACTGATGGTTTCCGATGCAACGCGCGGACTTCGGCGTCCAGTTCGCCGACATCAGGCCGATGATCGGTCGGCGGCGGCGCGACGCCGCTGCGAGGCGACCGTCAAAGACGAAGGGGTGTATCCGATGTCGGTGCATCCGATGTTGGTTCCCGGCGTGGCGATCTCGTCAATACGGTCCAGCACCTCGTCGGTGAGTACCGTATCTGCGGCGGCCAACAGATCGTCGAGTTGCTCGGTGGTCCGTGGGCCGATGATGGCCGCGGTGACGGCCGGGTGCGTGGTGACGAAACTCAGCGCCATGTGGGTCATCGAGATCCCGGCGGACGCGGCGACATCCGCTAGTTTCTCCACCGCGGCGTACTTGTCCGGATCGGTCATGTGCCGCGGCCCCCACTGAGCCCGGCTCGGCGAGTCGGCCCCGTTCTGACCATCGCGGTACTTCCCGGTGAGCAGGCCCCACGCCAAGGGACTCCAGGTGATCACCCCCATTCCGTAACGCTCGCAGACCGGGAGGACGTCCCGTTCGATCTCGCGAGAGAGGATGGAGTAGCTCGGCTGCTCGGTCCGGAGTCGCACGAGGCCGCGTCGTTCGCTGGCCCACTGGGCTCGACGATGTCGGAGGCAAGGAAGCTCGATGAGCCGACGGCGCGAACCTTGCCGCTGGTGACCAAGTCGGAGAGCGCCGACAGAGTTTCTTCCAGGTCCGTCGCCGGGTCGAAGTGGTGAATCTGATAGAGATCGATGTGGTCGACCTGCAGCCTGCGCAATGACTCCTCGACGGCAGTGATGATTCACCGCCGCGAAGCTCCTCGCCTGTTCGGATCCTCTCCCATCTGGCCGCTGAATTTTGTTGCGAGGACGACGTCGTCGCGCCGGCCTTTGAGGGGTTTGCCGACGATGGTCTCGGTCTCGGAGTAGCCGTACACGTCAGCGGTATCGACAAAGTTGATGCCCGCGTCGAGTGCGCGACGGATGATGCGGTGACAGTCGTCGGGATCTGCGTTGCCTGCGGGGCCGAACATCATTGTGCCGAGGCAATAGCGGCTGACGTGAATGCCGGTCCGGCCGAGGCTTCCTGTTTTCACGGAATTCTCCCGTTCCTTGGTGTTCGCTGGTTCGTGTCACTGCCACACGGCGAGGATGCTGCTCGCCACGACGGTGCAGACGACAAAGTAGGCGCGTTGATGAGGGTGTAGAGAGCGGCCGCGGGATATTCGGATCGATGGCGACAGTGAGGGTCTGCGCGACCAGGTAGCCGATAGCGGCCGAAGACGATCCGTTGCCGAACGCGTCAATGGCTCCTTTGCGTGAATGTGGTGTGGAGTGTGGCTGGCGCCGCGAGGCGGGCGGTGAGCCCGCCCGCTTCGCGGCCGGCTCGAACGACTGTCCAGTCGGCCGGGCGGAGGCCTGACCAGGGGCCGGATCAGGAGGTGGTGACGCCCACGCTCCAGGTGACGCCGAAGCGGTCGGTGAGCATGCCGAAGCCGGCGCTCCACTCGGACGCCGCCAGCGGCTCGACGATGGTGGCGCTGTCGCCGAGCTTGTCCCAATAGACCTGCGCCTCATCGAGGGTGTCTGCGTTGATCGAGACGAACAACGCCTGATCGGTCAGAGTGGTGTTGTTCTCTCGGCGTGTCGAAGTGCCGCCAATGACGGTGCCGCCCTGCTCGCCGGGGATGTCGTAACCCATGATGCGGAACCCGTTCTCGGCGACCACAAGCCCGAAGACCACCTTGTCGGCTCCCGGGAGTTCCTGCGGCATCCCGAATTCGCCGTAGGTGTTGATGACGCTGTGTCCGCCGAAGACAGACTGGTAGAAGTCGAGCGCCGCGCGGGCGTCTCCACGAAAGTTCAGATGCGTGGTGGTCTGGATGCTCATTCGTGCTCCTCGTGTTGGTTCCCGCCATCGGTGGCAGTGGTTACTCAGGCCCGGGGCGGTTCCGGTGGCCCGGTGAAACCACAGTCCCAACCGTGTAGGACGGGATCAGTCCTAGACTCGGCATAGGGTTCGAACTGTGACGACGACGACAACGCGACTTCTGACTCTTCTCTCGCTGCTACAGACTCGGCGCGAATGGTCGGGCTCGTTGCTCGCCGAGAGACTGGGTATCAGCGACCGGACCGTCCGGCGCGACATCGATCGACTTCGCGAGATGGGGTACTCGATCCAGGCAAGCATGGGCCCCGACGGCGGCTACCGCCTCGTACCGGGAGAAGACCTTCCCCCACTGCTGTTCGATGACGACCAGACCATCGCTGTCGCCGTGGCCCTGCACACCGCGTCTACCTCCGGCGCAGGGATCGAGGAGGGAGCCACCCGCGCCCTCGCGACAATCCGCCAAGTCCTGCCGTCACGTCTCCGGCACCGGTTGGACGCCCTCGATGTCACCGCGATCAGCGATCTCCCCGGCACCAGCACACCGATGGACGTGTCACCCGACACCCTTGTCACGCTCACCAACACGATCCGCGCGCAGGAGGTGCTCCGCTTCGACTACCTGCCCCGCGGCGCCCTGCCAGTAGACGACTCAACGACACCACCGAGGCGCGTCGAGCCCCATCGCATCGCCACCTCGTACGGGCGCTGGTACCTCCTCGGGTGGGACCTCGACCGCGCCGACTGGCGACTGTTCAGCGTCGACCGAGTCCTGCCACGCGCACCGACGGGTCCTCGCTTCACCCCGCGCGAGGTCCCCGGCGGCAACGTCCACGAGTTCGTTTCCGCACGCTTCAAAGGGCAAGACGTCAATGAGTGGCCGTGTCGAGGCACTGTCATCCTCGACCTGCCGGCCCGGGACGTCCTTCCCTTCGCCGGAGACGGAGCGGTTCGTGTCATCGCCGAGAACAGGTGCAGTTTGGAGATCGGATCCTGGTCGTGGGGGGCGCTGGCCGCCTCGTTCGGTCGTTTCGAAACGGCCATGGAAGTCGTCGAGCCTCCCGAACTCATCGCTGCGTTCGCCACCCTCGCCGAGCGGTATCACTTGACGGCTCAGACCGGCACCGCTCCGCCCGCCAATTGAGTACCGGGGGTGAGCCGATGACCAAATTGATGCCTGTGCCGATCTGATCGGAGGGTTCTGGTGTCAGCCGCCGGTGAGCACCTGGTGGTCAACGCCAGCCGAGAGCGGGTGCGACGTGGGTCAGGATCGACTCGAGCACGTGGGCGTTGTACTCCACGCCGAGCTGATTCGGCACCGTCAGCAGCAGTGTGTCGGCCGCGGCGATCGCCTCGTCCTCACGCAACTGCTCGATGAGCTTGTCCGGCTCGTCGGCGTAGCTGCGTCCGAATCGGGCCACACTGTTGTCGATGACACCGACCTGATCCGATTCAGCACCACCACGTCCGAAGTAGGCGCGGTCGCGGTCGTCGACAATTGCGAAGATGCTGCGGCTCACCGATACTCGTGGCTCGCGCGGGTGCCCGGCATCAGCCCACGCCTTGCGGAACCGCTGGATCTGTTCGGCCTGCAACTGATGGAAGGGCACCCCGGTGTCCTCGGTCAGCAGCGTCGAACTCATCAGGTTCATGCCCTGCTGGGCAGTCCATTCCGCGGTCGCCCGGGTCCCGGCGCCCCACCAGATGCGGTCCCGCAGGCCGGGGGACTGCGGCTCGATGGGCAGGAGTCCCGGCGGGTTGGGGAACATCGGACGGGGATTCGGCGTGGCGAAACCGCCGCCCTCGATGACCTTCAGGAACACCTCGGTGTGCTGTCGCGCCATGTCCGCATCGGTCGACCCCTCGGGCGGGACGTAGCCGAAGTACTTGTAGCCGTCGATGACCTGCTCGGGGGACCCACGACTGATCCCGAGCTGCAGCCGGCCGCCGGAGATGAGATCCGCGGCGCCGGCGTCCTCGGCCATGTACAGCGGGTTCTCGTAGCGCATGTCGATGACGCCGGTGCCGATCTCGATGCGACTGGTCTTGGCGCCGATCGCCGCAAGCAGCGGGAACGGCGATGCGAGTTGCCGTGCGAAGTGATGGACGCGGAAGTACGCACCGTCGGCGCCGAGCTCCTCGGCGGCCACCGCGAGGTCGATGGACTGCAGCAGCGTGTCCGCGCCGGACCGCACCTGGGACCCGTGGGCGTCCGACCAGTGACCGAACGACAGGAAACCGATGTTCTTCATGCCCTCTAAATGAAACTCTGGTCCGTTTTGTTCCCGTCAGAACGATTCCGTCCCGCCGATCGGCGCGATCGACGGGACGGAATCGGGTCTTCGAAGGGGGAGGGTCAGGGCGCCCAGGTGCCCGGGGCTGCCTCGCCGTCGGCGACCGGAACCGAGGTGACCCGGTAAGCGCGGTTCACCGCCGAGACGACTGCACGCAGGCTGGCGGTGGTGATCGACGACGCGATGCCGACACCCCAGACCGTCTCGCCGTTGACCTCGGTCTCGACGTACGCCGCTGCGCTGGCGTCGCCGCCGGCGGTCAGCGCGTGCTCGCTGTAGTCGAGGACCCGTACCTCGTAGCCGACGGCGCCGAGCGCGTCGACGAAGGCCGCCAGCGGACCGTTGCCGGAGCCGGAGATCTCCCGCTCGTTGCCCTCGACCTTCACCACGGCGGTGATGTGGTCGTCGCCGCCGTCGACCTCGGCCGCGTCCACCTTCTGCCGGATGCGCTCGAGCGGCCAGATCGGGTGCAGGTAGTTCTCCGCGAAGACGTCCCACATCTCCTTGGGATTGACCTCGCCGCCCTCGCCGTCGGTGATCTTCTGGATCTCCCGGCTGAACTCGATCTGCAGACGACGCGGCAGGTTCATGCCGTGGTCGGCCTTCATGATGTACGCGACGCCGCCCTTGCCGGACTGGCTGTTGACGCGGATGACCGCTTCGTAGTTGCGGCCGACGTCCTTGGGGTCGATCGGCAGATACGGGACGGCCCAGATGATGTCGTCGACGTCGGAGTCGGCGTTGTCGGCGTCGACCTTCATCTGGTCGAGGCCCTTGTTGATCGCGTCCTGGTGGCTGCCCGAGAACGCGGTGTAGACCAGGTCGCCGCCGTAGGGATGACGCTCGGGGACGTTGAGCTGGTTGCAGTACTCGACCGTCCGGCGGATCTCGTCGATGTCGGAGAAGCTGATCTGCGGGTCGACGCCGCGGCTGAACATGTTCATGCCGAGGGTCACCAGGCAGACGTTGCCGGTGCGCTCGCCGTTGCCGAACAGGCATCCCTCGATGCGGTCGGCGCCCGCCTGGTAGCCCAGTTCGGCTGCGGCGACGGCGGTTCCGCGGTCGTTGTGGGGGTGCAGGCTCAGGATGACCGAGTCGCGCCGCGCGAGATTGCGGTGCATCCACTCGATCGAGTCGGCGTAGACGTTGGGAGTGGCCATCTCGACGGTCGCGGGCAGATTGATGATCATCGGCCGCTCCGGGGTGGGGGCGATGATCTCGGTGACCGCGTCGCACACCTCCTTGGCGAAGCTCAGCTCGGTGCCCGTGTAGGACTCCGGCGAGTACTCGTACCGCCAGTTGGTGTCCGGGTAGTTCTGCTGTACCTCGAGGACCTTGTGCGCGGCGTCGGTCGCGATTTTGGTGATCGCCGCCTTGTCCGCGCGGAACACGACTCGACGCTGCAGGACCGACGTCGAGTTGTAGAAGTGGACGATCACGTTGGCCGCCCCGCGGCAGGCGTCGAAGGTGCGCTCGATCAGTTCGTCACGACACTGGGTCAGCACCTGGATCGTCACGTCGTCGGGGATGGCGCCGTCTTCGATGATCTCGCGGACGAAGTCGTAATCGGTCTGGCTGGCCGACGGGAAGCCGACCTCGATCTCCTTGTAGCCCATCCGGACGAGGAGGTCGAACATGCGGCGCTTGCGTGCCGGGCTCATGGGGTCGATGAGTGCCTGGTTGCCGTCGCGCAGGTCGACCGCACACCACATCGGGGCGGTGGTGATGACCTTGTCGGGCCAGGTGCGGTCGGGAACCGCCACCTTCTCGACCTCGTCGGCGAACTGGCGATAACGATGAACGGGCATCGCGGAGCTGCGCTGCGGGTTCCATGAGGGTTGTCCGGCGGGAATCGGGCCTGCGGGCTCGACGATTCGGCTGGCGCCGGAAGTGAAGCTGTCTGCTGGTGCCATGGTGGTCATTCTCCGTGTGTGGAAGGAAAGTGACCGGCGCGTGATGAGGCCCCGCGACGGAGGGCCGGTCGTTTCAGACCCCGCCGCGGCAACCGAGGAGGAGTGCGCGCTGCATGCGCTCGACTGTACTCCCCGGCGACGAGGTGGCCAAAGCTGCAGGTGAGGCCGGGTCATGACGTCCCCCTCTTCGGGGGGTGCCGCCTCACCGACACGGGCTCCAGACTATGACATGCCTCTCACCGCGCAGCCGGAGTGACCCAAATCATCCGAGCGGCGGACAGGGGCACCCGGACCGATGATGCCCGGGATCTCGAGCCGCCACCCCGACGCGGCCGTCTGCAGAAAGGGCTAACGCCAGTGACGACCATCCCCGCCGAACCGCCGGTGACCGAACCGCCGGAGGGTAAACGCACGAGCCTTCGACGCGTGGCCGCCGCGAGTTCTATCGGCACGACGATCGAGTTCTACGACTTCTTCATCTACGGCACCGCCGCCGCCCTGGTGTTCCCGACGGTGTTCTTCCCGGCCGCCGACGAGGTCACCGGGACCATCGCGTCCTTTGCCACCTTCGCCGTGGCATTCTTCGCGCGGCCGGTCGGCGCGATGCTCTTCGGTCACTTCGGCGACCGGATCGGCCGTAAACGCACCCTGGTGTGGACCCTGCTCATCATGGGATTGGCGACGGTCGCGATCGGTCTTCTCCCCGGTTACGAGACCGGTGTGTTCGGCTTCGCCGAATCCGGGATCGGCATCGCGGCGCCCATCCTCCTCGTCTTCCTGCGGTTCCTGCAGGGCTTCGCCGTCGGCGGCGAATGGGCGGGCGCAACGCTTCTCACCGCCGAGTACGCCCCACCGGGCAAGCGGGGGCTGTACGCGATGTTCCCGCAACTCGGCCCGGCCTTCGCGTTCTTCCTGTCGAGCCTGACGTTCCTCATCGCGAGCCTGACGCTCGGCGAGACCAGTTCGGCGTTCCTCGACTACGGCTGGCGCATCCCGTTCATCCTGTCCTTCGCGCTCGTCGCCGTCGGGTTGTGGGTCCGGCTCGCGGTCGCGGAGACGCCGGTGTTCCGAGAAGCGCAGCAGCGCGGGACAATCGGCGGTCCCGAGGTCGACGGTCCGGCACTGCCGTTCCTCGACGCCTTCCGCCACCAGTGGCGCGAGATCCTCATCGCCGGCGGCGCGCTGGCGAGCCTGTTCTCGCTGTTCTACATGGGCACGGCGTTCCTCACGAACTACGGCACCAAGTCACTGGAACTGTCGCGGACCTTCGTGCTGACCGCGGGGATGGGCGCGGCCGTGGTGTTCGGACTGTCGACCGCGGCGTCGGCGGTGTGGTCGGACCGCGTTGGTCGTCGCCGGGTCATCCTCACCTCGTGCAGCGTCGCGATCCCCTGGGCGCTGGTGCTGTTCCCGATCCTCGAGATCGGCGGCGGCTTCGCGTTCGTGGTCGGACTCTTCGGGACGCTGCTGATCTTCGGCATCGCCTACGGTCCGGCCGGTGCGCTTCTGCCCGAACTGTTCGAGGCGCGGTACCGCTACACCGGTGCGGGGATGGGTTACAACCTGGCCGGCATCCTCGGTGGGGCGATCCCGCCGCTGATCGCCGCCCCGCTGATCGCGGGTCCCGGTGCGATCTGGGTGGGTGTCCTGCTCGCCGGTCTGTCGGCACTCAGCGTCGTGTGCACGATCAAGATCGTCGAGACCAAGGACAAGACGATGCGGGCGTCGGTCACCGACGACGAGCAGGTGCTGGTCGCGTAAGCGACTGTCCCGCAACCGCATACAAGAACTCCGCCCCGGGCCGGTCGGCTCGGGGCGGAGTTGTTGCCACCGTCCGCAAGCTACGGGCGCTCCTCAGCTCAGGCAGCGGGGGTGGACGGGGTGTAGCGCAACCAGTCGACCCTCATCGTCGCCGGGCTCGGAGTCGTCGACGACGGGCGCCCGGGCCAGATGCCGCCGACCGCGACGTTGAGCAGTGCGTACATCGGCTTGTCGAAGACCCACCGTTCGTCGCCGGTGAGCGAGGAGCGGTTGATCGTGTAGACCGCGTTCCCGTCGATGGTGAAACGGATCTGCGACGACGACTTGGTCACCGCGTAGACGTGGAAGTCGCCCGGATCGATGCCGGTTAGGTCGTGGCCCCGCTCCCAGCGGCCGGCGAGCGGCCCCGGCAGCGGCAGTCCGGGGAGGAGATCGGCGAGCGAGAGATCGAGTGATCCCATCGCGGTGCCCAGCGCCGTCGGGCCGTGCACGCCCACGTGGACCCAGTCGGAGGAGTTGGTCGTCTCGGCGATGTCGACCTCGCCGGCCGCCGGGTACCCGACGGAGTCGATGTCGCTCCCCAGCAGCCAGAACGCCGGGTGCAACCCGCGACCCTGCGGCAGGGAGATGCGCGCGGAGATCGTCCCGTAGGTGAACTCGAAGCTGTCCTTGGTGGTGAGCCGGGCCGACGTCCAGCCGCCGGTCGCCGCGCGGCGCGCCTCGATGAGCAGGTTGCCGTTGCCGTCGAGCCGCGAGTTCAGCCGATCGGCGGTGTAGTTCTGCACCTCGTTGTTGCCCCAGCCGCCGGCGCCGGTCTCGTGCTGCAGCGCCGACGGGAGAGTGCCGGCGGCGCCGTCGAATTCGAGGCTGAACGGCTCGTCGGCGTGGGCGGCCGCCGGCACGGACAGTGCTGCCGCGGCTGTCAGTGCGGTGACGGCGGCGACGGGCGCGAGGTGCGCTCCCAGTCGGCGGAGGAGTCCTCGAGGTTGAGGTGTGACAGTCATGGAGAACAAGTACCACACGTCACTTCTGTCTCATATGCCTCGTTCGTCACATTCGCCGGTCAGGCGCCTGTGGAGTCCGGGAACGCGGGACGTCCCCAGCGGCCCGCGAACGCGACCTCGGACAGCGGGAGCCGGGTGCGGGATTTCTCGTCGCGGGCGCGGATCTCCTCGGGAAGGGACGCCGGGTCGGCGAGCGCGCCGACTCCGAGCAGCACCAGCGGTCGTTTGTCGGCGGGGATCCCGAAGATGTCGCGGGCTGCCTCGGCGTCGAAACCGGCCATCGGATGGGCATTGAAGCCGAGGGCCTCGGACTGCAGGATCATCTGCGCCACCGCCAGTCCACAGTCGACGGCCCCGTACGTGTGGGCCTTCGCGTCGTCGGGGTCATCGGTGGTGCAGACCAGGATCAGGGCTGCCGAGCGCGGCGCCCACCCCGAGTTCCCCCGGGTCAGGACGCCGGCGAGGCCGTCGAACGTCGGGTCGCCGCGCAGTCCCGCGATGAAGCGCACCGGCTGCACCCGGCCCCAGGTGGGAGCCCAGCGCCCGGCGTCGACGATCGTGGTGACGTCGTCGAGCGAGATGGTCGCGGACGGATCGTAGCCGCGGGCGCTACGGCGGCCCGAGATGAGTTCGTGCATCCGCCCGAGGGTAGTGGCGCGGCGACCGCCGGGCTCGCCGTCAGGAGTCGGTGCGTGCGACGCCCACGGGGCCGGTCGCCGGGAGCGAAGCGAGCGGGACCGAATCAGCACCGTCCGGCAGTTGCACCTCGGCGACCTCGGCCTGCGGATCGGTGGGCTCGTCGCGCATCACGAACAGCAGGACCGTGCCGAGTGCGAGGAGCGCCAGACCGCTCGCCAGCGACGCCGCGTGCATGCCGTCGACGAAGGCCTGCTTCGCAGCGGTGGCCAACCCCTCTCCGGCCGAACCCATGTCGGTCGCCCGGTGCAGGGTCTCGCCCAGGGTGTCGCCGAACGACCAACCCCGGTCGCCGTCTCGGAACACGAGGGTGGCCAGCGATCCGAGAAGGGCCAGGCCCATCGCGGTCCCGAGCTCGAAGCTCGTCTCCGAGATACCCGACGCGGCGCCCGACCGCTCCGGCGGAACCGAGCCGACGACCACGACCGACACCAGGCTGAACTGGATGCCGTAGCCGACGCCCGCGATCGTCGTGCACAGCACGTACACCCAGACCGGGGTCGAGGTGCCGAGGGTCAGCATGCCGAGATTGCCTGCGGCGGCCAGGCCGACAGAACCGACGAAGGCCAGCCGGGTGCCCAGGAACGCGGCGACCCGGGTCGCGCCGATGGAGAACACCGCCACCGCGACGGCCATCGGCAGGCCGGCGATGGCCGCGGCCAGGACGTCGTGGCCCATGACCGACTGGAGGTAGACGCCGGTCAGGTACGACATGCCGCCGAGGGCCATCATGCCGATCAGCGCAACGGCGACCGCTCCGCTGAACTGCGCGTTGCCGAACAGCTTGAGGTCCAGGAGCGGTGACGTGACCCGGCGCTGGTGCAGCAGGAATGTGACGAGCAGCGCGGCACCCACCACTCCGGCGACCACCACGCCGGTCGTGGCGCCTTCGCTCGCGACCGTCTTGACGGCATAGACGAGCGGGAGGATTCCGGCCATCGAGAGCACGACGCCGACGACATCGAACGGGTCGTTCGTCGCGGCCCGGTACTCGGGGATCAGGCGCGGCCCGAAGACGAACAGTGCGGCGAGCACCGGGACGTTGATGAGGAAGACCACGCCCCACCAGAAGTGGTGCAGCAGAACGCCTCCGATGACCGGGCCGACCGCACTGCCGCCGGCGAACGCCGCGGTCCACACACCGATCGCGCGCCCGCGCTCGCGGGCGTCGGGGAACATGTTGGCGATGAGCGACAGGCTCGACGGCAGCAGGGTGGCACCGCCGATGCCCATCAGGGCGCGCGCCGCGATCAGGATCTCGGGCGAGGGTGCGAAAGCGGCGATGACCGACGCGATGCCGAACAGGGCGGCGCCGGCGAGGAGGATCCGTCGCCGGCCGACGCGGTCGCCGACATTGCCCATCGTGATCAGCAGGCCGGCGATGAGGAAGCCATAGATGTCGAGAATCCACAGCTGCTGGGCCGCGGACGGCGCGAGTGCATCGGTGATCGACGGGATGGCGAGGTACAGCACCGAGACATCCATCGAGACCAGGAACACCGGCAGGGTCAGCACGGCCAGTCCCAGCCACGTTCGCCGGTCGGCGGTACCCGAGGTGGTCGGGCGGAGCCGGTTCGACGGGTCGAGCTGGGCGGACATCATTCCTCCTTCGCGGCAGCTACCTACGCGTACGGTGTACGCGGGTCAGCGTACGGGGATGAGTACGCTGTACGCAATCGGATTATTCCCGCCCTGAGCAGGAGGAACGAGAACGTGACGGCCGACACCTCGAAACTGTCGACGGCGACGATCGTCGATGCCGCCATCGCCGTGGCCGACGATGCCGGGATCGGCTCGCTGTCGATGCGGCGGGTCGCCGAGAAGCTCGGGGTCGGGGCCATGTCGCTGTATCGCCACGTCGAGGACAAGGACGCGCTGCTGCAGGCGATGTCGACCGAGGTCGGCCGGCGGTTTCCGTACCCCGTCGACACCGCGCCCGAGTGGCGGACCCGGGTCGGGATCGCCGTCGACGTCGACTGGGACCTCTACACCCGGCATCCGTGGGTGGTCCTGGCCTACTCGTCGCCCCGGCACAGTTACGGCGAGGATTCGCTGGCGTGCCTCGACTGGCTGGCGGCCGGATTCCTCGAGCTCGGCGTCGGCATCGAACGCGCCACCGACATGGCGCTGTCGGTCTGGAGCTTCGTCCACGGCGTCGCCCTTGTCGCAGTGAGCGATCAGTTGCTCCACGACGACGCCCTGCTGCCGTCCGCGGGACTGGCCGAGGTGATCTCGGGGGAGTCCGAAGTCGAGGTCCCGTCGCATCTCGCCCGCCTCGCCGGCCGTCGCGATGCCGGCCGGCTGCTCGATCCCCGGGCGCGGCTCGACGCCGGAATCGACTACCTCTGCCTGGGATTCGCGGCGTCGGCGGTGTGACAACCTTCGGCTCCCTGAGAGGCGAGCGAAGAGGGTTTTTCTGCTACCTGAGGTGCGAGCGAAGCGGGTCGTCTCCTGCTCCCTGAGGTGCGAGCGTAGCGGGTCGTCTCCTGCTCCCTGAGGTGCGAGCGTAGCGAGCCTCGAAGGGTCTCGCACGGCATCTCACCAGGCCCTTCGAGGCTCGTCGCTATCGCTCCTCGCACCTCAGGGAGCAGAGGGTCCGCTCGTCGCGCTTGGGGGCAGAGGGGGTCCGCTCGTCGCGCTTGGGGGTAGAGGGGTCGCGCTCCTCGGGGAGCAGGGCAAGCGGTTGTCACATGGCGTGGGGGAACACGGTCAGCATGTGCGCGCCGAACCACGAGCTGCCGACCACGATCGGCACGACGATCAGTCCCGCGACCACGGGTCGCATCCGTGCGAGCGCCATCGCCAGCGGGATCAGCAGGACGAAGGCGGGCAACAGCAACCGGGGCCGGCTCATCATCAGTCCGCTCGACAGCACGATCTGCGCGACCAGCAGCGAACCGTAGAGCAGGACCGGCCACGGCACCCGTGACCAGACGGCGACGCCCAGCATCACCAGCGTGCTCAGCACGATCCACGACGTGGCCACCGGGGCGATCTCGGCCGAATGGACGAGCATTTCGTTGATGAACTCGAAAGCGGCCACGCCCCAGTCGAACTGGGTGTCCCAGCCCTCGGTCTGGATGCGGAACCACCCGGTCGGCGAGCCGGTGTGTGCCCACACCACGCAGAGATATGTGAGGTAACCGAGCGGGCTGATGGCGATGGCGACGATCGCGCGGACGCGTGCCGCGCTCGGGACGTCGGTCCCGCGCGCCTGCCACAGGAACACGAGGGCCGCGAGCATCACGACCCCGATCAGGACCGCCGCCGTCGGCCGGCACAGACCGCAGAGCGCGGCGACGACGCCGGCGAGGAGCCAGCGCTTCTCGAGGACCCCCACCAGCGCCCACACCGCGAGCGCGCAGAACAGCGCCTCGGTGTAGGCCATGTTCAGCACGATCGACATCGGCGTCGCCGCGAAGAGCGCCACCAGGAACAGTCCGGTTCCGCGTTCGGGTGCCGGGCCGATCGGGGACCGTCGTGCCATGAGTCGGGCGCACACCATTCCGAGACGTGCCGCACCGACCGCCGCCACGCATCCCAGGATCAGGTTCACCGTGATCGCCGCACCGAAGGGACTCAGGCCCGGCAGCTTCGCGATCAAGCCCACCAGGTACGGGTAACCGGGAAAGAAGGCGTACGCGGTGTCGACGGTGTGCAGACCCCGGGCGTCGGTGAGCGTGTAGGGCACGCCGTCGTAGCCGTGGGTCGCGATCGCGATCATCCACTGCCCATCCCAGACCGCCAGGGAGTCGCCCAGCGTGGTGCCCCGGAGATCGGCGAACCGCGCCAGGACGAGGATGCCGATGGCGCGGATGACGAGAAAGACGAGCAGCGCGTCGAGCCACCAGCGATGACCACGGACCGCGGCGGGCGACGACCCGAGAGGACCGAAATAACCGCGGGTCATCGACGCCAGTCGACGGCCGTAGCTGTTTGTACCGACGGGACCGGTTCCGGTGTCACCGACGTCGGTTGGGGAGGCCACGCGAGCGATCCTAGGGCGGATCACCTCGGTCCGGTCCCGTCGGGTGGGGCGGAGACCAGGTCAGAGCGGTCGCGGCGGTCCCGGTAAGGTTGTCCCGGCAAGTTGACGTCTATCGACCGGCACACTGGCCGGCGGGAGGTAACTCGACGTGGCCCTCGTGGTGCAGAAGTACGGCGGATCCTCGGTCGCAACGGCCGAACGCATCCGTCGCGTCGCCGAGCGGATCGTCGAGACCAAGAAGCAGGGCAACGACGTCGTCGTGGTCGTGTCGGCGATGGGCGACACCACCGATGAGCTCCTCGACCTCGCCCAGCAGGTCAACCCGGCGCCGCCGGCCCGTGAGATGGACATGCTGTTGACCTCGGGTGAGCGGATCTCCAACTCGCTCGTCGCGATGGCGATCAGCTCGATGGGCGCGCAGGCGCAGTCGTTCACCGGCTCGCAGGCCGGTGTCATCACGACGAGCAGCCACGGCAAGGCCAAGATCATCGACGTCACGCCCGGACGCGTCCGCAGCGCACTCGACGAGGGCAAGATCGTGCTGGTCGCCGGCTTCCAGGGCGTCTCGCAGGACACCAAGGACGTGACCACACTGGGACGCGGCGGCTCCGACACCACCGCGGTCGCGCTGGCGGCCGCGCTCGAGGCCGACGTCTGCGAGATCTACACCGACGTCGACGGCGTCTACTCGGCCGATCCGCGGATCGTGCCCGACGCCCGCCGTCTCGACACCGTCTGCTTCGAGGAGATGCTCGAGCTGGCTGCCTGTGGCGCCAAGGTGCTGATGCTGCGGTGCGTCGAATACGCGCGCCGATACAACGTTCCCGTTCACGTGCGCTCGTCGTACTCGACCAAACCCGGCACCATTGTGACCGGATCGATGGAGGACATCCCCGTGGAAGAAGCCATTCTCACCGGCGTCGCACATGACCGCAGCGAGGCCAAGATCACCGTCGTCGGCCTCGACGACAAGCCCGGTTACGCCGCGCGGGTGTTCCGCGCCGTGGCCGACGCCGAGATCAACATCGACATGGTGTTGCAGAACGTCTCGAAGGTCGACACCGGCAAGACCGACATCACCTTCACCCTGCCCCGCGAGCTGGGGCCGCTCGGCGTCGAGAAGCTCACCAAGCTGCAGTCCGAGATCGGGTTCACCGATCTGCTCTACGACGATCACATCGGCAAGGTGTCGCTCGTGGGCGCGGGCATGAAGTCGCACCCCGGCGTGACGGCCACGTTCTGTGAGGCCCTCAGCGAGGCCGGCGTGAACATCGAGCTGATCTCCACGTCGGAGATCCGGATCTCGGTGCTGTGCCGGGACACCGAACTCGACGACGCGGTGCGCGCTCTGCACGCCGCCTTCGATCTCGGCGGCGAAGAAGAAGCCGTCGTCTACGCCGGAACGGGGCGATAGCAGTGGGCGTACGTATCGGAGTCGTGGGCGCGACCGGTCAGGTCGGCGCCGTCATGCGAACCCTGTTGGCGGAGCGCAACTTCCCGGCCGACGAGGTGCGCTTCTTCGCGTCCTCGCGCTCGGCGGGCAAGAAGCTGCCGTGGGGCGACGGCGAGATCGTCGTCGAGGACACGGCCACCGCCGATCCGTCCGGACTCGACATCGCGCTGTTCTCGGCGGGTGCCACGATGTCGCGCGAGCAGGCGCCCCGCTTCGCCGAGGCCGGCGTGACCGTCATCGACAATTCGTCGGCCTGGCGCAAGGATCCCGAGGTGCCGCTGGTGGTCTCGGAGGTCAACGGTGAGCTGGCCAAGAACCCGCCCAAGGGCATCATCGCCAACCCGAACTGCACCACGATGGCGGCCATGCCGGTCCTCAAGCCGCTCCACGACGAGGCCGGTCTGCAGCGCCTGATCATCTCGAGCTACCAGGCGGTCTCGGGTAGCGGTCTGGCCGGTGTCGACGAATTGGCCACCCAGGTGCGTGCGGTCGCCGGCGACGCGGAGAAGCTCGTGCACGACGGTTCCGCCGTGGACTTCCCCGCCCCGAACAAATACGTCGCGCCCATCGCGTTCAACGTCGTGGCGCTCGCGGGTTCGCTCGTCGACGACGGTTCGGGTGAGACCGACGAGGACCAGAAGCTGCGCAACGAGTCGCGCAAGATCCTCGGGCTGCCCGAACTCCTCGTGAGCGGAACCTGCGTACGCGTGCCGGTGTTCACCGGCCACTCGCTGTCGATCAACGCGGAGTTCGCGAACCCGCTGTCGGTAGCACGTGCACAGGAGATCCTCGGTGGCGCAGCGGGTGTGGAGCTCGTGGACGTGCCGACGCCACTGGCCGCCGCCGGCAAGGACGCCTCGCTGGTCGGCCGGATCCGGCAGGACCCGGGTGTTCCGGACGGCCGGGGTCTCGCGCTGTTCGTCTCGGGGGACAACCTCCGGAAGGGCGCTGCCCTCAACACGATTCAGATCGCCGAGCTGCTGGTCTAGAGCACCTCAGGTGGCGGGGGCGATACAGCAGCCGCCGCCTCGGTGATGATCGCGCGCATCGACGCCTCCGCGGCCTCCGGGTCGCGGAGGCGTATTGCTCTGGCGACATCGTCGTGCAGTGCGATGGCCACCGGACTCGGTGTCGCGGGCATCATCCCGTGATGGGTGCGGCCGGCGAGGACCTCGTTCACCACGCCGGTGAGCGACCGGAACATTTCGTTGCCGCTGGCCTCCAAGAGCGTTCGATGAAAGACCTTGTCGGCCAACAGGTACGACTCGAGATCGCCGTTGCGCCCGTGCACCGACATGTCCGACACCGCCGCCGCCAGGATGCGGCACTGGTGCTCGTTCGCGCGCTCGGCGGCAAGGGCCGCCGCCACCGGCTCGAAGCCGCGTCGTAACTCCGAGAGGGTGGCGAGGAACTCGGCGCGGTCGGCGCCGTCGAGGCGCCAACGGATCAGCCGGGCGTCGAACACGCTCCATCGGGTCCGCGGCTGGATCGTGATGCCGACGCGGCGTCGGGATTCGACGAGGCCCATCGACTCGAGAACCCGGATCACCTCGCGGGATACCGTCCGCGACACCCCGTGTTCGGCGCTGATGGCGTCGAGGGTCAGCACGCTGCCGGCCGGCTGCGCTCCCGAGACGATGCGTCGGCCGATAGCCGCGAGGATCTCGTCGTGCCGCTCGCCTGTGCTCCGTGTGCCCTGACTCACCGTTTCATCTTCTCATTCATCGAGGTACGGACCAATGTGCGTACTTAAACTCAGCAAAGGCTTGCAAAAGTATGACTATTGAGGCAGCCTACGTGATCAGCAGCACAGCGTGGTGAGGAGTGAACATGCGATCGCGGATCGTCGTCATGGGGGTGTCGGGGTCCGGGAAGTCGACGGTCGGAGCGGCGTTGGCACAGCGCCTGCGGGTGCCGTTCGCCGACGCCGACGACTTCCACCCCGCCGAGAACATCGCCAAGATGTCGGCGGGAGAACCGCTCGACGACGACGACCGCCGACCCTGGCTCGAGTCGATCGGCGTCTGGCTCGCCGAACACGCCGACGGCGGTGTCATGAGCTGCTCCGCGCTCAAACGGCATTACCGCGACCATCTTCGTGATCACGCACCGACGACGCTGTTCGCGCATCTGGCCGGGTCGGTCGAGGTCATCTCGCGACGGCAGGCATCACGCCCGGGGCATTTCATGCCACCGGCCCTGCTCGCCTCGCAGTTCGAGACCCTCGAGCAGCTGACCCCCGACGAATGCGGCCTGACCGTCGACGTGGACCAGAGCGTGGACGCCATCATCGATGAACTGGTCGAGGCCCTCTCGCGCGGTTCCGATCTCGACGCCGAGGAGAACTGATGTCGCCGACCACCACCACGATCCTCGCCGCGAGCACAGATCTGCCGCAGCCGGTCGCGCCCGGCTGGCAACTCATCGTCGCGGCGCTGGCGGGTATCGCCGTCATCGTCGTGGCGATCACGATCGCCAAGGTCCATCCCTTCCTCGCGTTGGTGGGCGGCGGCGCGACCGTCGGCATCGTCGCGGGTGAGTCGATCCCGACGGTCCTCGAGTCGTTCACCGCCGGGTTCGGCACCACCGCAGCGGGAGTCGGCATCCTGATCGCACTCGGCGCCATGTTCGCCAAGCTGCTGGCCGACTCCGGTGGTGCCGACGAGATCGTGGACACGATCGTCGGTCACGCCTCACCGCGGATGCTGCCGTGGGCGATGGCGCTCGTCGGCGCGATCATCGGTCTGCCGATGTTCTTCGAGATCGGTCTCGTACTCTTGATGCCGGTGATCTACCTCGTGGCCCGACGCTCGGGTCTCGGCCTGATCCCGATCGGCATTCCCGCACTGGCCGGGTTGTCGGCGATGCACGGGTTCGTCCCGCCGCATCCCGGCCCACTTGTGGCGATCGACGCCCTCGGCGCGGATCTCGGCATGACACTCGGACTCGGTGTGCTGGTCGCCATCCCGACCATCATCGTGTCCGGGCCGCTCTTCGGCGTGCTCGCCGGGCGATGGGTGACGGTCGAGGCCCCGACAACCTTCGACGTCGATCCGTCCGACGGCCCGACCACCAAGCGACCGTCCTTCGCGATCACCATGTTCAGCGTTCTGCTGCCCGTCGTGCTGATGCTCGGCAAGGCACTCGCCGAGATCTTCATCGCCGACGAGGACCAGCCCGTGCGCAAGGTCCTCGACATCCTCGGCACGCCCCTCATCGCGCTGCTCATCGCGGTGATCGTCGCGATGTTCACCCTCGGCCGCGGTTCCGGCATGGACCGCGAGACCATCTCGAAGTGCACGGGCGCGGCACTCCCCGCGATCGCGGGCATCCTGCTGATCGTCTCCGCGGGTGGCGGATTCAAGGAGGTCCTCGTCGACACCGGGATCGGCACCCTGCTCGCCGACTGGGCGACCGGCGCGAACGTCTCGGTGCTCCTGCTGGCCTGGACGCTCGCGGCGCTGATCCGCCTGGCGACCGGATCGGCGACCGTTGCCACGATCACCGCGTCGTCGCTGATCCTGGGTCTGGTCGACGGGATGGGTTCGGGAGAACTCTCGCTGGTCGTCCTGGCGATCGGTGCCGGGTCGGTGTTCCTGTCCCACGTCAACGACGCCGGTTTCTGGCTGGTGAAGGAGTACTTCGGCATGACCGTCGGACAGACCTTCAAGACCTGGTCGATGATGGAGACGGTCCTCTCGGTGACCGGATTGATCGTGGTACTCGCACTCGGTCTGGTCATCTGAGCCGGCCCTCTGTGCGGTAGCTTGACCACTCATGACACGGAAGATGCGGGTCCGGGCGGCGGTGGTCACCGGGGTTCTGACGTTGGTGGCGACGCTCGCGTACCCCGCAGCGGCACAACCCGATTCGCCGAGCACCGGACTCGGACCGAGCGACACCTCGCTCATACACGGCGACCTCGCCTCCACGGACTCCACGGCGCATCGAGGCCCCGGCCGCGGGGCTCGACTGGCCGGCTCCTCGATCCCGGGCGGCGCCTGCGCGGCAACGTTCGTCGGACGCGACGGGATGCCCGTCGCGTTGTGCACGCAATTCGTCGGATCGTCGCCACCGGCATTCGCGGCGCCGTCGGTCGTCCTCTTCGATCCCCGGACCGCGCAACCACTGGCGTCGACGCAGCTGACGAAGGGCGGACTGCTCGGCGGCGTGTACGGCTATCTCGACGACCGCGACCGGGTGGTCGTCGCCGACGGGTCCGGGTCGATTCTCCGTGTCGCGCATGCGAAGACGGCCAGCGGCTGGCGGGTGTTCGTCGACGATCGGGTCGACGTCGACCACGCGGTACCGGCGGGTGACGCCATCACCGGCCTGGCGCCCGACTTCGACGGCCGCGTGTGGTTCGCGACGACGCGCGGGGTGGTCGGGACAGTCGACCGGCATGACACCGTGCAGGCCACCCGGCTGCCGGCGGGAGAGGAACTGGGCAACGGCTTGTCGATCCGGCGAACGGGGGCGTCGATCCTGACGACGCACGCGCTGTACGAGATGCGCGCCGAACCGGGGCGCGCACCGCGAGTCGTCTGGCGTCGCGCGTATGACCGGGGACCAGCACGCAAACCCGGACAGCTCACCTGGGGCTCGGGGACGACGCCGACGTACTTCGGTCCCGGTGGCGATGGCTGGGTCGCCATCGTCGACAACGCGGAACCGCCGGATCTCCGCGTGCTGCGCAGCGATGACGGCTCCGAGGTCTGCCGCATGCGGGCCTTTTCGACGTCCGGGCCGGGCACCGAGAACTCGCCGATGGCCTGGGGCGATTCGCTGGTCATCCCGAGCACCTACGGCTACCAGTACCCGCCGATGGCGGTACAGGGTCCGTCGGTCCCGGCCGACGCCCCGTTCGTCGGCGGCGCCACCCGGATCGACGTCGGGGAAGGCGGCTGCCGTCGCGTGTGGGAGAACGGCGACCGGATCGCGACGCTCCCCAAGTTGTCTCGCGCAGACGGTCTGATCCACGCGATCGGGTATGGCCCGATCCGGCCGAACCTCCCACAGCAGATCGGCGAAGTCGCCTACGTGGCAACCGACTTCGCGACCGGCCGGCGGGTGGCGACGGTGCCGGTCGGGACGGCGCCGTTCGACGAACCACTCGAGCTGACCGGGACGATCACGGCCGACGGATCGCTGTGGCAGGCAACTCTCAGCCGCATGCTCAAGGTGACGCCGGGCCGCTAGGCCGTCGATCGGCGACACCCCTGTGGCCCTCTGCGAGGCGTCGCGCGCCCGGAAGCGACACCAGTCACCTACCTCAAGTTACTGTGTGGTAGGTTACACAGCCATGAACTGGAAGTCGGGGAGAACCATGACCCATCGCAAGACATCGAGACGGACGCTCGGGATCGCCGCGCTGGTGGCAGCGTGCGTCGCGTCGCTGGCCCCAACAGCGGTCGGTACTGCAGCGGCGGCGGATTTCTACACCCCGCCGGCCCGGTTCGCGTCCGAGCCGGGATCGGTGATCCGCAGTCAGCCGAGTCCGCTGCTGCTCCAGATCCCCGGCATGGCGGGTCAGTGGCCGGGGACCGCCCGCAAGGTCATGTACACCTCGCGTTACCAGGACGGGAAACCCGCCGCGGTCACCGGAACCGTCATCGAACCCACCGCGCCATGGCGCGGCCCGGGTCCGCGCCCGACCGTCGTCGTCGGCTCCGGGACCATCGGTCAGGGCGACCAGTGTGCGCCATCGAAGCTGATGACCGTGCCCCTCGCGGTGGACATCACGAAGCCGGGCATCTCGGTCAACTACACCGCGCCGGAGATGTATTACATGCTCGTCAACGGCGTGCGGGTGTTCATCACCGATTACATCGGGATGGGCACGCCCGGTGTCCACACCTACGTCAACCGCGCGGAGACCGGTCAGGCGATGCTCGACGGCGCCCGGGCCGCACTCGCGATCTCGGGCGCCCCGAAGGACGCCCCCGTAGGTTTCGCCGGTTACTCGCAGGGCGGTGGCGCAGCCGCGTCGGCCGCCGAACTCGCCGAGACCTACGCACCGGAACTCGACGTGCGCGCGACCTACGCCGGCGCGCCCCCGGCCGACCTCGAGAAGGTCATCCCCGCGATCGACGGCACCACCATCGCGGGGGCGATCGGCTTCGCCGTCAACGGGCTGACCGAGCGGTATCCGAACGTCGCCGACGTGGTGCGACGAGAGACCAACCCCACCGGCAAAGCCGCGCTGAAACAGCTCTCGACCAGCTGCATCGGGGACATCATCCCGGCCTTCGGTTTCCGCCGCGTCGAGACCTGGACCCGAACCGGCGAGACACTGTCGTCCCTCATCGCACGATCCCCGGGACTGCAAGAGGTTGTCCGCCAGCAGCGGATCGGTCGCCTGAAGCCGAACGCGCCCGTCTTCGTCGAAGGCGGACTGCACGACGACGTGATCCCGTACGGCCAGGTCGCGCAACTCGCGGCGGACTGGCGCGCCCAGGGCGCCGACGTCACCTTCGTCACCGACCCCACCCCGCCCATCTTGACGAAGTCGATCGTGAACCATGTCGTCCCCATGCTCGGCACATTCGTCCCCGGGATGGAGTTCGTCCTCGCCGAGTTCCGGAAGTGAGCCGCTCGCGGCCGAACCTCCTCGATGCTGGAGGCCCGCCGGGGTGAGTGGCAGGATCGGGGCATGACGGATCCGAAGGACCCGGCCGGGGGCGCGTCCGGCGATTCTGCCGCGGATGACCCCGATCGCGTCCCGAGCCAGGCCGAGCTGGACGCCGAGGATCTGGCGGCCATCGAGCGGTCCTCGCGCGATCGGGACCAGTCGGCGCTCTATCCGACGCGGCCGGGCGAGCCGGGACCGCCGCCGGAGGCGCTGGCGGTGCACGCACGAATCGTGTGGTGGGGCGCGGCCGTGATCGGTCTCGTGCTGACGATCTACGGCTTCTTCAACCTCGGCACCATCACCGACGATCTGCGCAGCCGACTGCTCGAAGGCGTGGTCTCGGACCCGGCGAACTCCGCACCCGAGAGTGAGGTCGAGACCCTCGCCGGCTTCTTCCCGCCGTTCATGCTGGTGATGATCGTCGTCGTGCTGGCGATCGAGTACGCGTGCCTGGTGACCGCTGCGTCGCAACACAGCCGCCATCTCCGTAACTTCTTCCTGGCCGCCGTCGTCGTGCATCTGCTGTGCATCCCCGTCGGAGTCGACCTGCTGTTCCGATACCCGGACGTGTCGTCCGTCATGGTCGTCCTGAGCTACCTCCAGTTCGGTCTCTTGGTGGTCGCCGCCCTCTGCACCCTCCGGCGACCGGTCAACCAGTGGCTGCCGGAGTCGACCCGGATGAAGCCCACGCGGATGATGCGCGGACGGTGAACCGGACTCCGACGCCGGTGTCGTGACCATCACGTCGCCGTCGCCGGTGTCGTCGGAATGTTCCGCGAGCGGGGTGGGTTGAACCGACCGTTGGCCCGAACCCGCACTGAGCATCCAGGAGGATTTCGAATGGCAATCGAACCGGTGTACACCATCTCGTCGAAGGCGTCCGGGGGCGGACGCGACGGCGAAGTCGTCTCGGCGAGCGGCCAGATCGATCTGGACCTGCGGCCGCCGAAGGAACTGGGTGGCAGCGGTGAGGGGACCAATCCCGAGGAATTGTTCTCGGCGGGTTATGCGGCCTGCTTCCTGAGCGCGCTGCGCGCCACCGCCAAGCAGGCCGACACCCCGGTGCCCGACGGGGCGACCGTAGACGTGGCCGTCGGGATCGGAAAAGACCCGGCGGACAACGGATTCGGTCTCACCGTCGCCATCGAGGTCTCGCTGCCCGGCCTCGACGAGGCCAAGGCCAAGGAACTCGCCGACCTCGCCTACACATTCTGTCCGTACTCGAAGGCGACCAAGGGCAACATCGACTCGTCGGTCACCGTACGCGTCTGATCGCCCGGATAACCGGCAATCACCAGCGCAGTCGGAGTCGTACTGCGCCCAGATATGACAAGAAGGGAGTTCTTGATCATGACCAACCCGATCACCAGCACGCTCACCGACGAGCAGCAGTCCGTCGCCGGAAAGGCGTTGCAGGACACCCTCGTCGACCTCATCGACCTGTCCCTCATCGCGAAGCAGGCGCACTGGAACGTCGTCGGCAAGCAGTTCCGGTCGGTACACCTCGACCTCGATGAACTGGTCACGGTGTCCAGGGAGTTCACCGACGCGGCCGCCGAGCGGGCCACCGCGATCGGCGTGAGCCCGGACGGCCGTGCCGAGACCGTTGCAAAGACCGCCCACACCAAGGGATTCGGTGAGGGCTGGACCAAGGACAGCGACGTCGTCGAGTCGATCGTCGACAATCTCAAGGCAGTGGTCGCGGGTCTCCGCGAGCGAATCGGGGTCACTGAGGAGGCCGATCCGGTCACTCAGGACCTGCTGATCTCGTTCGCGTCGAAACTCGAGCAGCTGCACTGGATGTGGCAGGCGCAGATCGCGTGAGCGAGTACGCCTGACCCTCTCACAGCAACGAACCCCCGTCGACTCGCGACGGGGGTTCGTTGTGTCCGGGGGCCTGATCAGTCGACGGACCGAGTAGATTCGGGGGTGCCGGGATCGGAGGTGCCGGGATCGGGGGTGTCTGGGGCGGGATCGGCGTCATCGTCGGCATAGGAGTCGCTGAAGGACACCCGAGGCGTGGTCGCCGAGTGGTACAGCGCGATGCCGACGTACACCAGGGCGGCCACCGCGAACACCGCGGACACGAGGATCGCCGCGATGTGTGCGACGGTCGCGAACACCCCGTCGAGCGGCCCGGTCGCGAGCGCTCCCGCACCGGCCAGCGCCGCGCCGAGCAGAGCCCACGCGGCACTCCGTATCCACGGGGCCACCACCGAGACGTAGAAGAGCCGTTGGTAGATGGTCAGCGAGAACTCGTCGACCGCGGCCAGCCGGACCTCGTCGCCGCCGGCGAGGTCACGCAGTTCGCGCGCCAGCTGGGTCTGCCGCTGCAGACTCGTCGATTCCCGCTCGCGGTACCGCACGAACCCGACGACGCCGAGCGCCGTCGCCACGAGCCCCAACCCGACCATCACACCCCAGTAATCCACGACGTTCACGCTACAACTAGAACCTGTTGCAGCCGTGAAGCGGGTCACACACCCTGGGCGGCGGTCGGCAGATCCCGGTGGACGCGACCCGGACGCGACCGAGGGAACGTGGCGCAGATTGATCACCGATCCATCGGCGGAACTGCCGACGGGCTGGGAGAATTCTCCCTCGGAGGACTTCGTTTTCGGCGGCGTTCACCCGCGGGTTCCGACCGGGCCCGGACACACGGACCTCTGCCTGTGGCGGGCCCGCATCGACGTGAAGGAGCACTCCGTGTCGACACTCCTGTCCACTCCGCCCACCGCTGTCGAACTCGCCGAGTGCCCGACGCCGACGGAGCGGGCCGACCCGCTGCGCATCCTGGAAGCGCAGGCGCAGACCCGGGTCGCGGATCTGATCCCGGTGCGGCACGCGCGGATGTCGGCGACGCCGTTCACCTTCTATCGTGGTGCGGCCGCGGTGATGTCCGACGACCTGTCGAGAACGCCGGACACCGGGATCATCACCCAGCTGTGCGGCGATGCCCACCTGAGCAATCTGGGCCTCTTCTTCAGCCCGGAGCGTCGAATGGTGTTCGACCTGAACGATTTCGACGAGACGCACATCGGACCGTTCGAGTGGGACGTCAAGCGTCTCGCCGCGAGCTTCGCGATCGCGGGACGTAACAACGGATTCGACGACGCGACCAATCGTAGGGTCGCCAAGACCGTTGCCAAGGCGTACCGGCGGACGGTCGTGCGCAGTGCGTCGAAGACGACTCTGGAGAACTGGTACGCCGGGATCGACGTCGACCATTTCCTGGCGGAGTTCGGACCCAAGCTGGACACGTCGATGAGCGAGCGGACGCAGAAGGCGCTGAAGAAGGCGCGGCACCGCGACAGTGCGCAGGCCCTCGCGAAGCTCTGTGTGATCGGCGCCGACGGCTCCGCGCACATCCGCAGCGACCCGCCGCTGCTGGTACCCCTGCACGAGCGGTTCCCGGCCGAGACCGCCGAGATCGTGGCCGAACGGGTCCGCGAGCGGGTCAGCGCCTACCGCGACACCGTGCCCTTGCACGTGCAGGCGCTCCTCGACCAGTTCGCGATCGTCGACATCGCGTTCAAGGTGGTCGGCGTCGGCAGTGTCGGCACGCGGGCGTGGATCATCCTGCTCACCGGCAAGGTACTGGGTGATCCGTTGTTCTTGCAGGTCAAGGAAGCGCAGCGGTCGGTGCTCGCCGACCATGTGCCGGCATCGGGCTTCGACAACCAAGGGCAGCGGGTGGTCGAGGGGCAGCGCCTGCTCCAGGCGACGAGCGACCTCTTCCTCGGCTGGTCGACCGGGATCGACGAGAACGGTGAGCGACGCGACTTCTATGTGCGGCAGCTCCGCGACGGAAAGGGCTCGGTCGTCGTCGAGGCCCTGAGCGCGGAGGGGATGAAGTTGTACGCACAGCTGTGCGGGCTGGTTCTCGGTCAGGCGCACGCCCGGACCGCGAGCCGGTTCCGGATCGCCGAGTACCTCGGGAGCACGAAGGGTTTCAGTGACGCGATCGCCGAGTTCTCGCTCGCGTACGCGGATCTCAACGACTCCGATCACACCCGGATGATGGAGGCCATCGGTCGAGGCGAGCTCGAGGTGTACGACCTTGCGGCCGAGGGTAAGAGTTGAGTCCGACAGGGAAGGTTGCCGGTGGAACCGACTGCGCGCGAGGATGAGACGTCGTTGCGGGAGCAGGTCGCCGCGCTGATGCCGCAGGCGAGATCGGATCTCGCGGAGATGGTCCGGTTCCGGTCGGTGCACGACCCGCAGCAGTTTCCCGTCGAGGAGTGCGACGGGATGGTCGACTGGCTGCTGGCGGCCTTCGGTGCCGTCGGCGTCGACGACGCTGCCGCGCATGTCACCAGCGACGGCAGCAAGGCGATCACCGGGTCCATTCCCGGCCCGGAGGGTGCTCCGACCGTCCTGCTCTACTTCCACCACGACGTGCAACCGCCGCTCGGCGACGACGAATGGGACTCTCCCGTCTGGGAACTGACCGAGCGGGACGGGCGGTGGTACGGCCGCGGCGCTGCCGACTGCAAGGGCAACATCGCCGTGCACCTCACCGCGCTGCGCGCAGTCGCCGGCCAGGCCGGGGTGACGGTGAAGATCATCGGCGAGGGGTCCGAGGAGCAGGGGACGGGAGGCCTCGAGGACTTCGCGGTCCGCAATCCGGAATTGCTTGCCGCCGACGCGATCCTGATCGCGGACTCCGGCAACTTCGCGGTCGGGAAACCGAGTCTGACGACGACGCTGCGCGGCATCGCGAACGTCGTCGTGTCCGTGGAGACGCTGGGGTCGGCGATGCACTCCGGAATGTTCGGCGGGGCCGCCCCGGATGCACTCGCGGCGCTCATCTCGATGCTCGCGACCCTGCGCGACGAGCACGGCAACACCACCGTCGCCGGACTCGACGCCGACGCCCGGTGGCCGGGTGTGTCCTACCCGCCCGACCGATTCCGCAACGATGCAACGGTTCTCGACGGGGTCGACCTGGTCGGATCGGGATCGGTGTCCGACATGGTGTGGCGCGCCCGGCCGCGACGGTGCTCGGCATCGACTGCCCGCCGGTGGTCGGATCGTCGGCGGCGGTGCAGCCGCGGGCGCGGGCGCGCATCAACCTCCGCGTGCCACCGGGGATGGACCCGATGGTTGCGCAGGACGCGCTCGTCGAGCATCTCCGCAAGGTCGCGCCTTGGAACTCACGGGTCTCCTTCGAGCGTGAGGCGGTGGGCGCGCCCTTCGTCGGATCCACCAGCGGCCCGGCGTACGACACGCTCACCGGCGCCCTGTCGACCGCCTACGACAGCGAAGTGCTGATCCAGGGGCAGGGTGGATCGATCCCGTTGTGCAATGTTCTCCAGTCGCTGTTCCCCGACGCCGAGGTCATGCTGTTCGGCGTCGAGGAGCCGCGGTGCCTGATCCACGCACCCAACGAGAGCGTCGACCCGTCCGAGATCGAGCGGATCGCCCTGGCCGAGGCGCTCTTCCTGCGCGACTTCAGGTACCGCTGAAGCGGTGTAGCAGAGCTGTTTTGAGTTCCGGGCGGCTCGCGGCCACCAGGACGAACGCGGCTTCGCGGAACAGCCGTTCGGAATCACTTCCGCGCTCGACGGCGCGGCCGCCGTCCGCGGACACCAGCGCGGCCGCGGCATCGAGCGCCAGCGCCGCGGCGTCGGCCCGGGCCACCAGCAGTGCGGTGGCATCTGCCATCCCGGCGTCGAGCGCGGTTCGGACGACGTCGGCGCGCTCGCGCAGCGCCCGCCCCTCCCGGTGATGGCCGCCGACATCGAGCAGTGCCGCACAGCGCCGCACCAGGCCGAACGGGAGGGTGCCGTTCAGTCGGACGCCGACGTTCTGGGTCGCGAAGAATTCCGCGAGGCCCACGCGCGTGACCTCGCGATCGAACGGGACCATCAGACCGTCGACCCGTAGGGACACCGTGGTCGTCGCGGCGGCGGCGGACAGATCCACGGGTGTTACCCGGACCGCTGCGGACGACCTGCCGCCGACCAGGTCGGGCATGCGCAGGATCGCGGAGATGACGTCATCGGTCTCGGCGTCGCGCGCCGAGATCTGAAGCAGGTCGACGACACCCCAGCCGCTGACGAACGGCGCGTGCCCGTTCAGGAGCCAGCCGTCGTCGGTGTGCGTCGCGACCATCCGTGGTGGCGTGGGGACGACTCCGGCGTAGGCGACGCCCGCGCGTAGACGTCCGCTCACGGTCGCGTCGAGGAGTTCGCCACGTAGCTCGTCGTTGGTGCTCCGGGCGAGGGACAGGACGACGCCGTGGTGCTGGATCCAGGTGAAAGCGGTGGCGAGGCAACCACTGGTGAGCACCTCGAGGACCTCGGTGACCTCACCGAATTCGAGTCCCGGCCCGCCGGCCTCGACCGGCGCCGCGATGCCGTACAGGCCGGCGTCGGCCAGCGCTCGCCAGTGGGATTCGGGGACCGCTCCGGTGCGGTCCACCTCGCCGGCCGCCGGGAACAGGACCTCGTCGGCAACCCTGAGCGCTGCTGTTCGCAACTCGGCTCGTCGCTCGGCTCCGGCGTCCTGGGTGGTCACGACTCTCACAGTACGACGAGTGTCCGGGCCGGCAGGGAAGTTGGACGACTGACCGACTCCGCCGTCGCGGCCGCTCACGGAAGTTCGCGTCGCGCAGCACAATCGCGGGACCGGAATGCTTGAAAGTGGGACCAAAGGCCCAAGACCGCAGGTGTGACCGTCGATAAACTCGTGTATCGGGTGGGAGCATTCTCTCGCGTGGAAGGAACCCAGGTGACCGCAGTCCTCAATGGTCGTGACGTTCAGTCGATACGTGTTGTGCCGGAATCGGTTTCGAGTGTAGTACGGTCGGACGTCCGGACGAGTGAGCGGTACCTGCGTGCCGCGGTCGCCGACCTCATCGAGCAGAATTTCCGTGATCCCGACTTCAGTGTGGAGGTCGTCGCCCGGCACCTGCACGTGAGCCGCCGGCACCTGTACCGGGTGCTCGCCGGTGGCACCACGTCGCTCGCCGAGATGATCGCCGATCGACGTCTGGAGTGGGCGGAGGCGCTGCTCATGGGTCCGGGCAACCTGAAACTCGAGGCCATCGCCCACGCGTCGGGATTCGCCTCGACGGCGACGATGCGCAACCGCTTCCGGTCGAAGTTCGGGTGCACCCCCGACGAGTTCCGCCGGATGGCGCCGGCGTCGGGACCGGACGCCGAGGCCGGCTGAAACAACTCCGGCGCAGACCTTTTCAAGTCTGCGCCGGAGTCGTCGTCACCGTCTGGCGTTGACCGTCACACCGTGCAGAGCGGTGAATAGTCGCTGCGACCACCGGTGGTCGGCGAGACGAGGAACGTGCACGGGTTGTACCCGACCTTCTCGATCTCCTTGGCCAGGCGACGCAACTCCGAGTTGGGGACCACCTTGTCGCGCGACAGCAGGAATCCCGATCCGCGCGAGGGGTCCCCGACGATCGCGTACCGGTACGGCCCGGCGGGATCCGGCCCGTCTTCGAGGTAGGCGACGATGTAGTTCGGTGCGCCGCCCGGGTTGATGCTGCCCGGTGTCTGTGGGAACCGGACGCTCAGTTGGGCATTGGTCTGCGGGTCGACGACCGTCGCACGTCCGACGACGCCACCACGCATGCCGGTGGGCCCGGTGCAGCGGTTGTCGACGCCGATCGTCTTGGCGTCGATATAGGTGTAGGTCGCGCTGGTGTCCCGGGCGCAGGTGACCCCGAAGAAGGACGGCACGGTGGCGAGCTGCCACCACTCGCCGAGGTAGCGATCCACCTCGACCTTCGCCACGGGGGCCAGCGGCGCGGCTTGCGCCGGACCCGTCCCGGCGGCGAAGCCGACGCTGAGGAGGACGCCGGCGACAAGGGCTGCGAGGGACCGGGTGATGCGCATGGTGTTCCTTTCGGGCGGTTCGTCGTCGCGCCGCCCAGGTGGAGCAGCGTCACGAGACGATTCGGACCGGATGCGCGTCGTGGATTGGTTCCCCCGCAGCCCTCGTCTCAGCGAACTGTCGTCACTGCGTCAGAGCGGTCGGTCACAGGTTGTATTCGTTGTTGGGGTTCCAGGTGGAGACAGCCCAGATCACGATCAGGTCCAGCACGATGATCAGGATGGCCCACGCCGGGTAGTAGGGAAGCCACAGGAACTGGGCGATGATCGACAGCGAGGCGATGATGATCGCAGAGATCCGCGCCCAGTCGGCGCCCACCGCGAGACCGCCGGCGACGAGGACCCCGACGATGCCGAGGATCAGGTGGATCCAGCCCCAGGTGGTGAGGTCGAACTCGAAGATGTAGTTCTGGCCGGCGACGAACAGGTCGTCGTTCGCGATCGCCGAGATGCCCTGGAAGATCGAGACCAAGCCGGCCACGAAGAGCAGCGCGGCGGCCACGATCGCGATACCGAAGGCGAAACCCTGCTTGGCCGACGAGTTGGCCTGCTGATCGGGGGAAGCGCTCATTGTTTGGCGTGTCCTTTCAGTGGTTGTGCGCCGACTCCTTGGTCCCGACCGACGGCGCGGCGGCACTGGTACGGATGGACCACAGCAAGGATGGGGTGTGCGACTCTCCTCCGCACGGGTTTCAGCCAGACCGGACGCATCTTTGACCAGGCGATTTAGTAGTCGGCCGGGGCGGGGTATAAGCTATCGCAGGCTACACACGGGGTGTGGCGCAGCTTGGTAGCGCGCTTCGTTCGGGACGAAGAGGTCGTGGGTTCGAATCCCGCCACCCCGACGCAAGGTTGAGATTGCAGAAGAAACCCTGACATGGAGAAATCCGGTCGGGGTCTCCTCGTCTCTGTGGGGTCACTCCGGTTCCTCGTCCGACGACGACCGGCCACCGATGTGGGCCAGGATGATCGGATCGTCGGTGACGACGCGGTCCACCTCCTCGCCACCGTCGCAGCGCAGCAGACCCAGGGTGATTCCATCCGGTCCGTGATGGACCACCCGCCACGACGCCCCCGAATCTTCCCAGCGCAGCAGGTCGTCGAGGGTCATCGGGACGGGCCGGTCACCGACGGGCTCAGCTGCCGCGCGAGGTCGAGGAGATCCGTCGCGTGGAAGTCGTTGTCCGGCGAGCCGGAATCATCCTTCTCGTCCCCGCCCCACTCGTCCGGCCGCTCGACGAAGGCCGTCCGCAGGCCGAAGGAGCGCGCGGCGTCGAGATCGCTCTGGTGGGTGGCCACCATCATCACCTCGGCGGGCTCCACCTCGAGCAGATCCGCCAGCCCGCAGTAGGTCTCGCGCGCAGGTTTGTA
Organism: Gordonia sp. IITR100; assembly: GCF_002009645.1. Taxonomy (NCBI): domain Bacteria; kingdom Bacillati; phylum Actinomycetota; class Actinomycetes; order Mycobacteriales; family Gordoniaceae; genus Gordonia; species Gordonia sp. IITR100. Next base: position 376,694 of record NZ_MVKV01000001.1, on the reverse strand, counting down.
GTGCCGCCAGAGGTCGGACCCGCCGATCACGTCCCAGGGGAACGCGTTGTGCCGGGCCATGTCGGTGAGCAGCGCGACGGTGCCGTTGCTCAGTGCGCAGATGATGTGATCGCGTTTGAGGAGTTGCAGACCCTCGACCGCGTCCGGCCAGGCGGGAATCGTCCGCCAGGCTCGGACGAGGGTGCGGGCCTGATCGTCGTCGAGTGTCAGCGCAAACAGCGAGGCGACGTCGTGCAGCGTCTCGGTCTGCAGGTCGTCGAGGCGACGCCACGGCAGTTCGCCGGATTCGACGCGAGCCAGGATCGGCGAGTACCGGCGTCGCCACTCCTTGGCGAACGCCGCTGCGTCGACCTCCGGGGCGATCGCGCCGACGGCACCGGAGATCCCGGTGAACCAGTCGGTGACCGTCCCGAAGGTGTCGAACGCCAGGACCTTCACACGGGGATGAAGGTCAACGCTCACATGGTCTCCCGGGCCAGCTGCGGAAGCGACTGGTCGGCGTCGTAGTCGGCGTCACCGTGCGACACCGGCGTGAGGGTGAGCAGGCTGGCCTCGGGGCGGCAGCAGAAGCGTGCCGGGGCATACGGGGACGTGCCCAGACCCGCGCTCACGTGGAGCTTCATCGACGACCCCCAGCTCGACGGACCCTTGACCCGGGAGCGATCCAACTGGCAGTTCGTCACCAACGCGCCGAAGAACGGCAGGCAGAGCTGGCCGCCGTGCGTGTGTCCGGCCATCACGAGGTCGTAGCCGTCCGCGGCGAACCGGTCGAGGACCCGCGGTTCGGGAGAGTGGGTGAGCCCGAGCCGCAGGTGGGCCAGCGGGTTCGGGCGGCCCGCGATCGTCTCGTAGCGGTCTCGTTCGATGTGGGGATCGTCGACGCCGGCCGCGACGACCCGCACGCCGCTGACCTCCAGCTCGCGGACCGTGTGCGTCGCGTCGAGCCATCCACGCTCGGTGAATGCGGCACGCAGATCTTGCCACGGCAGGGGATCGCCCTGGGTGCGCTGATGGTCCTTCTTGAAGTACTTGAACGGATTCTTCGGTTTGGGACCGAAGTAGTCGTTGGACCCGAAGACGAACAGGCCGGGCCGCGACAACAAGCCGCCGAGCGACTGGATGACCGACGGCACGGCCTGCGGGTGCGCGAGGTTGTCCCCGGTGTTGACGACGAGGTCGGGTTCGAGCGCCTCGAGCTCGGCGATCCACGCCTGCTTGAGGCGTTGGTTGGGCATCATGTGCAGGTCGCTGATGTGCAGGACACGTAACGGCGAGGCGCCCGGTTCGAGAACGGACAGCGTCGTGTGTCGCAACGCAAAAGCGTTGCGCTCGATCACCGTCGAGTAGAGCAGTCCGGCGGCGGCGAGCCCCGCCACGCCGGCCAGAGCGCGCGCGGGTACCCCGGAACCGGACGGACCGAGGCGAGAGATGCCGAGGCGTGCGATGTCGAGTTCGGAGTGCTGCATCACCCCAGAATACGCATCCCCCACGACGATCCCGCCCCGGTTTCGTGAGCAGCGCGGGCGGGGCGTCGATTGTCTGATCGCGGGTCAGCCAGGTAGCTGGATCACCACCGGGCCGACGCCGGGTACCACGACGGTGGTCTCGGTGGGGCCGCCCTCGTCACCGTCGGCGCGGCGGCCGTTGCTGACGTAGATCGTCACGGTGCTGCCGGGCATGGCCGAGTCGGACGGTGCGGTGAAGACCACGGTTCCCTGCGGGCGTCCGCTGTCCACGTCGAGCTCGCTGACCTTGAACCCGGCACCCTGCAGCCGCGATGTGGCCTCGCTGGCGGGTAGGCCGCTGACCTGCGGGATGCGGCCCCGGTCGCTGCCGTTCCAGTATTCGCGGTCGATCGGGGGCAGGTTGACGGGGCCGAACTTCGTCGCCACCGGTTTGACGGCCTGGAACCAGGTGCGCGCCGGTTCCATGCCGCCGTAGAGGTCGCCGTCGTAGCAGGAGCGCAGCGGACTGCTGCAGACGCCCTGCGGGTTCGGGCCGTCGCTGTAGACGTACGCGGCGCCGGCGATCTGGTTGGTGAACCCGACGAACGCCGAGGAGCGGTGCGCTTCCGTGGTGCCGGTCTTACCCGACATCGGCAGCGTCCAGCCCGCGGAGCCGGCCGCACCGGCCGCGGTACCACCACCCACGTCGTCCTTGCTCATGGCGTTGGCGAGGGTGTGTGCCAGGCCCTCGTCCACGACCTGCTCGCACGGCGGTGGTGTGAACGGCACCGCGGTCAGGGCGCGTTGGCCGTCCGGTCCCATGACCGGGTTGCCGTACTGGTCCCGCTTGATCTGGCTGATCGACTTGATCGGGTTGGGCGGGCACCAGGTGCCACCCGACGCGATGGTGGCGGCGACGTTGGCGAGCTCGAGGCCGTTGAGCGGCAGCGGGCCGAGGGTGAAGGAGCCGAAGTTCCCGTCCTTGACGTACTGGGCCATGCTCTTCTCGCCGTAACCCGACGACCCGGGGATGGTGTACGAACGCAGGCCCAGGCGGACGGCCATGTCCACCGCCGGCTTGACGCCGACCTGCTGCAGCAGCTTCACGAACGCGGTGTTCGGCGACTGGGCCAGGGCGTTCGTCACCGACATCGACGCCGGGTAGCGGCCGTCGTTCTTGACGCAGTACGCATTGGCCGGACATCCGTTGGCCCCGCCGCTGTTGCCCATGCCCTCGACGGCGATGGACCCGGGGACGGGGATGTTCGAGCCGGCGCCGAGACCCTTCTCCATCGCGGCGGCGACGGTGAAGATCTTGAACACCGAGCCGGCACCGTCGCCGACCATCGAGAAGGGTTGTGGCTGCATCGTCTCGCCGCGGTTGAGATCGAGACCGTAGTCGCGGCTCGACGCCATCGAGAGCACGTCGTGCGATTTCTTGCCCGGACGCAGGGTGCTCATCACGTCGGCGACGCCGTCGGCGGTCGGGCTCGCCTGACTCTTCACCGCCCGCACCGTGGACCGCTGGACCTCGGGGTCGAGCGTGGTCTGGATGATGTAGCCGCCGCGCAGGACCGAATTGCGGGACATGCCGTTCTCTGCCAGGAACTGCAGGGCGTAGTCGCAGAAGAAGCCGTTGTTGTCGGCCGCGATGCAGCCCTGGGTCGGGGTCCGCGGACTCGGGAGCACGCCCAGGGGCGCCTCCTTGGCCGCGACGAGCTCGGCGCGTCGTTCCGGGAAGTTGTCGATCATCGTGTCCAGCACGACGTTCCGGCGCGCGAGGGAGGCCTCGGGGTTCGAGTACGGATTCAGCGCGGAGCTGGACTGCACCATGCCGGCCAGCAACGCGGCCTGCTCGACCCGCAGGTCCTTGGCGGGGATGCCGAAGTAGGTCTGCGCGGCGGCCTCGATGCCGTAGGCGTTGTTGCCGAACGGGACGACGTTCAGGTACCGCGTGACGATCTGCTTCTTCGCCTCCTGCTTGGCGGCGGCGTCGTCGAGTCCCTTGTCGCGTTTGGCCTGGTCGATCAGGGTCTGCTCGAGGGTGAGCGCCATGCGCACCTCGCGGAGCTTGCGCGCGGGCGTGGTCTCGATCGCGGCCTGGCGGTCCGCCTCGGTCCGTGCGAGCACCAGGAGCTGATAGTTCTTGATGTACTGCTGGTCGAGCGTCGACGCTCCCTGCTGGACCTCGCCCGACGACGAGTTCTTCAGCGCGGCACGGATGGTGCCCTTCCAGTCGACGCCGTCGTGTTCGAGGAACCGGCGGTCCTCGACGGAGATGATCGCCCGGATCATATCGGGCGAGATGTCGTTGTAGCCGACCTGATATCGGTACTGGTCGAACAGCACCGCAATCGGCTTCCCGTCGACGTCGGTCATCGTGGTGACCTCCGGCAACGTGCCGTTGAGCAGTTCGGAGGACACGTTCTCTACAGCGGCCGCCGCCCGGTTGGAGACGACGCCGATTCCGCTGGCCACGGGGTACAGCAGGCCGGCGACGAGAACTCCGGCCAGCAGGCTCGCCCACGCCAGCGACCACAGTTTCTTCGACATCACCCCGACAGGATACGTGCGTTGGTTCCGAACATCGTCCTGCCTCGCCCGCGGCATCGGCGCAGCTTGGCCCCGAGCCGACGGTCGGGGGGCTGGTGGATCGCCGGTGTATGCGCCGGAAACCGCCGCCCGCGAGCCGTCCGTTCGGATGAGTTTGCACGGTTGTCCCACTTTGTCGGCTCCAGGGGTTGCGCCCCCAAGCACAGATCCCTAGATTGAGTGCAGAATGTGACTCACTTAACAGTTCGCTGCAAATGTGGCTTGAGCAGCGAGTTGAGACGTTCTCGCAGCTACGCAGATACGACAGGTAGGGGTGGCGGATGGCGACAGCGGCAGTTTCCAACGAAGAGGATCGCTTGGCGTGGGTTGCTCAGGCGCGTTGTCGAGGGGGAGACCCCGATGATCTGTTCGTGCGGGGTGCGGCCCAGCGCAAGGCCGCCACGATCTGCCGCCACTGCCCGGTGCAGCTCGAATGCGGTGCCGATGCACTCGACAACCGCGTGGAGTTCGGCGTCTGGGGCGGACTGACCGAACGTCAGCGTCGCGCACTTCTCCGCCAGCATCCCGAGGTCACGTCCTGGTCGGCGTTCTTCGCCGCGCAGCGCCGGCGGCACCGCGACGCCGTCTGACCTCTTCTCCCCTGAGCCGTGTCGAGTGGTTTCGACACGGCTCGTCGCACGCTCCTCGCCTGCTCAACCAGCGGGGGACGGCTCGTCGCACGCTCCTCGCCTGCTCAACCAGCGGGGGACGGCTCGTCGCACGCTCTTCGCCTGCTCAACCAGCAGGGGGCGGTCTCGGCGCACGCCTCGCCTGCTCAACCAGCGGGGGGAACGGTTCGTCGCACGCTCCTCGCCTTCTCGACCAGCGGGGGACGGCTCGTCGCGCTCGGTGATCAGCCGCGGCCGGTGATCTGCTCGGCCACCGCGCGCAGGGCGGTCACGTCGGCCACCTCGAACGGCAGCGCCGGCACCCCGACGATCGGCACCCGCGGGTGCGACGCCGTGAACCGTTGCAGCAGATGGAGTTCGCGCTTCCCGGTGGCGGCCCGATCCGCGTGAATCCGGAGTACACCGCGAGCCAGTTCGTCGGTGACCGACTCGAGGGCGACCAGCGCCGCCTCCTCGTGGATCGACGTCAGGTTCGGGTGGGTCCGGTTGAGGATCAGTCCGGCCAGCGGCATCGACTCCTCGGACAGGCGGTCGACGAAGAACGCGGCCTCCCGCAGGGCATCGGCCTCGGCCGCGGCCACGACAGCGAACTGGGTGCCCGGTTGTTTCAACAGGGCATAGGTCTTCGCGGCGCGATCCTGGAAGCCGCCGAACATCGAGTCCAGTGACTGCACGAAGGTCGCCACGTCGCGGAGCATCTCGCCGCCGATGATCGTCGAGACACCACGCATGGCCAGGCTCATCGCGCCGGTCACCATCCGGCCGACGCCGCGACCGCCGCCGACCAGCACCTTCATCAGACGCCCGGACAGGAACGACCCCAACCGCTGCGGGGCGTCGAGGAAGTCCAGTGCGTTGCGCGACGGCGGGGTGTCGACGACGATCAGGTCCCAGTGGTCCTGCTCGAGGAGCTTGCCGAGCTTCTCCATCGCCATGTACTCCTGCGTCCCGGAGAACGACGAGGCGACCGTCTGATAGAAGGCGTTCTGCATGATCGCCTCGGCGCGTTCGGGAGTGGAGTACTCGAGCACCATCTCGTCGAAGGTGCGTCGCATGTCGAGCATCATCGCGTCGAGCGTGCCCTTGCCGTCGATCGAGACCGGCTGCGGGTCGTTGGTGAGTTCGGACATCCCGAGCGACTGCGCCAGGCGCCGGGCCGGGTCGATCGTCAGCACGGCCACGGTCCGGCCCTGTTCGGCGGCGTACATCGCCATCGCGGCAGCCGTCGTCGTCTTGCCGACTCCGCCTGCGCCGCAACAGATCACGACGCGGGTCGCGGGGTCGGTGAGCACCGCGCCCATCTTGAGGTCGAGTGGCATCACGCACCCGCTTTCTGGAGGAGGTCGGCCAGCTCGTAGATCGACCCCAGGTCGACGCCGTCACCGAGGGACGGCAGTTCGAGTGTCGGCATCTCCACCTCGTCGAGCTGCGCCTTGGCGATCTGCTGCGCCTGCAGGCGGGTCGCGTGCTCGATGGTCTCGGTGAGCAGGCCGGCCAGGTCGCCGTCGGCGAGCTTGAGTCCGGCGGCGGTGAGGCCGTCCTCGACACGCCCTGCGTCGACCCGACCTTCGGCGATCTCGTCGATCACCTCGGCGGGCAGATGGGGCTCGCTGACGCGGTTGATGACGAGACTGCCGAGGTTGAGGTTCTTGCCCCGCAGTTCGTCGATCGCCTCGATCGTCTCCTGGATCGGCATCGCCTCGAGGAGCGTCACCAGGTGGATGATCGTCTCCTCCGAGTGGAGCAGGCGGACGACACCTTCGCTCTGGTTGCGGATCGGGCCGGTCTTGGCGAGGTCGGCCATGGCCTGGGTGACGTCGAGGAAATTGCCGATCCGGCCGGTCGGCGGCGCGTCGACGACCACCGCGTCGTACACGCGGTTGCCCTGCTTGTCGGTGTGGATGATGCGCTCTTTGATCTTGCCGGTGAGCAGGACGTCGCGGAGTCCGGGAGCGACGGTCGTCACGAAGTCGATCGCGCCGATCCGCTTCATCGCGCGGCCGGCGAAGCCGAGGTTGTAGAACATGTCGAGGTATTCGAGAAGGGCGTGCTCGATGTCGATGGCGAGCGCGGACACCTCGCCGCCGCCCTCGGCGGTCGCGATGCGGGTGTCGGTGGGTGGCAGCGGCGGGATGTCGAAGACCTGCGCGATGCCCTGGCGACCCTCGGTCTCGACGAGGAGGACTTTCTTGCCATCGGCGGCGAGCGCGAGTGCGAGCGCCGCCGCGATCGTGGTCTTGCCGGTGCCGCCCTTGCCCGTCACGAAGTGCAGGCGTGCGCGCGCGGCGGCCGCCGGCCACTCGTTGTCGCGCGCGACGGAGGAGTTGTCTGTCACGCCGGAATCGAGCGCCTCACCCGACCCGGATCGTGAGCCCTGTTCGTTGGCCACCGCAACACCTTATCCATTGACCGTCGCCAGATAGGGTGAGTCCATGAGTGAAGTGACCGCGTGGGAATACGTGACCGTGCCGCTGCTGACGCACGCCACGAAGCAGATCCTCGATCAGTGGGGCGCAGACGGTTGGGAACTGGTTTCGGTTCTGCCCGGTCCCACCGGCGAGCAGCACGTCGCTTACCTGAAGCGACCGAAGGGCTGACCATGGCGACCACGTGGACCGATCGTCTGGCCGAACTGGGCATCGAACTCCCGTCGGTGGTGCCACCGGTTGCGAGCTACACCCCGGCCGTGCGCACCGGCAACCTCGTCTACACCTCGGGACAGCTGCCCATCGTCGACGGCGAACTGTCGGCGCGGGGCAAGGTCCATGAGGGCGCCGAAGGCGTCGTTCGGCCGGATGAGGCGACTGCGGCAGCTCGGGTCTGTGCGCTCAATGCCCTCGCCGCGATCCACGCGCTGGTCGGGATCGACTCGGTCGTCCGGGTGGTCAAGGTCGTGGGGTTCGTCTCGTCCGCACCGGGTTTCACCGGGCAGCCGGCGGTGATCAACGGGGCGTCGGACGTCCTCGGTGAGATCTTCGGCGACGCCGGCGTGCACGCCCGGTCCGCTGTCGGGGTCGCCGAACTCCCGCTCGGTGCGCCGGTCGAGGTGGAACTGATCGTCGAAGTGGCCTGACGTCTCCGTTGGACGTCGCGCTGCTGATCGCGGCGGCCGCCGCGGCCGGGTGGGTCGACGCCGTGGTCGGCGGCGGTGGCCTCGTGCTGATCCCGGCGATGCTGATCGCCCAGCCGGGGTTGCCGATCGCGACGGCCCTGGGGACCAACAAGCTGGCAGCGGTCTTCGGGACCGCGTCGGCGGCGTGGCGCTATGTGCGGCACGTCCGGATCGATCTTCGTCGCCTGATCCCGGTGTTCGTTGCGGCGCTCGTCTTCTCGGCCCTCGGCGCGACGGTGGCCGTCGTCCTGCCCACCGAGATCTTCACGCCGATCGTGCTGGTCATGCTGGTCGGCGTCGGACTGTTCGTCGCGCTCAATCCCGGCTTCGGGACCGACGCGTCGACGGGACCGCGCTCGCGCGTCTCGACGATCGCGGGCCTCGTGCTGGCCGGTGTCGTCGTGGCCTTCTACGACGGGGTGATGGGTCCCGGGACCGGTACCTTCCTCATCATCAGCCTGACCGCGCTGGTCGGGACGAGTTTCCTGGAGAGCTCGGCGATGGCGAAGGTCATCAACACCGGTACCAACCTCGGCGCCCTCACGGTCTTCGGCCTGCAGGGAAATGTGCTGTGGCTCTTGGGTCTCGGCCTGGCCGTCGCCAACATCGTCGGCGCCCAGATCGGCTCGCACATGGCGATCGGCCGCGGCAGTTCGTTCGTGCGGTGGGTCCTGCTGGCCGTCGTCGTCGTGATGGTGGGGAAGCTCGGGTACGACCTGATCGTCGGCTGACACCGCGCCGGGGTGCGATCCGACTTGGCGGGCGCCGGGTCAACGTCGATGCTGATCGGGTGAACATCGACGCCGCCTCCAGTCGCCTCGCTCTGCAACGGCGGACCATCGTCCTGCTGGGCACAGCCCAGATCCTGGCCGGCCTGTCGATGGGCGGAGCGCTGGCGCTCGGGGCGATCCTCGGTGAGGAACTGTCGGGAACGGCGTCCCTGGCCGGGATACCGACGACCGTGGTCACGCTGGGGGCTGCGGCCGCCGGTCTCCCGTTGGCGTCCCTGGCCGCCGGACGCGGGCGGCGTCCCGCGTTGACCACGGGCCTGGTGATCGCCGGGGCCGGTTCGCTGGTCGTGGCCGCCGCCGTCGATCGCGGCTGGTTCGCGTTGATGCTCGTCGGGATGGCCGGGGTGGGGTCGGGCACCGCGGTGAGCCTGCAGGCACGTTTCGCGGCAACGGATCTGTCGTCGGCCGGCACTCGTGGCCGCGACCTCTCGCTCGTGGTGTGGACGACGATGGTCGGCGCGGTGATCGGGCCGGCGGTGGTCCCGATCGGTGCCACCGTCGCCGGGTGGTTCGCGATGGCCGATCTGTCGGGTCCGTTCCTCGTGGGTGCGGTCGGGTGCCTCGGGGCGGCGGCCGTGCTGTTCGTCGGCCTCCGCCCCGACCCGCTGGTCGTGGCGACCGGCGACACGGACGGGGGACGTGTCAAAGTGTCGCTGGCCGAGGGGCTTTCGGCGATCACGCACTCGCCGCCGGCGCGGGCCGCGATGGCCGCGGTGGTGTCGGCGCACGCGGTCATGGTCGGGGTGATGGCGCTGACGCCGGTCCACATGCATCACGGGGGCGCCTCGGTGACGCTGGTCGGCCTGTCGATCAGCGCGCACATCGCCGGGATGTACGCGCTCGCACCGGTGATGGGCCTGCTCGCCGACCGGACCGGCCGGATCCCGGTGATCCTCGGCGGTCAGGCGACACTCGTCGTCAGCTGCGTCGTCGGATTCGTCTTCGCGGAATCGCAGACGGGTCTCGTCGTCGCGCTGGTCCTGCTCGGCGTGGGATGGTCGGCGTCGACGGTGGCGGCCTCCACGCTCCTCACCGACAGTGTCGAGACCGCGCGACGCGCACCGGCGCAGGGGGTTTCGGACACCGCGATGAGTCTGGCCGGCGCGGCCGCGGGCGCGCTCTCCGGACTCGTCGTCGGGGCCTTCGGCTACGGGGTGCTGGTGCTCGGCGCCGCCGTGATCGCGGTGCTCACGGCGGCCTACGTGGTGCTCGACGGTGTCCGCGACCGACGACGGACCGCCATGGCCTAGGGTTCGACACACGGATCGGGGACACTGGGGAGGCCGTCGGATGGCAGCATCGCAACTCGTCGGGCGTACCGGGACGGTGACGATGTCGATACCGGGCGGCGAACTCCTCGGGGAGATCGAACTGCCGTTGGCCGGCGGAACCGAGCGGTTCCTCGCCCGCGCCGCCGCACCGATCGGGCTCGACGCGCCCGTTCTGGTCATCGCCGAACGTTCCGGCCGAGTCGTCGATGTCGAGCCATGGGTACCGGTCCCCGGCACGGCGAACCGAACCATGTGAACAACCGATCGTCGAAAGGTCCCGGATGCGGCAGGATCTGACGTCGACACATATCGCCTGCCGCTCGAGGAGAGACCATGCTCGGCTACTACGTTCCCGAACCCGATGAGGCGATGCTGATCTCCGGCGCCAAGTCCGACTTCGACGATGCGCCATTCGTGGTCGTCGTCGGGCACGGGAAGTGGGTCATGCCCTTCTTCCGGAAGGTCCGTTTCCTGTCGATGGCGTTGCACGAGGCGACTATCCGAGAGGTCTGTGTGACGACCCAGGGCATCCAACTCAACGTGCGGGCGGTCATCGCCCACAAGGTCGGCAATGACGTGGCGTCGATCGTCAACGCCGGACAGCGCTTCATCTCCGAGCAGGAGAACGAGATGAATCAACTGACCGGACAGATCTTCTCGGGTCACCTGCGTTCCATCGTGGGCTCGATGACCGTCGAGCAGATCATTCGCGAGCGCGACACCCTGGCCCGTCAGGTGCTCGACGCGTCCAAGCGTGAGATGGGATCGATCGGTCTCGTCGTCGACTCGTTCCAGATCCAGTCGATCGACGACATGGATTCCGGTTACATCAACGCGCTGGCTGCCCCGAACATCGCCAAGGTGCAGCGCGAGGCGGCGGTCGAACGTGCTCGCGCCGACCAGGAGTCGGCGAAGGCGCAGCAGGAGTCGCTGCGGAACCAGGCCGACTACGAGCGGGAGACCGCGATCAAGCGGGCTGCGATCAAGGCCGAGACCGACAAGGCCAATGCCGAAGCCGCCCAGGCCGGTCCGCTCGCGCAGGCGCGGGTCAACCAGGAGGTCATCCGCGAACAGTCCGTGCTCGCGCAGGCGCAGGCCGAACTGCGTGAGCAGGAGCTGATCTCCGAAGTGGTGAAACCGGCCGAGGCCGAGGCGTTACGACGACAGATCATCGCCGAGGCGGAGGCCAAGGCGGTCGAGATCCAGTCGGCGGCCGCCGCACAGCACAACCGCATCGCCCTCGATCAGCAGCTCATCGAGGCCCTGCCCACGCTTGTCGGCGAGGTCGCCAAGGGCCTCAGCACCGCGAACCTCACCGTGTACAACGGGGCCGAGGGCGTCAACGAGATCATGACCGGTGTGATCACCCAGGGCGCCGCGCTGCTGCGCAGCCTGCAGGATCAGGTGGCGCCCACGGTGGTGGACGGGTCGGCCGGCGAGCAGTCCGTGAACGGTGCAACGGTCGGCGGGGTCTGACCCGGGGATCGACTCGGCATGGTCGGATCGTCGGGCTTCGCCCGGTTCCTCGCACCGAGTGGATAGGCTCGGGGACCATGAGCTCACCGAACGACGCCGCACCCACGCACCCTGCCTACGGGGTGCTGCGGGAAGTGACCCCCTTCGCGTCGGTCCTGCTGTGCGACAACTCCGGGATGATGGAACTCGACGGCACGAACACCTACGTGCTGCGCGCTCCCGGCAGTGAGGAATGCGTGGTCGTCGACCCGGGACCGCCGAAGTACAAACACCACGCCCGGCGCCTCGCCGAATTGCCCGGGGTCGCACTGGTCTTGGTGACCCACCGGCACTTCGACCACACCGGCGGGGTGTCGCGCCTGCACAAGCGCACGGGTGCGCCGGTACGCGCTCGGTTGGAGAAGCACTGCCGCAACGGGGCGCCACTGCGGGACCGTGAGGTGATCGAGGCCGCGGGTCTGCGGATCACGGTGCTGTTCACCCCGGGACACACGGGGGATTCCGTCAGCTTCCTCGTCGAACACGACGGACAACGTGCGGTCCTGACCGGCGACACGATCCTCGGGAGTGGCACGACCGTGCTCGATCCCGCCGACGGCGGGTTGCGCGACTATCTGAACTCGCTGAACCGTCTGATCGTCGAAGGGGAAGGAGCGGCACTGCTCCCGGCGCACGGTCCGGACCATCCCGATCTGGGCCCCGTCGCGCGGTACTACAAGGCGCATCGCGAGGAGCGGATCGACCAGATCGTCGCCGCTCTGGACACGATGGGTGTCTCGGCCCGCGACGCGAAGCCGATGAAGGTGGTGCGAAAGGTGTACTCCGACGTCGACAAGAAGCTGTGGCCCGCCGCGCGGATGTCGGTGAAGGCACAGTTGGAGTATTTGCGCGAAGCCTGACCCTTCGAGGGAAGAGCAAAGCCGCCCGCTCCCGGAGGACCGAGCGGCTTCGTGGTGAACTCGAGTCAGCGCGCGCGGCGCGCGAGACGCTCCGAGTCGGCGATGAGCACGCTCTTGCCCTCGAGGCGCAGCCATCCGCGCTGGGCGAAGTCGGCGAGCGCCTTGTTGACGGTCTCGCGCGACGCGCCGACGAGCTGGGCGATCTCTTCCTGGGTCAGGTCGTGGGTGACGCGCAGCGCGCCGCCCTCCTGGGTGCCGAAGCGCTGCGCAAGCTGCAGGAGCTGCTTGGCGACGCGACCGGGCACGTCGGTGAAGATGAGGTCGGCGAGGTTGTTGTTGGTGCGGCGCAAGCGGCGTGCCAGCACGCGCAGCAGCTGCTCGGCGATCTCCGGACGGTCCTTGATCCACGCCTTCAGCGCGTCACGGTCCATCGACACCGCGCGGACCTCGGTGACCGTCGTCGCCGACGAGGTACGGGGGCCGGGATCGAAGATGGAGAGTTCGCCGAACATGTCGGACGGGCCCATGATCGTCAGCAGGTTCTCGCGTCCGTCGGGCGAGCGTCGGCCGACCTTCACCTTGCCGGACATGATGATGTAGAGCCGATCGCCGGGCTCGCCTTCGTGGAAGATCACGTGTCCGCGAGGGAAGTCGACGGGCTGAAGCTGCTTGGTCAGCGCCGCGACGGCGGAGGGCTCGACGCCCTGGAATATGCCCGCCCGCGCCAGTACTTCTTCCACCTAGGGAACCTTTCTCGAATCTCTCTACAGCCCGCGTCAGATCGCGCCGTTGGCTACGCTACCCCGCGCACAAGCATATGTGTTGGATGGGTCACTGGAAGCTCATTGCGGGTGTGTCCGATTGGCGGAGTGTCGACGCGGTGGTCGGGCGGTACGGAAGCGGGGGCGGCGACGGCCGGTCAGCTGGCCCGCTGCGGCGATTCGGTGTGGCCGGACACCGCTGATTCGTGACGGGTGACCCGTCGGTCGCGGAGTTCGTCGAGCGCGGCCGGCATGCCCTCGCGGGCGAGGGTCTGGACGTTCTGGGCGTCGGCCGAGTCGAGGAAGTCCTCCACCTCATCGCGTGAGACCGCCGAGCGGTCGATCCGGGACTGGACCTTGTCCATGCCCATGGCGAACAACATGAGTACAGCCGGGAACAGCAGCGCCGCGAGACCGTGCATGGGGACAAGTAAACACAATCGACCCGCCCGGAACCGCATCGAGAGGGCCGCCGTCATTGACTTGTTACCTGACCGTAGGTTGCGCGTGAGCACGCCGATGTGGCCGTGACCAGCCCTTCGCCCAGGGCGAACACGCGGTTCTGACCTGCGGTGATGTTCCATTCAGGGGGTGTGTGAGAGTGCTTCGCCCCGTGTCGGGGGCCAGCGGAATCGGGCTTCGCCGTGCGCATCGCTAACCTGAATCAGGTGAGCGCACGCAAGTCTGCGGCCGCGGGACCGACCCCGGCACGCAAGCAGGAGACCCATCTCGGATTGGTCCGGCGCGCTCGGCGGATGAATCGGACCCTCCAGGTCGCCTTCCCGCACGTGTACTGCGAACTCGACTTCACCGACCCGCTCGAGCTCTCGGTGGCGACGATCCTGTCGGCGCAGTGCACCGATGTGCGCGTGAACATGACCACCCCCGCGCTGTTCGCCAGGTATCGGACGGCCGCGGACTATGCCGGGGCGGACCGCACCGAGCTCGAGGAGATGATCCGTCCCACCGGCTTCTACCGGAACAAGGCGAACTCGATCATCGGACTCGGGCAGGCGCTCGTCGAGCGGTTCGACGGGGAGGTCCCGGACAATCTGAAGGATCTGGTGTCGCTGCCCGGGTTCGGGCGCAAGACCGCGAACGTGGTGCTGGGCAACGCCTTCGGTGTGCCAGGCATCACCGTCGACACCCACTTCGGCCGCCTGGTCCGGCGCTGGCAGTGGACCGAGGAGACCGATCCGGTGAAGGTCGAGCACGCCGTCGGCGAGCTGATCGAGCGGCGGGAGTGGACGGATCTGTCGCACCGGGTGATCTTCCACGGCCGACGGGTGTGTCATGCGCGCAAGCCGGCCTGCGGGGTGTGCGTCCTCGCCAAGGACTGTCCGTCGGTGGGCACCGGACCGATGGACAAGGCCGAGGCCGCGGCCCTGGTGAAAGGGCCGGAGACCGAGCATCTCCTCGCGCTGGCCGGGATCGCGGCCCCGTGAGCGAACCAAGCGGGCCGACGTCACCCCGGGGTTCTCGGTTTCCACCTGCCGCGCGGTGGACCGTGGTCTTCGTGGTCGTGATGATCGCGCTGATCGTGGCGATCTGGCCGCGCGGGGACGATCCGTCGCCGATGTCGAGCGCACCGCCCTCGTCGAGTGGAGTCCGCCCGATCGATGCGCCGGTGGACGAGGCGCGTCTGGCGGAGGCGCGCAGCACCGCCGACCTGCCGGACTGCCCGGTCACCGGACTGCCGGAGTCGCCGGACTCCGTCCTCGACGGCGTCGTCGAACCCTGCTTGAGTACCGGAGCGCCCTACGACCTCGGTGCCTCGACGGCCGGCCGACCGCTCGTCATCAACGTCTGGGCGCAGTGGTGCGGTCCGTGCAAGACCGAGCTGCCCTACTTCGAGGAGTTCGCCGCGCGGGCCGGCGACCGGGTCACCGTGCTGGCCCTGCACGCCAAGGAAGGCGGTAGCAACCCGTTCTTCCCGCTGACGCTGCTCACCGAGATCGGAGTCCGCTTGCCGTCCGTGCTCGACCTCGACGGAAAGGTGGCCGCGGCCATCAACGCACCCAGGGTGTTCCCGTCGACCGTCTTCCTTCGACCCGACGGCACGGTCGCCGAGGTCTATCCCGGTGTCTTCGACAGTCCGGAGGAGATCGCCGATTCGGTGGCCGAGCATCTGGGCGTGCGGATATGAGCGGGCGTTCGCGCGCCGACGCGGGACCGCTGGTCCCGCGGGACGAGATCCCGCCGTGGCTGCGGGCGTTGACCGACGATGTCAGCGCCGTCACGACAAGCGTCGACAACCGCGGCGGTGATCGATCGCGCTGGGCGACGATGTTGCCGACCAACTCCCGGTCGGCGGCCGTTCTGATCCTGTTCTCGGGTACGTGGGAGTCGGCCGACGATCATCCCGGCGGGGTGCCGGCCGACGCCGAGGTCCTGCTGACCGAGCGCGCTCCCACACTTCGCCAGCACAGCGGGCAGGTCGCGTTCCCCGGGGGCGCGGCCGATCCCGGCGACGACTTCCCGGTGGGCACCGCGCTGCGCGAGGCGGCGGAGGAGACCGGCCTCGACGCATCCGGGGTGACCATCCTCGCGACCCTGCCGAGCTTTCCCGTGGGGGTGTCGGGCTTCGACGTCGTCCCGGTGATCGGTTACTGGCACCGCCCGAGCGAGGTGCGCGTCGTCGACCAGGGCGAGACCGCGCGCGTGGACCGGATCAATCTGCGCGAGTTGCTGAACCCGGACAACCGGTTCCAGGTCCGCCGCAAGGCGGTCGGCATCGTCTACAAGGGGCCCGCGTTCTTCGTCGACCAGTTGCTCGTCTGGGGATTCACGGGTGGGCTCATCGCCGCCATCAGCGAGGTGTCCGGCTGGGACCGTCCGTGGGACTCCGCCGACGTTCGTTCGCTGGAGAAGATGATCGAGCTCGCCGGGAGCCGGCAGGAATCCGGGTTCGCAGAGCTGTACCCGGACGACCGCGACGTGGTCGACGCCGGTAACGCCGAGTCCGGAGGTGCCCGATGACCGGCTCGACATGGGTCGACATCATCGTGATCGGCATCGCCCTGCTCGCGGCGGCCAGCGGGTACCGGTCGGGTGCGGTCGCCTCGGCCCTGGCGTTCATCGGAGTCGCACTCGGCGCCGTAGCCGGTCTGCTGCTCGCGCCCCGCCTGATCGAGCAGTTCGACGATCTGCAGGTGCGGGTGCTCGCCGGGATTCTGGTGCTGGTCGTGCTCGTGGTCGTCGGCGAGGTGGCCGGCATGGTTCTGGGACGTGCGGCTCGCGGTGGCATCCGGTCGCCCGGGCTGCGCGCCGTCGACAGCGGAGTCGGCTCGCTCCTACAGGTGGTCGCGGTGTTGCTGGCCGCGGGCCTGCTGGCGATCCCGCTGCGCGAGTCCGCCGACCCGGCGATCGCCGGGGCGGTTCGGGACTCGAAGGTGCTCACCGGGGTCGACGCGGTGTCGCCGCAGTGGGTCGACGACATCCCGGACGACTTCAAGGCGCTCCTGGACAGTTCGGGACTCCCGAAGCTCCCGTTCGTCAGCACCCCGTCGACGAACGTCGACCCTCCCGATCAGGCGCTGGCCGAACTGCCGGTGGTGACGCAGGCGCGTCCCAGCGTGGTGAAGATCGAAGGCGTGGCGCCGAGCTGCCGGCAGGCGCTCGAGGGGAGCGGGTTCGTCGTCTCTCCGGAGCGCGTCATGACGAACGCGCACGTGGTCGCGGGCACCGAACGGCTGGAGGTCCAGACCTCGACGGGGGCGCAGCTCCCGGCGCGCGTCGTGCTCTTCGACAGCGAGAACGACGTCGCGGTGCTCGACGTGCCGGGCCTCCGGGCGCCGGCCCTGCGGTTCGCCTCACGCCCCGCGTCGACCGGGGACGACGCCATCGCACTCGGTTTCCCCGAGGCCGGACCGTTCTACGTGAGCCCGCTGCGGGTGCGTGCGGTCTTCGCCCACACCGGTGACGACATCTACCGGACCGGGCAGGTGACCCGTGAGGTCTACGCCGTCCGTGGTCTGATCCGGCAGGGCAATTCGGGTGGGCCGCTGCTGAATTCGGACGGCGAGGTGCTCGGTGTGGTCTTCGGCGCGGCCGAGAATGCCGCCGACGAGACCGGTTTCGTGCTCACCGCCCGTCAGGTGCGCTCCGACTTCGACGAATCCGAGCGACGAAGCGAGCGGGTGAGTACGCAACGCTGCGTCCTCGCCTGACCTCGCGGGCCGATCGGCGCGCGCGGTCAGGCGTGGGTGCGGGTTCGTGGCGTAGGAACTCGAGGATGTGGTCGGTCACCGCGGCCGGTTGTTCTTGATGGACGAAGTGGCCGCTGCCCTCGACCTGCCGATACGTCTGGTGCGCGGCCCATCGGTGACTGTCGGCCATCGCGTCGTCGAGGATGTACGGGTCGTCGCGGCCCCGCAGGGCCAGCACGGGGAGATGCAGCCGCTGGTCCATCAATTCCATGAAGCGGGCGCCGTCGGGTCGGAACTGCGAACGGAACGCCCAGCGCCGGTACTCCAGGCTGCAGTGCGCGACGTTGGGGATCAGCATGGCCGACCGGTTGAGTTCGACGGTGTGCGCGTAGTCGGGTTCACCGCGCCAGGGGGCAGACGACCGTTCCGCGAAGTAGTCGGACACGAAGGCCGCGTCGTCGCGGGTGACCTGCCGTTCACCGAGGCGGGGGATCTGGTTGCGCAGGAACAGAGGTAAGAACTGTGCGCGTTGTGCCTTGTCCCGCAACACGCGTCGACGCAGGGCGCGGGGGTGCGGGGACGCGATGACGACGATCCGGTCGACGACGCGCGGGTGCAGCGTGGCGGTCGCCCAGCAGACCAGGCCGCCGTCGGAGTGTCCGATCAGGGTGGCCCGGGTGTGTCCGAGCGCGCGGACGAGGCCGTTGGTGTCGCCGGCCAGGGTCCAGCCGTCGTAGCCGCGCGGTGGTTTGTCGGTGTCGCCGTAGCCGCGGAGGTCGACGGCGACGGCGCGGAAGCCGGCGTCGGTGAGCGCGGTCAGCTGATGTCGCCAGCTCCACCAGAACTCGCCGAATCCGTGCAGCAGCAGCACCAACGGGCGGTCGTCGGCGGGAACGCCGGCGGGCTGGACGGCGTGGAAACGGACTCCGTTGGCGCGGACGTCGAGATGCTCCCAATCACCCGGGAGACGAACGGTCGAGGGGTCGGGCTCCTCGCTCACGGATCACCCTTCGCGGGCGGGCGGGATTCTCGGGTGCGTGGTGGTGTCGTGCGCCGAGCCGCGGTGGGGCAGGACGGTCGGCAGTTCGTTGACCGTCTCGATCGTCTTCGCGGGTCCGCGCACGCGTTTGAAGAACAGGTATCCGACGAACGCGGCGATCAGGGTGACCGCCACCAGGATGAGGAACACGATGAGGAACGCCAGCCAGCGCCAGACCCACTCGTCGAGCAGTTCGGCGAGGAAGAAAAAGAAGAAGAAGCTCGCGTAGAGCGCCATCACACCGGCGACGATGAGCAGCCCGGTGCCCGCGCCGGCCTTCTTGGCCTCGGTGACCAGCTCGGCCTTGGCCAGCGCGACCTCGGATCGGAACAGGGTGGAGACGCTGGCGGTCGCGTCCTTGACCAGGCTTCCGATCGTCGGCTCGCCGTTGCGGCCGGCGTTGGCGTCGGAGAGCGGGATCGACGGGACGGAGTCCCGGCCCGCGTCGGGCAGGCCGTGCTCGTTGGGGCTCACAGAATCCTCCGTTGTTCGGCTGATGGCCATATGTTGCCATGCGCGGGCGATCCGGGTGGCGAGCCACCCGTCGAATGGAGTGGCGAGCCACCCATCGAATGGCGTGGCGCGAAGACGGGCAGGGCCTGCCGACCTCAGGTCGGCAGGCCCTGGAGAACTCGAACGGCCTCAGGCCTTCTTCGCGCGGATCGCTTCGAAGACCGACGGGTCGACGAGGGTGGAGGTGTCGCCGAGTTCGCGGCCTTCGGCGACGTCCTTGAGCAGACGGCGCATGATCTTGCCCGAGCGTGTCTTGGGCAGTTCGGGCACGACGTTGATCTCGCGGGGTTTGGCGATCGGCGAAATTTCCACCGACACCTGCTGGCGCAGTTCGGCGATCAGCTGGTCCCCGGTGTTCTCCACGCCCTCGCGCAGGATGACGAAGGCGACGATGCCCTGGCCGGTGGTCTCGTCGGCGGCGCCGATGACCGCGGCTTCGGCGACACCGGAGTGCCCGACGAGCGCGGACTCGACCTCGGCGGTGGAGATGCGGTGGCCGGAGACGTTCATGACGTCGTCGACGCGTCCGAGGACCCAGAGTGCGTGGTCCTCGTCGTAGCGGGCGCCGTCGCCGGCGAAGTACCAGCCCTGCTCGGCGAACCGTGACCAGTACGTGTCGCGGAAGCGCTCGTCGTCGCCCCAAATCCCGCGCAGCATCGACGGCCACGGCTGGTCGAGCACGAGATAGCCCTGCTCACCGGCGCCGACGGGGTTGCCCTGGTCGTCGACGATGTTGGCGCTGATGCCGGGCAGGGGCTTCATCGCCGATCCCGGCTTGGTCGCGGTCACGCCCGGCAGCGGCGAGATCATGATGGCGCCGGTCTCGGTCTGCCACCAGGTGTCGACGATGGGCGCGGAGTCGCCGCCGATGACCTCGCGGTACCACTTCCAGGCCTCGGGGTTGATCGGTTCGCCGACGCTGCCGAGCAGCCGGATGCTGGACAGGTCGTGGGCGTCGGGGATCTCCCGTCCCCACTTCATGAAGGTGCGGATCAGGGTCGGCGCGATGTAGTAGATGGTGACGCCGTACTTCTGGATGATCTCGAAGTGGCGGTGCTCGTTGGGGGAGTTGGGGGTTCCCTCGTAGACGACCTCGGTAGCGCCGTTGGAGAGCGGACCGTAGACGAGGTAGGAGTGGCCGGTCACCCAGCCGATGTCGGCGCCACACCAGAAGACATCGCGGCCTTCTTTGTGGTCGAAGACGTAGTGGAACGTGTAGCTGACCTGGGTGAGGTAACCGCCGGAGGAGTGGACGATGCCCTTGGGCTTACCGGTGGTGCCCGAGGTGTAGAGCAGGAAGAGTGGGTGTTCGGCGTCGAAGGCCTCGGCGTCGTGGGTGTCCGACTGTTCGTCGACGGTGTCTTCCCACCACACGTCGCGGCCTTCGACCCAGTTCAGGTCGGGGTCGTGGTTGGTACGACGCACGACGAGGACCTTCTCGACGGATTTCGCGGCGTCGTCGCCGGTGCCGAGCGCCTCGTCGACCTGGGTCTTCAACGGCGCCGGCTGGCCGCGGCGGTACTGCCCGTCGGTGGTGATGACGAGCTTGGCCTCGGCGTCGTCGACGCGGGAGCGCAGCGCTCCGGAGGAGAAGCCGGCGAAGACCACGGAGTGGGTGAGGCCGAGGCGGGCGCAGGCGAGCATCGAGATCAGGGCCTCGGGGACCATCGGCATGTAGATGGCGACGCGATCGCCGGCGACCAGCCCGATGGACGAGAAGTAATTGGCGGCCTTGCTGACCTCGGCGAGCAGCTGGCTGTAGGTGAGGTCGCGGGTGTCGCCGGGTTCACCGACCCAGTGGATGGCGACGCGGTCGCCCTTGCCTGCGGCGACGTGCCGATCCACGCAGTTGACCGCGACGTTGAGCTTGCCTCCGACGAACCACTTGGCGAACGGGGCGTCGGACCAGTCGAGGGTGGTGGTGAACTCGGTGGCCCAGTCCAGCCGCCGGGCCTGCTCGGCCCAGAACTCGAGGCGGTCGGCATCGGCATGGTCATACATCTCGGCGGTGCCGTTGGCCTGGGCGGCGAACTCGTCGGAGGGAGGAAATGCCTGGACGGTGGAGGACATCGGTGACAAGGGCCTTTCGCTGTCGACGGCGGTCACTCAACAGTAGGGTGACCTGGCGTCAGAACGGGCAATCAGTGTGAGCGTAGTCACGTCGCGGTCTAGGGTGGAACCGTCCGGTATGTGAGCGCGGCCGATTGGCGACGAACGGCGGGTGGGCGGCGACGAACGGTCGCGATGCCCTGTGGACCCCGCGCCGACGTCGGAGCGATGCGTTTCAGTCAGTCAACTGACGAACACCGTGAACAATTACAGGTGCGCAATATCTGAAACGGTGACTAACAATGGATCATCGGTATCTATTCGGTTGAGCGCCGCGGGTGTCCGAATCGGTAGCCCTGATCGACCGGACCGAGGGCGACCTGGTGAGCGGTCCGCGGCCGCAACTATCGTCGGTGCGTGACCACCGACCCACTGATGCCCCTGCTGGAGCTGCCCGGCGTCGTCGCCGCCGCCGATCGAGCACGGGATGCCCTGTCCGCAGTGCACCGGCACCCCGCCAACCTGCGGGGATGGGACAAGACCGCCACCGAGGCGTCGTGGCGGGCGGGCCGGTCCTCGGCCGCGATCGACGGTGGAAGTGTCGAGCTCCGACGCGACGGCGACTTCGACGACCCCATCCTGGCCGGCGCCATGCGGGTGTCGCAGGCCCTCGACGGCGATTCGCTGGTCACACTCACCTCGGTGATCCGCCGGGCACCCGCGCAAGCGCTGGCGAGGTTGCACACCCTTGCCGCCGCGGACCTCGTCGACGACCCGGAAGATCTCGGGCGGCCCCGGAGCGGGACGGATGTCGCCGAACGTCTCAACTTGTTGGGGCAGTTGACAACCGGCGCCACCTCGGTTCCGGCGCCGGTGCTCGTGGCGGTGGTGCACGGCGAGTTGCTGGCGGTGGACGCCTTCCCCGCTGCCAACGGTGTCGTCGCTCGTGCCGCGTCTCGGCTCGTCGGCGCCGCGACCGGGCTGGACCCGCACTGCCTCGGCGTGCCGGAGGTGACCTGGTTCAAGCGGGTCGGCGAGTATCGCACGTTGGCTACGAACTTCGGGGCTGGTACCGAGTCGGGCCTGCGGGACTGGATCATCTTCTGCTGCGAGGCCCTGGAAGCCGGTGCGGCCGAGGCGAAGTCGATCGCGGACGCGGCCCGGTCTGGTTAGTCTCGCGAGGTCTCGAACCCGGCCCGGACAGCACTGCGGGCGGCCGCCGGCGTCGTAAACGACGCGGTTGCCGCCCGCGTAGCACGGACTCAAGTTACCAAGCGTGCTTGGTGGGTTGTGGTCACCGCCTCGGCGATTGATCGCGAGTCGGGATTACTGACCGTCCACGTGCTGCCAGCTGTGGGCCATTCCTCTCGGGCCTGGCGCCTCACGAGAGGAAGGCGGTGGCGCATCGAGTGGTGGCGGTCGGTCGTCCTGACTGTGATGTCGCAGGCGCACAACACTTTTGCCATATGCGGCGTGCTCCGCGTGGGTGCTTGCCGCCCGTGCTGGGAAGTGCTCGGCGTGGGGGTTCGTTCCTTCTCTTCCGGATCGAACTTGGCCTTCCGAGATTCCGTAACCACTGTTCTACACCGTGATGCCGATCACATCAAGCGTTCCGCGCCGGAATGTTGAACGACTTGCGGATGGCAGCGAAACACTCTGCGACTCACCATCTTCGACGCAATCGGCAGCTGGTTCGGGGGTGGTAGGTGGCCGATTCGGAGTTCGGCGGCCTCGAGCGGGAACGTTGCAAAGACGTTGCGCGTTTCGCGGGCCTGAATCGCGATTCCCGAATATGCGCCCGGAACGGGCGTCTGATTCGATCTGCTGGTTACTCCGCAGTAGAACGGACATTAGTGAATGGGATTGTTGTGCTTGCAAATAACCCAAAACCGTGTGTATAGTCATCGGTACCCGGTTCTCATACCGGTGCGTTTCAGCCCGACCCCCCGGGGCTGAAACGTGACGACCCCGGCCTCCTCCCCCCCTGGCCGGGGTTGTCCTCTGTCTGGGGTCTTTTGTAGCCCGAGACCCCGCTGGTCGCGAGAGTTTGTCCACAGCCTTCGCCGCCATCCCCAATTGCCCGGGACCCCACCCGTCGGAGCGCCGCACCTGCCGCATGATCGGCCGCATGCCCGATGAACTCCTGGTTCTCGTAGACCCCGAACTCCACGACGACGTCGCACGGTGCGCCGCCGCAGCCGGATACCACGTGCTCAGCGCGCCGGCGGACGATTGCCGTCGCGAATGGTTGACCGCCCGGGCCGTCGCGGCCGACCCATCCGCGATCGCCCTCCTCGCCCGGGTGCGCCCACCTCGGCGACCCGGCCTCGTACTGGTGAGTGCGGCCGAACCGGGAGCACACATCTGGCGGATGGCGATGGAGCTGGGTATCGAGGACTCATCGACGCTCCCGGCCGACGAAGGACGCCTCGTCCGGGTACTGACGGAGTGCCGGGTGCCCAGACGCCGACCCGCGGGTGTCGTGGCGCTCATCGGTGCTCACGGTGGTGCCGGGGCGTCGACCCTGGCAGCGGCGGTCGCGCTGACGTCGGCAGGTGCCCAGTCGCCCACGCTGCTGCTCGACCTCGACGACATGGGCGCCGGAGCCGACCTCCTGCTGGGCATCGAGCGCCGCCGCGGGCTGCGGTGGCAGGATCTCTCGCTCGACGGCGGGGTCGTCGGCGGTACGGCGCTCCACCAGGCGCTGCCGAGCGCGGGCGAGGGCCTGGCGGTGTTGACCTCACAACGCCTGCCGAGCGCCGGGTTGAGTGTCGAGGCGGTCACCGCGGTCATCGACGCGGGGCACACCCATGGTGATCTCGTCGTGCTCGACCTGCCCCGGTCCGACGCACCGGTGGTGCGCGCCGCGATCGCATCCTCCGACGTCGTGGTGGTGGTGACCACACCCACCGTCGGCGGATGTGCCGCGGCTCGACGCATCGTCGACCGTGTCGTCGGTGACGAGGTGGCCGTCGAGCTGGTGGTGCGCGGTCCGTCGCCCGGCGGGTTGCGTCCGCAACAGGTCGCCGATGCCATCGGACTCCCACTGCTCGCCGCCTATCGGCCGGAGCCCCGTCTCGCGGGGCGGCTGGAGGGTGGTCCGTTGCGGTTGCGACGCCGCAGTCCGCTCGGACGCGCGGCGCACACCGTGCACGCCAGGGTCGCCGAGCACCGACAGCGTGCGTCGTGACCCAGGCGCGAATCGACGGACCGGCCGACGAGGCGCTGTTGGACCGGGTGCGCTCGCGACTGGCCGCCGACGCGGCCGACCCGAGTCCGGCCGTCATCGCCGACGCGATCCGCGCAGAGGCCGGGGGAGTGCTGGGTGACACCGACCTGCTCGCCGCCCTCCGCTTCCTGCAGACCGAGCTGACCGGGGCGGGCAAGCTCGAGCAACTCCTCGCCGAACCCGACATCGCCGACATCCTGGTCGCCGGTCCCGACGAGGTCTGGGTCGACCGCGGATCCGGACTCGAGCAGACGACGATCCGCTTCCCGGACGAGGCGTCGGTCCGCCGCCTCGCGGGTCGGCTGGCGCTGGGCGCCGGGCGGCGGCTCGACGACGCCCAGCCCTGGGTCGACGGGCAGTTGTCGAACGTCGGTCGGCGCGGATACACCGTGCGGCTGCACGCGATCATCCCGCCGCTTGCCGCGGACGGGACATGTATCTCCTTGCGGGTCCTGCGTTCGGCATCCAAGGATCTGCCGAGCCTCGTCGAGAGCGGCGCGATCCCGTCCGAGGTGGTGCCGATCATCGGGGACATCCTCCGGAACCGCCTGGCATTCCTGGTGATCGGCGGTACCGGGACCGGCAAGACGACCCTGCTCAACGCATTGATCGGAGCGATGGATCCGCGCGAGCGGGTCGTCTGCGTCGAAGATGCGCTCGAACTGGCCCCGCGCCATCCGCAGGTGGTGAGGTTGGTCGCGCGCGCGTCGAATGTCGAAGGCGTGGGCGAGGTGCCGGTGCGGACCCTGGTCCGTCAGGCACTTCGGATGAGACCCGACCGGATCATCGTCGGAGAGGTTCGCGGCGGTGAGGTCATCGACCTCCTCACCGCGCTGAACACCGGGCACGACGGGAGTGCCGGCACGGTCCACGCGAACTCGACGTCGGAGGTGCCGGCGCGGATGGAGGCCCTCGCCGCCCTCGGAGGCATGGCCCGCGACGCTCTCCACAGTCAGCTGGGTGCCGCACTGCAGGTGGTGCTCGGCGTGGCGCGCAACGCGGGCGGGACCCGCGGACTCGCCGAGGTCGGGGTCGTCCGGCGCGACGACGCCGGACGCGTGACGATCGTGCCGATCTGGTTGCGGAACAGCGGATTCACGGCGGAGCGCGATCACTTCGACCGGTTGGTCGCCGGGCGTGGGCCGGTGTCGGGGGACCGACGATGATGTCCACGCCGGTCGCCGTCGCGCTGGTCCTGGGAGCCGTGGGCGTCGCGCTGCCGCTGTCGGCCGCGCCGCGAGCGAGACACCGACTCCAGACGGTGTCCGGACAACCCCGCCCCGCCCGGAGATCGGCACCGGCCGTGCTGATCCCGATGACGGTCCCGTTCGGGGCGCTCCTGATCGGCGGACTGGCGGCCGCCGTCGCTGCCGCGATCGTTGTGACGGTCGTGCTGTGGGTACGTCGGCGGCGGTCGGCGGAGAAGCGCCTCGACCGCCAGTCGGATGACTTGCTCCTGGGGCTGTCGCTGATGATCGCCGAACTGTCGGTGGGCGCGCCACCGGTCCGGGCCTGCGAGGTCGCGGTCGCCGAACTCCGTCGTCGCGAGCCCCATGACCCGGCCACCGGAGCGGAGATCGCGAACGGGTTGGAGTCGATGGCGTTCCGGGCCGCCCTGGGCGGGTCGGTGATCGACCCGGTGTCCGGGGCCGGCCTGGCGGGCAGGGTCTCGGGCGAGGCGTCCTGGCGTCGTATCGGCGTGGCCTGGCAGATCGCCGAGGACCGCGGCCTGCCGATGGTCGACCTGCTCGGTGCAGTGCGTTCGGATCTTCAGGCGCGGCGTGGCTTCGCGGATCGGACGCGAGCCGGACTGTCCGGACCGCGGGCGACGGCGGCGGTCCTCGCCGGTCTGCCATTGCTCGGGATCGCCCTGGGTCAGGCGACCGGTGCGGGTCCGATCCAGGTCCTCCTCGGCGGTGGCCTGGGTGGGATCCTGCTGGTGGTCGGGTGCGCTCTGGTCGCCGCGGGGATCGGCTGGTCCGAGCGCATCACCGGCAAGGTGCTGGCACGATGATCGCCGGCGGCCTCACCGGCACGGCGTGTTCGGCGGTGCTGCTCGCGGCCGCGCTGTGGATCTGGCCCGCGCCGCGCTGGCTGCTCTATCGGGTGACCGATCCGCCGCCGCCCGATCGCACGCCGCGGTGGCTCGGTGCCGGTCCCACCGCCGACGACCCGTTCGCGGTCGCGGCGGCCTTCGATCTGTTCGCGGTGTGCCTACGCGCCGGTCTGCCGGTGGGGACCGCGGCCTCGGTGGTCGCCGAACGCGCGCCGGCGTCGATGGCGGCGCCCCTCGCTCACGTCGCCGACCTGCTGCAGCTGGGCGCCGATCCGGACGCGGCATGGTCGGCCCTGCTCGACGGATCGGACGGCGAGACGTCCGACGACCATCTCGATGCACTCGCCGCGATGGCGCGCCGGTCGGCGCGGGCCGGCTCGTCGCTGGCGGGCGGTCTCGCCGAACTCGCCGATGATGTTCGACGCCGGGCGCACGACGACGCACTCGCCGCCGCCGAACGGGCCGGTGTCGCGATCAGCGGCCCGCTCGGACTGTGCTTCCTGCCCGCGTTCATCTGTCTCGGGATCGTCCCGGTCGTCGTCGGGCTCGCCTCGTCGGTTCTGGGTTCGATCTGACGTATCTGTCGGTGCGACGACGCAGAATGTTCTCCATGACCGACTCCGGGCACCGACACCATGCCATCGACTACATCGAACTCACCGTCACCGACTCGGCCGCGGCGCAGGCGTTCTACGCGGCTGCGTTCGGCTGGCAGTTCAACGACTACGGTCCCGCATACGCGGGAATCGCGAATCCGGGCGGCCCGGACCTGCCCGAGGTCGGGGGTCTCGCGACGAGCGAGGTCGCGGCCGTACGCGGTGGTCCCCTGGTGCTGCTCTACTCCGACGATCTCGACGCCTCAGCGGAGCGGGTGCGCGCGGCGGGTGGCGAGATCGTGAACGGCCCCTATGCTTTCCCCGGTGGTCGTAGGTTCCACTTCACCGATCCCAGCGGCAACGAACTCGGGGTGTGGTCGACCTCGTAACTGACGATCGTCCGGGTTTGCGCCGGAACGGCATGGTCGGCAAATCCGAGGGATCCGAACGGCGACGCGCTGCGTCCAAGTACGTGCAACACCGTTCACTCGGTTCCATCGACTCCCAGGAGAGACCATGTCACGCACCATGTTCCGGACCCACGACGCCACCCAGGCCGCGGCGCCGCACGATCGAAGCGATGTGATCGGACGTCTCGGCGCGCACATGACGCGCCTGATGACCGACGAGGAAGGCATGTCCACGGCGGAGTACGCGATCGGCACCATCGCCGCGGCGGCGTTCGGGGCGATCCTCTACACGGTCGTCACCGGTGACAACATCGTGAGTGCCCTGACGGGCATCATCGGAAAGGCGCTCAACACCTCGGTCGGTTGATGAACCGCCGAAAGTGGCTGCGACGCCTGCTCGCCGACGAATCAGGCATGGTGACGGTCGAGGCCGCGTACGCGATCGCCGCGATCGTCGTCATGGTGCTCATCGCCGTGGGTGCGGTCGCCGCGGTGACCACCCAGATCCGCTGTACCGATGCGGCGCGCGAGGTGGCTCGCCTGTCCGCTGCGGGTGATGCTTCGGGGCGCGAGGTCGCGCAACGGCTGGTCGGAGACGGTGCGCGCGTGTCGATCTCGGATGCGGACGATCGGGTCGTCGTGGTCGAGGTCCGATCGGGTGTGGCGATGCTGCCGGGTCTCACGGTGTCGGCCCGGGCGGTCGCGGCCAAGGAGCCGACAGGTGCGGATCAGGTGGTGTTCGCGCCGGGGGTGGGGCCATGACGCGCCGTCGTGGGCTGATCGCCGACGACGACGGTCACGCAACGGTGTTGGGCGCATTCGTGATCGCGGCGCTGGCTGCGGTTCTCGTGATGGTGATCTATGTCGCGGCAGCGGTGCTCGCCCGCCACCGCGCCCAGTCGGCGGCCGATCTGTCCGCTCTGGCCGCGGCGATCGAGCATGCCGCGGGTGAGCCGAATCCATGCGCGGCGGCACGAGATCTGAGCCGCCGACAGGACTCGGGGGCCGAGCTCGTGGAGTGCCGTACCGCCGGAGACGATGTGGTGGTGACGGTTCGGGTGCCGGTGGCACTCGGGAGCTTCGGGACGAGCGACGCCACCGCCCAGGCGCGCGCGGGACCGGTGGACTGACCCCGTGCCGAAGGGCGGCCCTACCCGAGACCGTCGGATTCGACGGAGATCCGCTTGGGGTACACCCGGATGGACTGCATGGGCGCGAACCACAATTGGTGGAAGTGCACGTCGGTGTCGCCGCGATAGGCGAGTTCGAGCGCATCGGTCCCGGTGTTCAGCGGAATCCACGATCGGGCGGCCCGGACGAACGACGACCAGTGGATGAGTTCCCCCTCGGTGAGGAAACCGCCTGCTGCTGCCCAGGTTTCACCGGAGTGGGCATCGGTGGACGCCAGATAGACCTCACCGAGGGAGGCGGTGACCCGCGGACCGACCATCGCCGTCTGCAGATACCACTGTGCCGTGGTCACGACATCGGTGAAACCTCCGGAACGGGCCGCGCACCAGGCGTAGTGGAGGTCCAGGGCGTCGAGCGCCTCGTCTTCGGAGAAGAACACGTCGCGCTCGCCGATGGACGACGGCAACTGGTCGGTGTTCTGCGTCGGGCGGGCGAGCAGGAAGAAGGCACGAGAGGGTCGGGTGACCTGACGATACGTGTGGGTCCCCCGGTCGGATGCCTCGTCATGCATGGGCCAAGTATTCCCGACGGAGAAGATCCAGGACGGCTACTGCGCCATTCTTGTCGAGCGGATCGTTACCGTTGCCGCATTTGGGACTCTGGACGCAGGATGGGCAACCGCTCTCACAACCGCAGCTGGCCACGGCGTCTCGGGTGGCGTCGATCCAGGTCAGGAACGCCGAATGCCCGCGTTCGGCGAAACCGGCACCGCCCATGTACCCGTCGTAGACGAAGACCGTCGGCAGACCGGTGTCCGGGTGGAGGTCGGTCGAGAGTCCACCGATGTCCCACCTGTCGCAGGTCGCAACCAGAGGGAGGAGGCCGATGGCCGCGTGTTCCGCGGCGTGCAACGAACCGGGCAACCGGGTCTCGTCGACACCGGCGTCGGCGAGTGCCTCCGGTGTGAGGGTGTACATCACGGCGCGGGTGCTCAGGGTCTGCTCGGGCATGTCGAGCTCGACGGCGTCGAGCACCTCTCCGGTGCGCAACGTGCGCAGGTAACCGACGACCTGATGGGTGACGTCGACCTCCACGAATGCGACCGTCAGCGGGCCGAATCGCCGGCTCGCGAGCGTCGCGGTGATGCTGATGTCCGTCGTCTCCCGCGCCGACGTCGTCCAGTCCGGGTCCTCCGGATGCGCCAGCGCGAGACCGTCGTCGAGATCGAGCTCGTCGACGAGATAGGTCTCGCCCTGGTGGATGTGGACGGCGCCGGGGTGCACCGTCGACATGGCCCGGCCGGTGTCGACGGTACCGAGCAGCTGCGACGTCGTGGTGTCGACGATCAGGACCTGCCCGCCGATGCCGCCGCGGATGTCGACGTCGGCGTGGGGTTCGGTTCCGGCCGTGACGTACCAGCCGGACTTACGTTTGCGCAGCAGGCCGTCGGCGGCCAGGTCCTGCGCCACGTCGCGGGCGTTCCAGGCGTCGATCTCGCTGTCCGACAGCGGTTTCTCCATGGCGGCGCACAGCAGGTGCGGACCGAGGATGTACGGGTTGGCGGGGTCGGTGACCGTGGCCTCGACGGGTTTGCCGAGGAGTGACTCCGGATGATGCACGAGGTAGGTGTCGAGCGGGTCGTCGCGGGCGACGAGCACGACGAGTGAGTCGCCGGACTCGCGCTGGCGTCCCGCGCGCCCGGCCTGCTGCCAGAACGAGGCGACCGTTCCGGGGTACCCGCTGACGATCACGGCGTCGAGTCCGCTGATGTCCACGCCGAGTTCGAGCGCATTGGTGGTGGCCACGCCCAGCAGTTCGCCGTCGGAGATGGCCTTCTCCAGACGTCGCCGATCGTCGGCCAGGTATCCCGCCCGGTACGCGCCGATCCGGGACTCGAGCTCGGGGGCGCTCTGTGACAACAGGTGTCGTGCGCTGAGTGCGGTCAGTTCGACGCCCCGCCGGCTCCGGGCGAAACACAGTGTACGAGCACCTTCCACCACGAAATCGGCCAGCAGTCGGGCGGATTCAGCGCCGGCCGAGCGTCGGACGGGTGCACCGTTCTCGCCGGTGACCACCGGCAGGAAATCGGGCTCCCAGAGGGCGACGGTCCGCTCCCCGCGGGGAGATGCGTCCTCGGTCACCGCGACGGCCGGTTCACCGATCAACCGGCCCAGCGCCTCGGCCGGTTCGGCGACCGTCGCACTCGCGCCGATGACGACCGGATCGGCACCGGCGGCCCGCGCGATCCGCAGCAGACGCCGCATCACCAGGGCGGTGTGAGACCCGAACACGCCTCGGTAGTGGTGACATTCGTCGACGACGATGAATCGCAGATGACGGAAGAACTGACGCCATCGGTGGTGATGGGACAGGATGCCGATGTGCAGCATGTCGGGGTTGGTGAAGATCCAGCGCGAATGGGCGCGCGCCCACTGCCGGATCTCGGGGTCGGTGTCGCCGTCGTATACGCACGGCTGGAGGTGCCCGAACTCCGGTCGCCCGGCGATGATCGAGGACACTGCCCGGATCTGGTCGGCCCCGAGAGCTTTTGTCGGCGCGAGGTATAACGCGGTCGCATTCTTTTCGTTCAGCAAAGAAGTGAGAATGGGCATTTGATACGACATCGATTTGCCCGATGCGGTCCCGGTGCAAATAGCTACATGATTGCCGCGGAATGCGGCATCGGCCGCGCGCGCCTGGTGAGTCCACACCTTCTCGATGCCGTTGTCGGCGTAGGCGTCGATCAGGGGTTGCGGCACCCACTCCGGCCAGGCGTCGAAAGATGGTGAGCGCGACGGGATTACCGAGAGGTGGGTGAGAGGGGAGGGGTCGGCGTCGGAACCCGCGAGGGTACGGGCCAACAGGCCTGTCCCGAATGTGGAGTACTGCATCTTCTGGTGAGAACTCTTCGAAATAGCGTTGCAGCGACGGGTCTCCGACCTGCGTCGATGTTACCGGCGGGTGTCGTTGGTCTGAAGTTTGACGAGGTTTTGACTCACTTTGGTTCGTGTGACTATCGCTGGGGGGCCGAACATGATTGACTGGTTCCGGCCGCAGCTTTCGCGACCCACCGCCCGGTGGGCGACAAGCATGTTGCAGCCGTGGTACTGAGGTTAGTTTGGCGGATCGATGCAGATCTTCGCGGGGCTCTTTGAGGTATGGCGGTCGACCGGCCACGACACGATGACCCATCGTGTCGCGACAGTTGATATGTAAAGGATTGCAAGAATGGCACAGGGAACTGTGAAGTGGTTCAACGCGGAAAAGGGCTTCGGCTTCATCGCGCCTGATGAGGGTTCCGACGACGTGTTCGTCCACTATTCCGAGATCCAGGGATCCGGTTTCCGCACCCTCGAGGAGAACCAGCGGGTCGAGTTCGAGGTCGGTCAGGGCACCAAGGGGCCGCAGGCCACCGGCGTCCGCGCTGTCTGAGAAGACCCGCGTGTGACTGCACCACGCAGTCGGGGCAAACCACCGCTCCCGTTTCGATTCGTCGAGGCGGGAGCGGTTTGTTGTCTGGCTCCTGTTCCGTAGCGCTCCGCGCGTCGCGAACGCGCCACCGGAACCGCCCACCTATTTCCGAGACACAGCACTAGTCTCGACTCGTGGGCCAGTTGTCGTTTTTCTCCGCGGAGACCGAACAGCCCGCGTACGCCGACCTCGCGGGGCTGCTCGCGGCGCACGGACAGGCCGTCCGCTCCGAAACCGGTACGCGGGTCTCGATCGTGGTCGCCGACCGCTGGCGGGCAGAGCAGATCGTCGTCGAGATGCGTGCGGCCGGCCTCGAAGCCGAGTCGACGGTCTCGGACGAGGGCACCCCGCTGGCCCGGACCGCGCCCTGCCATGAACTCGATTCCCTGCACGCGGCCTGGTCCGCGGGAGCGGTCAAGGCGATGCCCCCCGGTTGGGTTCCGAGTTACCGGGCCCTGCGCCTGTGGGTGATCGCCGCCGGTCACTCGGATGCCGGCCGCTACCAGCTCGGATTGGATCCCCACGCTCCGGAGTCGCACGCGGCACTCGCGACGGCGCTTATGCGTGTCGGCATCGCACCCACCCTCGTCGGTACGCGCGGGCAGGCCCCGGCCCTGCGGATCGCCGGCCACCGGCGCCTGTCCCGGTTGCACGAGTACGTCGGTGTGCCGCCCTGTGCCGAGGCCGTCGCCGACTGGCCTCCGGTCGACGAGCATTAGTCATCCCGCATTCGAGCCGTTGAGCTGCTACAACGGGTCAGAACGGTGTCGGATCGGTCACCTCGCCGGGTCCGAGACGGAATTCAGATGTGCAAACGGCGCTATACATAAGGTACAAACCCATCGAACACACCTGAACTGACACGCAGGAACGTTCTCCACCCAGTCAACCGAAGGACGCCCCGGTGGCAGAGACCAGCACCGCATCCCGCTCGAACAGGGGTATTCGACGCCTCGTGATCGTCGAGTCCCCGACCAAGGCCCGCAAGATCGCCGGGTACCTGGGGGCGAACTATGTGGTGGAGTCCTCCCGAGGGCACATCCGCGACCTCCCGCGCGGTGCCGCCGACGTGCCGGCCAAGTACAAGGGGCAGTCCTGGGCACGTCTCGGCGTGAACGTCGACGAGAACTTCGAGCCGCTGTACGTGGTGTCGCCTGACAAGAAGTCGACCGTCAGCGAACTCAAGTCGCTGATGAAGGACGTCGACGAGCTCTACCTCGCCACCGACGGTGACCGCGAGGGGGAGGCGATCGCCTGGCATCTCCTCGAGACCCTCAAGCCGAAGATCCCCGTCAAGCGCATGGTGTTCCACGAGATCACCGAGCCGGCCATCCGGGCGGCTGCCGAGAACCCGCGTGACCTCGACATCGACCTCGTCGACGCGCAGGAGACCCGACGCATCCTCGACCGCCTCTACGGCTACGAGGTGTCGCCGGTGCTGTGGAAGAAGGTCATGCCGAAGCTGTCGGCGGGCCGCGTGCAGTCGGTGGCCACCCGCATCATCGTCGAGCGGGAGCGCGAGCGCATGGCGTTCGTGTCGGCCGAGTACTGGGACATCTCCGCGACGATGGACGCGAGCGCGGAGAGCGCGGACAGCTCCAATCCGCAGACCTTCAAGGCGCGGCTGGTCAACGTCGACGAAGCCCGGGTCGCCACGGGACGCGACTTCGAGTCGACGGGTGTCCTGAAGAGGTCCGACGGCGTCATCGTGCTCGACGCCGACCGCGCCGAGAGTCTGGCCACCGGCCTGCGAGGTGCGGGGATGACCGTCACCTCGGTCGAGGAGAAGCCCTACACGCGCCGTCCGTACGCGCCGTTCATGACCTCGACGCTGCAGCAGGAGGCCGGCCGCAAGTTGCGGTTCACCTCCGACCGCACGATGCGGATCGCGCAGCGGTTGTACGAGAACGGCTTCATCACCTACATGCGTACCGACTCGACGAGCCTCAGCGAGTCGGCGATCAACGCCGCCCGCGCCCAGGCCCGCGAGCTCTACGGCGACAACTTCGTCCACCCGACGCCGCGCCAGTACACCCGCAAGGTCAAGAACGCCCAGGAAGCACACGAGGCGATCCGACCCGCCGGTGAGACCTTCCGTACCCCCGGCCAGGTGGCCGGGCAGCTCGAGGCCGATGAGTTCCGCCTGTACGAACTGATCTGGCAGCGCACGGTCGCGTCGCAGATGGCCGACGCCAAGGGCACCACGCTGAGCCTGCGTATCGCCGGTACCGCCTCTTCCGGAGAGCGCTGCACCTTCGCCGCGTCAGGTCGCACGATCACCTTCCCGGGCTTCCTGTCGGCCTACGTGGAGACGGTCGACGAGCTCAGCGGCGGCCAGGCCGACGACGCCGAGAACCGGTTGCCGCAGCTCACCGAGGGGCAGTCGCTGACGGCCACCGACCTGACCGCAGACGGTCACTCCACCAACCCACCCGCGCGGTTCACCGAGGCGTCGCTGGTGAAGGTGCTCGAGGAACTCGGGATCGGCCGACCGTCGACGTATGCGTCGATCATCGGCACCATCCAGGACCGCGGGTACGTGGTCAAGAAGGGCAACGCCCTGGTGCCGTCGTGGATCGCGTTCGCGGTCGTCGGTCTGCTGGAGGCGTACTTCCAGAGCCTCGTCGACTACGACTTCACCGCGACCCTCGAAGACGACCTCGACCAGATCGCAACGGGTAACGAGAACCGCACGAAGTGGTTGTCGGAGTTCTACTTCGGCGACGACCATTCCGGTGCCGACGGTGAAACCCGTTCCGCCCATTCGGCAATCGCGCAATACGGCGGTTTGAAGAAGCTCGTCGGTGTCAATCTCGAGGAGATCGACGCACGGCAGGTCAACTCCATCCGTCTGTTCAACGACGAAGAGGGCCGCCCGATCTATGTGCGGGTCGGCCGATACGGGCCGTATCTGGAGCGCAATGTCGCCGCGGACGGTGCGGACGAGGATCTGCAGCGCGCCAACCTTCCCGCTGACATCACCCCGGACGAGTTGACCCTCGCGGTCGCCGAAAAGCTCTTCGCGACACCGCAAGAGGGGCGTTCGCTCGGTACGGACCCCGCCACCGGTCACGAGATCGTCGCCAAGGAAGGACGTTTCGGTCCGTACGTGACCGAGGTCCTGCCGTCGGACGACGATGACGACGACGGGGACACGCCCGCAACCATTCCCGCGGGCCCGACGCCGCGTGACGGCGGGTCGGGGGGCGGTACCGGAGGTTCAGACACCGCCGACGGCGACATCGTCCCGCTCGACTCGCCCGGCGGGGGCACGGCCACCAAGACGAAGCCGGCGGCGAAGAAGACCGCGAAGAAGGCGGCGAAGAAGGCCGGTCCCAAGCCGCGTACGGGCTCGCTGTTCAAGACGATGGACATCTCGACGGTCACGCTCGAGGACGCTCTGAAGCTGCTGTCGCTGCCGCGCGTCGTCGGCGTCGACCCGGAGTCGGGCGACGAGATCACCGCGCAGAACGGCCGGTACGGCCCGTATCTCAAGAAGGGCTCGGACTCGCGGTCCCTCGGCACCGAGGAGCAGCTCTTCGAGATCACCCTCGACGAGGCGCTGAAGATCTACTCGGAGCCCAAGCGTCGCGGTCGTCAGGCCGCCGCGCCGCCGTTGCGTGAGCTCGGCAAGGACGACGAGGTCAGCGGCAAGCCGATGGTCATCAAGGACGGTCGGTTCGGACCGTACGTGACCGACGGCGAGACCAACGCAAGCCTGCGCAAGGGCGACGAGGTCGCCTCGATCACGCCGGAGCGCGCGATGGAGTTGCTCGCCGATCGTCGGGCTCGTGGCCCGGCCAAGAAGACCACGAAGAAGGCGGCGGCGAAGAAGGCCCCCGCCAAGAAGACAGCGGCCAAGAAGACTGCGGCGAAGAAGACCGCAGCCAAGAAGACGACGGCGAAGAAGACCGCAGCCAAGAAGACGACGGCGAAGAAGACCGCAGCCAAGAAGTCGACCGCCAAGAAGACGGCAGCCAAGAAGGCGACGCCGGACGCCGAGTAAAACGCCCAATAATCGCTAATCGCTGGGGCAAGCGACGGCGAGTCCCTGCTCGCACCTCAGGGGGCAGGGGAGGGTGGGTAGCTCAGTCCCGCCGGTCCGGCTCGAGGTGCGGGCGCGCGAGGAGCGTCTCGATCCCACGGCCGCGGAGTTCGACTCCCTCGCCGATCTCCCAATGCTCGGCTTCCTCGTGAGACGCCAGGAACACCGCGCGAGCGGACCCGAGGACGCGGGTGGGTTCGTCCTTCGCGAGCTCGGTGAGGCGGGCCGCCTCGTTGACCGGGTCGCCGATGACCGTGTACTCGAGTCGCTGTTCGGCGCCGATGTGGCCGGCGATGGCCTTGCCGGCCGACACCCCGATGCCGATGTCGGTGTCACCCAGGGTCTCGTAGAGCTCGGCCCGCAGCTCACGCGCGGAGGCAAGCGCCCGGCCGGCGAAGTCGTCGAGGTCGAGCGGCGCCCCGAAGATGGCGAGCGCGGCGTCGCCCTGGAATTTGTTGACGAACCCGCCGTGGCGACCGACCACGCCGACTACGACCCGGAAGAACTCGTTGAGCAGTTCGACGATCTCGCGGGGCGGCCGATTCACCGCCAGGCGCGTCGAGCCGACGATGTCGACGAACAGGACGCCGACGTAGCGTTCCTCGCCACCGAGTTCGGTGCCGGTCTCGATGGCCCGCCGCGCAACGTCCTCGCCGACGTAGCGGCCGAACAGGTTGCGCAGCTGCTGGCGTTCGCGCAGGTCGGCGACCATGTCGTTGAATCCGGCCTGCAGCAGGCCGAGATCACTGCCGTCGTAGATCTTCACCGCGACGTTGAGGTCGCCCTCGCTGACCTTGGACTGCGCGCGCCGCAGCTGCTTGATCGGGTCGTTGATTGCGGCGACAACGCGCACGATCGCGATCACGCTGAACGCGAGCGCCGAGATCGCCATCCACAGGATCGGCCGCTCCAGGCCGGTGGAGTCGGCCTCGATGATGCCGAGCCGGTGCAGCACGATCATCCCGATGATCACCAGCATCGGGGCGACGACGCTGATCACCCAGAACGCGGTGATGCGGGTGGTGACACTGGGCGCGATGGCGTTGTCGGGATTGTTGGCCATCGCCGCGACCGTGATCGGCCGCATGACCTTCTCCGCCTGCATGTAGCTGAGCGCACACGTGACCATCGCGCCGATCGTGCTGGCGATCGCGACGATGAAGGCGTTCTTCGACGAGACGGTCAGGTTGACGAGCGTGAACAGCGTGCCGCCCACGACCCACAGCGCGGCGTTCACCGCGGTCAGCAGCATCGGTAGCGCGAGGGCGCGGCGTCGTGCGGCCTCGTTGTCGAGTCGGGTGCGACGCCGATGCCAGATGAGCACCGGTAGCGACAACTGGATGCTGGCGAAGCCGCCGATGACCATCGCGATCAACAGGTAGGCAGCGAAGATGACCTGGTTCAGCGCGGTGATCTCGTCGAGGCTGATCGAATCCTGGATCGGCATGCCGAAGCGCAGGAACGCGAAGGTGAACAGTGCACCGACGAGGTTCGCCCGCAGCATGTCCAGCGCGAGAATGGGCCACGGCGTATGAATCAGCCATCGGGCCAGATGCAGGCCCTTTGACCACCGCGACCGTTGTTGAACCACGGAGACTACGGTAGCTGGCTGCTTGCAATCGTTAAACACGGTTCCGCGCCTCAGGCGTGTCCGAACTGCGGATTAGGGTGTTGCTGTGACAAATGTCTTCGATCGGCTGACCGGGCAAGAGGCCATCGCCGACGATCTGCGGGCCGCCGCACGGGCCGCGCGTGCTCTTGCGGCGAGGCTCGACGCGGGTACCTCGGACGACTTGTTCCTCGCCGACGACGAGATCCCGGCCGTCGATGCGGGGTGGTCGCGGGCGTCGATGACCCACTCGTGGCTGTTCACCGGACCACCGGGCAGTGGTCGGTCGGTGGCCGCGCAATGCTTCGCCGCGGCTCTCCAGTGCCAGGCGCCCGACGCCGCGAACGTCGGCTGTGGCGAGTGTCGTGCGTGCGTCACGGTGATGGCGAAGACCCATGCCGATGTCCGCCACGTCGTGCCGGAGGGGCTGAGTCTCGCCGTCGGGGCGATGCGCGACATCGTGCAGGCCGCCGCGCGCCGGCCGGGGACGGGGCGCTGGCAGATCGTCATCGTCGAGGACGCCGACCGGCTCACCGAGCAGGCCGCGAACGCGCTGCTGAAGGTCGTCGAGGAGCCGCCGTCACGCACGGTGTTCCTGCTGTGTGCGCCGTCGGTGGACCCGGAGGACATCTCGGTGACCCTGCGGTCGCGCTGCCGGCACGTCGCACTGGTGACGCCGACGACCGCCGACATCGAGCGGGTTCTCGTCGAGCGCGACGGTCTCGATCCGGAGCAGGCTCGGTGGGCGGCGTCGGTGTGCGGCGGCCACATCGGGCGCGCGCGTCGGCTGGCGACGGATCCCGAGGCGCGCACGCAACGCGAGAAGGCGCTCGGGCTGGCGCGTGCCGCCGCCCGCGACTCGACCGCCTATGCCGCTGCCGAGGAGCTCGTCCGGTCGGCCGATGAGGCCGCCAAGGCGATCAGTGCCGAACTCGACGCGGCCGAGACCGAGGAGATGAAGACCGCGCTCGGGGCGGGCGGCACGGGCAAGGGCACCGCGCGGATGCCGCGCGGAAGTGCCGGCGCGCTCAAGGAACTGGAGAAACGGCAGAAGTCGAGGGCGACCCGGGTCGGACGCGACGTCCTCGACCGTGCCCTGGTCGATCTCGCCGCGCTGTTCCGCGACGCGCTCGTCGTCGGCGTGGGCGCCCAGGTCACCGCGATGCATCCGGACAAGGCCGACGACCTCGCGAATCCGCTCGCCGGCTACGCCAAGCCCGAGCAGCTGCTGCAGTGCGTCGAAGCCGTGCTCGCGTGCCGGGAGGCCCTCGACATGAACGTGAAGCCGAAGTTCGCCGTCGACGACATGGTCGCGCGGATCGGACTCGCGCTCGCGCGCCCGGCCGGGGCGTAGACAGCTTCACCCTTCCCTATTGGTAACTCGTGTGTTACCAATAGGACGTGGACGACTTCGAGGCGATTGCCGACCCGGTGCGTCGTGCGCTGATCGAGCGGCTCGCTCGCGGGTCGGCGCGCGTCGTCGATCTCGCGGCCGACCACCCGATCAGCCGACCGGCGATCTCGCGTCACCTTCGTGTGCTCGGCGAAGCAGGCGTGACGACGGCCGTCGACCACGGCCGGGAGCGGCACTACGAGCTGGCGTCCGGCGCGCTGGCCGGGGTCCGGGCGTGGCTCGACGCGGTGGACTCGGCGGTTGCGGGCTCGCACGCCGTGGACTCGCGCGCCGTGGACTCGCACGCCGTGCAGCCGAGATTCGATGAGCGTCATCTCGACGCGCTCGACCTCGAGGTGCGACGTACCGTGCGCGAGTTCGTCGATGAGGAATCCGCGGACTCCCCTCTTGCACAGCCCGATTCAGGCAGACGACACAAGGAGACAGGATGACTGCGGACATCACGGCCACGGGCCGTCGAGAGGTGCGGGCCGGCGTGCCGCACGTGGTGCTCGAACGGAGTTTCGCGGCGCCGGTAGACGCCGTATGGGCGGCGATCACCGAACCCGCGCGCCTCGAACGCTGGATCGGAACATGGGCCGGCGACCCCGTCGACGGTTTCGTCGACTTCCGGATGACCGCCGAGGGCGACGACGTGGAGCCGGAGCGGTTCACGATCCTGGAATGCGATCCGCCGCGCCGGCTGGTCGTCGAATCGAAGTCCCCGGCCCAGGACGGGGGTGAGGACGTGTGGCGGCTGGAACTGGACCTGGCCGAGGCTCACGGAACGACGACACTGAGCTTCGCCCAGGGACTGCCACGGGCCGACATGGCCGAGAACGTGGGCCCGGGATGGGAGTACTACCTCGACCGTCTGGTGGCGGCCGAGGCCGGCCGTAGCGTCGCCGAGGTCGACTGGGACGCCTACTACCCGGCGTTGTCGTCGTCGTACGCGGACCTGTTCCGGGACTGATCGGTCGCGCCCGGACTCCGATCGCCGAAGGGCGACGCGGGCCTCGACCTATCATGAGGTCACGGTCGCGTGCCGCGGCCGGACGATGAGCGAGGAGCGAGCGATGTCGGACTTCATCCGCAAGATCAAGGAAGATGCCAAGGCCGTCTCGGCCGCCATCGATCAGGAACTGACGGTGCTCGAGGGTGTCCCCGGCTACGACCCCCTCGCCGACAACAAGGACGCCGAGGCGTCCGACGAGACCGCCGAGGACGCGGAACGGGTCGACGACGACGCCCGGTAGGGACAGACGGCAAACGGCCGCCGGATGGAGAATCCATCCGGCGGCCGTCCTGCTGTCACGCGGGTGTGCTCGCTGGGCGAACTCACCCCGGGTCGCTCACTTCTGAACGAACCCCAGCAGCGCCTCGTTCACCTCGGCGGCGTGAGTCCACAGCAGGCCGTGCGGCGCATCGGGGATCTCGACGTACTCGGCGTCCGGAACGGCCTGGTGGAAGCGGCGACCAGTGGCATCGATCGGCAGGATGTTGTCGGCCGTGCCGTGCAGGATCAGGGTCGGCTTGCCCGAGTCGCGCACTGCGGCAACATCTTCGCGGAAGTCCTCGATCCAGGCGGGGACGACCGAGTAGGCGGCGACCGGCGCGCTGCCGACCGCGGTGTTCCAGTTCGCGTCGACGACCTCCTGGGTGATGCGGGTGCCGAGGTTGTCGTCGAGGTTGTAGAAGTCCTTGTAGAACTGCGTGTACCAGGCGTAGCGGTTCTCCTTGGCGGCCGCCGCGATACCGTCGAAGACGGACCGGTCGACGCCTTCGGGATTGTCGTCGGTCTTCACCAGGAACGGTTCGAGCGACGCCAGGAACGCGAACTTCGCGACCCGGTCGGTGCCGTGGTTCTTGGCGTAGCGGGCGAGTTCGCCGGTGCCCATGGAGAATCCGACGAGGATGACGTCGCGGAGGTCGAGCGTCTCCAGGACGGTGTTCAGGTCCGCGGCGAAGGTGTCGTAGTGGTAGCCGGTGCCGACCTTGCTCGACTTCCCGAACCCGCGACGGTCATAGGTGATCACGCGGTAGCCGGCGTCGATGAGCTCGCGCGCCTGCAGTTCCCAGCTGTTCCCGTCGAGCGGATAGCCGTGGATCAGCATGACGGCCTGGCCGGTGCCGTGATCTTCGTAGTACAGCTCGACGTCGGTGGAGTTCTCGGTGCCGACTTTGATGTAGCCCATTGCGATCACTTCTCTCTGTTGAGGCGACCCGATCGGGATCGGAATCGATGCGGCGGGCGGGAGAACGGTCGTTCTCGCCGGTGATTGCTACACTAGAGAACGATCGTTCCCCGCGCAACCCCCAAGCCGGGAACCGGCAGCAGAGGAGATCGAGGTGGCCGACGCCGTGGACCCGCGCGAGCAGGTGGTCCGTGCCGCTGACCGGCTGTTCAACGCGCACGGGGTCCACGCGGTGGGGATGGACAAGGTCCGCGATGCGGCGGGGATGTCGCTGAAGAAGATCTACTCGATGTTCCCGTCGAAGGAGGCGTTGATCCTCGCGGTGCTCGACGATCGGACCCGGCAGTGGAACAGCGGGATCGCCGCCTGTGCGGAGGGGCTGTCGTCGCCGCGGGAGAGGCTGCTCGCCGTGTTCGACTTCTTGTTCCAGTGGTTCGGCACCGACGAGTTCCGCGGGTGCGCGTTCATCAACGCCTACGGCGAACTCGGGGCCGAGATGCCCTCGGTCGCCGCCGCGGTCCGTGCGCAGAAAGCTGATTTCCAGCGTTACGTCGCGGGTCTGGTGGCGGAGTTGGGAGGCCCCGACGGCCTCGGCGCGCAGCTGTCCATCCTCGCCGAGGGGGCCCAGACCACGGCGGCGATCGCGGGCTCGGCGCGTGCCGCCGACGATGCACGTGCCGCCGCCGAAGTCCTGATCGACCAAGCTCTCCGGTAGTCGATTCCAGAGGTCTTGCGGCCGTGAGCTTCTCGACGCTTGGTGATCTGTCGCCCGCGGTGCGGCGAAAATCGCTCGCGGGAGACGCCCGATGGTGGGAGGCTGCGACGGTGATCGACGTCGACAGGTTCAGCGCAGACGGTTTCCTCAAGATCGAGCGTCCGTCGCTGCGCGAGGCCGCGGACCGGGCCCGGGCGGGATTGTGGGCGCAACTGGGATTGTCCGAGGACGACCCGGACGCCTGGACCGATCCGGTGCGCTGGGCGTCGGACATGGTGGGAGCCGGCCCATTCGGGTTGCTCGCGAACAGTCCGGAGCTGACCGAGGCGCTCGATGCGATCTGTGGCGTCGGCGGCTGGACACCGCGTGGCGCCCTGGGCAACATACCGGTCCGCTTCCCGCTACCGCCGACGGTCGATGACCGCGGCTGGCACATCGACGCCAACACACCGCGCGAGGACGGATCGTGGGTGGTGAGTCGACGGCCCCACACCGTGCTGATCCTGACCCTGCTCTCCGAGGTCGGACCGACCGACGCACCGACGCGCATCCGGGTGGGGTCACATCTCGACGCTGTCGCGGTTCTCGACAACGACGGGATGAGCCCCTTCGACGCCGGTCCGTTACTGGACGCCGCGAGTCGCGAGCGTCGCGTCGCCTACGCGACCGGCAGTCCCGGTGACGTCTTCGTGGTCCATCCGTTCACCGTGCACGCGGCTGACGAACATCGTGGTGCGACTCCACGTTTCATGGCGCAGGGGCCGGTGATGCTGACCTCGCCGTTGTCGCCCGACTCGGCAGCACCACTGGCGTCGGTGTTCGGTTGAGCAGCTGATCTACGACGACGGATCAGGCGGCGGATTCCGAGGA
Organism: Gordonia sp. IITR100; assembly: GCF_002009645.1. Lineage (NCBI taxonomy): Bacteria > Bacillati > Actinomycetota > Actinomycetes > Mycobacteriales > Gordoniaceae > Gordonia > Gordonia sp. IITR100. The sequence goes on along the minus strand of NZ_MVKV01000001.1, from coordinate 334,249 downwards.
TTCGCTGCCGGAACCACCGCGGTCGGAAGAATCGCTGTCGTCGCCCGCGCCGGAGCTGTCACCGCTCGTCGAGTCGGATCGGGAGTTGCCCGAACTCTCGGACGGACCGTCGTCGCCCGCTTCGCCTGAGTCCGATCCGGTGTTCCCGTCGTCTTCGACATCGGCGAACTCGGTCGGCAAGTCCTGGTCATCGTCGACCACGATGTCCCGCAGGGTTTCCCGACCTACGTCCCGTGTCTCGACGGTGTCCCTGGGCGTCTCGGCATCGGCTCCGGCGTCGGATGTGGTGGCCCCACGGTCGGTGGTCGGCTCGATGGGCCGGCCGCGGGGTGGTTCGGTGACCTCCGGCTCGCTGCCCGTGCCGGCATCGGGACGTGGCGTCTCGACAGGGCGGTCCGTCCGGGGCGGGTCGACCTTCCATCCGATCGACTTCAGGAGTGCCGAGACGAGCGGGACGGTCTCCAGCCAGACTCGAATGCTCCACGGCCCGCGCGGATCCGACACCAGCACGATGACCGGCCCGTCGGTACCCGGCGGGGGAGGAGTCAGGCTGGTGCCGCCCTCGGGTACACCGGGCGCGCCGGGCCCGCCGGAGCCCTGGGCGTCGCCGGTGTAGACGACGAACGGACTGTTCGCGTCGAGTCCGGCGATGACGGTCATGACCGCCAGGTTCTGTTGCACCGCACGTTCTTTGAGTTCGTCGTCGAGCTCCGTCGACAACACTGCGCGGGTTCGGGGACCGCCGGCGATGATGGGGCCGACCGAGTGCGGAAAGTCGATGACCAGCGTTCTCGGTGTACCCGTGGAAGACAGGTCGCGTGTCATGGGAGCGGCCGGCCCGCCGGTCGGTGTCGCAGCGACGGACGGGGCGGCGGGGCCGCCGGCGCCCGGCGACAACGGGATCGGTTGGCTCCACCCTGTCGTCGATTCGGTGGCCACCTGGACGGTGTCCGGCGCGGTGAGAGCGTGGACCAGGGTGGTCACGTTGATCGATGCGACCGCGGTCGGGATGACGGTGGCCAGCGAGAGCGCGCCGAGGGTGAGAGAGGCGTTGGAGAGGCCCGAGGGTCGTCGAAGAGGACCGACGCCGTCGTTCTCGACGGCGCGTCGCGTGCCGCGCCGATATCCTGCCACCCCTGGGCCCCCTCTTTGTCGATCAGATATTAGACGACGAGTGGGCTGCTCGCTGTCGTCTGAACGACACAAATCGGGACATCTACTCGGAGGGTCAGCTACTGGAGATCAAGGTCCTTCCAGATCCAGCAGCGCGGCCACCCGCTGGGTGAGCCGGAAACGCAGCGGTTTCCTCGTGACGGTCTCGATGATCCCGGCGTCGTCCAAGCGCTGGAGTCGCGGTCGGACGAACTGACTGGATCTTCCCAGCACGTCGGCCAGGGTGTTCGATCGGACGGCGCGGTTCACATCGAAGTAGTAGGCCTGGCCGAGGGTGTACAAGATCGCGCCGAAGTCGTCACGACTTATCGGCGGTGACGACTCGCGGTCGAGCCCTACGCTGAGCGGAAACTGTTCGTCATCAACCAGATCGCGAAGGCGTGCCCTGAGCGCCTCGATCTTCTGCCGACGTTCGGAGAGGTCGAGCAGCAGCCGATGTTGTGCCTCGGCGATGATCTCCAACATTCTGATCAAGAAAGGCGTCAGATCCCCGCGATTCAGTGGATTCTCCACGTCCGCGAACGCGCGATAGTAACGGTCCTTGTTGTCGGCGACGGTCGCCGACAGCGCGAGGCTCGCGTACGGAGCGATCACCTGTCGGAGGTCGAGTGCGAGAAGGTAGCGCCCGGTTCGGCCGTTGCCGTCGTAGAACGGGTGCGTGTACTCGAAGATGAAGTGCGCAGCCACGGCCCTGATGAGTTGGGGGACCGAATCGTCGCGCGCCTGGCTCAGCATCAGGGTGAGCGCTGCGTCGATCGCTGACTCGGGCACGACTCCGGTATGCACGATCTTGGTCCCGGATTCGATCGATACCGGTCCCTGCCGGAACAGCCGCCCATCGGGAGCGTCTTCATCACGGATCTCTCCCGCGGTCACCGCGTCGTAGACAGCCCGGATGTCGTCCAGCGTATGCGGACTTTCGGCCTCGTCGTTGCCGATGTCGAGGTAAAGACGCGCCATCTCCGCGAAGCGCTTGTTCTCGATGGGTTGTCGCGCCCGGACGGCCCTGATCGCCGCACCGATCTCCTGTCGGGTCGAACGGACCTGTTCGATCTCGTTGGTCGCTTGGATCTCGTCGATGACCATGCGATGGAGATAGTGGGTCCGTGCTCGTCCTGGCAGATGTTCCCACTCGGACTGAATCTTCGGCTCAAAGCTCATGATTCGTTCGATCAGCACTGCGATCTCGGGGGTCAGCAGCGCGAACATCGGGTACTCGCCGATCATCAGGTCCCAGCGGAGGGCGGCGGGAGACTCGCGTCGGACCCGTTCCTCAGCGTCGGCGCCGACTCGATCGCGCTGGTGGAAGACGGACTTGAGCGTTCTGTAAGACACTTGATCTATCTCCGCATCCATACGCAAAAGCGGGGTGGCCTGTATGGCCTACTTTATACGGAGCCGTAGATAGATAAAATAATCAACATCGGAGTGGCCTCTATTGTTCCAGCAGTAGTGCCCAGGGCTGCGTCCGCAGGTTCGGTCGACGGGGGTCGCGCACCGCGGGGCGACCACACGTCCGCCTGTTCCTGGTTGAACGATTGATCTAGACGGCCTGCGGTCAGTGTGTCGAGGCGGCCGCGTTTGCAAATTTCTGACGACGCAGGGGTGGGCCGGAACCGGGGCATGAGTGGCCGGGAGGAGATGGAGCCGCCCAGGGGAATCGAACCCCTGACCTATTCATTACGGCACGCCGTTTCACGTAGTGCGCCCGAGTGCTACAGGTCCCCTCTTTGCAGGTCACCCCGCTAGACGCCGTGCGTGCAGTCCGTAGCCACCCTCCAAGTGATCGTCATTTTCGATGGCGAGATGTTGACTGTCACTGCGCCTTCTTCCGGTAGCGGTTGAGGACGTACAGCTCTGCGAGGGTCCAGCCGGTGAACCCGGCACCGTTCTCGGCGACCGACATGGGGCCGGCGGTCTGGGTCTTCGACGGCACCTGATCGGGGTGGGTGACGAGTCGCGCTGTTGCGGTGGTGATGACGGCGGCAATGTCATCGGCTGGGGTGGTTCCGTCGAAACCTGCGCCGCGGGTGTAGGAGCGGGCCATTGCGGTGACGATGGCGGCGTGCTGCTCGGCGAGGGCAATCAACGCGGTGTCGTTACCCTCGCCGAGGAACGCGGCGACCGTCCCTCCGGTCACGGGCGGCATCAGCTACCCGATGCCGCCGACAGGACAACCACGCCCTCGGGGTGGAGCAGACCGAGGTCGTAGCGGGTGACGACCCGTAGCCCGACCATGTCGTACTCGGCGTATCGCTCGGTGAGGACGGTGACGCTCGGCGCGATGTCGCGTGCTACGGCAACCTGGTTCATGTCGACGAGGATGGCCTTGCCCTCGACGAGCTTGTTGGTGACAGTGACCGGGATACCGAACAGTGTGTAGGTGGCATCGGCGGTCAGGTCGGCCTGCAGGATGTACTTGCCCGACGTGTCCTTGATCTTGCGGAGCGCGATGAAGTCCTGCGAGTTGAGGAACCACCGATTTGGGGTGACCTCTTCGGCATGGCACAGCGCGATGGCGTCGAGCAGGCTGTCGGGGTCGGTGACGTCGAGTTCGCCAGTCTGAATGCTGGGCTGGTTGATGATTCCGCGGATGGTGTCCGATGTTCCGGCGCCCGAGAGCAGGGCGCTGTCGAGGGCGTTGGACACGTCGGTGGTGAGCCGGGTCTTGAGTACGGCGTCGATACCGATGACCGACTGCCGGACGAGCTCGTTGGTGTACTTGAGGATCAGCTTGATGCTCTTCCGGTTGGTAGGCATCAGCTTGACTTCGTCGAAGTCGACCTCGGCGTCGTCGGGGATCAGGCCACCTTCTGCGACGAACGTCGGGGCGGCACCGGACACGAGCCGTGGGATGCGGAGCTGGCCGGCAGTGTCGAAGATTTGCGGACCGGACGACAGGACGACGCTGGCGGCTTCGAGGGGCTGGACGAGCAGCTGCGATACCTGGTCGGCGAGCAGTTCGGGGTTGGTGGCGGTGGTTTCAGTCACGGTGGTCTCCTGGGGGAGTTGAAGGGAATGGTCACCTTCGCCACCAGGACGAATCAAGGGGTCGCACACCAGGTGCGACCCCTTGATAATACCCCGAGGGGGTTACCGGAACTTGTCAGGCGTATTCGCCGGTGGGTTCACAGCGGGCTCGTCGAGGTAGAACATCGAGTTGTTGTCGTCCGTCAGCTTCGAGACGACCGCGACCTTCCGCTCCGGGACGCTGACGATGTTCTCGTCATCCTTGATGAAGGTTACGAACTGACCCTGGATCTCGTATCGGTCTGCCTCGACCACTGTGATTGCTCCGAGAGTGCCGTCGCGCTCACTCGGGCCACCCCAACTGAAACGTGCCATTCTTGTTCTCCTATCGGTTGCCGCGGAGTAGTGCGGCGAGGTCCACGCTAGTCGCGGACTGGGTTGCGCCTTGCCCGATTTCGCCCTTCACCTGTCGTCTGGACAGATGAGGTTTCGCCTTCAGTAGCTCGTCGATTGCGAGTGACAGATTGTCACCCTCAAGGTGGTCCTCGTCGAACGGCAGGTCGGAGGGGTCCTGGAGCCGGCCGGTCTGCTCGACGAGTGCGCGGTGCAGCCGGTGGGCGAGGTCGTCGGCCCGCTGAGCCCGCTGCCGGTACTTACCATTCTCCTGCCGAAGCTGCTCAACATAGGACCGCGGGAACGTGTCCGGCTCCTGCTCGGTGTTCTCGGAGTCAGGTTCGGGTTGAACCTCTGTTGCCGGGTCCTGCTGGGACCCCTCAAGGGTTTCGTCGGTCACCGTATCCCCTTGGCTCGTGCTGTCTTCCATGTTTCCTTGATCCCTTCTGCGATAACTGGTTTCGGGGTGCAGGTGCATCCCTTGTGTGTTTGGAACGGGTGCTCGGCGGGCCAGACGCGGCCGTTGCGCCACCACCACGTACAGAGTTGGCAGCAGTTCGCCGAGCGTTGACGCACCCACCCTCGGGTCCTGCCCGACCGGACCATCGCGTCGCTGTAGCTTCTGGCGGCGGTCTCCAGAGGTTCGGCCCGTCCGAGGCGTCCGACGATCGCGGCCGACGACGCTGACGCTGACGCGACCGACAACGCGGTGTCGGCGGCTTTGGTCAGGCGGTCGAGGTCGTCGGGGTGGGTGGTGGTCACGACCGGGGCGGCGACCCCCAACTGCGCCATAAGTTCCGCGGCGTAGGCGAGGTTCGCCAGACTGTGTGCCTGCCCGTTGGAGATCGCGACCGCTGAGGCGATCCACTGCACGCATTCGTCACGTGACAGAGCCCCGGAGAGGTAGGCGTTGTACGCGGCGACGACTTGTCGTTCCGATCTCTCCGACAGGGCGATGAGTGTGTGCCGGTAGGCCATCAGCTCACCAACTTGTTGAGGTCGACGGCCATCGCGTTCAGGGCATCGCCGCGGCGGGCAGCACCGATCTCTGTGACCTCGGTGTCGGAGTACCCGAGTCGTTTCAGGGCGTACGACGCCGGGAGCAGACCGGCCTGGTATAGCTTGACCACCGCATCAGCTTCTTGGGCGATGGAGCGGGTAGCGGCGTCCGCCCACGTCACCCGAACGTCGACCAGCTGAGGGTCGGCACCCTCCCGGACAGCGACAATCAGGCGGGCCACGTCTTCCCACGAACGGCCGAACGCGGCCTGGCGGGCTTCGGCGCGGGCGGTCAGCGACGCTTCTGCGGCCCGCAGCGCGTCAGCCGATGCCGGGGTGTCCGACAACTGGCCGATGTAGTGCGCCGGCAGCGCGGAGACCGCCATGATCTGACCGAGTAGCACGTTGACCGCCGACTCGTAGCCGTCGAGACGAGCACCGTCGAGTTGCCCGAACTTGGCCGTGTCGTTCTCGGAGATCATCGCCCGGTTGCCCTCAGGGATCGGGTTGACCGCTTCCCCAGCCTCGTTCTCCTCGAGTTCGATGCCGGTGGCCCAGCGCCGCGGCCGGCCCACATACTCCGAGGTTGTCATCATGTCGACCAGCACCTTGTTCAGCGCGTCCACCAGCGGCTTGAGGTCTTCGATCTCTGAGACCCCGTTGTCCAGGAGTCGGTCCCCGTTGCGCAGTCGGACGACCGGGACGACACCGAGCGGATTTGCCAGGGTCTCGACGACCTTGAAGCCGGCGGTGACAGCGCCGGTCTGCTCGGCCCGCAACCGAATGATCTCCTCCGGCAGGAACACCGTCGCCTCGGTCGTCGTGGCGGTCTCCCACCGCTTCACCGCGGCAGTGATGCGGCGGGTACCAGGGTCAGTGAGTACGGCCACCTGTTTCGCGGACTCGATGGTGGCCTTCGGCCGGCCGAACTGGTCGGCCCACACGATCACATACGAGGCACCGAGCAGCAGCGCCTCCCGGTGTGCGATCCCGGATTCCTGATCCAGGTCATTGCGTAGCCAGTCGGTCCACACGTCCGCTCCGGTGAAGCCGGTGACCCGCAGCCGCTCGGCCAGTGAAGTGACTGCGAGGCGGGGCACGTTGGTGGCGAGTCGGCCGAACCTGTCGCCCAACGCTTTCCGCGATTCGGGGCTGAGGAACGCCAGCGGTTGCAGGCCGGCGTAGTACCGATCGAGGTCGGCGTAGCGTGCGGCTGGTTCGTCGATCTTCTGTAGCAGTGTGGTGAGTAGGTCAGTGTTCATGCTGCGAAACTCCTTGTCTTGGAACGCTTCTTATGGGTTGCGCGCCAGGTGGCGCGACTATGGGCCATGACCAGGCATGCGGCGAGGTCGATCTTTCTGGCCGACCGGGACCTCGACGCCTTACTGAGCCGTATACCGCGGGCGTCCTCGACGATCACCGCGGCGGCGACATGCTCAGCCAACGTCTGATCCCCCGAATGGGTCAGACGGGCGTTCGTGGCCGCCGAGAACAAGTCCGTCGTGGCCGCGGTCAACCGGGCCGGCGAGTGCGGGAACTCGACGACCGGCAGGTTCTCCGACTCAAGAATCTGCAACGTCCTCGTCCACCGGAACGGGTCCGCGACGATCTCCAGAACCTTCCAGCGTCGACACGCATCGCGGATGGTCTGCTCGACCTCTGCAACCGGCACCCGATAGCTCTCATCGTTCGCTGGCCGCTGCCACACCTTGACCTTGTCGACGTGCGGTTCGGTTCCGACTGAGGCCACCAGCAACGCCGTGGTGTCGTCGGAGAACGAACCGTCCAAGGCGATGACGACCTCGGTGCCGGCCGGGACCGGCAGGCCCGTCGACAGTCCCTCCCATACACCAGCCGGGAGGAATGCGCCGTCGGTGTCGGTGGCGAACTGGCACAACCGAGCACGGCGGAACGTCGCCTCCCGCGTCTTCGGCGGCAACAACGCGGTGATCGCATCCCGGTGCAGGAAGTCATCCAACGCCGGGTTCGCCAGCTTCCAGCAGTGTTCGCAATCGACAGGATGATCCTCGAAACCAGCTGCCGAGTACTCCCGCCACCGCAGCGACGAGTCCTCCGGGTGTTCTGACGCAGCATTGCGGAGATCCACCAGAACCTGATCGTTCGGGTCCGGGCCCGGTGTGCCCATCGCGACCACCACCGACCGCTCCCGTTTGCCCTGGGCCAGTTGCACCACCTCGAAGGTGTCGCGGCGGACCACGCCGGCCTCGTCGACCACCGCGAACACGAAGTCCAGACCCTCCAGCGCGGCAGGCGACGCCGGTAGTACTTGAAACGTGGAGTCAGTGAGCGGGAGCACCAGCTTGTCGGCGTACACGTAACAGCGCGACGCCAGATCTTCCGACAGTTCGACCATGCGGCGGGCCGCGTTGAACAGCAGACCCGCCTGACGCTCGTCGACCGCGACACAGACGACGTTCGCGGCTTCACCCCACGTGAAGAACACGTACAAGGCGATCGCGGCGTTCAAGGTCGTCTTGCCCTGGCCTCGGGGGAGCATGATCCCGACCGTCCGCGCCCTCGAGTCCAGCACGTCCGACACGATCTCCATCTGCCAATCCCGCGGCCTGAACACCTTCTTCGCGCCGGTTCCCTTGCGGCACCCGCAAGAACTTCTCCGAGAACTTCAGGAACCGTTCGGATTCGACCTCTGATCGGGGCCTGAAAGGCAACGGGACGTCCCCGTTCTCGAGCTTCCCCTTGTTACCCGACCGCACTAGAGACCCCCCTTCATTGCCCTCTGCGCCTTGCCTTCGGGCGGCTGACCTGCGGCTTTGGCCCATCCCCCCAGGTGTGCGTCCTTCGCGGAGTTGCAGGAGCGGCAGAGGACGTCGAGGTTGGCGAGGTCGTAGGCGAGGTCGGGGCGCTCGGTCAGCGGGATCTTGTGGTCGACGGTGAGGTCTTCGCGGGCTCCGCATGTGGAGCAGAAGGGTTGCATGCGGCGGAGCTTGCGGGACAGTTTCTTCCAGCGGGTGGTGTTGGTGTGGACGGCGTGCCGGCCGATGTGCGTCTTGTGGACACGGTGGTCGGGACAGCGGGATTCGGGGCTGGGTTCCCCGCAGACGAGGCAGGGTTTGCTCATCAGTCGTCGTCCTCCTGCTCAGCGTGCAGGTGGTTGAGTTCGGCGTAGAACTGGTCGATGCGCTCGTGGAGCGCGAGGAGTTGGTCGGCGTCTCGGTCGGGGAGCTGATTCACCAACTTGTAGAGCCGGGTCTTGGCGCGGGCTCGGAGGCGTCGTTCCTCGGTGCGACCGAGTGGTGCTGTGCGGGCCGGTATTCCGTTAGGAGTGGTCATGGTGGTGCCCTTCTAGGTGGTCCTGGATGGTGTTGATGAGGTCGATGGCTTCGGGTTCGGTGAGTCCGATGCCTGCGACTGTGACTGCGGTGCGGTGGTCGCGGGGTGGTGTGACTGCGAGGGTCACGTGGGGTCGGGGCATCAGGCCCCCTTCTTGTGTGCGCGTACACACTTGGAGTTGGAGGTGTGGTAGCCGTCCGCTTTGTCGTCGCTGTAGATCAGGGGCTCGGTGCAGTAGGGGCAGGTGGTAGTTCTGCCTTCTGCTCGTCCGTTGTGGATGACGTGGAGCGGGCGGGTCGGCGGCGGTGTGGGTCGCTGCCGTGACGGGTCGTCGCACTCTTCGCAGATGTCGGTGGTCGCAGTCTTGGGCAGGTCGATGTTGCACACCGAGCAGGCGGTCGGGCGGGCCAAGGGAGCAGCCAAGGGAGCACTCACGCTCTCTTGCTCCCTTGGATCAAGGGAGCACTCCTGCAACCCCTCTGACCTGGAAGGGAGCAAGGGAGCAAGGGTGCGTGTATGGGGTGTGCTCTCTGCTCCCTTGACCTCTTCGTCCGAGCTGGAGATCACTTCGCCCTCGACGACGGTGGGTAGTTCCCACCACCACACGCCGTCCTTCACGGCCTGCGCTCCGACCCGCTTCTTAGCCCGCTTCACCTGGTCCTTAGAGAACCCGTTGGCGTCGGCGGCCTGGAAGATCTCGTTGGCCTTCTGGCGGCCGCCCTCGAGGTAGTCGGACAACCACTGATCCACGTCTCGGTTGGCTTGGCCGTCTTCACCGGCGAGGTAGTCGCGGGCATCGGCGGTGGTTTCCCCGAGCCATTCGACGACGCCAAGCTCGGCCTGGTCGCCGTCGATGGTGATGACGGTGGACTTGATGCGAGCCTCGACCGAGCGGGTCCTCGGGGCCAAGTTCCCCTTCGTGTTGGTGACGACGAGGTTGCCGCTGTCGGCGTCGAGGGCAACGGACAGAACGGATCGGGCTACTTGGGACCAGGCGATGGAACCGAGGATGAGCTTGCCGCTGTCCGCGCCGTCACGCTTGCCGAAGTGGACCAGGCCGAGGATGACGATGTTGTGCTTGGCGGCGAGCTGAGATAGCGGTTCGAGGAATCGGCGGACGTCGCGGTCGTCCTTGCCGGACAGGTTCGCGGACATGGCGCTCGTGGCCGCGTCCAACACGATGAAGGTGACTCCGTACTCCACGATCAGCGCGTCGAGCTCGTCGTTGTCGTACGGGAGGACGACGTTGCCCTCGGTGGTGAACTCGGTCTCGACGTCAATGAAGATGACCTTGGAGAGGTCGGCCCCGGCGGCCAGGAGCCTCGGGACGACGGTGTGTTCGCGGGAGTCCTCGGAGTGCAAGTAGATGACATAGTGGCCGCGGCGGGTCTCGAGTGCGGCCCAGTAGCAGGCGATGGTGGACTTGCCGAGTCCTTCACGGCCGGCCAGGAGGGTGAGTGCGCCGAGGGCGATCCAGCATTCTTCCCACCACTCGATGATCTTCATCTTCACGTTGTGGCCGAGGGTGACGCGGAGCCGGCGTGCAGGCTCTTCCATCTAGGAGACCTTCTTTCGTCGGAGGTCGGGGTTGTCCCGGTAGAACTGGTCGCGGTCGCGGATGCGCTTGGCGACGCGGGTCCAGTCGAGTGCCGTGGCGACTTCGATGGCGGCGTGCTTGGCGTTGATGCGACGCTGGTCGATCTGGTCGAGTTCGGTTTCGAGGCACCAGCGGGAGCCGGCGGTGAGGACCGCGATGGTCTTGGCGGGGTCGTCGTCGGGCAGTGCGATCCATTCGGGGGTGCCGGCGACGATGGTGGTGTGACGGCCACCGAGGACCCGGCGCACGAAGTCGCGCACCGGGTCCCAGGTGATCGGATCAGTCATCGCGGCGGCATCTCTTCCAGGCCGGTCATGTCGAGCTGTCGGTACATGGCGCGCAACGTTTCACACAGTGGGCAGAGCGCCTCCGACGTCGAAGCTGGGCCTGGTTGAGCACCGATCCGATTCCAGTCGTCAGCGATCCCGCAGAGGGACACGTCGGAGTCCGGCTTCACACGATGGAGGACTTCGAGGTCGTGGTCCCGGTCGTCGAACATGGCGTCCACCGTTGCTGCGGCCGGGGAGATCTGGTCGGCAAGGTTCAGCAGGTCGGGGATGTCGGCGGGTTGGGTGTTGGCGAGATTGTCGGCGTGGCGGGTATCGTCAGTCATGGAATTGTCCTTTGCTAGGGATGGATTTCTTGCCCTCGTCGACCTGGCCGTCGGCGAGGGTTTTTTCGTCTGCGAGGTTGGGTGTCAGGTCCTCCTGCCACCCGGCGCAGAGATCTTCATCTGGGATCACGCGACCTCCGAGACATTGAGGAGTCGGAGTAGGTCAGCGGTGACCACGCGATAGCTGGCCCCGACCTTGATGACCTTGGCGGGGAACTGATCGTCACGAGCGAGCTTGTACGTGTGCGACTTGCTGATGCTCAGCACCTGACCTGCGGTGGGCCAGAGCGGAACAGTCGGACCCGCGTTGTGCAGATCCTCGACAGTGGGCATCGAATCCTCCTCGTGGAAACATTCTGCGGACTGTTGCCCGCCATCAAGGAGTAGCACGAACTCGTAGGACTGTGCAACACTCTGCGCAGTGTTTCCAAGGAGGAGATGATGGCCGATGGCTAATTCGATGCGGATCTCGTGGGGTGGTGAAGACAACCAACTCTGGGAGATGTACGGCGGAAGAGTACTTCTGACGATTGGCCCATTAGAGGTGTGGGACAACGGGTTTCGCTATTACATAGCGCCGACCATGGAAGGGGGCAGGCTGGTCTGCGACAGCCTGAAAATAGACAGGCTCGACTCCACAGGTGAAACTGTCGGGCCGCCCATATCCACGGCCGCGATCCGTGGTGCGAACGTGAGCAAATGGCTGCAATCGATGGTGGAATCGTTCGTTGCGGAACCAGTTCCTGGCACCGGGGATTGGACGAAACGGCACACGTGGCCGCCAGAAGATTTCGCCGCGAACGGCCCCACTGATGAAGCCCTCGATCACATGGCCCAGCTGTACGCATGGTTGATGGTTCAGGGGAAGAGACCGTCGGGCGTGTTCCTCGAGATGTACGGCATACCTCGGCCGACGACCACGAAATGGATTGCAGCAGCCCGCAAGCGGAAGATTCTTGTAGATGACCATCGAAGGATCAAGTAATGCCCAGGCGTCCATCTCCACTAGGCACATATGGAGCGATCGGCACCTCGCAGACATCCCGCGGCAAGTGGGTGGCGAAGGCCCGGTTTCGTGATTTCGATGGGGTGACCCGCCTGGTGCAGGCGAGCGGTGACACCGAGGCGAAGGCGAAGGCCGCGTTGAAAGTCGCGCTCCGGGATCGGTCCCGGCCGACCGGCAGTGAGATCAGCAGCGAGTCCACAGTCACGGAACTGATGGACTACTGGCTCGATGAGATCGGCCGATCTGATCGCAGCCCCCAGACCATCAGCTACTACCGCAGGACGATCGAGAAGGCGATCAAGCCGGCGCTCGGCGGGCTTCGGCTCCACGAGGCCACCACAGGCCGCATCGAGGCGTATCTCAAGGCGCTACGGTCGCCGTCGACGGTTCGGGACTCACGCACGATTCTGCGGCAGGCGTTCGCGCTTGCAGCCCGACATGACGCGGTGCAGCACAATCCCGTAGCCGACACCTCGAAGCCGCCAGCGGCGGTGCGCCCGGCCAAGGCACTGACCATCGACCAGGTTCGCGAGTTGCGCCGCCGAGTGACGGCCTGGCAGGACGAGCAGCGGCTCGGGCCGAAACGCGCTTACGACTTAGCAGAGATTCTCGACGTGATGATCGGGACCGGGTGTCGAATCGGGGAAGTGCTGGCACTCCGATGGCGAGACATCGAGACGACAGAGGACGGCTCAGTCGTCGTGACCATCGCCGGCACTGTCGTGGAGATGGCCGGCGTCGGAGTGGTTCGGCAGGAGCACACCAAGACGCGGGCTGGGTATCGACGGGTGATCGTGCCGAGATTCACCGCGGAGGCGTTGGAGCGCCAGAGGGCTCGAGAGATCCCGACCGAGCTGGTGTTCCCGACGCGAAACGGAACTCCTCGGTCCCCGTCCAATGTGCGGACAGCGTGGCGCAAGGTCAGAGGCGATGACTTCCAGTGGGTGAAGCCCCACGACTTCCGTAAGACGGTCGGCACGCTCGTCGAGCGGGAGATCGGGCTCAGCGCAGCGTCGGCTCAGCTGGGTCACTCGGGGACGGCTGTCACCGAGCGCCACTATGTCGAGCGGGCGTCGTCCGCGCCGGACCTTCGGGCCACGCTGGACAGGCTCGGACCAGCATAAACGTTGGATAACTGTTGACTTCAACGACAAAGGCCAGGTGGTCCGGTTGCGAGAACCGTGGACTACCTGGCCTTATCCGAGCCGCCCAGGGGAATCGAACCCCTGACCTATTCATTACGAGTGAATTGCTCTACCGACTGAGCTAGGGCGGCGTGCTACGCGAGGCAGCGCAGACGAGTCTAGCGAGGGACGGGGGAACGAACAAAACCCGGGTCGTCGAAGCCAGAGGGCCCAGGTCAACCCGGGAAGTCGGAACCGCAGACGACCGGCACCCGACGCTGCGGATCGAGCGCGTTGCGGACGAGCGCAGCGACGGTCGGGGAGTACGCCATCCCGACGTGACCGATCTTCGACGCCGGGCACACGTCCTGGATCACCGTGTTGGTGATGTCGGGGCCGGGCGGCATCAAGGTCACGGTGTACGGCGTCGAGATCTCGTCGAATCGCGTCGCGAGGTTCACGTATCGGATCGAGCGATGCGTCGGACCCCAGTAGCTCTGACCGGGGGCACGGGCGGGTAACCGGTCGGTGATCGAGCCGACCCGTGAGTATCCGCGGTTCGACGCGGACAGCCCGACGATCGTGCCCACCTGTTCGGCGCGTCCGGGCAATTGGGTGACGAGCTGTGCGATCGCGCCCCCCTGACTGTGGCCGACGACATCGACTTTCTGGGCGCCGGTGGCAGCCAGAACCCGCCCGACGAAGGCCGACACCACACGGGCGGACTGCTCCTTGTTGCCCAGGCCACCGGTGTTGCCGCTCCAGCTCGTCTGGCCGTAGGTCAGGCTGAACACGCAGTACCCCGCGTTGGCCAGGGTCGGCGCGAGATACGCCCAGTTGGCGCTCTGGTTCATGGCGGTCGCGTGCAATAGCACGACCGGATTGCGTCCGGCCCGGTCGCGGCAGCCGAAGCGGTTGGCGCCGGCGGGCGACTCGGTTGCCGGGCTGAGATATCGAGAGGCGATGGCAGTCGGCGCATCCGCGATCACCGGGAACGGCGCGGCGTTCGCGGTGCCGGCCACGAGGCACAGACCTGCGGCGGCGAGCGCGAGCACAACCGCAGTGACTCCGGATCGGAGGCTGTTCATGGTCGGATTGTCGCCGACGACGTGGCGGCGCGACCCGCGATTGCCGGAACGTCGGGGTGGTCTAGGCGAGTACCTCGTCCAGTTGCGTCAGGCGAACACTGTTCCCCGACGGGTCGCGGAAACCCGCGTCGATGCCGTACGGCCGTTCCTCGGGTGTCTCGGTGAACTCGACGCCCCGCGCGGCCAGGGCCTCATAATCCCGCCGACAGTCGTCGGTGGTGAGGAAGACCGTGCCGGCGAAACCCTTCGACATCAGGCTGCGGATCTCCTCGGCGACGCCGGAGTCGATGGCCGGGGGCCCGGGGATTCCCATGAGGACGATGCTCACGTCGTCCTGTCCGGGCGGACCGACGGTCAGCCATCGGAAGCCGCCCATCTCGGGCAGGGACGCGTCCGAACGAACCTCGAGTCCGACCTTCGACGTCCAGAAGTCGAGCGCCTCGTCCTGGTCGTGTACCCACAGTTGGGCGCTGGCGATGCGAATCATGTTGTCTTCCTTCGCTTGAAGATGTTGCGGTGGTGAGATCAACGTAGGTCGCTGCGGCCGTCGAGGTCTTCTCCCCGTGTGCTGTCCTCACCTGGTCCGTCGCGTGATGCTTCACTTCCCGGGGATTGCGCGGTCCGGCTCGTCGGAGCCGGGCGCGAGTAGACGCGCAGAACGCACGCCGGTATCCGTGCGTACATGGAGGCGGGCAGGAACGAATCCCGATATGCCGTCGGCGTCTTGCCGAATGCGCGAGTGAAGCTCGTGGTGAACGAACCGACACTGGAAAGACCCACCGCCATGCAGATGTCGGCGACGGTACGGTCCGTCGTTCGCAGCATGGCCGCTGCCCGTTCCAGTCGTCGAGTCTGCAGATACGCGTGTGGCGACTGTCCGTATGCGGCTGCGAAGGCCCGCGAGAAGTGGGCGCGGGACAGTTTCGCCGCGGCGGCCATGTCGTCGACCGTCAGCGGCTCGGCGAATCGCACGTCCGCGAGATCTTTGGCGCGCAGCAGGTGACGGGCCGGGTGTGCGCTGGGCATGAACCGATGATGCCCACGTCGACATGTCGCCGTCGGATGTTCGGTGACCTCAGTCGCGGTCGCGACGCCGGAACTCGACGCCGCGTGGCGACAGTTCGTACCCGACGACGAGGCTGTCGGTCAGCCCGAGCCTCTTGAGCTTGGTGATGTCCTGCTTCAATCCTGCTCGGTCCCTGCCGAGTTCAGCCGCGAGGTCGGTCGACACCACGCCCGGGCGGCGCGCGATGAGGTCGAGGGTTTCTCGGGCCCACGGCCCGATCTTGGACCGGGAGTCCATCCGGTCGAGGCGGGTTCGGATCTCGTCCACGTCCGCGTCCGCGAGATCATCGTCGGCGCGCAGGGCGATCCGTGGGTCCTCGCCGATGCACTGCAGTCCGATGCGGTAGGTCGGATTGTGGACGTTGACGCAGAGGGCGGCCCGGACGGCGTCGGCATCGTCGTATCCTGCGCGCCGCGCCTCGTCGCGCGTGATCCGTTCGGGGTCGACGCGTTCGAGCGACGTCACCTCGATGACGTGAGTCAGCGCGATGAAGCTCGAGCCGGGATGAATGCGCGGATGACCCCATCGCCGGAAGGCGAGGTCGACGGTTCCGTCCGCGACCCCGCGGGCGACTGCGGCCGTGAGAAGCACACTCGCGACCCTAGTCAGCGCGACATCTGTGTGCATGAATTCGCAGCGCAGGATCGCCTGTCACCCCTGTGGATGACAGCTGAGAAGGTCCTGAGAGCTGTTGTAGGGTGTCCCGAGGTCAGCGACGGCAAATGCCGACGTCATCGGGGGACCCCCTGCGTCGTGCCGTCGTTGAGCGCAACTTCACGACGAAATGATCACCGGCCGGGGGGAGGGATCTTGGTGCCGCCGCGCGCTTCCGCACTGTGGTTCCCCGACGTCCCGCCGTCGCCCGCTTCCGACGCGACGCCAGCCGCCGATCTCGCCGCTCACCTGGCCCGATACCGCTCCGTCGGCCCAGCTCAGGTGGCCTCGCAACCGTCCGCGGTGGCCGTTCTCGAGCGCCCAGTTCCACAGCACGAGGAGCCGATTCGGCCGTCGGTCGCCGCGCCGCAGGTCGTCGCGCCGCGCCCGGCGTCGGAGCTCGATGCGTTCCTGGCAGAGGCGGAGAAGTCGGTCCGTGCGAAGCGAAAGAGCGGATCGGCTTCGCGCAGCGAGAAGCGCGCGCGTATCGGTTCACCACTGCGAATCGCAGGTGCGGCAGCAGCGATTCTTGTGATTGTCGCCACAGCCATGGGTGTGGTCCTGACGCGCGGCGGCGAGCCCGAATCGACGACGGCATCGACGTCCACCGCTGACGCCTCCGATTCGTTGTTGCCGTCCACGTCCGCTGTGGCGAGCGAGCCCGCCTGTACGCAGCGCCCGGTGGGATCGGGGACGACGGTGTCCGACGGCGACGATGCCGGTAATCAAGAGTCCGGCGCCGGTGCGATCCGCGCCTTCAACCACGCCTACTACGTTCTGCGCTCGGCGAGGGCGGCACGGGCGGTCGCGGCGCCGGGCGCGGTGGCCTCCGAGTACGTGATGCAGCAGTACATCAACCAGCGTCCACTCGGTACCCGGCACTGTCTGACGGTCGCCGAGCGCGGACCGGGCGAGTACTCGGTGGTGCTCACCGAACTGCAGCCCGACGCGGCGCCTATCACCTACCGCCAGGTCATCCGCACGACGACCATCGGCGGCAAGTCCTACATCCAGTCCATCCGATCCGTTGAGTGAGTTTCCGCCCACCGTAAGCGCACCAGAGAGGTAGTCGAGTAATGAGTCATAGTCGGGGTCGGCACCGGAAGCGTCGGGTGCCGAGTGGTCCATTGCTGTCGGTGACGTCGGCGGTGGTCGCGGTGTCGATCACTGCCGGTGCGGGAGCGGCGTTCGCGGTGCCGGAGCAGGGTGGGACGAGTCCGGGTGACACGGCTCCGGGGCAAGGTGGCACGAGTCCGAGCGATGTGTCGCCGGATGGTGGTGCCGGTGCTGAGGCGACGGTCGAGCCGGTGGTGGTTCCGGGTCCGGGCAGTATTCCGGGTCCGCCGGTGGAGGCGCCGTATCAGGCGTACACCGCGCCTGGGTCGTATTCGTATGACGAGCCCTACACGCTGTTGATCAACAATCGGGTGGCTCCGCGGGTTGCTCCGCCGGTTCGGCCGATCGCGCCGCCGCCGGAGAAGATCCGTGTGGGCAACTTCGTCACCGACATTCCGGAGGGGATGTCGAAGCGTGATGTGAACTCGATCAATGCGTGGTCGGCGTATGGCGAGGCGAAGATCGCGCAGGGTTTGATCTCTGCTGGTGTTCCTGAGGACGAGGCGACTCGTCGTGCTGCTGCGACGATCATCGGTGTGATGGCCGGTGGTACGGCTGGGGCTGTCGCGCTTGGTATTCCGTCGGCGGTTGTGGGCGCGGTCGTTGGCGCGCCGATTGGTGCTGCGACGGGTGCGCTCATCGGTTCGTCACCCTTCTTCGGGGGCGTGATGGGTTTGACAGGGGCGGCTATCGGAGCTGGGGCAGGCGCCGCAATTGGCGGTATCGGGGCGGGCGCTGCCGGGGCTGCGGTCGGGTTCGCGATCGCCGGGACGGCTGGCGGAGCACTCGCATACGCGCTTGGAGCGGGGGATCCCGGCGCGAACCCGAGCGAGCCGTGGCGTCCGAATGGCCCGCGTCACGCGCTTCCGGAGGCTGAAGGGCAAAACCAGTTCGAGTTTCATTTATCGGCAGAGCATGCACGCCGCTCGGGATTGCCAGCGGTGGACTACGTGGTGAACCATCGTGGCGACGTTGACGCAAAGATCGGAGCTTCGACCTTTGAATGGTCCGGGGTTCAGGCCAGGTCGCCATATACCGTGCTTGGTCCCCACGTGGAGAAGTCGGTTCGTGATTGGACTCGCGCACAATCTGACAGCCTGCAGAATGCATTCCCCGGGAGTGACGTCCTTTGGCCGGCCGAAGGTGGCCACTCCACGGCCGTAAATCACTGAGAATTGGAGCTCTGTAGAAATTGAAACGCTTGCTATGCCTAGCGGTCGCCCTCATCGTGGTGTCCGCGGGTCTGATTGTCGGAGCTGGGGAGAGCGATGCTGCACCACAGTTGCCCCGCATAGGTATTACCGGCGACACCATGGGAACCTTTGGCGATCATTCCTACTGCAGGGGGGTCCTGCATGTGGGCTTGACCGCCGCCCCGTCCAAGCGCGGGGTCGTTCGAGTCACCCTCACGTCTTCTGGCTTCATAGGAAACGGTCCGAGCTGGAAGCGGAAGCCGGTGTGCAAGCTTCTGATCGGCACAGTGCATACGAGCATCGAGGCGTATGCCAAATGGAACTTCTTCAACGCCGATTTTGGACCGCGCCGCGGACAGAAGGTGGTCCACGACATCCGGACCGGGTCCGGTCTTGTTCAGTTCCAGGCCGTCTCGTATGCGCGGAACAACCCCGTTCGCGTCATGCAGTCCTACGGAGTCTCCCACTACATGCTCGTGCCGTAGCTTACGAATCGAGTTGAGCTTCTGATGTCAAGACGTATTGCAGCTGTACTGACGGTGGTTGTCGCAGACCCCGTATGACCAACCCGACCACACCCCGCGACGGCGACCCGCAGGCCTGGGCCGAGCGGGCCGTCGTCGTGTGCGGGACAGCGGGAGGCGTTGGCACGTCGGTTGTTACGGCCCTGCTCGCGGAGCATCGGGCGTCGTCGACGCTCGGCTGCTCTCGTGGTGGGTGGACGCGTCGGGGAACGACTGCGACGTCGAGCTGCGGCTCCGCGGGTCGGGTAGCCCCGAACTGCTGCGCACGGCGGCGGGCACGGGTCTGTGGCTACCGCCCGAGGAGGCGACGGTCACTGACGCCGTCGTCGAGACGTGGCGGCAGGGCGCGGTTCCCGTCGTCGACGCCGGTGCGCATCCGCTCACGCTGCTGCCCGAACTCGCCGAAGACGACCTCCCGAACCTCACCCCGGTGCTCGTCATCGCGGCGCGACCCGACCTACTCAACCGCGCCCGGGTCGTGTTCACCGAATGGGACCGGGCCGGGGTGCTGGAGAAGACGATCGTCGTCATCTCCGCGCAACTACCGGCCACCCATCAGGACGGCCTCGCCGACATGCTGGTCAACGTGGTGTCCGGTGCGGTCGGCGGAGTGATCGGGCTCGACTACGACCCCGTCATCGGGGCCGGCACCGCCCTGGACCAGGAGGCGCGCCGTGGGTTCCTGCCGGCGACGCACCAGGCGATCGCGGCCTTGGCCGCGGCAACCACGAATCGCACGACAGCTCCGGCGGCAAGTCCTATATCCAGTCCATCCGATCGGTTGAGTGAGATTTCGCCCGCCGTGGGCGCACGAGAGAGGTAGTTGAGTAATGAGGCATGGTCGGGGTCGGCATCGGAAGCGTCGGGTGCCGAGTGGTCCATTGCTGTCGGTGACGTCGGCGGTGGTCGCGGTGTCGATCACTGCGGGTGCGGGGGCGGCGTTTGCGGTGCCGGAGCAGGGTGGGACGAGTCCGGGTGACACGGCTCCGGGGCAGGGTGGGACGAGTCCGAGTGATGTGTCGCCGGATGGTGGTGCCGGTGCTGAGGCGACGGTCGAGCCGGTGGTGGTTCCGGGTCCGGGCAGTATTCCGGGTCCGCCGGTGGAGGCGCCGTATCAGGCGTACACCGCGCCTGGGTCGTATTCGTATGACGAGCCCTACACGCTGTTGATCAACAATCGGGTGGCTCCGCGGGTTGCTCCGCCGGTTCGGCCGATCGCGCCGCCGCCGGAGAAGATCCGTGTGGGCAACTTCGTCACCGACATTCCGGAGGGGATGTCGAAGCGTGATGTGAACTCGATCAATGCGTGGTCGGCGTATGGCGAGGCGAAGATCGCGCAGGGTTTGATCTCTGCTGGTGTTCCTGAGGACGAGGCGACTCGTCGTGCTGCTGCGACGATCATCGGTGTTATGGCTGGTGGTACGGCTGGGGCTGTCGCGCTTGGTATTCCGTCGGCGGTTGTGGGCGCGGGAGTAGGTGCCATCACTGGGGCCACTATCGGGACAAGTCTAGGCGGACAAGGAATTGCAGGTGCTGGGATCGGCGCCGCGGTCGGTGGCGTGGGAGCTGGAGCCGCGGGTGCTGCGGTTGGCGCGGCCATTGGCGGTACGACGGGTGGTCTCCTGGCCTATGCGCTGGGCGCCGGTGACCCTGGCGCGAACCCGGATGAGCCGTGGCGTCAGAACGGTCCACGTCATGCGCTGCCTGACGCTGACGGGCCGAACCAATTCGAGTTCCACTTGACATCAGAGCAGGCGCGGCGCTCGGGACTGCCTGCTGTCGACTACGTGGTCAATCACCGCGGCGACGTAGACGCGAAGGTTGGGACCTCCACCTTCGGCTGGTCAGGCGGTCAAGCCCGATCGCCCTACGCCGTTTTCGGTCCACACGTCGAGAAATCGGTCCGTGATTGGACGCGAGGGCACGCAGAGAGCTTAAGGACCGCGATTCCGGGCAGCGACATCGCCTGGCCGTCCGAAGACACCGGCGCAGATGCAGCCGAACGCTAACGAGAGTGAGTTGAGTACTGATGTCAAAACGACTGGTGGTTGTGTTGGCCACGATTGCCGCCGTGCTCGCCGGATTGATCACTGGATCGGGTGAAGGTGCCGCAGCACCCGAACTGCAGAGAATCTCGATCAATGGTGACCGATTTGCGACAGTGGGAAATCACTCATTCTGCAATGGCGAACTCCGCGTTAGTCTCACTGCGGCTCCGAGGAAACCCGGCTTCGTCCGGGTCGGGCTTACATCGTATGGGTTTAGCGGGCAGGGTCCGAGCTGGAAGCGTAATCCGGTGTGCAAACTGTTGATTGGTGCGGTGCACACCAGCGCGATCGGTTACGCGCAATGGAGTTTCTTCAACGCGGATTTCGGTCCGAAACGTGGGCAGAAGGTGGTTCGCGACATCAGGACGGGATCCGGTGTGGTCGAACTTCAGTTGTCGTCGTACGCACGCAACAATCCGATCCGTCTACGGCAATCACTCGGTCTGTCGTATTACATGCTGGTGCCCTAGCTCAGAGTCGGGTCTCGTGATCTGACCTGTTACCAGGACCATACCGATCAATTGGAGCAGCGACGCCACCTGTGTGGCCGCCTTCCCTTATTGCGAGGATGACACGTATGAAGAGAGCAGTTCTGTGCGTGGGCGCCACGGTCCTAGCACTTGCCAGCGCCTTGTCGGGCGTCGGTCAGGCGTCCGCGGCTCCGATTCCTCAAGTGACTTTCACCGGTTACAACTTCGGGACGTTCGGTGACCATTCGTATTGCCGCGGCGCCATTAACGTCACCGCGGACTCGGCGCCGAAGAAGCGCGGCGTCGTCCGTGTCACCGCGCGGTCGCACGGATTTACGGGCCAGGGTGCGAGCTGGAAACGCAATCCCAAGTGTCGTGTGCTCCGGTGGAACGTCTACAACAGTGTTCGCGGAATCAATCTCGAGAAGTTCGTTACTGTCTCGTTCGGGACCCGGTCCGGCGAGACAAAGACCTGGGAAATCCCTTCAGGTTCGGGTCCGGTAAGTCTAGGTATTACGGCGGTGGCCGCTAACAGTCCAATCCGGGTACCGTCCGGTTACGGATCTACGATCTACATGCTTGTCCCTTAGGCAGGATCGGCTGGGAATTGTCCGCCGATTCCGGCGGGGCTCACGCCTACAAGTATGAATCGCGTGTGTGTGATCTCGAAAAGTTCGAGTAGACCTGCGGGTCAGAAATTGCGGGGAATAAATATGAAGAAATTGGTAATTGGAGTCATGTTGGCCGCATTCGCCGCGGTGACTACGGTGACCGGCGTTGGCCAGGCGACCGCGGCGCCAATCCCGAACATCGCGCTCTACGGCAACAACCTGGGAACCATGGGGGACCATTCTTTCTGCCGCGGCAACGTCAACGTCACGGTAAAGACGCCGCCGAACAAACGCGGCGTGGTCAGGGTGACAGCACGGTCCGCAGGGTTCGGCGGAGAAGGCGCGACCTGGAAGCGGAATCCGAAGTGCCGAGTACTCTTTCAAACCCGATACACGAGTCTTCGTGGCTATGCACTCGACAAATGGACAACAGTGACCTTCGGGACGCGTCGGGGTGAGACGAAGGTGTGGGACGTTCCGACTGGCCCGGGTCCGGCAACGATCGGAATCACGACATCTGCCATCAACAACCCGGTCCGCACGCCGACGGGTGCTCTTCTCGTATTTCACATGCTCGTCCCCTGAATCCACATGACCAACCCGACCACCCCACGCGACGACGACCCGCAGGCCTGGGCCGAGCGGGCCGTCGTCGTGTGCGGGACAGCGGGAGGCGTTGGCACGTCGGTTGTTTCGGCGCTGCTCGCGGAGCATCGGGCGTCGTCGACGCTCGGGCTTCTCTCGTGGTGGGTGGACGCGTCGGGCAACGACTGCGACATCGAGCTGCGGCTCCGCGGGTCGGGTAACCCCGAACTGTTGCGCACGGCGGCGGGCACGGGTCTGTGGCTACCGCCCGAGGAGGCGACGGTCACTGACGCCGTCGTCGAGACGTGGCGGCAGGGCGCGGTTCCCGTCGTCGACGCCGGTGCGCATCCGCTCACGCTGCTGCCCGAACTCGCCGAAGACGACCTCCCGAACCTCACCCCGGTGCTCGTCATCGCGGCGCGACCCGACCTACTCAACCGCGCCCGGGTCGTGTTCACCGAATGGGACCGGGCCGGGGTGCTGGAGAAGACGATCGTCGTCATCTCCGCGCAACTACCGGCCACCCATCAGGACGGCCTCGCCGACATGCTGGTCAACGTGGTGTCCGGTGCGGTCGGCGGAGTGATCGGGCTCGACTACGACCCCGTCATCGGGGCCGGCACCGCCCTGGACCAGGAGGCGCGCCGTGGGTTCCTGCCGGCGACGCACCAGGCGATCGCGGCCTTGGCCGCGGCGACCACCAACAGGCACTGAGGCGCGCCCCCTTTCGCAATCCACCGGAACGGGGCAGCATGGGGCGACATGACCGGGTCCACTCGCTCGCCGCTCACCACCGCCGAGGCCGCCGAGATGGTCGCCGATCCCTGGCGTGTCATCGCCGACAGACTCGCCGCCGCCTACAACACCGGATCGATGGTGCGGGGCGGCGAGTTCGTCGCCAAGATCATCGACGCCGCCGAAGAGGCGAACCACCACCCCGACATCGATCTGCGTTACGGCACGGTGCATCTCGTGCTCACCACGCACAGCGCGCACCAACTAACGGAAGCCGATGTCGCCCTGGCGAACCGGATCACCGGCATCGCCGCCGACCTCGGCCTCGAGCCGGTGTCCGCGCCCGTCACCCAGTTCAACCTCGCCATCGATGCCCTCGACATCCCGGCCATCAGGCCTTTCTGGAAGGCCGTCCTGGGCTACGGCGACGCGGCCGATCGCGAACCCGTCGACCTCGTCGATCCGGCCGGGCGCCTACCCAGCGTCTGGTTCCAGCAGATGGACGAACCTCGCCCCCAGCGGAGCAGGATGCACGTCGACCTGTGGATCCCGACCGACGAACTTCACGAGCGCCTGCAGTCGGCCATCACCGCCGGCGGCCAACTCCTCACGGACGAGTACGCCCCGGCCTTCTGGGTTCTCGCCGACGCCGAGGGCAACGAGGTGTGCCTGTGCACCTGGCAGGACCAGAACTACTGATCAACCGAGGGGTGGTGACCCCTCAACCCATCGAGAAGCGCGACTGAAAACCACCCTCTCAGAGGCGAGCCGGCGAACATAGCCGACGGTCGCTCCCGGAGGGTGGTTTTCAGTCGCGGGTGGGCAAAGCGCCTAGGAGCAGTGCCCCTCGGCGCGGGCGACGTCGGCGACGGCGGCCGCCACTGCCGGGGCGACCCGGTCGTCGAGCGGGCTGGGCACGATGCGGTCGGCGCGCAAGTCATCGGCGACGACCGAGAAGATGGCTTCGGCCGCAGCGATTTTCATGCCCTCGCTGATGCGTCGCGCACCGGCGTCGAGCGCACCCTTGAAGACGCCGGGGAAGGCGAGGACGTTGTTGATCTGGTTCGGGAAGTCGCTGCGTCCGGTCGCGACGATCGCCGCGTACTTCGCGGCGGCCTCCGGATGGATCTCCGGGTCGGGGTTCGACAGGGCGAAGACGATCGAATCGTCGTTCATCGACGCGATGAGCTCTTCGGGGATCAGACCTGCCGACACACCGATGAAGACGTCGGCGCCGGCGAGGGCCTCGACCGCGCCACCGGTCAGCCCGCGCGGGTTGGTGCGTGACGCCAGTTCGCTCTTCGACTCGTTCAGGCCGTCACGTCCCGCAGACACGATGCCCTTGGAATCCAACACGACGACATCGGAGATGCCCACTGCCAGAAGGATGTTCGCGCACGCGACACCCGCGGCACCGGCGCCGGAGATCACGACCTTCAGGCCGGCGAGATCGCGGCCGAGGTGGGTCGTCGCGCCCTTGAGGGCGGCGAGGACGACGATCGCGGTGCCGTGCTGGTCGTCGTGCATGACCGGGCAGTCGAGGGCCTCGATGACGCGGCGCTCGATCTCGAAGCAGCGCGGCGCGGAGATGTCCTCGAGGTTCACGGCGCCGAAGCTCGGGCGGAGTCGGATGAGGGTCTCGACGATCTCGTCGGGATCCTGGGTGTCGAGAACGATGGGGATCGAGTTGAGTCCGGCGAAGCTGCGGAACAGTGCGGACTTGCCCTCCATGACCGGCAGCGAGGCGCGGGGACCGATGTCGCCGAGTCCGAGGACCGCCGAGCCGTCGCTCACCACGGCGACCAGGCGATCGGTCCAGGTGTACTTGTTCACCAGGGTGGCATCGGTGTCGATCGCACGCGACACCTGGGCCACACCCGGGGTGTAGGCGATCGACAGGTCGCGCTGGGTGTCGATGGGTGCGCGCAGCTCCACCGAGAGCTTGCCGCCGACGTGGGCCAAGAAGATCTCTTCGTCGGTGATGGGGTGGTCGGCGATCGTGGGTTCGGTGTAGGGGGTCTCACCCATACGTGTGTCCTCCGTGCTCGTCACGGGTCCTCCTGAAAAGCCGCGAAAATGCGGGTTGCATCGTCTCGCCGGCCACGCTGCCCGCGAGCTAGAAGTGATCCGCATCGACGCGAGCAGGTGGGCTCAGCGGACGCGGGCCGGGCTCGTGTGAGCGGGGTGACGCTCGTTACGGCCGGATTAAGTGTCTCACCGTCTGGGATCGTTCCGGAAGGTGGGTCGGCCCAGGTGAAGTGTCCAATGATCATTGATAAGGTACAACTTGTGTCTATGTTGCATGCGACCTCCGAATCCGCTGCTGAGCGGGTATATGTCGAGGTCAAAGAGCAAATTCTCACAAACGCGATCGCCGGCGGTGAGCTGATCAGCGAGGGTGAGATCGCCGCGAAGTGCTCGGTGAGCCGTACGCCGGTGCGCGAGGCGTTCCTGCGGTTGGAGACCGAAGGCTGGATGCGTCTCTACCCGAAACGGGGAGCCCTCGTGGTCCCTATCGGTGAGCGCGAGATCCGCGACGTCGTGGACGCACGCCTGCTCCTCGAACGGCACGCGGTGCGTGCGGTCGTCGGTCGGCCGGGTGCGGTGGCCGGACTCGTGCGGAGTCTGCGCGCCAACCTCGACGCCCATCGTCGGTCCGACGCCTCGGACATCCGGGAGTTCTCCCGCATCGACGCCGAGTTCCATCAGCTCATCGCCGCCGCCGGCGACAACGCATTGCTGTCCGGCTTCTACACCACGCTCGGGGAGCGGCATCGACGGATGACGACGGCGTCGGTGCACCGGGACGCGAGTGTCGCGGCCCGAATCCTCGACGACCACCGCGCGCTCCTCGACGCGATCGACTCCGCCGACGCCGAACGTTTCGACACCCTGCTTGCCGGCCACCTCGTCGCGGTTCACGATCTACCCGGGCACGACCTCCCCGGGGCACCGGCATGAGCGCCGACCGCGCGCGCTTCGGATGGCCCGCCGTCGCGCTCGCCGTGTTCGCCACCGCGTGGGGCGGCAACGAATTCACGCCGCTGCTGGTCATGTACCGGCAGATCACCGACATGTCGCCGGTCGTCGTCGACGCGTTGCTTTTCGCCTACGTCCTGGGCATCGTGCCCGCCCTGCTGATCGGCGGCCCGTTGTCGGATCGGCTGGGCCGACGGCCACTCATGCTGCCCGCCCCGCTGTTCGCGGCGGTCGGCTCGGGACTGCTGGCCGCGGGCTCGGAGTCGGTGGCACTGCTGACCGCCGGGCGGGTGTGCAGCGGCATCGCGCTGGGTCTCTCGATGGCCGTGGGGGGGAGCTGGATCAAGGAACTCTCCGACCGCGACGGTGCGCGGACGGGTGCCGGCGCCGGTCGCGCGGCCATGAGTCTCACGGCCGGCTTCGGCGTCGGCGCCGGGGTGGCCGGGGTGCTCGCGCAGTGGGGGCCGTGGCCGCATGTGCTGCCGTACCTGATCAACATCGCCATCGCGGTCGTCGCGGCGAACCTGATCGTGCTGGTGCCGGAGACGCGTCCCAGACAAGACTCGCCGGGGCGTCTGCGTGACGACCTGCGCATCCCGTCCGCGGGCCATCGTCGTTTCCTGTTCGTCGTGCTGCCACTGGCGCCCTGGGTTTTCGGTGCCGCCGCATCGGGTTACGCGATCGTCCCCGCCCTCATGTCCGCCCGCACCGCGGGAGCGCCGATCGCGTTCGCCGGCCTGTGCTGCGTCCTCGGCCTGTCCGCCGGTTTCGGCATCCAGTCGTTGGGTCGGCGGATCAACCGGCCGGGGAGTCTCCGCGGTGTCGTCGTCGCCTTCGTGGTGCTCGTGGCCGGAATGGTCCTCGCGGCCGTGGCGGCACACGTGCTGACCGTATGGGTCGCGCTCCTGGCGTCGACGCTGCTCGGCTGCGGATACGGCATGGCGATGATCGTCGGCCTGCTGGAGGTGCAGCGCATCGCCGGACCCGACGACCTCGCCGGGCTCACGGCCGTGTTCTACGGCGTGACCTACCTCGGCTTCGGGGTTCCGGCGGTTCTGGCCTGGATCTCGGAGAGCTGGCCGGCGATCACCTACCCGGTCATGTTCGGCTTCGGCGCCGTCGCCGCAATGATGAGCCTGATCGTCGCTCTCCTCGGACATCGTCGCCACGGTGCGCCCGTCGTAGAACCCGGTACCGCCGCGATGGCGGGCTCGGCCGGCGGGGCCGCCCGCACACGGTGACGCGTCGTCGATCGACCACCCGGTAACCTGCTGAGAGTTTGATCAGGCACCGCAGTGACACCGCGGTGCGACGGGGAGTGCAGCGGGTGAGTGTGGAAAGGCGCAGACGATGATGCTCGGAGCATGGGTCGTCGTCGTGACCGCGCTCGTGCTCATCCTGCCCGGCGCGTTCGTCGGCCGACGGATGAACCTACCGTGGCCGGTCGCGCTGGCCGCCGGTCCGCCCATCACGTTCGCCCTGGTCTCGATCCTGACGGTGCTGTACTCCGTCGTCGGCTTCGAGTGGAATGCCGTCTCGGCCCTGGTGGGTCTGGTCTTCGCGGTCGGCGGTGCCTGGGTCTACTCGGCACTGCTGCTCACCCGGTGGGGTCAGCGGCTGGCGCCGGTACCCGACGCCGACGGCGAATCCCGCGTGGGACGGACCGCGGTGGTGTGGGTCGCCGCCGGGCTCGGACTCGGTGGACTCGTCATCGCCGTCACCTGTATCCGGCCGATCGCGACGACCGCATTCGCCGGTCTCGGCAACATCTCGCAGGTGTGGGATTCGTTGTGGCACGCCAGTTCCCTGCGCTGGATCCACGAGACGGGCGTCGGCTCGGCCATGCGGATGGGCGAGCTGATGAACTACGACACCCAGGGGTTCAACTACTACCCGAACACCTGGCATGCGCTGGGTGCGTTGCTGTTCCCGCTGACCGGTGCCGACCCGGTCGAGCTCTACAACACGTATTCGCCCGCCGTGCTGGCGATCACCGTTCCGCTCGGTGTCGCGTCGCTGGCCTACTGGTTCGCGCGGCACCGCTACGACGTCGACTCGTCGGCTCTCATCGCCGGTACCGCGGGTGCGCTGAGCGCGCTGTTCCCGTCCCTGCCCTACGTCGAGGTCCAGCTGACCTCGGTGCCGAACGCGGTCGGCGTGAGCCTGGCGCCGGTCGCCGCCGTCCTCGTGATGAGCGTGGTGTCGGACAGATCGCGTGTGCTGCCGGCCGCGCTGGCCGTGGCCGGTGTGACCGCCACCCACCCCTCCGGCCTGATCGTCGTCGGCGTGATCGTCGGCCTCTGGTGGCTGTGCGAGGGTCTGTGGCGTCCGGTCGCCGGTCGCCTGCGCGATCTCGCGACGCTGGCCGTCACTGCGGTGGTGACGCTGGTCCTCATCGCACCGGTCGTCCTGGGCACGATCCGGGTCGCCGACACCAACGAACTCCCGTTCTTCGACTTCCGTGAGGAGACGATCGGCGTCCTCGACGGGCTCGTCAAGGGCGCGTTCAACGGGACGATCCCGCTCGAGCTCGATCACTTCCCGGTGTGGCCGCTGATCGTTGTCACCCTGCTCGGGCTGATCGCACTCGTATGGCTGCGATGCTGGGCCGGCCTCGTCGCATGGTTCGTGTTCGCCATGGTGACCGCCAACGCGATGGTGTCCCTGGGTCCGCTGTCGTACCCGCTCGGGGCGATCGGCGGCTACTTCTACAACTCGCCCCACCGGCTCACATTCGTCGTCGCGATCCTCTCGGCCGCGGCGGCAGGCGTCGCGATCGGGGCTCTCGCGCTCGGCGTCGCAGGTCTGTTCCGACGCCGCGTGGCATCGGACCCGGCCGACGGTCGGGAGAAGGCCGAGGCGACTTCGGGGAAGGCGCGCTGGGTGGTGGCCGCGACATACGTGATGTTGCTGGGTCTGATCGCCGGCGCCGCCGTCGTGCGTTATCCGCCGAACGCGCAGATCGCGTCGAAGGAGCGGGGCGGCAAGTATGTCGGGCCCGACGATCTTGCCGCCTACGAGTGGCTCGCCGCGCAGCCCGACGCCCAGGACGTCCTCGTCCTCAACAACCTCGACCAGGGCACCGGCTGGCTGTACCCGGTCACCGGGGTCACCCCGATGTTCCCCTTCTACCGGGCCAACGAGTTCTCCGAGCGGCAGCGCGACCTGTTCTGGGGTGTGTCGGAGATCGGCGCCGACCCGGCCATCGACCAGATCGTGCGAGACATGAACGTGCATTACGTGATCGACTCGCCGCCGAGTTACTGGGAGTTCCAGCGCGGCATGCCCGACCCCGCCCGTGGTCACCAGGGCGACCCCTTCCTGGCGTTGCGTCAGAACGGCGCTCCCGGATTGACCGAGGTGTTCCGCCGCGGCGACGCGGTGGTCTACCGCGTCAACGACCTCGTCTACCCGCCGCCGCCCGCGCCCTGAGTGACTCCGCTCCTCAGTAACTGCGGCCCGGCGGCCGTCGTGGGCCACGAAAGACCAATCCTGGGCGACTGAACTCATGCTCCCTGAGGTGCGAGCGAAGCGAGCCACGAAGGGCTCAGCATCGTGTCTCACCAGGCCCTTCGTGGCTCGTCGCTATCGCTCCTCACACCTCAGGGAGCAATGGGGTCGCTTCTTTCGGATTTAGGGAGCAGTGGGGCCGCGTCTCGCACACGGAGCGGGGCGGCCATTCACCCCGTTCGACGCACGGGCACGGGCTAGCGTCGGGACATGCGGCCCTGGATGTGTGTCTTCTGCGCCAACGAGTTCCCGCCGGGCGAGACGCCGCCCGCGATGTGCCCGATCTGCGACGACGACCGGCAGTGGCTTCCGGTCAGCGGTCCCAGCTGGACTCCGCTCGACGAGACCGCCGACAACGCGCTGACCGCCCACGAACTGGAGCCCGGTCTGACCGCGCTGACGGTGCAACCCTCCGTGGGGATCGGGCAGCGTGCCCTGCTCGTCGCGACTCCCGACGGGAACATCCTCTGGGAACCGCCGGGTTTCCTCGGGCCGTCCCTCGTCGACTGGCTAAAGCAGCACGGCGGGGTCGCCGCCATCGCCGCGAGCCATCCGCATCTGGTGGGCGCGAGCGTCTCGCTCAGTCACCGATTCGGTCGAGTTCCGGTGTATTACAACGACTCCGACCGGCGATGGGTCACCCGCCCCGACCCCGTCGTGCGCTTCTGGTCGGACACCACCGAAGTCCTCGGCGGGGTGCGACTCGTCCAGTGCGGCGGTCATTTCCCCGGCAGCGCGGTGCTACACCTCCCCGACGCCGCCGACGGCAGGGGTGCGGTGCTGACCGGCGACACCATCAAGGGCGTCATGCAGCCCGGCATGGTGACCTTCATGCGCAGCTACCCGAACATGATCCCGCTGTCACCGCGGCTCGTCCGTCAGATCGTCGACCGGGTGAACGAACTCCGGTTCGACCGGCTCTACGACGCGTTCGGTGTCGTCGTGGCCGAGAACGCCCGGGACGTGGTGGACAGTTCGGCGCGGCGCTACATCGGCTGGGTCACCGACTCGATCGTCGATCCCGACGATCCGCACGCGCCTGCCCAAGGGGAAACCGGTCAGGCGTCCGGGTAGCCCTTCGGGTTGCCCGACTGCCAGCGCCAGGTGTCGGCGCACATGTCGTCAATGGTCTTGGCGGCGTGCCAGTTCAGGTCGTCGTTCGCCCGGGTCGGATCGGCGTAGGACGCGGCGATGTCGCCGGCCCGCCGCGGGGCGACCTCGTAGGGGATTGGGCGCCCACTGGCCCTCTCGAACGCGTGCACGACCTCCAAGACCGAAACCCCTTGCCCCGTACCGAGATTCCAGGTCGACATGCCGGTCTCGCCGGTGCTGATGCGGTCGAGGGCCGCGACATGGCCGGCGGCCAGGTCGTCGACGTGGATGTAGTCGCGCACGCCGGTGCCGTCGGGGGTGTCGTAGTCGTCGCCGAAGACCGCCAGCTTCTCGCGCCGGCCGACCGCGACCTGCGCGACGAACGGCATCAGGTTGTTCGGAATGCCCGACGGGTCCTCGCCGATCTGTCCGCTCGGATGTGCGCCCACCGGATTGAAGTACCGCAGTGCCGCGATGCGCCACACGTCCGAACTGGCGGCGACATCGCGCAGGATCTGCTCGATCATCACCTTGGTCCAGCCGTACGGGTTGGTCGCCGAAGTGGGTAGGTCCTCGGTCATCGGCAACTGCGGCTCCGCGCCGTAGACCGTTGCCGACGACGAGAACACCAGCGTGTGCACGTCGTGGCGTTCCATCGCGCGGAGCAGGGCGAACGTGGTGCCGAGGTTGTTCTGGTAGTAGTCGAGCGGCTTGGCCACCGACTCGCCTACCGCCTTGAACCCCGCGAAGTGGATGACCGCGTCGATGTCCTCGTGGGCGAAGAAGTGTTCGGTCTTGTCGACGTCGGCGAGGTCGAAGGCGTGGACGGGGATGGAACGGTCGGTCAGTGCCTCGAGCCGGCCGACGACGGCCGGCTTGGCGTTGCTGAAATCGTCGACGATGACGACGTCGTGTCCGGCCGAGACCAATTGGATGACGGTGTGCGAGCCGATGTAGCCCGCTCCTCCGCTCACGAGTACGCGCATGACGACCACCGTAAGCGGCGACCCTGGGAATGGGCCAAGTGGACTGCATGGAGGTCACCAGGTGGCTTCGACTCGGCGCCTCGCTTCGCTCGGGGCCGGCTCAACCAGCGGAGGGGGCGGGTCAACCAGTGGAGGGGCCGGGTCACCAGCGGAGGGGCTGGTTAATTAGCGGAGGGGCCGGGTCAACCAGCGGAGGGGCCGGGTCAACTAGCGGACAACGGCTCAACCAGCGGAGGTGCCGGTGACGCGTTCGGTGGTGGCGTACTTCTGTTCGACGGCTTCTTTAGCGGGTTGCCACCAGCCGGGGTGGTCGCGGTACCAGTCGATGGTGGCGGCGAGGCCGGCGCGGAAGTCGAGGTAGGAGGGGGTCCAGCCGAGTTCGGTGCGAAGGCGGGTGGAGTCGATGGCGTAGCGGCGGTCGTGGCCGGGGCGGTCGGTGACGAAGTCGAAGGCGTCGGCGGGCTGGTCGAGGAGTTCGAGGATGGTCTCCACGACGGTGCGGTTGTCGACCTCGCCGTCGGCGCCGATGAGGTAGGTCTCGCCGATCTGGCCGCGGTCGATGATTGTCCACACGGCGTCGTTGTGGTCGTCGACGTGGATCCAGTCCCGGACGTTGCGGCCGTCGCCGTAGAGCTTGGGGCGCACCCCGGAGAGCACGTTGGTGATCTGGCGGGGGATGAACTTCTCGATGTGCTGGTACGGGCCGTAGTTGTTGGAGCAGTTGGAGATGGTGGCGGCCACGCCGAAGGAGCGGACCCAGGCGCGCACGAGCAGGTCGCTGCCGGCTTTGGTCGAGGAGTAGGGGCTCGACGGGTTGTAGGCGGTCTGTTCGGTGAAGCGGGCCGGGTCGTCGAGATCGAGGTCGCCGTAGACCTCGTCGGTGCTGATGTGGTGGTAGCGCACCTGGTGGGCGCGGACGGCTTCGAGCAGGGTGTAGGTGCCCACGAGGTTGGTGGAGACGAACGCCGACGGGTCGGCCAGAGAGTTGTCGTTGTGGGATTCGGCGGCGAAGTGCACGACGAGGTCTGTGTCGGCGACGAGTCGGCCGACCAGGGCGGCGTCGGTGATGTCGCCCTCGACGAGTTCGACGCGGTCGGCGACCGGGGCGAGGGTGTCGGGGTTGGCGGCGTAGGTGAGTTTGTCCAGGACCCGGATCGAGACGTCGGGGCGGGTCGTCAGGGTGCGCAGCACGAAGTTGGCGCCGATGAACCCGGCACCCCCGGTCACGAGAACACGCACGCGCGGCGCCTTTCGTCGAGGTCGATGGTCGCAGTCACTCTACCGAGGAGCCGACCTGCTCGCCTCGGGTGAGCGCAGCGGCGCGACTCGCGTGCCGTCGCGAAAGGCCGCGGGCATTACCCTGATCGCCATGAAAGGGATCATCCTGGCCGGCGGTACGGGCACGCGGCTGCACCCCATCACGCAGGGGGTGAGCAAGCAACTCGTCCCGGTCTACGACAAGCCGATGATCTATTACCCGCTCTCGACGCTCATGCTGGCCGGGATCCGCGACATCCTGATCATCACCACCCCGCACGACGCCCCGGCCTTCGAGAACCTGCTCGGCAACGGCGACCAGTTCGGCATCGACCTCACCTACAAGACCCAGCCCTCCCCGGACGGACTCGCGCAGGCCTTTGTCCTCGGCGCCGACCACGTCGGTACCGACTCGGTCGCTCTCGTCCTCGGCGACAACATCTTCTACGGACCCGGACTCGGCAGCCGGTTGCAGGGTTTCGAGAACGTCGACGGCGGCGCGGTCTTCGCCTACTGGGTGGCCAACCCGGAGGCCTACGGGGTGGTCGACTTCGACGCCGACGGCACCGCCATCTCATTGGAAGAGAAACCGGCACAACCGAAGTCGAACTTCGCGGTACCCGGTCTGTACTTCTACGACAACGACGTCGTCGACATCGCCCGCAACCTGCGGCCCAGCGCCCGCGGCGAGTACGAGATCACCGACGTCAACGCCCACTACCTCGACCGCGGGAAACTGTCGGTCACCGTCCTGCCGCGCGGCACGGCGTGGCTCGACACCGGCACGTTCGACAGCCTCCTCGACGCCGGCAACTTCGTCCGCACCGTCGAACAACGCCAGGGACTCAAAATCGCTGTCCCAGAGGAGATCGCGTGGCGACAGGGGTATCTCTCCGACGAGGAGTTGCGGGCTCGTGCCGACAAACTCCGCAAGTCGGGTTACGGTGACTACCTGCTCGAACTGTTGCAGCGGGGCAAGGGTTTCTAAGCGCCGCCCCCGAGGCGCATGTCCGACGACCGACCCTGGGAAAGGTGTCCGCATGAAGGTCCGCCCGCTCGCCATCGACGGAGCGTGGGAGTTCACCCCGGTCCAACACGGCGATGCCCGTGGGTTGTTCGCCGAGGCGTTCAAGGCCGACGTGATCGCCGAGACCATCGGTCACCGCTTCGACCTCGCGCAGGTGAACCTCTCGGTGTCCGCGGCCGGCGTGCTGCGCGGCGTGCACTTCGCCGACGTCCCCCCCGGACAGGCGAAATACGTCACCTGCCCCACCGGCGCGATTCTCGACGTCATCGTCGACATCCGCGTCGGCTCACCCACTTTCGGTACCTACGACACCGTCCTGCTCGACGACGTGGATCGTCGTGCGGTCTACCTGTCCGAGGGTCTCGGCCACGCGTTCTGCGCGCTCGCCGACAACTCGACCGTGACCTACCTCTGTTCCACCGGATACAACCCGACCGGTGAGCACGGCATCAACCCGCTCGATCCGGAACTGGGTATCGAATGGCCGACGCACGCCCGGGACGGTTCACCGCTGGAGTTCGAACTCTCGCCGAAGGACACCGCGGCACCGGGGCTCACCGAGGCGCGCGAGTCGGGTCTGCTGCCGAACCACGACGAGGTGGCCGACTTCCTGGGTTCGCTGCGGAACTGAGGCGCGAACGCCGAAACGTGCACGGCGCCAGCCGTACACGTCGCAGGGCAGGAAGCGTCAGCCGGTAGTGGACCGCCGAAACGCGGTGACCGCCCAGAAGTAGCCGACCACCAGGAACACCACGCACCACCCCAGCGCCCACGGCCAGCGATCACTGATGTCGAGACCCATGAGGAGTCCGCGCAGCGTGTCCGCGATGGGACTGAACGGCTGGTACTCGGCGAACTGGCGGACACCGTTGGGCATGCTGTCGGTCGGGACCAGCCCACTGCCCAGATAGGGCAGGAACAGCAGCGGCAGCGGCATGTTGCTCGCACTCTCCGGATTCGGCGCGACGACACCCATGGCAACCGCGATCCACACGAGGCCCGCGGTCAGTAGCAGGAGCAGTCCGCCGGCCGCGAACCAGTCGAGAAGGCTTGCGTCGGCACGGAAGCCCATCGCGAACGCGACCGCGAGCAGGAAGCAGACCGCGACCACACCTTGGATGAGGGCGCCGACGAAGTGTCCGGCCAGGATCGCTGTCGGCGGAGTGGCCAGTGATCGCAACCGATTGATGATGCCCTCGGTGACGTCCTGATTGACCGAGACCGCAACCGCCACCGTCAGGAACGACGGCACGAAGAGCAGTAGGCCGGGGAGAAGATAGTTGATGTACTTGCCGTCCAGCGGTCCGTCCGCGGCGAGGGCGCTCTCGATGGCACCGCCGAAGAAGTAGGTCATCATCAGCAGGATCACGACCGGCATCGCAATCGTGGAGAACATCATTGTGGGGTAGCGCCGTAGCCGGATCAGGTTGCGGCGCACCATCACCGCGGAGTCGGACAGGGTGTGGTCGAGCGTGGTGGTCATGACTTCTCCTAGTTGGTGGTAGCGGCGGTGCGGCCGGTGATGGTGAGGAAGACGTCGTCGAGATCCGGTGTGTGGACCGAGATCCCGGCAGCGTCGATCCGGGCGTCGTCGAGGGTGGCGAGCACGCCGCGGACAGCGCCGATCCCGGCGCCACCGGGGACGGCGAGGGTGTTCTCGCCCGGGGTGTCGACCGCCGAGGGGAACTGCGACCGCGCCCGTTCGAGGTCGTCGGCGTTCGTGAAGTCGATCCGGATGTATCCGCCCGGCACGAGACGCTTCAGTTCGGCCGCCGTCCCCTCGGCCACGATGCGGCCGCGGTCGAGCACAGCGATCCGGTCCGCGAGGTGATCCGCTTCCTCGAGGTACTGCGTGGTGAGGAAGATGGTGGTGCCGCCGGCGACGAGACCGCGGACGGTGTCCCAGACCGCGCGGCGGGACCGTGGATCGAGTCCGGTCGTCGGCTCGTCGAGAAAGATGATCGACGGTTCGCCCACCAAAGTCATGGCCAGGTCGAGGCGCCTGGTCATACCGCCGGAGTATTCGGCGACCCGACGGTCCGCGGCGTCGGTGAGGTCGAAGTCGCGCAGCAACCGGTCGACCCGTTCGCGGGTCGCCGCTTTCGAGAGATGTCGCAGGCGGGCGACCATGGTGAGGTTCTCCCGCCCGGTCAGCAACGTGTCGACGGCGGCGAACTGCCCGGTCAGGCCGATCTGCGCGCAGATCGCGGCGCGGTCGGTCCGCGGATCGAGTCCGGCGACCTCCACCTCACCAGCGTCCTGTTGCGACAACGTGGACAGAATCTTCACGGTGGTCGTCTTCCCGGAGCCGTTGGGTCCGAGCAGGGCGAACACCGCGCCCGCCGGTACGTCGAGATCGATACCGTCGAGGACGGTGTGGTCGCCGAAGGACTTCGTGAGTCCGGAGGCGCGGACGGCGGTTGTTGTCATGATCGTGCTCCCAGTGGTTGCTGAAACTAGAAATAAACTCATGCGCATATATGCATGTGTGGGTAGACGACGGTCCCTGATGGACGTCGCCGGGAACTGCTCGGTTGTTCTAGTGGTGCGGTCGGGTGGGGTTTTACACGTCCAGGTCTTCGACCTCGGGTCGGAGGGCGGCGGCAGTACGTGCGTAGAAGCGTTCGGGGACAAGCGGTTTGAGCTGGTCGGGAGAGTCGACGATGTCGACGCGGTAGTCGCCCCAGTCGGGTAGGTCGGCGGTGAACAGGCTGCGGACACTGGGAAGGCCGGTCAGGTCTTTCAGCCAGTTACCGGTCTTCTGCCGATGTGTCACCCCGTAGTTCGCCCAGTCGACGTGGTGGACCGCGAGGACGATCTTGCCGGTCCGCCCTTCGTAAGCGGTCAATTTGGTTGCATTGCCGGTGGTTTCGTCGTACTCGGTCTCCTCGGCGAGGAGTCTGCCGAAGAACCGTTTACGACGCACTCCGTCGGGACCGTCGCGCAGGACGACCTCGTCGTAACCGGCGTCGCGGTAGTCGGCTGCCCGCACGTACGCGCGCAGTGCCTCGACGACTGCGCCGGAGAGATTGCCTCCTGACACCTGTTGAGCGCGTTCGAGGACTTTGAGGTCATCGTCGGAGACGTAGATGGTCTTGTTGGGCATGCGGTAACTATATGTAGATGTATACGTAGACGCAAGGGATCGGGGAAACTGCATCCGGGAGGGCAGTCCGTGAGGGTGACGGCTCCGAATCGTTCAGTAAGCTGAGCAATGGGAGGTGGCGAGCAGATGCTCACTGGAGTGATCGGAAATTCGGCGATCATGGCCGCGATAGGGCTGGGGATGATCGCGTTGACGGCGTGTGCGTTCCGCCTGAGGCGGTCGGGCGGGGCCGTCACCTGGTTGGTGGTCCTGCTCGGCGTGGCACTGACATTCGACAACGTGGCAGTTGCCGTAGGCCGGATGGTCGGCTTCGGTGACCTTTTGTACGCGATCAACCTGCCGCGCTTCTGGATTCACGGGCTGATGACTCCGCTGATCGTTGTCGCCGCGGCCGTGCTCGCCTGGCGTCTGGGGGTGCGGTGGAGTCGCCCGGTGGTCGTGGTCGGGGCCGTTCTCGTCGCCGCATTGGTGGTCGTCGGGATCGTCGAGTGCTTCGTGGCGCTGGAGCTGACGCCGGCGACCGACGGTGATGCGCTGCGGTACGCCAACGCCGCCGCTGCCGGCCCGCCGGTCCCCGCACTGGGCACCGTGCTGATCCTCATCGCGATCGGGATGACCGCGTGGCGTCAGGTGCGGTCGCTCTGGCTGTTGCTCGGCTCGGTGACGATGCTGGTCACCGCGGCCGCGGGCATGTCGGTTCTCTGGCTAGGCAATTTCGGTGAGCTGGTGTTGTACGCCTCCATCGTCGCCACCATGTTCCAGGTGGCCGCGGCCGAAAGCCGTTCCGCCGCCAATGGTACGAACAATCGGCTGGAGTCGGGGAGGGCCGCGGCGCAGTCGATGACGGTCCGGAGCTAGTCGCCCGTTCCGGAATGGTTCTCGCGCTCCGCGTCTTGCAGCGCGATCGCGCGGGCCAGCCGCGCGTACTTGACCTCCAGGTCGCGGAACCGCAGATACGTCGACACCGTCGTGAAGGCGAACGCGATGACCAGGAGGAACAGGACCAGGTCGAGGCCGCGTTGGATGCCGATCTTGTTGGCCACCCATGTGACGTCGTCCTGCCGCAGCATCGCGTAGAGGCCGAAGCCGATGAACGCGACGAACAGCAGCTTCACGCCTGCCGACGCGCGGGCCGTGCCTCGATTCACCACGAAGAACCCGACGAGCGCGACCAGACCGAGGATCGCGAGGATCTGGAACCAGATCATCGTGGCATCACTTCCTCACCCGGGTGTGGAACAGGCCGTCGGCGACGATGTTGACCCCGTTGATCAGCGACTGTCCCTTCGCCCGCGAGTAGTCGGTGTAGAGGATCGTCACCGGTTGTTCGGCCACCCGCCACCGGTGGTGATCGATGAGCGCGATGAACTCTGACGCGTGGCTCATCCCGCTCATGAGCAGGTCGAGCTCATCGGCCACGGTCTTGTTGAACGCCCGAAGTCCGTTGTGCGCGTCGGACAATCCGAGGCGACGAGTGCGCGGGCTCAGGAACACGATGGTGCGCAACGCCATCCGGCGCAGGATCGGAACCGATTCGCTGCGACCGTCGGCGAAGCGGGTCCCGACGATGATGTCGACCGGCTCGCGTCGTAAGCGTTCGATCATGGCCGACACGTCGTTAACCTGGTGCTGCCCGTCGGCGTCGAAGGTCACGAAGAACCGTGCCCCCGGCCGGCGACGCGCGTACTCGACGCCGGTCTGGATCGCGGCGCCCTGACCGAGGTTCACCGGGTGCCGAACCAGATGCACCCCGGCGGCCCGGATCTGCTCGGCCGAGTTGTCCGAGCTGCCGTCGTCGACGCAGACGATGTTGGGAAACGTCTCGCGGGCCTTGGCCGCCACCTCGCGGATCACCTGGCCCTCGTTGAAGACGGGCACCACCAGCCACACGTCGGCGTTGGTACTGGGTTCGGCCATGGTCAACAACCCTAACCCGCTTCCGCGCGGGGTCTGCCGCCCGGCACGCCTCGGGGGCTGCATGGTGATCGGACCTGGTTAGTCTTGTCCGGTGACGATCGACGTGATGATGCCGTTCTACGGCGACGTCGCCCAGTTCCGGCAAGCCGTCACCAGTGTGCTCGACCAGGACGACCCGGACCTCCGGCTCGTCGTCGTCGACGACTGCTACCCGGATCCGACGCCGCGGCAATGGCTGGAGTCGCTCGGCGACGCCCGGGTCCAGTACCTCCGCAACGAGACCAACCTCGGCGTGAACGGGAACTTCCGGCGCTGCGTCGAGCTGGTCACCGCCGACTGGT
The DNA here is from genome assembly GCF_002009645.1 of Gordonia sp. IITR100. NCBI lineage: Bacteria > Bacillati > Actinomycetota > Actinomycetes > Mycobacteriales > Gordoniaceae > Gordonia > Gordonia sp. IITR100. The sequence continues at coordinate 294,757 of NZ_MVKV01000001.1, read as the reverse complement.
TCGTGGTCATGGGGTGCGACGACGTGATGCACCGCGCCTACCTCGCCGCCGTCCGTACGATGGCCCGCCACCATCCCGACGCCGCGGTCATCGCGCCCGGCGTCGACGTCATCGACGAGAACGGTCAACCGGTCACGCCGCTCGGTGACCGGATCAAGTCGGTTCTCGCGCCGCCGCGGGCGACCGTGCTGTCCGGGGAACGGCTGGCCACCTCGCTGTACCACGGCAACTGGACCTATTTTCCGTCCCTGTTGTGGCGGACCGCCGCCGTGCGCGAGGTCGGGTTCCGGCCCGGACTCGAGATCGTCCTCGATCTCGCACTCCTCGTCGATTTGGCGAGCGCCGGCGGATCACTGGTCTACGACCCCGAGGTCGTCTTCTCCTACCGCAGGCACCGCGCCTCGGTGAGTTCGGTGCAGGCCGTCGACGGTCGGCGGTTCGCCGAGGAGAACCGATTCTTCGCCGACGAAGCGCAGCGTTGCGAGGCGCACGGCTGGCCGAAGGCAGCGCGCGCCGCCAGGTGGCACGCGACGTCGAGGCTGAACCACCTCTCGGCCCGCGTCGGCGCGGGCCTCGGCCGGCTGCGGATTTCGTCCGGAAGCTAGGAGCGCCTGCGCTCCCTGGGGGGTGGGCGAGCCCAACCCCTGCTCCCTGAGGTGCGAGCGAAGCGAGCTTAACCCCTGCTCCCTGAGGTGCGAGCGAAGCGAGCCTCGAAGGGCTCGTAGCGCGCCTCACCAGCCCTTCGAGGCTCGTCGCTTGCGCTCCTCGCACCTCAGGGAGCAGGGGTTATGCGGTTCTTTCGGTCAACGACGGCCGCGAGGCCGCAGGTACTAAGGAGCGAGCTTGCGAGCCGACCCCATGCTCCCTGAGGAGCGAGCTTGCGAGCGTCACGAAGGGTCAGGCCCGCAGCACCCCGACGAGATGCACGCCGAGGCCGACCAGGGGTCCGACGACGAGGGCGACGCAGGTCCGGGTCGCGACGTCGAGCGGCAGCAACAACATCGCGATCGCGACCAGGGTCGACACCCACCATCCGGCCGCGTACCAGCGGTGGGCGCCCGCGGCGATCGCGGCGGCGCCGGTCACCGTCAGCAGCGCCAGGCACGTCGCGCCGAGCGTCAGCATCGCCACGACCACACCGTCGAGATCGAAGTCGGCGCCGAACACCGATCGCAGCAACCACGGGCCCACCAGCCACGCGGCCGTCACCCCGACGCCACCGACCGCGGCGACGATCCCGAGGGGAGCACCCAGCGCGGCGAGGCGGTGGTCCCGGCGGTCGACGAACCTCGAGATCAGCACACCCTGAAAGCTGTTGAGCGGCACTAGTAGTGGTGCGCGGGTCAGGGTGACGGCGAGGATCAGCGCGCCGATCGTCCGGACGTCGTCGGCGTCGGGGCCGCCACGCAGGTCGGTGGTCAGGTTGATGAGCACGGGAAAACCCATGACGAGGACGGCGCTCGCGGCGGCGGCGGCCATCGCGGTCAGGGTGTTGCCCGTCAGACGTCGGGGCGCGACGTCGCCGGCGACGCCGATCGCACGGCGGGCCGAGGCCGACACCACGAGCAGCAGGCACCACGACACCGACCCGACGACGGTGACGACCAGGAACGCGGTGACGCCCCAGCCGGCCGCCACCGCGACACCGGCACCAGCGAGCCGGATCAGCGCGTCGACCGACAGCAGCACCGCGAACGACGACCAGTCCAGCCGCCCCGACAACGCTCCGCACAGGTGTGCGTACACCGCGAAGCTCGCCACGCCGACGGCGAGCAGCAGCACCGACAGGCCGCGATCCGCGGTGAACACCCGTGAGCTCCACAACGGTGACGTCGCGACGACCAGAACGGCCAGGCCGAGCCCGATGCCCGCGTTGACCAGCAACGGGCGCGACCGGGCGAGCCCCTCCGATGCGGCGGTCCGGACCGCCCGCGTCGTCTCCTGCAGTTGCCCGTTCTGCGCCCCGGTCACCAGGCCGTAGGCAGCCCAGAACACGGCGAACACGCCGTAACCGACGGCCCCGAGATGCCTGGCCGCCAAGAGCAGGACGACATACCCCGACGCGGCCGCGACGATCGTCGCCATCGTGACCCGGCCCAGTGAACGTGCGTCGGTGTCGCCTGCCGAACCGGCGTCCGGACCCGGCGTCGTCGGATCGGTCGTCATCGAACGGTTCAGGAAGGACCTGGGAACGGCGGCAACTCGGGCGTGAACAGCCAGTCGTCCCAGAGATCCTTGAGCGGCTTCGACGAGTGGGTGGCGGCGAGTGCCATGAAGTCCTCGGTGGTCACCGAGCCGTACCGATACTTGTCGGTCCACCGCTGCAGCAGCGCGAAGAAGTCGCCGTCACCGATGGTCAGCCGCAGTGCGTGCAGGGTGAGTGCGCCGCGTTTGTAGATCCAGTCGTCGAACATCTTGCGCGGACCGGGATCGGCGAGTGGCACACGCACCGGCGACGATTCGAGTTTCGCGTAGTAGTGACGCGCCCATTCGTCGGCGCTGCGGCCGCCCGAGTGCTGACTCCACAGCCATTCGGCGTAACAGGCGAAACCCTCGTGGAGCCAGATGTCGCGCCAGCGGGCCGCGGTCACCGAATTGCCGAACCACTGATGCGCGAGCTCGTGGGCGATCAACCGCTCCGCGTGCCGGCTGCCGTCGCAGTGATTGGCCCCGAAGGTGGAGAAACTCTGTGCCTCGATGGGGATCTCGAGTTCGTCGTCGGTGACCACGACGGTGTACCGGGGGAACGGATACGGCCCGAACATCTCGACGAACGCCGCCATCATCTCGGTCTGCTGACCGAAATCGACCCCGAAGTTCTCCTCGAGTCGCGAGGGGACGAGGCCCGAGACCGGAATCGGTTTGGACGCCAACGAGATCTGATTGTACTGACCGATCTGGATCGACGCCAGGTAGGTGGGCATCGGTTCCACCTGCTCGTAGACCCAGGTGGTCTGCGCGGCGCGGACCCGCTTGGACTCCAGGACGCCGTTGGCGAGCGCGTGATACGGGCTGTCGGTGGTGATCGAGATCCGGTACGGCGCCTTGGCGCTCGGGTGGTCGTCGCAGGGGAACCACGACGCCGCCCCGTTGGGCTGGTTCGCACAGAGCGAGCCGTCGGTCAGTTCCTCCCAACCGACCTCACCCCACGGGCCGCGGATCGGATGCGGACTGCCGTGGTACCGGACGGTGACGGTCATCGCCCCGCCCGGGGGGAGTGGAGTGTCGGGGGTGATGGTCAGCTTGTGCCGACGATGCGAGTAGCGGGCGCGCTTGTCGTTGACCGACACCCGTTGCACCGACAGCGAGCTCGCCAGGTCGAGGGTGAAACGCTTGAGCTCGGCGTACGACGTCGCGGTCAGGATCGCGGTGCCCTCGAGTCGATTGCTCGACACCTTGTACTCGAGTTCCAGATCGTATCGAGAGATGCGATAGCCCAGATTGCCGTTGTCGGGCAGATATGTATCGAGGACGTCGGCGGGTGCCCCCAGCACGGGTTGCCCGGAGTTGCCACGTGAACCCAGCCCAGACTTTCCCGGCACTCTCGACTCCTACTCCGTTCTGCCCCGGCGGGCTGACGTGCGGCGGCGCGCCTCGACGAGTCGCGTCGGCGACGCGCTGCGACCGGTCACGAAGCGGTTGCGGTTCGGTGGTGACGTCTCGATTCGGCTGTTCACCCGCGACGGGGCGATGCTGTCCCGGACACTGAGAGAGTACCTGGCGGCGGCACGGCCGGCCCGCCCGATCGATACGAGGAGTGCGGAATGAGCGGATTCGGTAGTGTGGCGCAGTTTCTCGCGCGCCTGATACTCGGCATCATCTTCATCGCCCACGGGTGGCAGAAGCTGGTCACCCAGGGTATGGACGCCACCAAGGCGGCATTCGGCCCGGCCGGCATGGACATCCCCTACCCGGAGCTCGCCGCGTACTACGCGACATGGGTCGAGCTGATCGGCGGCATCCTGCTGATCCTCGGACTGCTGCTGCCGATCGTCGCGACCCTGCTGATCGCCGACATGATCGGCGCGATCGTGTTCGTGCACTGGGACGCCGGGTTCTGGAACATGGACGGCGGTTACGAGTGGCCGCTCGCGCTGATCGCGGGCCTGCTGGCCGTCGGCTACACGTCGGCCGGCCGGATGGGCGCCGACAGCTACATCATGCGACGCCGACGCCGAGACGTCGTCTGACGGCTCACACCAGAGCCAGACCGTCGATGGTGGCCGCGCTCGCCGGAGCGCCGCCACCATCGGCCAACCTCTCGACCAGGCGCGTGAGCAGTTCCCGTTCCTCGTCGGCATGACGGAGTCCGACACCGTCGATGAGCCCCGGCGAGATCAGCGCGAGGGGATCGGTGTCGTGCCGGTGGACCACCGCCGCGCCGAGCAGACGTTGCGCCTGGGCGGGATCGGACTCCCAGAGCGCGTCGGCGGTCAGCAGGTACAACCGGACGGCCGGCGAATAGTCGTGCAGGTGCACGAGCGCCCAGGCCCAGTGCTTCGCGACGTCGACCGTGTCGGCTTCGGCGCGCCCGTGCGTGCGCACGTACTTGCCGTGCAGTTCACGACACAGGTGGCTGGCGTCGGACCACAGCATGAGATGGGACATGCAGCGGACGCAGTCGTGCAGATTGGACAGGTACATCACCGAATACGGTCCCTCGCGGCGCGACCTGATCTCGCGGAGCACGGAGAACTCGGCCAGCGCGTGGTCGTATTCACCGGCCGAGAGCAGCGCCCGGGCCTCGGCCTGCATTTCCTCGATCACCCTCGACATTGTCGCCGATCCGGCACCCCGGCATCGGCGATTCGGCCGAACCGGGTGAGCACGACCGACACCGGCCGGCCAGGTAACACCATCGGGTCGTCCTGGCGGGACTCCCGGCGGGCTGGCATCGTGGCAAGGATGAAGGACGACATCGGTAGCACTCCGGAGGGTTCGGACGGCGAGTACAGCCTGGACGAGGACGACCAACTGCAGCCCGAGGACACTCTGGACGACCGCGGCGTCGACGACGTCCTCGACGAGGGGTACTCACCGCCCGACTATGAGCCCAAGGGTGCCGTCCACGGGCTGACCCCCCGCGAGCAGGCCGAGGGCGAGACGCTCGACGAGCGGCTTGCCGAAGAGGAGCCCGACGTCGGGGCGGTCGATCCGCTCGACGAGATCACCGCCGAGGAACGTGCGCGGACCGACTGGCGCGCACACGATTCCGACCGCGACGAAGAGTTCGAGGAGGACGACGAGGTCGGCGACCGCCGCGCCGGACGACTCATCGCCCCGGACGCCGGGTCGGGCATCGACACCGAGTCCGACGCCGTGGCCGAGGACGCCGGGATCGACGGTGCCGGGGCCTCCGCGGAAGAGGCTGCCGTGCACTACATCTCCGATTCGGACTAGTCGGTCTGACCCGGCCCGCTCGCTTCGCTCCCGGCGCCGGTCTGTTTCGGCCCGCTCGCTTCGCTCCCGGCGCCGGTTTGATTCGGCCCGCTCGCTTCGCTCCCGGCGCCGGGTTGCTCCATCACCTGCGCCAGCGTCGCGACGATGGTCGAGCGGACGGCGTCGGCCGTGAGACCCAGCCCGCTCATCGCCTCGGCGAGCGTGGCATCGGCGAAGAAGCCGAGCAGAAGATGCTCCGTGCCGATGTAGTTGTGCCCGAGATCGAGGGCGGCAGCGACGGTCGACTCCAGGACCGACTTCGACGCGTCGTCGTAGGGCACCACGCTCGTTGCTTCGTCGTCGGCGATGTCCCGCGGTGCCGGGAGTAGCGGCGCGATGGCTGCACGCCAGGCGTCGGCGTCGACGCCGGAGTCCCGCAACACATGGAACACGAGGGACTTCGGTTCGGCCGTGAGGGCCTGCGCGATGTGGGCCGGGGTCACGTGCTCGGCGCGGCCTGCGGCCGCTGCCGCGTTCGCGGCCATCAGTACGTTCGCGGCCCGGGGCGTGAAACGCGAGAACGGGTTGTCCGCGCCGGGTGCATCGTTCTCGCCTGCGGACGACACGCGGTCGACGAACCGCTTCTGAGCGGCCTGTTTGCTCACGCCCATGCTGGTGCCGATCGCGGTCCACGATGCCCCCGAGCGACGGGCCTGGTCGACGAAGTGACCGATCAGGCTGTCGGCGATGTCGCCCAGGTGCTGCGCGGCGACCACCGCGTCGGAGAGTTGGTCCAACGGGTCGTCGTGGACCTTGCGGATGGCATGGATCAGGTCGTCGAGGCGGATGGAGACTGAATTCTGGGGCATGCGTCAACCGTAGGTTGACGAGTTGATCGCGTCAACCCCGAGTTGACGACGACACGTCGAGGCCGATCAAGCGCGTGTGCGTTGACAGGAACGGCAAGCGTCATGACGATGGATGCGGAGATCGGCGAAGTCGTCGCCGGCCGCTCCAGGCTTTGCCACGGGAGGTTATCCAGTGAGCATCACCGAACCGTCGGTTCGTCCCCAGTCCACAGACACCCGGTCCGCCGAGAGCCCGCCGGCGAACGGGGTCGTCACCGATGTCGCGCGTCGCTACCTCGACGTCCGCGCCCTGACCGACACGCTGTCCGAACGGCTTTCGCCCGAGGACCAGACACCGCAGTCGATGACCGAGGCGAGCCCGGCGAAATGGCACCGGGCGCACGTCACCTGGTTCTTCGAGGAGTTCATCCTGCGGCGTGACCCCGCGTACAAGGTCTACGACGACACGTTCCGGTACCTGTTCAACAGCTACTACGAGGCTGTGGGAGAACGGCATCCACGACCTGATCGCGGTCTCGTCACGCGGCCGGGTGTCCGCGATGTGACCCGCTATCGCGAGCATGTCGACGCCGCGATGGTGGATCTCCTCGAGCGCGGCGACCTCGACGAGGCCGCACTCGAACTCGTCGAACTCGGCTTCAATCACGAACAGCAGCACCAGGAGCTGCTGCTCATGGACATCAAGCATCTCTTCTCCACCAATACGTTCGGGCCGGTGTACGTCGATCGCGAACCCGACGAACCGGGCATCGCGAAAGCGTTGGGCTGGCGGCAGTTCGAGGGCGGCGTCAACGAGATCGGCGCGTTGGGCAGCGGATTCTCCTACGACAACGAGGGCCCCCGACACCGGGTGTATCTCGAGGACTTCGAGATCGCCGACCGCGCGGTCACCAACGCCGACTGGCTGGAGTTCATGGCCGACGACGGTTACCGGCGCGCCGAATTCTGGTTGTCCGACGGGTGGGCGACCATCCGCCAGACCGGATGGGACGCACCGGGATACTGGCGCGACGAGACCGGTGCGCGCTCCACCGACCCGTCGGACTGGACGACGTACACCCTGTCCGGTCGGCGGCGCATCGTGCCCGACGAGCCCGTCCTGCACGTCTCGTTCTACGAGGCCGACGCCTACGCCCGCTGGGCGGGGGCCCGGTTGCCCACCGAATTCGAGTGGGAGATCGCCGCCGGCTCACTGGGTACCGAGCGCGGGGCCCTGCTCGACCCGGACCGATGTCATCCCGGCCGCGTCGGTGCGGCGATGATCGGGGATGTGTGGGAGTGGACGGCCAGTGCGTACCTGCCCTATCCCGGCTTCGTGCCCGCCAACGGCGCGGTGGGTGAATACAACGGCAAGTTCATGTCCGACCAGCATGTGCTGCGTGGGGCGAGCGCGGTGACGCCTGTGGGTCACGAACGACTGACGTACCGGAACTTCTTCCCGGCGCCGTCGCGCTGGGTCTTCTCGGGACTCCGGCTGGCCCGATGAGCCTCGACAGCGACACCCCGGTGACGGCGACCACCGGGGACACGGCCATCGGGGGCCTTGCCGCAGACGCACTCTCGGGATTGTGGCAGCAACCGCCGGTCCTCCCGACGAAGTGGTTGTACGACGAGCGCGGCAGCAAGCTCTTCGACGAGATCACCCGTCTGCCCGAGTACTATCCCACCCGCCGCGAGACCGCGATCCTGCGCGCGCGGTCGGCCGAGATCGCCTCGACGACCCGTGCCGACGTCATCGTCGAACTGGGCTCGGGCACATCGACCAAGACGCGTCTGCTGCTCGACGCCTTCGTGGACGCGGCCGCCGACGGTGAGCGTCCGACCTACGTCCCCGTCGACGTCAGCACCGAGATGCTCACGACGACAGCCGAAGTGCTCGCCGTCGACTATCCCGGGATCGACGTCGTCCCCGTGGTCGCCGACTTCACCGAGCCCGACCTGGATCTCCCGCCCGCCGACGGCCCGCGCCTCGCGGTGTTCCTCGGTGGCACGATCGGCAACTTCGATCCTGCTGCGCGCGCGGAGTTCTATCGTTCGATGGTCGGCTCGTTGTCCCCGGGTGACTACTTTCTCCTCGGTACCGACCTCGTCAAGGACACCGGGCGGCTCGTCGCTGCCTACGACGACAGTGCCGGTGTGACCGCCGATTTCAACCGGAACATGATCGAGGTGCTCCGTGCCGGCCTCGACGCTCGCGGGCTCTACGCCGACGACTTCGAACACATCGCCCGCTGGAATCCGGGCGAGCACCGCGTCGAGATGTGGCTTCGCGCCCGGCGGGACGTCGACGCGTACTTCGGTGTGCTGGGCCGATCGTGGCGGGTGCCCGCGGGAACCGAGATCCACACCGAGATCAGCACCAAGTTCCAGCCCGGGGCGCTCGCGGAAGAACTCGAGTCGGCCGGACTGTCCGTCGTGTCGGCGTGGACCGATCCCGCGGGCGACTTCCAGCTCACCCTGACCCGACGCTGAGCAGTTCGCGCACCCGCGGGATGACCTGCGTTCCATAGAGTTCGATGCTGCGCATGAGCTCGGGGTGGCCGAGTGTCCCGTGCGAGTACTTCAGGTCGAATCGGCTCAGTCCCAGTGCTTGGACGGTCGACGCGATCTTGCGGGCGACGGTGTCGGGCGACCCGACGTAGAGCGAGCCGCCGGGTCCGGTCGACCGCTCGAACTCGATGCGGGTCGGCGGCGGCCAGCCGCGTTCGCGACCGATGCGTCCGACGTACTCGCGGTAGTGCGGCCACAGGTCGTCGCGTGCCTGCGCGTCGGTGTCGGCGACATGTCCCGGTGAGTGCACGCCGACGGGCAATAGCGGCTTGTCCATCTCGCGCAGGGCGCGGTGATAGAGATCGACGTACGGCTTGAAGCGCAGCGGGTCGCCGCCGATGATCGCCAGCATGAGCGGCAGGCCGTACGACGCGGCACGTACCACCGACTCCGGGCTGCCGCCGACCGCGATCCACGTCGGCAGGGGAGGGTTCTCGAGTTCGGGGTAGACCGTCTGGGACTGCAGCGGACTGCGCGTGGAACCCGACCAGGAGACCGGTCGGCCGGTGCGCAGTTCGGCGAACAGGGCCAGCTTGTCGCTGAACAGTTCCTCGTAATCGGAGAGGTCGAAACCGAACAGCGGAAACGACTCGGTGAACGACCCGCGCCCGAGGATCACCTCGGCGCGACCCGACGACAACGCATCGACTGTCGAGAACCGCTGGAACACGCGGATCGGATCATCGGAACTCAGGACGGTGACGGCCGAACCGAGACGCGTCCGGGTGGTGCGCGCCGCGATCGCGCCGAGTACGACCTCGGGTGCCGACACCGCGTAGTCGTCGCGGTGATGCTCACCGACACCGAGGAAGTCGACGCCGACCGTGTCGGCGAGGATGGCCTGCTCGAGCAGATCGCGCAGGGTCTGCGACCCCGAGCGCAATGTGCCGTCGGGTTCGGCGGTGATGTCCCCGAACGTGTCGAGACCGAGCTCGACCTTCTCGATACCTACCGGGTGAGATTCCATGTCGCCCTTCGCGAAGTTGTGATCGTGCGGGGCGAAATCGGAGGAATTGCGCCCGCATTGGTCTCTTCACACGATTTCACTAAATTCTTTCCAGTTCGTCACGGTGTCGAGGTCGGTGCTGTGTAATGCTTCATATCGGTTCATGTGCTCGGCGTGCGAGCGCCGATTCTTCTAGACAAGGGAGACACTCCGATGTGGGATTCATTCTGGGACTTCATCTGGTACACGATCGTCATCTTCGCGTTCGTCGCATACCTGATCGTCCTGTGGCACATCATCAGCGACCTGTTCCGCGACAAGGCGGCTTCGGGGTGGGCGAAGGCGGCGTGGGTGGTCTTCCTGATCATCTTCCCGTACATCACCGCCATCGTGTACCTGCTCGCGAAGGGCAAGGGGATGGCCGAGCGTCAGCGTGAGGCGTACAGCGAGGCCAAGCAGGCGTCCGACGAGTACATCCGGTCCGTCGCAGGCACCTCACCGACCCAGCAGATCGCCGACGCGAAGAACCTGCTCGACTCGGGCGCGATCACACCCCAGGAGTTCGAGCACTTGAAGAGCAAGGCCCTCAGCGGAACCGCCTGACGGTCCCTCGACACAGACAACGCTCCCCGATGGCGCCGGTCGCCGTCGGGGAGCGTTGTCTGTTTCTCGTGTTCGCGTCAGTCCGCCGACCCGACGCCCACACGCCACAGCGGATTGACCGGACCGTGGCCGGCGCCCAGTGGATACGCGGCCGCCAGGCAGCGGGTCACCCAGTCCTTGCCGAAGCCGACCGCCGCGGGAACGTCGTGCCCGTGGGCCAGCGCGCATGCGATCGCGGCGGCGAGGGTGTCGCCGGCGCCGTGGTCGTGCGGGGTGTCGATGCGTTCGTGGCTGAGCTCGATGAACTGGTCGCCGTCGTAGAGCAGATCGGGGGAGTGGTCCGAGGTTCGCAGGTGCCCGCCTTTCACCAGCGCCCAGCGCGGCCCGAGATCGAGCAGTGCCCTGGCCGCGTCGCGCTGCGACGCGGCATCGGTGACCGCGATGCCGGTGATGAGCCGGACCTCGTCCAGGTTCGGTGTCACCACCGTCGCGAGGGGAAACAGGCTGTGCCGCAGGGTGTCGAGTGCCGAGTCGGCGAGCAGCTGGTTGCCGTGCATCGACGCGCACACTGGATCGACCACCAGCGGAACGGATGTGTCCCGGCCGATTCCGCTCGTGCGGCACTGCTCGACGATGGCCTCGATGATGGGCGCCGACGCGAGCATCCCGGTCTTCGCCGCGGCCACACCGATGTCACCGGACACGGAGTCGATCTGCGCCGCCACGGTCTGCGGTGAGATCTCCTCGAACCCGCTCACGCCCACCGAGTTCTGGACCGTCACCGCGGTCACCGCGACACACCCGTGCACCCCGAGCAGGGCGAAGGTGCGCATGTCTGCCTGTATTCCCGCGCCCCCGCCGGAGTCCGAACCCGCGATGGTCAGGACCCGTACCGGGGCCGTTCCGGGCGGTGACAGCGGGAGTCCCGTGTAGGCCTGTTCGTCGACCGTGCGCTGATTCGCGTCGACTGTGCGTCGTCGTGCGTCGTCTGTGCGCATCAGGCGCCGCCGGTCGTCTGGAGCGGGAGGTACACGCGGTTACCAGCCTCGGCGAACTCGGCCGACTTCGCGGCCATGCCCTCGGCGATAGTCCGGTCGATGTCGTCCGCGGTGACGAGACCGTGCTCCTCGGCGTAGGCGCGGACGTCCGCCGAGATCCGCATCGAGCAGAACTTGGGTCCGCACATCGAGCAGAAGTGGGCGGTCTTCGCGGGCTCGGCGGGCAGCGTCTCGTCGTGGTATGCGCGCGCGGTGTCGGGGTCGAGGGCGAGATTGAACTGGTCGGTCCAGCGGAACTCGAAGCGCGCCTTGCTCAGTGCGTCGTCGCGTTCCTGTGCCCGCGGGTGGCCTTTGGCCAGGTCGGCCGAGTGCGCCGCGATCTTGTACGTGATCACGCCGACCTTGACGTCGTCGCGGTCCGGAAGTCCTAAATGCTCTTTCGGAGTCACGTAGCACAGCATCGCGGTGCCGGCCTGAGCGATCATCGCCGCGCCGATGGCCGAGGTGATGTGGTCGTAGGCCGGCGCGATGTCGGTGGCGAGCGGACCCAGGGTGTAGAAGGGGGCCTCCTCGCACAACTCCTCCTCCAGGCGCACGTTCTCGGCGATCTTGTGCATCGGGACGTGCCCGGGGCCTTCGATCATGACCTGCACACCATGCGATTTGGCGATCGCGGTCAGCTCGCCGAGAGTGCGGAGTTCGGCGAACTGGGCCTCGTCGTTCGCGTCGGCGATCGATCCGGGGCGCAAGCCGTCGCCGAGGGAGAACGTGATGTCGTAGCGGCGGAAGATCTCGCACAACTCGTCGAAGTGCGTGTACAGGAACGACTCCCGGTGGTGCGCGAGACACCAGGCCGCCATGATCGAACCGCCGCGCGACACGATGCCCGTCACCCGCTTCGCGGTCAGCGGAACGTAGCGCAGCAGGACACCGGCATGCACGGTCATGTAGTCGACACCCTGCTCGGCCTGCTCGATCACGGTGTCGCGATACAGTTCCCAGGTCAGCGAGGCGGGATCGCCGTTGACCTTCTCCAGCGCCTGGTAGATCGGAACCGTCCCCACGGGGACCGGCGAGTTACGCATGATCCACTCGCGGGTGGTGTGGATGTCGGCGCCGGTCGAGAGATCCATGATCGTGTCGGCGCCCCAGCGGGTGGCCCACACCATCTTCTCGACCTCGTCGGAGATCGAGCTGCGCACCGCCGAATTTCCGATGTTCGCATTGACTTTCACCGCGAAGTTCTTGCCTATGATCATCGGTTCGGACTCCGGATGCCGGTGGTTCGCCGGGATGACCGCTCGCCCGATCGCCACCTCCGACCGGACCAGTTCGGGGTCGATGCCCTCTCGGGCGGCGATGAACCGCATCTCTTCGGTGATGATCCCGGCCCGCGCCCAAGCTAGCTGGGTGCTCGCGCCGTCGACCGGTTCCGGGCGGCGCCAGTTGTCGCGGGTGGGGGCGAGGCCCTTCTCGACGTCGATGCGCGCCGTCGGATCGGTGTACGGACCCGAGGTGTCGTAGACGTCGAGGTGTTCGCCGTTGGTGAGGTGGATACGACGCTGCGGGACGCGCAGGTCGCCGACCGTGAGGTGGTGCTTGGTGCTGCCCTCGATCGGACCGAGGGTCAGGAACCCTGAGTCGGCGGGTGCGCTGCCGTCGCGAGTCGCGGATACACGTGTGCCCATGGCTTGTCTCCCTACGCCGGCATTACCCGGACAGGTTCGAGCGGTCGGCGACCGCCCGTCGCCATCTCAGCCCTCGGTCATCGTGAGAGCCCCCGCGGTGTAGTTGTCGTGCGTCCGCCACCCTACAGCGCGGAGTTCGTTCGGGTCGTAGGGGTGCGCGCGACCGTCTCGATGTGCGACGACCGGACGATCGGGGTCATCAGTTACGGTTCCGTAAGGTACCGTGTGACCCGGATCACAAGCGGGGCCTATGCCGAGGTTCGGACGGCACATGTCAGTGGTCCGATGTCCACGATCAAGAGGTGAGGAGGGTCGGGTGCTACGCAAGCATCGTCAGCGACCACCACAGTCGGCGAAGTCGATCCTGCAGCAGATCTCGCAGGTGGTGCACAATCCCGACCGCGACCGGTTCGAGCTGTGGGTCGCCGGCGACCTGGTCGGCGTGCTCGGCTATTCGACCGAGACGGTCGACGGTCAGACCACCATCACCGTCCTACACACCGTGCTCTACGACGAGTACACCGGACATGGTCTCGCCACCCGACTCACCCGCACCGTCGTGCACTTCACCCGCGAGCAGGGCGCCCGCCTGCGGCCCGTGTGCACCTTCACCAAGCACTATCTCGACGGCCATCCCGGGATCGTGACCCTCGCGCCGGTGTGATCCGAAGGTAAGCCTCGGCGGCTCCGGAACATTCCTCGCCGGACCCTTCGAGGCTCGTCGCTATCGCTCCTCGCACCTCAGGGAGCAGGGGTTATGCGCTTCCTTGGGATTATGGTGCGGTGGTCGCGCTCCTCGCGCCGGTGTGAGGAGCGGGCTCCGACTCGGCTCAGCCTGCCGACGGCTCCGACAGCAGTGTCTCGCGGAGCACCTTTTTGTCGATCTTGCCTACTGCGGTGACCGGGAGCGTGCGCACGACGCGGACCACGTCGGGCAGTTTGAAGGAGGCGAGTCCGCGGTCGGCGAGGAAGGTGCGGATCGCGGCCAGCTCGAGTGGTCGGGCCGGGGGGTGTTCGTGCGAGAGCACGACTGCCGCACAGATCTTCTCACCGAGCGCGTCGTCGGGCAGCCCGACCACCGCGACCTGCCGGACCGAATCGTGGGCGAGGAGGTTCTCCTCGACGTCGTCGGCGGCGACGTTCTCCCCGGCGCGCACGATGGTGTCCTTGATGCGGCCGGTCACGGCCAGGTGCCCCGACGGCAGCCGGGTGACCTTGTCCCCGGACCGGTAGAAGCCGTCCGGCGTGAAGGACTTCTCGTTGTGCGCCGTGGCGCGGTAGTAACCGCGGATCGTGTAGGGCCCCCGCACCAGCAGTTCACCTTCTTCCCCGTCGGGGACATCGGCTCCGCCCTCGTCGACGACCCGCACCTCGTCGAGCTCCGACATCGGTGCCCCTTGCACTTGGTGCACCAAGTCACGCGGGTCGTCGGTCCGGGTGTAGCAGATCAGCCCCTCGGCCATGCCGAAGACCTGCTGGACGACGGGGCCGAGGGCCGCGTCGAGGGCGACGGCGTCGGACTGTGCCAGCTTGGCGCCGCCCACCTGCAGCAGGCGCAGGGAGCTGATGTCCGCCGGCTCCCACTCGGTCGCCGCGCACCAGAGTTGCGCGAGCGCGGGGACGAGCGCGGTCACCGTGACGCGGTGCCGCTCGATGAGGTCGAAAGTGTTGTCCGGACTGGGGTTGTCGGCTAAGACGACGTGGCCGCCCGCACCGAAGACGCCCAGGATTCCCGGGCAGCACAGCGGAAAGTTGTGCGCGGCCGGCAGGGCGACGAGGTAGGTGTCGTCGGCGGTGAGGCCGGCGACGTCCGCGGACAGCCGGGCGTTGAGGTCGTAGTCGTCGTGCGTGCGCGCGATGAGTTTCGGCAGTCCGGTGGTGCCCCCCGACACGAGGAACAGGGCGGGTAGCCCGGCGTCGGGGGCAGCCGGGAGCTCGACCGAGGCGGGGTCGGCGTCGGGGAGCGGTGTGAATCGACCAGGTTCGCCGGAGATGAAGACCTGCGCGACGTCGGGCACCCGTGACTGCAGCTCGGTCGCGAGCTCGCGATAGTCGAACCCCCGGCGGCCGTCCTCACCGATGTAGGCGACCGCGCCGGCACCGGCTGCGAGATGGGCGATCTCGGTGATCCGGTGCGCGGGCAGCGTCATCACCGGAACGACACCCGCGCGTAGGAGGCCGTACAGGGTGACCGCGAAGTCGAGGGAGTTGTTCAGCTGCAACACGACCCGTTGCGTCGGCCGCAGTCCGGCCGCGACGAAACCGGCGGCACGACGGAGGGTGGCGTCGCGGAACTCGGCATAGGTGAGCGTGCGCGGCCCGTCGGTGGAGGCGTCGGTCAGCGCAGGGGAGTCGGGAGTTCGCTCGGCGGCCAGATCGAGGCCGGCGAACAACGGGCGGTCGAGGAAGACGCCGGCGTCGCGGTACTTCTGTGCCTGTGCGTCGGTGTGGGGAGCGAAACCGTCGAGCAGATCGGTCGCGGGGTCGAGATGCGTCGGCATGAGTTCATTCAAACACAGGCAGGATAGGGTAACCTTACCGGTCGATGCAGGGCGGGAGGCCGGCTGTCGACCCGCGGGGGATTGTTTGATTAGGCTGCCCTAAGATTCCCTATGATCATCGGTGCTCGAGTGCATCACGACCGGAGGAACGAAGGACATGTCGCTGACAACCGAATCGCACGCCGCGCAGTTCGTCGACCTGCTCGCGCCGGCCTCGCCGCTGAGCGAGTCCGATGCCGCGCGGATCACGGCGGCCTGGGCCGGCTCCGGCGAATTCGGCGACCATGTCGTCTACGAGCGCGACCGGCGCTGGACCTTCGCGGCGGGTGTCCGCGCCCGCGTGGTGATCACACGCAGTGAGGTCATCGTCGACGATCAGGGCGACCGCACGACGACGCCCTGGCGCGGCGACCCCGCCGACGCGCTCGCCGCCGCGACCGCGTCGCTGTCGATTTCCGACTGGCGCGTCTACGGCTGGGTCGGTTTCGACTTCTGCGCCCCGTATCACGGCATCCTCGAGCGCGTTCCCGAGGACACGGTGCTGGCGCACCTCATCGTTCCCGAGTTCGAGGCGACTGTCGATGCCGACGGGGTCGACACCGGGTCGCTCGACGCCGAGCGTGCCGGTCGTCTCCTCGAGATCGCCTCGCGAGCAACCGTTCCCGGCGAGTCGCGGCCGGTGGACGTGCAGTCCGACCCGGACGACTACCGCGGCCGTGTGGCCACCGCTGTCGCCGAGATCGAAGCCGGGCGGTACCAGAAGGTGATCCTCTCGCGTGCCGTCGACATCCCGTTCGACGTCGACATCCCTGCCACCTACGCCCGCGGCCGCGCCGACAACAACCCCGCCCGGAGCTACCTGCTCTCGCTCGGTGACCTGCAGGCGGCCGGGTTCAGTCCCGAACTCGTCGTCGCGGTGCACGACGACCGGACCGTGGTCACCGAACCACTGGCCGGCACAAGGGCTTTCGGGATCTCCGCGGAGCAGGACGCGGCGGCCCGCGCCGACCTGCTCTCGGATGCCAAGGAGATCGCCGAGCACGCCATGTCGGTGCGCGCGTGCTTCGACGAGATCTCCTCGATCGCCGCTGCGGACACCACGGCCGTGAGTGAGTTCATGGAGGTTCGTGAGCGCGGGAGCGTCCAGCATCTGGCCTCGACCGTGCGCGGGACCCTCGCCGATCACGAAACGCCTTGGCGTGCAATCGAGGTGGTGTTCCCGTCGATCACCGCGTCGGGCATCCCCAAGACCCCGGCCGTGGAGGCGATCGACCGTCTCGAGCCCCGACGCCGCGGCCTGTATTCCGGCGCGATCCTCACCGCCTCGTCGACGGGCGAGCTCGAGGCGACCCTGGCCCTGCGCACCATCTTCTCGTCCGGGCAAGGCGCATGGCTGCGTGCCGGTGCCGGGATCGTCGCGCAGTCCACGCCGGAGCGCGAGTTCACCGAGACCTGCGAGAAGCTGGCCAGCGTCGCCCCGTACGTGGTCCCGCGCTGACCGACCGATACTTTCGACCGAACATCACCACCCCAGGAGCCACCACATGTCCGACCACATCACCGAAGCCCTGCGCGGCATCCTCGAAGAGGACCTCGACCTCGCGCTCGGCGACATCAGCCGCGACTCGAAGCTGATCGACGACCTCGGGCTGGACTCGGTGGCGTTCGCCATCGGCGTGGTGGCGATCGAAGAGCGTCTCGGCGTGAAGCTGTCGGAACGGGAGCTCTTCGAGTCCAAGACCGTCGGCGACCTCGAGGACCTCATCCGGTCGAAGGCCGGCACCCCGGCCTGAGAGGACCCGGACCCGACATGACTGTGGAGACCCCAGTGCAGACGTACGCCGAACTGCTCGACGCCGCGTTCGACGAGCAGGTGACGGCCTGGACGGCGCAGGCCGAGCGGGATCATCGATTCCCGCGGCCCCTGCTCGAACACCTCGGTGCCGAGGGCGTCTTCGTCCGCAAGTGGGAGGACCGCAAGGTCACCGACCTCCACGACCATTTCGCCCTCGGCGCACATCTCGGCGCGCTGGGCTCCGCGGCCATCGGAGTGGGTGTGAGCCTGCACGATTCGGCCATCGCAATCCTCCGCCGCTTCGGCCGCAACGACTATCTCAGAGACCTGGCCCAGCGCGCCCTGACCGCCGAGACCGTGCTGTGTATCGGGGCCTCTGAGGAGCAGGGCGGGTCGGATCTACAGAACTCCGAGACCCGGATCCTGCCGGAGAACGGCGGGTTCCGCGTCGTCGGGCACAAGAAGTTCGTGTCTCTCTCGCCGATCGCGGACCACGTGTTCGTGGTCTGCCGTGGCGTCGACGACGGTCCTGACGTGGGCGGCAACGTGGCGTTGGCCGCCGTCCCGATCGAGTCGGTGACGGTGGGGAAGCCGTATGCGAAACTCGGCGCCGGGCCCCTCGACACCGCGCCGGTGACCATCGACGCCTGGATTCCCGACGAGGCGCTGATCGCCCGGCCGGGGACGGGCCTGGCGATCATCAGCTGGGGACTGGCGCACGAGCGGTACTCGGTGGCCGCCCAGATCGCCGCCGCGTGCGACGTGATGATCGGCGTGACACTCGCCCGGATGGTGGAGCGTACCCAGTTCGGCAAGAAGCTCTACGACCATCAGGCGCTCCGGCTGCGCGTCGCCGATCTGCAGGCCAGGGTCGACGTCCTGCGCTATTCGCTGGCCGGTGTCGCCGCGGAGGGCAAGATCAACCTGCGCACCGCCGCGGCGCTGAAGGCCACCGCCGCCAACCTCGGGGAAGAGGTCGCGTCGGAGTGCCTGCACATCTTCGGCGGTATCGGTTACCTCGAGACCGGATCCCCCATCGGTCGCTGGTGGCGGGACATGAAACTGGCCCGCGTCGGCGGCGGCACCGACGAGGTGCTGTGGGAACTGGTCGCGGCGGCGATGAAACCCGACACCGAGCGTTATAAGGCCATGTTCGTCGACTCCGAACTCCACGGCACCGGCTCGCCGGTGTCCTGAAGCGCTCGAGCCATCGTCCCTCTTACCCAGGCGGTCATCCCATGAACAGCCCAGCCAGCCAGGCGCCGGCCGACGCGCGTGTCACCGAACTCGCGCCGCCCGACCACACCTACCTGCACATGGACAAAGACAGCGCGCCCATGCACTGGTCGATGATCCTGCAGCTCGAGAGCAACGGGGCGTTGCTCGGCCTCGACGAGGTGCGGACGCGGGTCCGGGAGCGGGCCGGGCTGTTCGAGATCTTCCGGCTGGGTATCCGCAACGGCCGCTGGCGCAAGCCCGAAATGGTGCTCGCCGACGACAGCTGGGATGCCGGCGAGCACGTGACCGAGTTCGGGTTCACCGATCGCGCCCATCTCCAGCGACGGGTGACGAAACTGCTCGAGTCGCCGCTGCCGCGTCCGCGCCCGTTCTGGGACATCACCCTGTTCACGCCGTCGGCGGGTGCCGAAGGCGTCGGACAGTGGGTCCTGCTCCGGGTGCACCACAGCATCTCCGACGGCATCGCGGGGGCGGCCTTCGCCGCTCTCCTCGCCGACGGGGAACCCGACGATCTCGCGGAGTTCGAGCGATTCGCCACAAGTCCCCGCTTCCGGATCAGCGGCATCGACCCCGAGGAACTCAAAGAGGCGAAGGCCGCCTATGGCGACCAGCACGCGGCGGGCGGTGGCAAGAAACGAGCCTGGCCCGCGCTGACGAAGTCGGGCGAGCGCGAGTACGCCCTGTTCGCCGCGTCGACCCGGACGCTGCGCAAGGCTGCCAAGGGCAACGGCGCGACCGTTCACGAGTTCCTCCTCGCCGCCATCGGCCGGGCGATCAGCCTCAACCCGCCCGCGTCCCCACAGGCCGACGTCGTCCGCGTGACACTGCCGGTGACCCTCGACGACGAGTTCCGGCACACCGGCAACGCGGTGTCCGTGGCGCTCCTCAACCTGCTCGGCAACGAGCCCGATCTGTCACGTCAGATCGGCCGTGCGCGAAGCGAACTCGAAACCATAGCGACGCGGAAGCCGGAGCTGTACCTGGCCGCCGCCGACGATCTGCCGCGCGCCCCGCTGTGGGGTCTGCAGCGCGCGATCGTGAACGCGTCGATGTCCCACATGCACCCCGACATCCACATCGGCATCAACCCCGGGTTCTCGCGGGTCCGGTCGGTGCTGGGGCGCTCGATCGTCACCCTGACACCGTTGTCGCCGCTCGCGGGTTACTCGCTGTCGGTGACGACCCTGATCCTCGGACACACCACCACGTTCGGCGTCGTCACCGACGCGCAGGCGCTACCCGGGTACGCCGAACGGTTCGTGGCCGCGCTCGACGAAGTGCTGCAGGAGGCCCTCCCGTCAACCTGACGGGGGTGCGAGCTTAGGCTTGCCTTGTAATCCGGGGTCCGAGGGCTGCAATATACAGGTGGCCGTCGGCTCGGCGGGGGCGAAGACATACACGGAGAAAGAACAACATGAGCAACGACGTCAACTACCAGGACCCGGCCGGGGCCGATTACTACTCGGGGGTCGACCACCGCGAGTCGGACACCGGTTCGTCTCGCCGGTCGGGCGGGGTCAGCGTCCCGACCGTCCTGGCGTCGGCAGGCATCGCTGCCATCATCTCCGCGATCGTCGTGACGATCGGCGTGGTGGGCATCGTGGTGAGCGAGCGCAACGACTCCGCCACCGCCGCACAGCCGACCGTCGTCAACCTCGGTGCCGCGCAGACCGCGCTGCCCCAGCAGGGCATTGCCGGCCAGCAGCCCGTCCCCGGTCAGCCCGCACCCGCCGGCGCACCGGCAGCGGCCCCGACGGAAAACGTGCCCGAAGGCGGCGGAGCGATCGGTGGACCGGTCGGTCCTCCCGGTGAAGGAGCCGCGCCGGCTCCGGGTGCGGCCCCCGCACCTGCTCCCGCGCCGGGCACCACGGCCGCCCCGCAGCAGAGCGTTGCCGCCGGCCCGACCGCGCTGACGCCCGGACAGCTCAACACCAAGGTCCGCATCGTCATGAACTCCAACGGCAGCCGCGCCGCACGCGCCGCCGAACTCGAGGGCGGTGAGCGCGCGCTCCGTCAGATCGACCTCGTCGCCCGCGCGATCACGACCTACGGCAACGTCGGGCTCAGCTACCAGATGGTCGGGCCCGTCCAGGTCAGCGGCAACACGCTGACCGCTCCGCTGCAGATCAGCGTGGTCGGCCGCGGTAGCCAGAATCGCTCGATGACGTTCGTGTGGAGCGGCAACAAGTGGAAGCTCTCCAACCGAAGCGTCTGCACCATCGCGGGATTCGTCCTGCTGCCCTGCTCGCTCTGACCGCGCGGGGTGACACGGTCCGGTCCGCCGGACGACACCGACAACCCATTGGGGGATCTTCACGTGATTTCACGACCACGCCTGGGCGCACTCGCCGCGAGTGCACTCCTGTTCGCGGGCCTGCTGGCCGGTTGCTCGAGCTCGGATGACGAATCCGCCGGTGGCACCGTCCAACTCAACCTTCCGGACGGCCGGTCGGTGACGATCCCCGACACCCCGGAGCGGATCGTGACCCTGGGTGACCAATGGACCGACGTCGTTCTGTCCTTCGGTGAGACGCCGGTGGGGTACTACGATTACTCGAAGTCGGCGACCGGCGAGATGCAGCCGTGGTACGGCGAGAAGCTGGCCGACGCGACGTTCGTCGATCCCACCAAGGGCGACGACGCGACGACCATCGCCAAGCTGAACCCGGACCTGATCTTCGCACCCGGCTTCGCCTCGGACAGCCCGGAGTTCCAGCAGATCTCGAAGCTGGCCCCGACGGTCAATGCCATCAGCGACCAGGAGATCGATCCCTGGCAGGACATGGTCACGGTGATGGGCACCGTGCTGCACGACCCGGAGAAGGCGAAGTCGATCATCGACGACACCAACGCGAAGATCGCGGCGGTGGCGCAGGAGTACCCGGATCTGAAGGGTAAGACCTACGCCTTCGCGTTCATGTACGGCAACGACCAGCTGTCGGTGCTCGGCGACGAGAACGACGGCGCCGGAAAGCTGTTCACCTCGCTCGGGATGAAGATGGCTCCCAAGCTGGTCGCCGAGTACCAGCGGACCGGCCAGCCGCGCTTCGGGCTGAGCACCGAGAACATCCCGATGCTCGACGCCGACGTACTCGTCGTGGCCACGGCCACCCCCGAGCAGGCGGAGACCCTGAAGTCGCTGCCCGGGTACAAGAACCTGAAGGCGGTCAAGGACAACGCCGTCACGTTCATGACCCAGTCGCAGATCACCGGTCTCAACGCGCCGACGCCGAACTCGATCCCGTACGTCCTCGACCTGCTGAAGCCGTCGTTCGCCGCGGCGTCCAACTGAGCTCGGTCTGAAACGAACTCGCCCTCCGCGGAATGTGGAGGGCGAGTTGGTTTTCGGGGTCGCCGGACCCTTCGTGGCTCGTCGCTATCGCTCCTCGCACCTCAGGGAGCAGGGGGTTGCTCGTCGCTATCGCTCCTCAGTATCCGCGGCCTGGCGGCCGTCGTGGACTACGAAAGAACCCGTTGTGTTGGAGCGAGCCCAATCACTGCTCCCTGAGGAGGCCGGAGCTTGCGGAGGCCGTCACGAAGGGTCCTGGTGAGTCGGGTTGCGAAGACCCTTCGTGACGCGCCCTCCGCAAGCTCCGGGCGCTCCTCAGGGAGCGGGGGGTTGGCCGCGCCTTCCGCAAGCTCCGGGCGCTCCTCAGGGAGCAGGGGGTGCCCGTCGCCATGGGCTCCTCAGGGAGCGGGGGCCCACCGCTGGTTGAGCAGGCGACGAGCGCAGTGAGGAGCCGTGTCGAAGCCACTTCGCAACAACGACAACGGCCCGAGCCGCACGTGGCGGATCGGGCCGTGAGCCGGCTAGCGGGTTACGGCGCGACGATGTCGTCGTCGTCCGAGGCGCCGAAACTTGTGAACGCGGTGTGCCTGGGCAGGCGGTAGGCCTCGCGGCCCAGCACGGTGTTCAGGATGCGTGCGTTGCGGACCGCGCCGATGTCGAGGTTCGGGGCCGAGACGCCGTGCGCGTGCTCCTCGGCATTGGCGACGAAGATCCGGTTGGTCAGGGCGTCGTCGGTCTCGATCTCGTGGTTGGCGCCGATGACCAGGCGTCCGCGCGAATCCCGGTGCAGCGCAGACTCGATCGGGGCCAGGAAGTCCGCCCTGCGGGCCTGGTAGCCGGTACTGGCGATGACCATGTCGGTGGTGTGGGCCAGCTCGGAGCCGGTGTCGAGGTGACGGCCGCGGACCCGGAGCTTGCCGTCGGCGAGGGTGTCGATGCCTTCGACCTCGACCGAGATCCGCAGCTGCACCGGGTTGAGCTTGTCCTGCAACTGGCGCCGGTACAGCAGGTCGTGCAGGCGCTCCAGGGTGTCGGTGGAGATGCCCTTGTGGAACTGCCAGTGCTGCGGGCGAACCCGATCCCGTGCGGCCTCGGGAAGGCTGTGGAAGTAGTCCATGTAGGCCGGCGTGGTCATCTCCAGCGAGAGCTTCGTGAAGTCCAGCGGCGCGAACCATGGTGTGCGCGTCCACCATCGGACCGCGGGGCCGCCGCGTAGGTTGGATTCCAGCAGATCGATGACGATCTCGGCACCCGACTGGCCGGAGCCGATGACGGTGACGGTGTCGGCGGCGAGCGCCTTCTCCTGGTTGAACAGGTAGTCGGAGCTGTGGACCACCGCGGGCGAGTCCGACGAGAGTGCCTGCGGGACGAACGGTTCGGTGCCGATGCCGACCACCACGTGTCGTGCGATGACCGTCGAGGAGGTGGTGCCGGTGTGCATGGTCACCCGGAACGCGTCGGCCTCGGCGTCCCAGGCCACCTCGTCGACGGTGGTGCCCCATCGGAGCGAGTCGAGCCGGGACACGCACCAGAGCAGGTAGGCCTCGTACTCGATGCGGGTCGGGAAAAAGTTCTCGCGTACCAGGAACCGGTACATGCGATCGATGTCGGCCATGTAGTTCAGGAACGACAGCGGATGGGTCGGGTCGACGAGCGTCACCAGGTCCGACAGGAAGCTCACCTGGAGGGTGGCGTCGTCGAACATCAGGCCCGGATGCCACCGGAACTCGTCTCGCGAGTCGACGACCAGGAGGTTCACGTCGTCGAGCGTCGAGGCGAGCGCGGCGAGGCCCAGATTGAATGGGCCGCAACCGATCGCGAGTACGTCTACATTCTCGACAGTGGTCTTCTCTTCTGGGGTCATTCGGACACTCTCACCATTTCTTCACTGTGGACTTCCGCGCCGGGTGCGGCGGTGCCTTCCGACTCCACCTCGAGCGCGACGCGCAACAGTTCGTCGAACAGCTCGTCGATGTCGCTCTCCGAGGTTTCCGGGTTGAGGAGGGTCAGCTTCAGGCAGGTCTGGGGCTCTTCCTCACCGGGCACCCGGACCTGGGTACGGCCGATGAGTGCCTTGCCGTCGGCGATCAACCGACGCCGCAGTTCGCCGTTGACCGCGTCGAGATCGGTGCACCGATACCGGAACACGACGGTGGTCAGCGTGACCGGCGCGATGAGCTCGAGCTGCAGTTCGGTGGCGATTCGCTGTTCGGCGTACACCGCGAGGTCGTTGCACTTGTCGAGCATGTCACCCAGAGTGCGGCGTCCGTAGGCGAGCAGGGTCGCCGCGACCTTGAGGACGTCGGGCCGTCGCGTCGTCTGCAGCGTCTGACCCAGGAGGCCGCTGTACCCGGCCTCCACGTCGTCGTCGGGGTTGAGGTAGGCCACCGAACGGTTCAGGGACACGAAGCGATCGGCGTCGGACAGCAGCATGAGGCTCGCGGCCGCCGGCTGCCAACCGACCTTGTGCAGGTCGAGGGTGACCGAGTCGGCGCGTTCGACGCCGGTGAGCAGACCGGCGAGGCGGTCGGAGAACAGCGAGCCGAAACCGTAGGCGGCGTCGACGTGCATCCAGATCTCGTGCCGCTCGGCGATGTCGGCGATCTCCCCGAGCGGGTCGATGGTACCGAAGTCGGTGGTACCCGCGGTGGCGACGATCGCCAGCGGTGTCGCCGCGCCGGCCTCGCGGATGGTCGCTTCCAGCGCCTCCGGGATCATCCGGTGATGCGAGTCGACCTCGACCGGGATGACCGCGGTCTCGCCCAGTCCCAGTGCCGCACAGGCGCGGTGAACCGAGAAGTGCGCCACGCGCGAGCAGAAGACGACCGGGCGGTGCAACGCGCCGACGCCGTCGTGCCGCACGTCGATGCCCCGCCGGGCAGCGGTGTGGTCGCGAGCGATCATGAGCGCCAGCAGATTCGAGATCGATCCACCGGGACTGAAGACACCGCCGGCATGTTCGCCGAACCCGGCCATACGAGCCAGCGACTGTACGGTCCAGGTCTCGAGCGCCAGTGTGGCCGGGCCGGAATCGTAGGTGTCGAGTGAGGCATTGGTGGCCGAGGCCAGGGCGTCGGCGGCGACCGCGACCGACAGCGGCGCGGGTTGCAGATGCGCCGCCGCCATCGGATGGGTGAGGTCCAGTCCGAACTCGGCCACCAGGCGGGCGAGCCGGGTCAGCGCCTGGGACTCCCCGATCCCGTTCTCCGGGACTCCGTGCGGGCCGAGTAGTGCCGTCACCCCGCCGAGCACCGCGACGGGGTCACCGCTCGGCAGCGGGGCGCCGTGGTGGTCGTCGCCGACCGCGGCCGCGACCTCCGCCAAGCCGCGCCCGACGTCGGCCCAGCCATCGCCGGGACGGGCGAATCGCGAGGCACCCCATACGGACTGGCGGTCTTCGGACACTGAGTTCCCCCCTGTTGACTCTGGCGCGCGGTGGCGCGGTGGCAGGCCGGTCATCCGGCGCTGCCCTTCTGTGGTGCGCTCTCGGCGAGGGTTTCGACGAGTGCGGAGACGTTCTGGTGCAACGACGTCGGAATCAGGTCGACGAGTGCGGTGAGTACTGCGGTGGCGCGGTCGGCCACCGCGTCGGGGACGATCCCCGGCTGGTGGTCGACCTCGACGTGGGTGCTCTCGTCGTCGGCCTCGAAGGCGATCGAGAGCGGGTAGTTGGCGATCCCGTTGAACACCGACCGGCAGGTGACCGGGGCGTCGGCGGGTTGTGGGATCCCGCGCAGCGGCGCGGGCCGGACCGACGCCATGATCTCGATGACGGGAAAACGGCCGCCCTGCTGCCGCAACGCGGTCAGGATCGGCCCGAAATCGGTGCCGGAGTGTTCCATCGATCGGTAGATGGCCGCACCCGCATCCCGCAGAGCCTGCTCGACCGTGGCGTCGGGGTCGATGCGGAACCGCATCGGGATGATGTTGCCGCAGTATCCGACGTTCTGGGGTGACTGCGTCCGACGACGGTTGTCGGCCGGCACCACCAGGACGTGGTCGGCGGCGCCGGTCAGGGCATACGCCGCCAGCGAACACACGCCGATCAGCAACGCGTTCGGGGTGGCGCCGACGGTCTGCGCGACCCGGCCGAAAGCGGCCAGCGAGTCGGCCGCAACCGGGGCGGCGACCTTGATGCCGTCCCGGTCGTCCATCGGCGAGAGCCAGCTGTCGGCGGCACTTTCGGTGGGCAACTCGCCGCTGAGCGGATAGCGGACGTCGTCGGCGGCCCAGGTCGTGAGCGCGTGGCGCACCGCGTCCTCGGCGGCTGCCGAGGCGGCCGCGGAATTTGGTGAGACCGGGCGGGAGTCGGCGTTGACGTCGCCGGGCCACGAACCTGACACCAGGGTGCCCAGCAGCAGCGGCCATGAGGTGTCGTCGACGGCGAGATGGTGCACGACGAGGATCATGGTGACGTCGCCGTCCGAGCCCGAGACCCGAAGCCGGAGTGGCACATCCGACGTCAGATCGAATGGCGTGCGGGTCAGCGCGGTCGCGATCGCGTCGGCATCGTCGACGGGTCCGGTTGCCTCCGCGTCCGGCAGGCCCCAGGTCCACACCGTGCCCGATGCGTCCCACGATCCCGCGTGCGAAACGGCGCGGCGACGCGGCGTGCCCGCGTTGTCGACCTCGACCACCGATTTCAGGACCCCGAAGCGCTCGACGAGTAGTTCGGCGGAGTCGACGACCGATCGGAGCGTTCGCGTACCGCCGAACTGCAGGACGAGTCCGATGTTGTGCGACACCGATTCCGGATCCAGTTCGTAGATCCGCCACATCCGCCGTTCGGCGGTGCCGAACTCGCCGAACGGCACGGAGGCCCTTGGTTCGTCAGCTGCGGCCGTGCGGGCGGGTTCGCCGGTCTGCGCGATTCGACGACGCAACAGCGTCAGTCGCGCTTCGGTCAACGCGGGCATGGCTCCCTCTCGGTCGATGTGGCGGTGGACGTCGTCGACGCTGCTGCGGTCTTGCCACGCAACACATCCCAATCGCGGACGACCTCGATCAGCTCGCCCGCCGCCCACCGCGGCGCCTGGTCCTGGAAGTGATCGGAACGGGGATCACCGCTCACGCCCAGCGGGACGATCCAACGGCTCGCCCCGCGGTCGGCGAGGTCCCACACGTAGCGTGCGGCGGCACCCGTGATGCACAGGTGGGTGCCGACCGCCGCGGCGTTGGCGAAGACGCACTCGGCGTCCCCCGCCAGGGGCAGGGGAGTCGGACGAAGGGTGGCGAACAGATCCGGGTGCTGCGGCGACGCGCCGACCAGGTCGAATCCGTGGATCGGTGCCAGGCGATGGACGCTGCCCCACGTGGGCGTCGAACCGAAGGTCCCGATCCGGGCCACCACGGCATCGAGGGCGGCGACCGCCACGGCCTCGATGTCGATGCCGATCCCCGCCGTGTTGGCGACGACGGAGGTCAGCGCGGTCGCGAGACGGGGCTCGGGCACGAACCACGGCTGGAACACCGCCGGGAATCCGTGCGGCCCGCGCAGCGGCGCGAGCACGTCGGTACTCGCGACCCCGAGAACCAACTGGGTACGGAACTCGGCATAGAGATACGCGTCGGTGCTGTCGGCGATCATCGACCGGTCCCACGCCACCAGGCGCTCCCGGATGCCTTCGGCCTCGGCGTCGGCGCCGCGTACACGTGACAGCAACTCCTGGACGACGGTCGCCTGCTCGAGCCGGACATCGGTGTGGATGTCGGCGCAATCCGCCGGACTCACCGAACCGAGATCGTCGAGTCGCGCGGTGATCCGGTCGGCCCGGAACGGTTCGACGCACTCACTCGTGAGCGGCTGCAACGCAGGCACATCGGACATCCGCTGGTTGGCGGTGACGGTGAAGGCGGGACCCTTCGAGACGCCCTCCGCAAGCTCCGGGCTCCTCAGGGAGCGGGGGGTGGCCTCCGCGAGCTCCGGATTCCTCAGGGAGCGGAGGGTCGCGTCGAAGCCGGGGTCACCGAGCGAACCCGCCTCGTATCCGCGCCACTGGTAGCGCTCGTCCCAGCCCGGGACCGGCAACCAGTAGTTCTCGGGCGCGCGGACCGGCACCCGGCCGGCCACGTGGGTGGCGACGGTGCCGTCGGCGTGGGCGATGACCGCGCGGTTGACCGGCTCGACCCACTTCGTCAGGGCTGCTTCGACATCGGCGACGGTGTGCGCGAAGAGGAGGTCGATCGGCGCGTCGAAGGTGACTTCTTCGGTGAGCAGCGGGGACCGGATGCTCATCGCGAACGACTCGTCGGGGCCGCCGAAGACGACGGCACCGTTCGGGGTGGTGAGGAGCTGCACGGCAACGGGTTCGGCATCCCGGACGAGGATCGTCTCGGTGCTCACCCCGGCCGGCACCCGCCCGCCGCCCGGTACCTCGACCAGGAGCGTGCCGGCCTCGTCGCGCGTCAATCGCTCGAGGTACAGATCTTGATAGTCACCCATGGCATTCGTGATGCCCCAGGCGATGTCGTCGCCCTGACAGAAGTGCGGGACTCCCGGGACGCCGGCAAAGGCGAACCCGGCCATGTCGAACGCTTCGTGCGGACCTGTCGAGGCGAGGTGGAACTGCTGATAGATGCCCGGCAGTTCGAGGAATCGATGCGGGTCGCCGGCGACGATGGGCGCACCGGTCGAGCTCCGCTCGGCGGACACACCCCAGGCGTTGCTGCCCGACGTCGGATCGCCGAGATCCACCGCCGGGGCGGGTTGCTCGGGCGACGCCGGGCGGGTGATCGCGAGGATCTCCCCCAGGAACGCCTCATCGGGCATCGCGGGCACCGTGGGGTCGGTCTCCCGCGTCTCGAAGTCCCAGAACCGCAGCGCATCCAAACCGAGCGTGCGGCAGGCGTGCAGGCGGAAGAGTTTCGTGGTGAACCGGCCGAAGAGCACGTGGTGCATGATGAACACCGAGATCGGCGTCCACGGCCGCCACGGCAGCGGGCGATGCGCCAACGCCTCGAGTTCCGGTGCAGCAGAGGCCTTCTCGAGGTCGCCGAGGGTGCTGTTCACGCCGTTGGCGTAGGCGGTGACGAGCTCGCGGGTCCGGGTGGACGATGCGTCGAAGATGCGTTTCGCCGCCACGTCGAGCTGGGCGCGGCGGGCGAAGGTGTCCCATTCGACGCAGCCGGCCCCGAAGACCTCGGCGGTACGTCCCTCGGCGCGCAGCCGCATGAACTCGATCTGCCAGCGCCGGTCCTCGCCGCATGCCCGGCCCTGTCCGTACAGTGCGCCGCGCGGCGTCGAGGCGAGGACGTGCGGGATGCCGTGGCCATCACGCAGGATCTCCGCGTCGTCGGGTGCGTGGGTGCGGGTGGTGGTCATCTCCCTCACCGGTCCCTCGGCGGCGCAATCGGATTGACGAG
Source organism: Gordonia sp. IITR100 (assembly GCF_002009645.1). Classification (NCBI taxonomy): domain Bacteria; kingdom Bacillati; phylum Actinomycetota; class Actinomycetes; order Mycobacteriales; family Gordoniaceae; genus Gordonia; species Gordonia sp. IITR100. The sequence goes on along the minus strand of NZ_MVKV01000001.1, from coordinate 265,538 downwards.
CCGGTGACCCGCGTCGATCAGCGATGCGTAGGAGTCCTCGATGTCGACCATGCGCTTGTTGTTGCGCAGTTGCAGCCCGTTCATGTGCACCGCCCCGAACTCCGGTGCGAACAGATCCCAGCGAGCGAACCTGTCTTCCAGATCGGGGTGGGCCGCGACGAACTCACGCAGGCTCTCGGCCACCAGCGACCAGAACTCGTCGTCGCCGACGATGCCGTGCGTGTGCAGGATCTCGGCGAGTGGACGCAGGAAGTCGTCGAAGACGTCCGACAGCACACCCAGGTTGCGGATCTCGTCCGGTTCGGTGGTCCGGACGCGGGCGCAGCTCTCCGGGAGTCCGTCCGCCTCGCCGAACACCGAGACCTCCTCGCCGATGTCCTTGAGGATCGCTCGCACCGGGATGCCCTCGGCGAGAACGAGGATGAGGTTCTCCCCGTGCGGCGAGAACTTCAGCTCGTATCGGTAGAGCAGGTAGGCGATGGGATGTAGATAGGTGCGCAGGTAGCGACGGATCCACTCGGTCGCGGGGACACCCGAACGGTCGATGAACGCGCCGACCAGTGGCTCCCCCAGGTGGTCGATGTGAAGCAGCGCGGCCATGGTCGACAGTTGCTCGTCGGCGGCTGCCAGCGGCACCGGGCTCTGTCGCCACAGCGCGGACAGGATCTTGCGGTACTCCGACCCCGGCTGCGTGATCGGCGTGAACGTCGGGCTGCGGTAACCGATCGCCGCGACCTCGAAGATCATCTCGAAGCCGATCGCGGCGAGGTACTGGTCGTCGGCGACGAGTCCACGGACCCAGTTGTTGATCAGCGGCGTCGTCCGCATGTAGTCGGCCGACATCCCGCGTGTGAAACCCATGTTCACGATCGACAGTGCGACCTTGACGTAGTTGCGGGTCGGGGTGGTCGCGTTGAACACCGTGCGGATCGACTGCTGTGCCTGATAGAGGTCGGGGCTCGTGCCGACCTCGACGATGCGCTGGTCGGCGATGTCGGCGGAGTAGAGCTTGCGTACCTTCTCGACCCACTGCCAGGGATGCACCGGGAGGTATCGGTAATCGGCCGGGTCACAACCGACTTCGCGCAGGGCGTCCCCGAAGTCGGACAGCGTCTCGGGTCCGAGCTCGTCGAGGAGCAGCGCGTCGTAGTCGACGTCGCTGACGGTGGCGACGTCACAGTCCTCGCGACGGACGGCGAGCCAGACGAGCCTGAAGTGGTTGCCCACCTCGGGGGCGTAGCGCTCGATGTCGTCCGCGCTGAACCCAAGACGGCCGGCGTTGGCGACGATGCACGGGTGCCCCTCCGTCATCGTCGCCTCGATGGTCTGGAAGTCGGCGTGAGCGAGATCCGTTGCTGGGATGCGTCGTTCGTCCGGACGGTCGGCGCTGATCGCCAGGGTGTTGATGAACTCCTCGAGGTACTCCGGCAGCGCCTGGGGACCGATCCCCAGGAACGGTGCCAGGTCGACGATCATCGCCACCGCGTCGATCGGGAGTTCGGCGCCGTCGCGCACACGACGCAGCGTCGACTCGTCGATCGCCCAGCTGTCCAGGGCGAGTCGGTCGGCGCGGAAGTGGTAGTCGGTGCGGCCGTCGGCGGAGGAGACGATGTACCCGTCGCCACTCGCCACCGGGGCGAGTGCCCGCTCGTGGGAGAACTCGGCGAGGATCTTCTTCGCGATCCTGGTGTGATACGTCTGGCGAAGGCTTCGCGCACCCGACCCCCCGGCCGTGCGCGTCGCGAATCCCGGAATGGTCCCGATGTCCTGGAGAGTCAACGATCTACGCCCCCAGGTCCGTGACCTCGACGGGTCCGACGCACTTGCCGTTGTCGGTCACCTCGAGGAAGTCGGCTCGGGTGCAATAGCTCAGGTGCGCGGTCTTGTTCCCGACGGGGTAGTCGCCGTCGACGCGGAAGCCGACACTCGCGTTGAGGCGGTGCACGGCCTTGTTGCGGACGTCGGGCTCGACGACGACGCGCGCGGCGCCGACCTCCAGGATCGCGGTCCGCATGATGTGCAGCATCACCGCGCCGGTGAAGCCCGGCAGGGACTGTTCGGCGTGGGCGACCAGCAGGTGCATGCCGATGTCACCGTCGGCGGGTACGTAACCGCTCGCGGGGTCGGCGAGTTCGCTGGTGGCCGGGTCGTAGAGCTCGAACAGGAACTGCGGGCGCCCGTCGTGGTAGCCCAGGCGCATTCCGTAGGGCGTGCCGGCGGTGGCCTCGGCCGACTCGCGAATCATCTTCTCCACGTCTGCAACCGAGCTGTCGAGCATGTCCCAGTACTTGGCCTTGGGATGGGTGAGCCATCCGTGGACCGTCGCGGCGTGCGATACGTCGTCGAGGTCGACCGAGGTCAGGTCGTAGGTCGGGGCGGAGGAAATGGTCATGATGCCTTTGCTCTGGGAGGTGGTCTGTTGGTGTGCCGGAGAAGGTGCCGGATGCGGTCAGCCGCGCGCGATCTCGGCCTCCACCTGTTCGTCGGTGAGTTGCAGGACGTCGAGGAAGGTCTGTGCCACGAACTCAGCGCGTTCCCCGCCGAGTTCGGTGAGTCGTCCGGCGAGCCCCGCGATCGTCCGCCGCGAGAAGATGTCGGCGACCGAGAGGCCGGGTGCGTCGAGCCATTGGCGCGTCAGTGCGACCACGCGGGTGGCCTGGACGGAATCGCCGCCGAGGGAGATGAAGTCCTCGGTGACGCTCGCGGGCGGTGTCGGCAGGACCTCCCCGAAGATCAGGGTGAGGGCCTCTTCGACCGGGCCGCGCGGCGCGACCGACTCGACGTCGTCGTCGTCGGACCGGACGCCGGCGGCGATGGCCTTGCGGTCATGCTTGCCGTTCGGAGTCAGCGGGAACCGGTCCAGGACCGTGATGGACCGCGGGACCATGTGCCGTGGAAGGGCTTCCGACAACCGGGCGCGCAGGGCGGCGTCGTCCTCGGTCGATCCGTCGGTGAGTACCACCGCGGCACGCAGGTCGCGACCGTCGGACCAGGCGACGGCCGAGCCCACCCCGGCCAGACCCAGCAACCCGGCCTCGACCTCACCGAGTTCGACGCGGTACCCGCGGATCTTCACCATGTGATCGGCGCGGCCCAGGAAGTCGAGGAAGCCACCCGGGAGGTAACGCGCGAGATCGCCGGTGCGGTACCAACGCTGTCCCTCGTGCTCGACGAAACGATCGGCGGTGCGCTCGGGGTCGCCGCGGTAACCGTCGGCCACGCCGGCTCCGCCGATCCACAGTTCACCCGGCACGAGGTCGGGGCGGTCGCGGCCGGCGTCGTCGACGACCCGGCAGCGGACGCCGCGGAGCGGAATCCCGTACGGCACGAACGCCATTCCGGCCGGGACGGCATCCGCTTCGCAGATGGTGGAATGGATCGCCGTCTCGGTGGTCCCGCCGAGGCCGGCCACGCGACAATCGGGCAGCTGTGCGCCGACGCGCTCGAGCAGCGACACGTCGACCTTGTCGCCGCCCATGATGATCATCCGTAGCGACGCGGGCAGGGGGTTGAGATCGAGGAGCATGCCGAGGATCGACGGCACGCAGTTGAGCACGCTCACCGAGTGCTGGGTGAGCAGCCGCGCCCAGTCGTCGACCCTGGTCTGCTCGTCGTCGCCGGGCACGACGACGGCGCCGCCGACGGCGAGCAGGCCGAAGATGTCGAAGACCGAGAGGTCGAACTCCAGCGAGGACACCTGCAGGCTACGATCGTCGGCTCCGATCGCATACCGGTCGACGAGGTCGGTGATCGTGGCGACCGCGGCCCGGTGCGGAACCTGGACGCCCTTGGGCAATCCGGTGGAGCCCGAGGTGAACAGGACGTAGGCGAGGGCGTCGCCGCCGATCGCGACCGGGTCGACCGGATCGGTGCGTCGGGCGTCGTTCACCTCGAGCACGGTGGCTTCGGCAGAGGTCCAGGCGGCGGGTTCGGAGGTGAGAATTGCGGCCGGGGTGGCGACGTCGACGATGCGCTCGCGGCGCGCCCGGGGCTGGGTGGGGGCGATCGGGACGTAGGCCGCGCCGGCGGCGAGCACTCCGAGTGCGGCGACGACCTGGTCGCCGCCCTTGGGGAGGTGCACGACGACCGTGTCACCCGGTGTGACCCCGGCTGCGACCAGGGCTCCGGCGACTCGGCGGGCCTCGTCGGCCAATTCGGCGTGGGTCCAGATGCGTGCGTCGGACACGACTGCCGGTGCCCCGGCACGCTCGGCGGCGCGGGCGAAGAAGGTTCCGTGCAGGGTGCCGTCGAAGGTGTCGGTGGCCGGGAGCGGACTCTCCACCGAAAGACGCTGTGCTCGAACCTCGGCCGTGATCGGAGCCGGCGCGGGCACATCCCACTCACCGTCGACGAGGAGCCCGAGCAGACGGACATAGTGGTCGAACATCGAACGTGCGGTGGTGAGTTCGAGGTCGGAGGCACGGACGTCCCAGTTGAGGAGCAGTCCGCCGGCCACCTCGGTCACCTGTGCGTCGAGCAGTACCTGAGGGCCCTGCGAGACGATCCACGACGGATCACCCAGCACGTCGGTTGCCTGTTGCGAGAAGAGGTCTCCCAGTCCCAGCGCGCTGGTGAACACGATCGGCGAGACCACCGGTTCGCCGCGGTGGCGACTCAGTTCGCGAAGCACGTCCAGTCCGTTCATCGAACCGTGCGCGGCGGCCTCGTGCATCGATGCCCGCATCGATCGCGCACGTTCGGCGAGCGTCGCCGGCTCGCTCAGGTCGACGCCCACGAGGATCGACGACGTGAAGTCGCCCACCACCCGCTCGACGTCCGGATGGACCTGTGGACGATCGAACAACGGTACCGTGAGCAGGAATCGCGGTGTGGCCGAATGTGTTCCGACGGCTTCGGCGAAGACTGCGGCCACCGCGGCCGCGGGGGTGACGCCGCGCCGGTGCGCGTGCTCCTCGAGTCGCTTCCAGTCCGACGCGGACACCGAATGGTGGAGGCGGACGCTGTGCGGTTCGACATCGCCGCGCATCGCACGTTCGTCGAGCGGGAGTTCGGGCGGGCCGGGGAGTGTGGGAATCCTTTCGCGCCACCAGGTCACGTCGTCGTCGCGGATCTCCCGCGACGTGCGATCCGCGGTGATCGTCGCGAAGGTGACGCCGAGTTCCGGCAGGGACTCGCCGCGGTACAGGCGAGCGAAGTCGTCGACGAGGACGCGGTAGCTCATCGCGTCGGCGGCGATCATGTCGACGTCGAGATGGACACGGGTCGAGTTCCCCGGCAGCAGACTCAGTTCGGCGCGGATCACCGCTCCCTCGTCGACCGGCAGGGCGCGGTGGGTGCCGTCCGCGCGGCGGGCCGCCAGGACCTGCTCGACCGTCTCCGGTGAGTGTTCCCGAAGGTCGTGCACCGCAATGGCTTCGGGGTGTGCCGGGCCGATCTCCTGGGTGCCGTCGGGAAGTACTCGGACGCGCAGCATCGGGTGGCGTTCCAGCAGCGCGGCCATCGCCGAGGTGAAGCGGTCGCGGTCGACGTCGGAACCGTCGAACTCGATGTAGAGGTGAGCGGCGACATTGCCGAACGCGTGGCTGTCCGACCTGCCGATCCAGTAGGCGTGCTGCATCGGAGCGAGGGGGAACGGTCCTTCGGTCGGTTCCGATGACGAAGGTGCGAGGTCGTCGGTGGTCGGCGCGGGCGTGCCGCCCAGCAACGCCGCCCACGCGGTGATGGTCGGTTGCGCGGCGAGGCGGGCGAAGTCGACGTCGAGGCCGCGTTTGCGCCAGGTGCCGGCCAGTCGCATCATCCGCAGCGAGTCGAGTCCCTGTGCGATGAGGTCCTGCTCGGGGTCGATCGACTCGGGGGTCACGCCGAGCGCCGTGGCCACCTGGTCGCGGATGTCCGAAGTCGCGGCGGCGGCCGCGCCGGCACCGGCCGGGTTCGCGTCGCTCGGCCGACCGGCCGAGGAGCGCAGAAGTGCCGCCCAGGCCGTGACCGTGGGTTGTGCGGCGAGGCGGGCGAAGTCGACGTCGAGGCCGCGTTTGCGCCAGGTGCCGGCCAGTCGCATCATCCGCAGCGAGTCGAGTCCCTGGGCGATGAGGTCCTGCTCCGGGTCTATCGACTCGGGCGTCAGGCCGAGGGCCTCGGACACCTCGGCGACGATGTCGGCCGCGGTGACAAGATCCGTGGTCTGGGAATTCGTGGCCATCAGCCGGCGTGCCTCTCGCAGTTCGGTGAGATGTTTACTCAGTCCGGGGAACCCGCATTTAGGGTAGGTTATACTAACTAACCGCTCCGCCCAATCTCTGGGCAATGTCGGCGAGGGCCCCGCGAGCCGACGCGAATTAGGTTAGCCTAAGTTTCACGTATTGGTCTCATCGGATGACGCGGATCACGTAGTCGCGATGATCGACTCGGGGTCTTGTGTCCGAGAAAGATTAGGCTACCCTACCCAAATGGTGCGAGCAGTTGTGTTCGCCGAGACCAGCGGTCGGGGACGACCCGCGGTATGACCACTCGGTCGCTCACACGACCGGAAGACGATCAGACGACCGACGCCAGGTGCTGGCGAGAACGGGAAACGAGAATGTCGCAGAACAGCGTGATCCTGGAGGAAGCGGGCTCGACCAATGCGTTGGCGGCCACCGTTCGTGAGGCGATGCTGGCGGGGGATACGAGTCTGTCCGTCCTGGACTCCGACACCGGCGAGTGGGTGACGGCGCCGTGGCGCGAGGTCCATGCCCGCGCGGAGCAGATCGCGGTCCAGTTGCTGGCTGACAGCGAACTGCACGAGCCGCAGGCGCTCGGCCTCATCGGGGACCCCACGGTGGACCTGATCGCCGCCATCCAGGGCGCGTGGCTCGCCGGTGTTCCGGTCACCATCCTGCCGGGCCCCATCCGGGGGGCCGACGAGGAGCGATGGGCGCAGAACACCTACCACCGGTACGTGTCGATCGGCGTCGGCACCGTCCTCGGCAGCGGAGCCCAGCTCGACCTGCTGTCGAAGGTCGAGGGACGGCTGCACATCGCGCGAGTGGGCGAGTACGGCCTCGGCGCCGACACCACCGACTTCGTCGCCCGTAACGTCAACGGCAACACCATCGCCGTCCTCCAGGGAACCGCCGGATCGACCGGAGACCCCAAGACCGTCGCCCTGACGGCCTCGGCCGTCTACTCGAACGCCATCGAACTGGTCAGCCGGCTCGGCCTCCACCGCACCCGCGACACCGGGTTCAGCTGGCTGCCGCTCTACCACGACATGGGTCTGATGTTCCTGCTCGCCGGGATGACCACCGGCATCCCCGCCTACATCGTGCCGAACACCGCCTTCGCGGCGGCGCCCTTCAAGTGGATGCAGTGGCTCACCGAGACCAAGACGACCGTCACCGCGGCGCCGAACTTCGCCTACGACATCCTCGGCCGCTACGGCAAACTGCTGCGCGACATCGACCTCTCACACCTGCGCGTCGCGATCAGCGGCGGTGAGCCGATCGACGCCGATGCCTTCGACAAGTTCCTCGAGGCGACCGCGCCGTTCGGATTCGATCGTTCCGCCGCGGCACCCGCCTACGGTATGGCCGAATCCGCCTGCGCGGTGACGATGCCCGCGGTCGGCGAGGGGGTGCACTACGACGAGGTCACCGTGACCCCGCCCGGCGGTGGCGAGCCCATTCGCCGCCGGTACGCGATCCTCGGTAAGCCGCTGGGCGGCATGCAGGTTCGCATCGTCGAGCCGAATGTCGACGTCCCGGTCATCGACGGGCGCAACGTCGGACACGTGGAGATCCGCGGCGCGTCGATGATGCGCGGCTACCTGGGCGACGCCGATCTCGGTGCGGGCGAATGGTTCTCGACCGGCGACCTCGGTTACCTGATCGACGATCGGCTGGTGATCTGCGGCCGGGCCAAGGAGGTCATCATCGTCGCGGGCCGCAACCTGTTCCCGATCGAGATCGAGCGCGCGGCCGCCGAAGTCGCCGGTGTGCGTCGCGGCGGCGTCGTCGCCATGGCGCGGGGGGAGGGTTCGGCCCGGCCGGGCCTGGTGATCCTCGCCGAGTACAAGGGGTCCGATCCCGACCAGGCGCGTGCAGAGGTCAACTCCGAGGTCGCGTCGGCGTGCGGGATCATGCCCGCCGAGGTCATCTTCGTCGCGCCGGACTCGGTGCCGCGCACCACATCCGGCAAGATCCGTCGCCTCGAGGCCCGTCAGATGGTCGAGAACGGCACCTTCCAGTAGGTCCGGTTTTCCGTGGTGCGTCGTGTCATGCCGACGGTCACGAGAATGACAGTGTCTCCCCGGCCCGGACCCCGGGCCGGGGAGGCACTGTAGAGAGGTTCAGACATGAGCGAGGTATCCACGAAGGGGCGCGGCTGGCAGGGCGCCGTCATGAAGATCCTTGGCGGTGACGACTTCACCTTCACCCTCACCGGCAAAGAGGCGGTGACGGATCACTATCTGCGACTGCGTTTCCACGGTGGCGGGCTCCTCACCGGTTCCGCGATCCACCCGACCATGTGGGTGCGCCTCTGGTTCGCCGACGGTGGCAAGCTGCATCAGCGCGGTTACACGCTCGTCGATCCCGACCCGGCGACGGACACCTTCGACATCGAGTTCGCGATCCACGACGGCACCGCCGCCCGATGGGCTCAGGACGCACATGTGGGTGACGCCATCGGCGCGACCCTGATGGGCTCGAAGTTCGCGATCCCCGACCCCGCGCCGGCGGGATGGCTCGTCGCCGGTGACACCGCCTCGCTACCGGCGATCAACTCGCTGCTGGACTCGCTCGGCGACTCCGGGGCGGGTGCGACGATCTGGTTCGAGTATCAGCACGAGAGCGACAGGTCGCTGCCGCTGCGCGCCCGCGCGCAGGATACGGTGCACTGGCTTCCGCGTGAGCGCGACGGCGCGGCCCTCGTCGACGCGGTCCGATCCGCCGCCTTCGACGCCGCCGACCACTTCGGTTGGGTTGCACTCGATTCCACGAGCACCCGCACGGTCGCCGGATTGTTCAGGAACGATTATGGGATTCCCAAGAAGTCGGTGAAGTCGCAGGCCTACTGGATCGTCGGGAAGTCGTTCGCCTGAGCGGCCCGGCGCCGACGGAATGTCGGGGACGGGCCGTGAGAGCCGGAGGACCTGCGCGGGGTCAGTCGTTGGTGACGGTAACGGAGACGTCGATGTTTCCGCGGGTGGCGTTGGAGTACGGGCAAACTTGGTGTGCCTTGTCCGCGAGTTCCTGCGCCTGTGCGTGGTCGAGGTGGGGCAGGGTCACTTCCAACTTCACGGCGAGACCGAAGGCTCCTCCGTCGAGTGCCCCGATGCTCACCTGGGCGCCCACTGCGGAGTCTTCTACGTTCGCGCCGGCCTGCTTGGCAACCAAGCGCAAAGCGGAGTGGAAGCAGGCGGCGTATCCGACTGCGAAGAGTTGTTCGGGGTTGGTCCCGTCGCCGGTACCGCCCAGGGCGGGTGGCGTGGCGAGGGTGACGTCGAGCAGCCCGTCGCTGGTGCGCCCGTGACCGTTACGCCCGTCGCCGGTCGCGATTGCCTCGGCCGTGTAGATGGCTTTCATGGTGTTCTCCTCGTTGGTGAGTGATTCACATCGATTGATGCAGTCGGGCGGTCAGGGAGTCGAGAGTCGAACGCAGGTCGTTCATCTCGTCGGTGGACAAATTCGTGCAGGAACCCAGCAGCCGAGGTATCGCCCGTGCCCGTGTGCGGAGTGCTGTGCCGGACGGCGTGAGGTGAACGGTGACCCGGCGCTCGTCCTCAGGTGATCGGCGACGGTCGATGAGCTGCTGCGCCTCGAGCCGTTTGAGAAGCGGCGAGAGGGTGCCGGTGTCCAACTCCAACTGCTCGCTCAACTCGTTCACGTACCGGCCGTCCTGATCCCAGAGAGCCAGCAACACCAGGTACTGGGGGTACGTGATCCCGAGTTCGGCGAGAAGGGGCCGGTACACCGCGGTGGCCGCGCGCGACGCCTTGTACAGGGCGAAGCACAATTGCTGATCCAGGGCCAACTCGTTCACACCAAGAAAGATAGCGCACGATTAAGTTGTGCGCAATGTTTATCGGATGGAGAAGTGTGGTCCGAGATGGCCTGGGGCAGATGGTCAGTCGGCGATGTCGAAGACCACCGGGGCGTGATCGCTGGCGCCCTTCGCTTTTCGCGCGGCGCGATCGACGACGGCGCCCATGATGCGGGTGTCGAGAGCGGGCGAGCAGAACGCGTAGTCGATGCGCATGCCCTCGTTCCGGGGGAACCGCAGCTGGGTGTAGTCCCAGAAGGTGTACCCCGGGGCGTACGGAAGGGCCGAGTCGACGAGGCCGGCCTCCAGAAACCCCTGCACTGCAGCGCGTTCGGGTGGGGTCACGTGTGTGCGTCCCTCGAAGTACTCGCGATCCCACACGTCGTCGTCGGTCTGGGCGACGTTCCAGTCGCCGGCGAGCATCATGTCCGCGGCGGGGTCGTGGGCCAGCCGCAGGGTGATGTGATTCCGCAGCGCGTCGAGCCAGGCGAGCTTGTACGTGTAGTGCGGGTCGTCGGGTGTCCTGCCGTTGGGTACATAGAGGCTCCAGACGCGAACACCGTTGCAGCGCGCGGAGATCGACCGCGCCTCCCGGATCGGCTGGCCGTCGACCGGGTGCGTCGGCACGCCGTCGAAGGAGATCTCGACCTCGTCGAGCCCGACCCGTGAGGCGATCGCGACACCGTTGTAGGCGCCTTGCCCGACGTGCGCGACGTCGTAACCGGCGGCGAGGAAACTCATCAGCGGGAACGCGTCGTCGTGACACTTGGTCTCCTGCATCGCGAGAACGTCGACGCCGGCGGTCTCCGCCCAGGCGACGACGGACTCGGACCGGGCGCGGATCGAGTTGACGTTCCAGGTGGCGATCCTCATCGGATGTCCTCCGACGCGGCCGGCACGTGCGGTGTCACATAGCGATAGGTGTGATGCAGCCCGAAACCCAGGCGGCGATACCACGATCCGGCCAACCGGTTGGTGGACTCGACCTGCAGGTAGACCGAGTCGGCGCCCTGCTCGACCCCCCACGCCGTCAGCGCCGCGACCACCGCGGAGGAGAGCCCGCCCCCGCGCGAGCCCGGGTCGGTCCACAGGGCGGTCAACCCCAGCCACCGGTGTCCGTCCGGCGACTCGGTCACCGAACCCCGCCCGATCGCTGCTGCATCGTCGACGGTCGCGAAGGTCATCGGGCCGTCCCCGGCGGTCACGACGCCGGCCACGGTGTCGAGTCCGCGCGACGCGCGCCCACCGGCGTATGCGCTCAACCAGCGGGTGTCCGGTTGCGGATCGAGTTGCACTGTCCGTCCGTGCATCTCGCCGGTGCGCGCGCGGAGCCCCGGCAGGTCGGCGGTCAGCATCTGTACCTCGACCCCGGGGTCTCCGGGAACGGAGCCCGACGGGATGAGGCGATCCGGGGAGGCGAGGAGCGGAGGGAGGCCGCGGTCGGCGTACCACTCACCGATATGTCGCAGGGTCGCGGCGTCGGGACGTGCGTGGCGTGCCAGGGGCACAGCCGAGTTGGCGCGTCTGCTGAAGCCGTGACCGGCCCGCAGGAGCCAGTCGTCGACCCACTCCGTCTCGACACCGGGCCAGGCGAGGGCGGCGGCGTGCTCGAGCGCGCGGATCTCGCTGTTGCGCACCGGTTTCGCGGACAACAGACGGACCGAGGTGATCGCCGCGAACGGGATCGACAACTCCTCGTCGTCGCGTCGTATCCGCAGCGGGTCGGAGTCGTCGAGCAGGACGCCCGTCACGTCCGACCGGGCGGCCGTGGGATCTCCCCGCCAATCGGCGGGGGTCGCATCGCCCAGCAGATAGCGAACGACGACGCGGTCGCCCGCGACGGCACCCGACAATGAGACCTCCACGCGGAAGCGGGATCAGTCGTCGTCGTGCCCGAACGGGTCGGCGACCTCGCCGGGCGTCCACGTCAGACCGGGGACCCCCCACTTGTTACGTTTGATCGCCTTCTTCGCGGCCCGGGCGTTGCGCCCCACGAGCACGTCGACGTAGAGGAAGCCGTCGAGGTGGCCGACCTCGTGCTGGAGCATCCGGGCGAAGAATCCCTCGCCCTCGATGACGACCTCGGTGCCGGTCCGGTCGGTGCCGGTGACGCGGGCCCAGTCGGCACGGCCGGTGGGGAACTGCTCACCCGGCACCGACAGGCATCCCTCGTCGTTGTCGTCGGGATCCGGCATGGTCTCGGGGATCTCGGAGGTCTCGAGGACCGGGTTGATGACCTCGCCGCGGCGGCGGGCCGCTGAGCGGTCGCCGTCGGGGCAGTCGTAGACGAACACCCGGGACCCGACGCCCACCTGATTGGCGGCCAGGCCCACACCGTGGGCGGCGTCCATGGTGTCGTACATGTCGTCGATGAGGCCGACGACCTCGTCGGACGGACGGCCGTCCGCGTCGAGGGGGACCGGAGTGGTCGGCTGGTGCAGGACCGGCTCGCCCACGATGCAGATCGGGAGAATCGCCATGGCGATCACCTTAGCGCTGCTCAGGGCGCAGGAACGACGCCGGGTACGGCGTCGCGGATGGCGTCACCGGCAGGGCCGGGAATGCCGGGGAACAGCGTCGACTGCCAGTCGAAGCTGTCGACCGGCTCGGTCACCACCGAGCCCGCGCACGACCCGCGCAGCGACGTCCGCACGTTGGCGATGATCGTCGGGTCGCGCATCTCGATGACGTGGTCGTACCCGGTGTTCGCCAGGGGGACGGGGGAGTATGCGCGGCACTGTGCGGTTCCGTCGAGGCGACCGTCGGTCCATTCGCCGTCGCTCTGCACCACCGAGTACCGGGTGGGGCCGGGGGCGTCGGGACCACGGTTGAGCTCGGTGACCGCGTCGGCGTACATGCAGGTGTCGTAACCGCCGTCGCGCGGCTGCGCGCAACCGCCGGGCGAGCCGTACTGGGCGGTCCCGATCGCGACGTACTCGTCGACGACGTCGGACCCGCCGAGGAACTTCAGGTAGTGCCGGGCGCCGAGCCCGCCCGCACTGTGGGTGACGAGCCCGATCGACTTCGCGGTGCCGGCGAAAGGTGCGATCGTCCGCTGGATCAGCCGGGCGTCGGACGCCACGTCGCGTCCCCCGGCGTGCGCGTACACCACGGTGTTCCCGTCGGCGCGGATCGCCTCGGCCAGCGGACGGAACGTCTCCTCGTTCTGTGCGTTGCCGGCGTAGAGCTGCTGGCCGGGCACGATGACCACGACGCGCTCGGCGGGCGCGGCGGCAGCGGGCGCGGCGAGTGCCGCGGTCGCGCCGGCGGCCGTGGAGGCCAGCGCCGCGATGGCTCCCAACACTGCTCGCCGGGTCCTCGCCACCCCGGATCCGGTTGTCGTCATCCCGACCGTCGTCATCTCTGTCCCCCGCCTCGACCCATCCCGGACGGGGATGGGTGAGGGCAGCCTAACAGTGGCCGCCGTCCGACGGAATGGTCGTGATGCGCGCCGTGGCGAGTCACACCGCGATCGGACCGGCCCGCCGTGGTTAGATTGGCTGCGAACCACACCGCTGTCATTCGTCTCCGTGAGGAGACGTCCGCGCCCGCGTCGCGTCGCGAATAGGTGCACGTCAGCGGTGGTGTGAGGTCGTCGACTGGTATCTGAGGGAGTGAGATGGACGGCGCAGCTGCGCGTAGCCAGAAACAGGGCGATCAAACCACCCCCGGCCAGGACGCAGAGGCCGGGGCGGCCGGCCGGCCGGTCGATCCGCACGAGGTCGGTGCGGACGGTCTGACCCGCCGCGAACACGACATCCTCGCGTTCGAGCGCCAGTGGTGGAAGTACGCCGGCGCCAAGGAAGAAGCGATCAAAGAGCTGTTCGGTTTGTCGGCGACCCGGTACTACCAGGTGCTCAACGCGCTGGTCGACCGGCCGGAGGCGCTCGCGGCCGATCCGATGCTCGTCAAGCGGCTCCGGCGCCTGCGCGCGACCCGTCAGAAGGCCCGTGCGGCGCGCCGTCTGGGCTTCGAGATCACCTGAGACGCTGAACCCGGTCGCCCTCGCGCGGTGCGTTAAGGTCGTCGGTGATGAATGCAGATCGTGAGCCCAATCGCCTGCCGCTTCGTGCGGGGGCGATGATGCTCTTCGCAGTCGCCGTGGTCTTCATCGGCCTCGGCTGGCATTCCGCGGCGACCGCCGGGAACGACGCCCCGACGACCGAGGCCGCGACGACCGTGAGTTCGTCGCCCACGTCGACGCCGGCGTCCACGAGTGCGGCGTCGACCGACAAGCGGCTCTGCGTGATCAACGCCGGCCAGGTCGCGGGCCTCGCCTCGGACGTCACCGATCTGCTGGAGGCCAGGGGTTACCAGATGGCGGAGCCCGGCAACTACACCGCGGGCGGGTTCAGCGAGAACACGGTCTTCCACGAGGACGACACGGACAAGGCCCAGGCCGACGAGGTCGCCGAGGCACTCGGCGGCCAGGTCGCGGTCGAGGAGCGGCCGGCCTCGTTCACCCGGTGCCGCGGCGGCATCCCGGTGGTCGTGGTGACCGCGGTCAGCGGCGCATGACCCGGGCCGAGCCGCGAACCTCTGAATCACGAAGCAGCTGAACCGAGAATTACCGAAAACCACTGTCCGCCAACCAAGGAGTGACATGTCCGGACGTTCCACACTCGCCGCGCCCCGCGCTCTCGCCGCGTTGTTCTCCGCAGGACTGATCGGCGTGACACTGGCCGGGTGCAGCCCCGACCAGGAACCCACGGACGTCCCGGGCACGACGCCGCCCGTCGTCAGCGATGCGCCGCTCCCGCCGGGCGCCGAGGACGACGTCGACGGCGAGCCCAGCGGCCAGATCGCCGTCGCCGAGATCAAGGACACCTCCGGCGAGGTCGTGGGCCAAGCAACCTTCACCGCGGCCACCGAAACCGCCGAGCCGGTCACCATCAACGTGCGCGTCACCGCCGGTGAGCTGCCGGCCGGGTTCCACGGCATGCACATCCACGAGACCGGCACCTGTGACGCGGGCGCCGGCGGCTCGCAGGCGTTCACCTCGGCGGGCGGACATCTGCAGGTGGACGGCAACACCGATCATCCCTCGAGCGGAGATCTGATCTCGATCAACATCCTCGAGGACCACACCGGCCGGACGGTCACCACGACCGACGCGGTGACCATCCAGCAGCTGATCGGCAAGTCGATCATGATCCACGAGAAGCCCGACAACTTCGGGAACATCCCGGCTGACAAGTACCCGGGCGGCCCGAACCCCGACACCCTGCGGACCGGCGACGCCGGCGCACGCATCGCGTGCGGTGTCATCGAAGAGGAGAGCTAGGGGTTCTGGCGCCGTCCGACGCCACCTGAGCACATGACACCGATCGAGTTCGACGGGTCACCGACCCCCACCCTCGGGGTCGAATGGGAGTTCGCCCTGACCGACAAGGGAACCGGCGATCTGTCGAACTCGGCGGCGGCGCTCTTCGCCGCCGTCGGCGAACACCATCCCGACTTCGCGGGCAGAATCCACAAGGAGCTGCTGCGCAACACCGTCGAGTTGGTGACCGGCATCTGCCGGACCGCGGGCGAGGCGATCGCCGACCTCACGGGCACGCTCGGCGTGGTGCGGGGGCTGACCGAGGACCTCGGCGTCGATCTGTACGGCGCCGGTACGCATCCGTTCGCGGAGTACTCGACCCAACTGCTCACCGAGGGTCACCGATACGCGGAGCTGATCGAGCGCACCCAGTGGTGGGGGCGGCAGATGCTGATCTGGGGCGTGCACGTCCACGTCGGGATCAGCCACCGCGACAAGGTGTTACCCGTTCTCGACGCGCTCCTGAACTACTATCCGCACCTGCTCGCACTGTCCTCGTCGTCGCCGATGTGGGCCGGTCAGGACACCGGATACGCGAGCAATCGCGCCATGATGTTCCAGCAACTCCCGACCGCCGGGCTGCCGTTCCAGTTCGAGACCTGGGGGCAGTTCGAGGCTTTCGTCGCAGACCAGAAGACGACCGGGATCATCGACCATCTCAACGAGATCCGCTGGGACATCCGGCCTTCCCCGCATCTGGGGACCATCGAGGTCCGCGTGTGCGACGGCATGACCAACCTCGGCGAGCTGTCGGCGATCGTGGCACTCATCCACTGCCTGGTCGTCGACCTGGACCGGCGGTTCTCGGCGGGCGAGAAGCTGCCGACGATGGCGCCCTGGCTCGTCCAGGAGAACAAATGGCGGGCAGCCCGCTACGGACTCGACGCCATCGTCATCCTCGACTCCGACTGCACCGAGAAACTCGTGACCGAGGACCTCACCGCTCTGCTCGAACGTCTCGAACCGATTGCGCGCGAACTCGATTGCGTCGACGAGCTGGCCGGCGTCGAGCGCATCATCGCCCAGGGCGCGAGCTATCAGCGGCAGCGTGACGTGCATCGTCGCACCGGTTCGCTACGCGAGGTGGTCGCGTCGGTGGTCGCCGAGCTGGACGCTCCCTGATCTCGGTCGGCGCGAGATCCGGGAGGCAGGGCCCGGGCTCAGCGGGCCAGACCAATGGCGAGCACGACGATTCCGAGAGCGGGAACCACACCCTGCTTCAGTGCGGCCGCGATCTTGTCGGGGCTCGACAGCGCCAGCACAAGTGCCGCGGCCGCCATCGAGGCCGTGCCGGTGATGACGAGTGTTGCGCCGATCGCGATGGATCCGCCGATGACAAAGGCGATCCCGACGAACACGGCGATCGCGAGGAACAGGTTGTAGAACCCCTGGTTGAACGCCAGTTCCTTTTGTGCGCTCGCCTGTTCCACCGTTCCGGTGCCGAACGTCGCGCGTGCGCGCGCGCTCGTCCATGCGATGGACTCCAGATAGAAGATGAAGACGTGGACGAGCGCAGCGATCGCGGCGAGCACCAGACCTGCGATGACCATTGCGTACTCCTCGTTGTCGACGGGCCCGTCGGAGAATAGCGTTCCGACCTTCGGATCGAAGCGAGGTCTCTTCGACGCGGCCGTACACAGTTATCTCGACGAGGTAGTCCGCCCGCGGCTGCGTCCACTGACCGCCGGCATCGTCGCGGCCGATGCCGCCGAGAACTACCTGAACGGGCTGCGATCGGCGCCGACCGATGACACGTCTCCGGCTCGCGAGGGCTGCCTGCTCATCAACACCGCCGGTGCCCCCATCGGGCGCGACGCTGCTGTCGCTCGGCGAGGGGCGTCGGACGATCGGTCCGCAGTCAGTCCCGGTCCGGTGACTCCATGTCCCGCTGATCCATGAGCCCGTCGCGGGCCCGTTGCTCCTGGTATGCGAGCCGGCCGATCCGATGCGCCACGACGGGCGCGGTGATCAGGGCGAAGAGCCCGGCGAGAATCAGCATCCCGCTGTCGACGTTGTCGCCGAGCCGGAGCACGGCGCCGAGCAGGATGAGGAGCAGGCCGAAGGTCTGCGGTTTGGTGGCCGCGTGCATCCGGCTCAGGGTGTCCGGGAACCGGACGAGTCCGATGGCGGCGGTGACCGCCATCAGGCATCCGAGGAGCAGCAGCGTCGCGCTGATGATGTCGATGATCATGTCTGGTCGTCCCGGACTCGGAACCGCGCGATCGACACCGACCCGACGAAGCTGAGGAGGGCCAGGGCCACGATCGCCGGGACCACCGTCGAATCACGGCTGAACGCCGCCCAGGTCCCCAGGCCGCACATGCACAGCGCGATGAGCACGTCGAGTGCGACGAGTCGGTCGAGCGTGGTCGGGCCGCGCAGGATGCGGATCATCGTCAGCACCGCGGCGACGAGCAGCATGGCGGCGGCGATCGTCCAGACGTAGCTCATAAGTCACCTCGTTCCCGCTCGGGCTCGCCCTGTCGACGTTCCGGTTCGGTGTCGTCGATCGACCGGGCGTTGTCCACCGACCGGTCCACCGTGCGGACGTGGTGGAAGTCCTCGTCGATGCCGTGGAACGGACTCGGATGCCATTCGCTGTCCCGCTCGAACGCCTTGATGAACATCCGCTCGACATAGGCGACCTGATCGTAGAAGGCCCGCACCTTCTTCTCCGAACGGACGTCGAAGACGTGCACGTAGAGCATCCGGCGTCGATGGTCGATCTCCAGGACCATGGTGCCCGGCACCAGGTTGAGGTAGTCGACGGCCAGGGTCAGCACCATGTCGGACTTGATCGCGACGCGCACCCGTACCACGGCGCCCAGCGGTGGCCGGCCGGGACGGATGGCCATCCAGCCGATCTGCACACTCGACACGAAGAAGTCGACGATCAGACGGCCGACGAGCTGCAGTACCGACAGGGGATGGATACGGCCCTCGACCGGGACCCGCGGCAACGGCAGCACGGTCAGCACGAGCATCGCCAGCACGATCCCTGCGATCACATTGGCCCAGGACAGCGTGCCCCACAGCAGGACCCAGACGAACGTCAGCCACGCGATGGTCCACAACCGGACCGCGACCTCGCGGCCGTCGCTGCCCAGCCACCTGGGCACACGGGTGTGCGTGCGCAACCACACCAGCGCGCCGACGAAGTGCCAGAAGACGAACAGCAGCGACACGCGCCAGACGTTGATGACCAGGGACAGGACCGGTCCCTTGGTCGAGACGACCGGCGGCCGCCGCTTGGGCGCCGCGGATGCTCCGCGGGCGCGGTCGTCGGCTCGATCCTGCGCGCTCATCGGGTACCACCCACTCCCAGCACGGCGTCGACGTAGACGGCGCGGTCGACGACGTCGGTCGCCGCATGGTCGGTGAAGTCGAAGATGGGCCCGGCCCAGAGGGTGAGCACGAGTCCGGCGGCCACCATCGCCATCGTCGGCAGCACCATCATCACGGGCATCCGACCGACGTCCTCACGGTCGGAGAACGCGGCGTCGTCGGCGCTCTCGTCGATCAACGCGGACGGGCCCTTGTCGGCGAGATCGCCCTCGGGGGCGTCGGCGCGCGGTCGCCAGAATCCCTTGGTCCAGATGCGGGCCATGACGTAGAGGGTGAGCAGGCTGGTGACCACCGACCCGGCGACGAGGATCCAGGCCAGCACGGACCCGTCCTGGGTGCCCGCCTCGAGGAGGGCGACCTTGCCGATGAAACCGGAGAACGGTGGGATGCCGCCGAGATTCAGCGCGGGTACCAGGAACAGGACGGCCAGCAGGGGGCTGGCGATGAGCCCGCCCAGGCGGCGGAGCGAGGCCGAACCGGCTTGACGTTCGATCAGGCCGACGACCAGGAACAGCGTCGTCTGCACGAGGATGTGGTGGGCGACGTAGTAGATCGCCGCCGACATCCCGAGGTCCGACGACAGCGCGATGCCGAAGATCATGTAGCCGATGTGGCTGACGAGGGTGAACGACAGCAGTCGCTTGATGTCGGCCTGGGCGATCGCGCCGAAGATGCCCACGAGCATCGTCAACAGGCCGGCGACCAGCAGCACCGCGTCCATCGTGCCGCCGGGGAACAGCAGCGAGTGGGCGCGCACGATCGCGTACACACCGACCTTGGTGAGCAGGCCGGCGAACACCGCCGTGACGGGTGCCGGCGCGGTGGGGTAGGAGTCGGGTAGCCACGTCGACAGCGGGAACACCGCGGCCTTGATGCCGAACGCCACGAGTAGCACCGCGAACAGCGCGTTGCGGGTCCCGTCGGGGACGTCGTCGAGGCGCACGGCCATCTCGGCGAGGTTGAGGGTGCCGGTCGTCGCGTACGCGAACGCGATGCCCGCGAGGAAGATCAGCGACGACACCATCGACACCATCACGTACGACGCGCCCGCTCGGACACGTTCGGCGCTCGCCCCGAGGGTCAGCAGCACGTAACTCGCGGTCAGCAGGATCTCGAACGAGACGTACAGGTTGAACAGGTCGCCGGCGAGGAACGCGTTGCAGACACCCGCGGTCAGGATGAGGTAGGTCGGCAGGAAGATCGACGTCGGCTGCTGGGCCGTGCCGTCACGGATACCCTGCCCGATCGCGTACACGACGACGCACAGCAGCACGATCGTCGAGACGACGAGCATCAGGGCCGCGAGCTGGTCGACGACCAGCGTGATCCCGAGCGGTCCGTTCGGGTAGCCCTTGTCTCCCCAGCCGCCGATCGCGACCGCGAAGGTCCCGTGGCGGTCGGTCAGGTACAGCATCAGGCACGACGCGACGAACGCGACGGTGATGGCGACGATCGACACCGCCCGCTGGATCTTGGGGCTGCGGCCGAGCAGCAGCGAGACGGCGGCAGCGCCCAGCGGCACCAGCGTCGGCAGCGTGATCAGGACGGGGATCCACGACTCCTGCGGGGTCATCGGTCACCCCCGTTCTCGTCGCCGTGCTTCTTCTTGTCCGGCCCGACCACGTCGCGGTCCGGCATCTCGCGCTGGTCGATGACGTCGGGGTCGGCGTCGTCCTCGCCGGACCCGTCGGGAGGTGCGACGGCCGACTTGGGACCTACCTCGTCGGGACCGAGTTCGCCCGGCCCGTACACGTCCGGCCCGTCCTCGCGGGCGGCGGTCTGCGCCGAGGTCTCGGGGTCGGGCTCCTCCTCCGCGCCGCCGATCTCGTCGACGACGTCGGAGTCCGTCGGCATGATGTCGGTCTCGTAGAGCGCGGCGTGCCGGGCGGCGGCCTCCTCCGCGGTGAGCGGATTGCCCTTGTCGTCGAAGTGATCGCCGGTCGGGGTGTCGGAGAGGGTCAGTGGATCGTCGCTGCGATCGCGGTCGGGTGCCGTCCCCAGCGATCCGCTCAAGATCTTGACGTCCTCCTCGTCGTCCTCGACGTCGTCGTCGTCCCGATTGATCACGAACAGCCGGTAGACCAGCGCCAGGACGAACGCGGCGACGCCCATCATGATCACGATCGCGGTCAGGACCATGCCCTGCGCGAGGGGATCGGCGTCGGACGCCCGGTTCTCCGACGACCGGCCCATGATCGGCGGGTTCCCCATGCCGCCCGACACGACGATGATCATCAGGTTGAGCGCATTGCCGACGAGCAGGAGCCCGAACAGCATCCGGACCAGACTGCGTTCCATCAGCAGGTACACGCCGCACGCCGCCATCGCGCCGATGACCAGCATCAGCGAGAGATTGGTGGTCATCGGCTCACCTGCTCGCCGGTGGTGCTCGCGGCGTCGTCCGCCGCGGTGTCGCCACGCGAGTTCTCGATGCGCGCCGCGGTGCGGGCGATCGTGGTCTCCACATCGAGACGCGCGCCGAGACTTCGCAGCACGTCCAGGACGAGCCCGACAACGATCAGGTAGATGCCGAGGTCGAAGAACAGGGCGGTCACGAACTTGATGTCGCCGAGGACCGGGACGGTGACCTCGAAGACCGCCGACGAGAGTGCGGGGGCGCCGAGGAACATCGAGACGATCGCCGTGGTCGCCGAGACGGCCAGGCCGGCGCCCAGGATGCGGCCGGGCTCGATCGGCAGCGCCTCACCGAGTTCGTAGCGTCCGCCCGCCAGGTAGCGGAGGACGAGCGCGAGACCCATCGTCAGGCCGCCGGCGAAGCCACCGCCCGGCGCATTGTGGCCGGCGTAGAAGAAGTAGATCGACAGCACGACCATCGTCGGGAACAGCAATCGCGTCGTGGCCTCGAGAACCATCGACCGGTGGCGCGGGTCGCGCAGTCCGGAACCGAGGAGCCACGTGGTGCGGTCCGGTGGGACGTGATCGTCGTCGTCCCCGTTGTCGCCGGCCTGCAGCCGGGCGGCGTCGGCCACCCGCGGCGCCGCCCCGAAGCGGCGGTTGCGGAAGACCATCGACGCGACGCCGGTGGCGGCCGCGATGAGCACCGACACCTCGCCGAGGGTGTCCCAGGCGCGGATGTCGACGAGCAGGACGTTGACCGCGTTGGCGCCGTGGCCGTACTTGTAGGCGGCCTCGGGCAGGTCGACGTGCAGCGGTTCGGTCGAGCGGGCGGACGCCGCGAACAACCCGATCAGGACCAGCATCGCGCCGAAGGCGAGTCCGATGAGGGCGCGCAGCGGCTTGAACCCGGTGGCGTGCCGCTTCTCCGGTTCGGCGGGCAGCTTGCGCAGTACCAGCACGAAGATGACCAGGGTGAGCGTCTCGACGAGGAACTGGGTGAGCGCGAGGTCGGGGGCGCCGTACAGCGCGAACAGCATCGCGCAGCCGTAGCCGGTGATCCCGACGACGAGCGTCGCGGCGAGGCGGTTGCGCAGCAGCACGGCGGCCAACGACGCGGCGACGATGCACCCGCCGATCACCAGCTGGACCGGCTTGGCGTCGTAGTCGATCTCCAGTCGGTCGCGAGCGCCGGCGAACAGCACGATGGTCGGCAGCAGGATCGCGGTGCACAGGATGACCCCCTGGGTGACCGGGAGCGAACCGCGCTGGGTGTTGCGCGTCAGCAGCAGCGACAGGGTGTCGGCTCCGCGCAGCGTCGCGTCGTAGATGCGGTCGGCGTTCACCAGCGGGCGGAAGCCGAAGACGCGGTCGCGGACCCGGCGGATACCGAGGAACAGCAGGGCGCCGCCGACGATGACGATGATCGAGAACACGACGGGAAGGCCGAACCCGTGCCACAGCGCGAGATGCTCGAGTTCGTGCCCGTACCCGTCGAGGGTCTCGGCGTACGGCTCGAAGAGAGCGCCTAGCTGCGGGCTGAACACGCCGGCCGCCACACCGGCCGCGGCGAGCGCCACGGGCGAGAAGTAGAAGGGCCACTTCGGCGGGTGCATCTTGGCGACCGCCGGACTCGGGGTGCTGCGCACCTTGCGGCCGAACGCGCCCCACAGGAAGCGGAGCGTGTAGGCACAGGTGATGATCGAGCCGACCAGCAGGATTATGTCGACGGCGTGGGCCTGCCACGAGACGAACGCCCCGGTCTCCCACACCGAGGCGAAAGCTGTTTCCTTGCCGACGAATCCGAGGGTGACGGGGATGCCGGCCATGCTCGCCCCGGCGACCGCGGCGGTGATCGCCAGCCCCGGGAGACGATGGCCGAGCCGGGCGAGTTTGCGGACATCGCGGGTGCCGGTGGAGTGGTCGATGATGCCGACGACCATGAACAGCGACGCTTTGAACAGCGCGTGCGCGACGAGCATCGCGATGCCCGCCATGGCGACGTTCGCGTCGCCGATGCCGACCAGCACGGCCATGAAGCCGAGCTGGGACACCGTGCCGAACGCGAGGATGAGTTTGAGGTCGAGCTCGCGCAGCGAGCGCCATCCGCCGAGCACCATCGTCACCAGGCCGAGCCCCACCACGGCGATCTGCCAACTGATCGTCACCGAGAAGGCGGGGGCGAGACGTGCGATGAGGTAGATGCCGGCCTTGACCATCGCGGCCGCGTGCAGGTACGCGCTGACCGGGGTCGGTGCGGCCATGGCGCCGGGCAGCCAGAAGTGGAACGGGACGATGGCCGATTTGGTGAGCGCGCCGATCAGCAGCAGGACCACTGCGATGTCGACGTACACACCGGTCGGCGGTGCCGAGACGATCTCCGACAGCAGGTAGGTGCCCGACCGCTCGCCCAGCATGATGATGCCGACGAGCATGGCCAGACCGCCGAACGTGGTGACCAACAGCGCCTGGGTGGCGGACCGCCGAGCCGTCGCGCGCACCCCGTAGAAGCCGACCAGCATGAACGAGAGCACGGTCGTGAGCTCCCAGAACACGTACAGCACCAGCATGTTGTCGGAGATGACGAGGCCGAACATGGCCGCGGCGAACGCGACCATCTCGCCGCCGAACACGGCGACGCGGGGACGGGCGTCGTCGAAGTAGTGGGCGCAGTAGCAGAGGACGAGCGCACCGACCCCGAGGATCAGCACCGACAGGATCGCGGTCAGGGTGTCGAAGCGGGTGGCGATGTCCATCTGGAGTGATGGGACCCAGCTGACCGTCTCGACGCGGGCGGCAGCCGCATCGGCCGGCGGCCAGTTGAGCACGACCCAGATCAGCGCGCCGAGGGGCGCCAGTGCGAGAACGTAGAAACCGCGGGTACCCATCCAATGGATGACTGCGGGCGCGACGAGTGCGCACACTGCCAACGCAGCCAACACAGAGATCAAAAGGGCACTCCGTCTTTCTCCCGGCGGGGTGTCACGGGCGAGCACCCGCGGTGGCTACTTTACCGTTGCCCGTATGTTCCGGTTCGACTGGCTCCGGCGTACCGCCGTCAGCATCGCCGCTGTCCTGCTGGTGTTCGGCCTCGTCGTGGGTTGTGCGGACGAGGAGCAGGCCGGCCCCGACGGGGTGCCGTTGCCGTCGGATTTCCCGGCCGCGCAGGTCCCGCTCATCGACGGTCACGTGCTCTCGGCGAGCGGCAGTCGCTCCGACGGCTGGGAGGTCGCGGTGCAGGGCCCGGCCAACGCGGGCTATCAGCTCGAGGCCGCGACCGAGACGCTCACCGAGGCCGGCTACGTCGAATCGCACCGTTCGACCGAGGGTGGACAATCGGTCGTCGTGCTGTCGGCGACCAAGGAGGGTTCGACCTACTGGGTCCAGATCGGCGCGTCCCCGCAGGCCGCGGGCGGTGGGTCGTCGGTCTTCTATCTGGTCAACGTGGAGTAGGCATCGCACTAGTGGTGTGTCTCGGAAATAAGCGACTGGTCTCCGGCGCTCGATCGGCGCCTGGCTGCGTTGTCGTCGGTCGAGATAGCTCCGCTATCCCTCCCTCCTCCGCCTTGCCAGAACACCGATCGCTCCACCGGATACCGGCCACCTATTTCCGAGACACACCACTAGCTCGTCGACCCGCGGTCGAGGTGACCGGACCGGCTGTGATCGACGATCGCGATCGGGCATCGCGTGTGGTGCTGGGCGGCGCGCGCCACCGACCCCGCCCAGGTCGCGAAGGTGCTTCCCGCGCGTGGCCGGGTGACGACGAGCAGGGACGCCTGCGGAACCGCCTCGCCGACGGCCCTCGACGGGTTGCCGTTGACCAGTTGCAGCGTCGTGTCGCGGTCGGGGAAGCGTCGGCGCCAGGGTTCGAGCAGTGTGTCGGCTCGCGCGTACACCGCTTCGATCCGAGCGGGCGGGGCGTCGTCGGGGATCGCGCACACGATCGCCACGGGGCTGCCGGTGGCATCGGCGTACTCGAAGGCGGTCGACAGAGCGAGATCGGACGGGGCGTCGGCATCGATGGCCGCGACGACCGGACCGCCCGTCGCGAGGTTGCCGTACGGAACCGTCACGACCGGGCATCGCGACCGGGCCGAGAGCGCGGAGCTGATGCTCCCGGTGGTGAGGCGTTCGATGAGGCCGGGTCGATGATGGCCGAGGACCATCAGATCGACCTGACCCGACAGCCTGGTGAGCAGGGGTATCGCGAAGTCGTGTTCGACGACGGTCTCGATGCGCAGGCCCGGAAGCCGGGTGCCGAGACGGCCGGCCACCGCGGTCAGATGGGCGGCCGCTGCCTGCCGCGTGGCGGTGACGTCGAAGTCGAGTTCGAACTCGCTGAGTGGTTGCAGCGCAACGGCTGCCGCGAATCCGTGGATCAGTAGCACGCGGTCCCCGTCGCGGGCCGAGGCGGCCGCCCAGTGAGCGGCCGCCTCGGATTCGGGACTCAGATCGACCCCGACGGCGATGGTGTTCATCGGGCGCGGGTGGCGTTGCCCGTCCGCGTCTCGCCGGCGACGGCGTCGTCCGCGACGGGACCGACCGCCGACGGTGCCACGGCTGCGGGCACGGCGACGTCGGCGACCGCCGCCTCCTGCGCGCGGCGCTCCTCGTCGCTGCTCATCGTCTTCAGCGCAACCTCCTTGATGAACACGATGGCGATGAAGCTCAGGGCCGCCATGACCGCCGCGACCAGGAACACCCGGGCGGTGCCGTCGCCGTACGCGCCGCGCACGATGGTCGCGATCGGGGCGGGCAGTTCGTTCAGGTTCGCCAGCCCGGCACTGCCGCCGCTCGACGCACCGGCGCCGATGCCCAGCGCGCCGAGCCCCTTCGCGATGAGGTCGGTGACGTGGTTGGACAGGACCGCGCCGAGCACCGACACACCCGCGGCGCCGCCGAGTGAGCGGAAGAAGGTGACCGTCGAGGTCGCCGCACCGAGGTTGTCCGGGCTGACGTTGTTCTGTACCGCCAGCACGAGGTTCTGCATCGTCATGCCCATGCCGCAGCCCAGGATGAAGAGGAACACGCCGACCACGACCATGTCCGTGTGTGCGTCGATGGTCGCGAGCAGTCCGAAGCCGATCGTCATCATCGCGGCACCGGCCACGAGGAATCGCTTCCACCGCCCGTACCGGGTGATCAGGTTGCCCGACACGGTCGCCGACAGCATCGAACCGATGACCATCGGCAGCGTCAGCAGGCCGGCCGCGGTGGGGGAGTAGCCACGTGCGATCTGGAAGTACTGGCCGAGGAAGACCGCACCGCCGAACAGCGCGACGCCGACGCCGACGCTGGCGAGGGTGGCCAGGGTGGTGGTGCGGTCGCGGAAGATGTGCAGCGGGATGATCGGGCTGGAGACCTTCGACTCGACGAAGATCGCCAGGGCGAGGAGCACGACACCGAGTGCGACGAGACCGTACGAGGTCAGCGAGGCCCAGTCGAAGTTCTTACCGGCCAGCGTCACCCAGATGAGCAGGGTGCTGACGCCCGAGGCGATGAGGGCGGCACCGAGGTAGTCGATGCTGACCTTCTTGCGGACCACCGGGACGTTCAGCGTGCGCTGGATGACGAGAAGGGCGATGACGGCGAGCGGGACGCAGACGTAGAACGTCCAGCGCCAGCCGAGCCAACTGGTGTCGACGATGACGCCGCCGATGAGCGGACCGGCGACGGTCGCGACGGACATCACCGCGGCCATCGGGCCCTGGTAGCGGCCGCGTTCGCGCGGGCTGAACATCGTCGCGACGACGATCACGACCAGCGCCTGCAGGCCGCCGAGGCCCAGACCCTGGATGACGCGGAAGCCGATCAGCATGTCGACCGAGGTGGAGAGCCCGGCGAGGACCGAACCCAGGGTGAACAGGAACAGCGCGCCCTGCACCAGGAGTTTCTTGCTGACCAGGTCGGCGAACTTGCCCCAGATGGGCGTGGTCGCGGTGGACGCGAGCAGGGTCGCGGTGATGACCCAGGTGTACTGGTCCTGGGTGCCGTGCAGGTCGGTGATGATCGTCGGCAGGGCGTTGGACACCACGGTCGACGACAGGAACGCGACGAACATGCCGAGCAGGAGGCCGATGAGGGCCTCGATCTTCTGACGATGCGTCATCGGCACCTCTTCGGCCGGCGCCATCGCGGACGCGGGTGCACTCATATGGCAAACCTCCGAGAAAGAGAGCTGCCCGCGACGAGGAGACGGGCGGGCGGCGAAACGGCGCGCGCGGTGGCGCACCCGATTGGTTGATTGATGCAACTATAAGTCGTGATGGTTGCAACCAACAACTATCGGAGGTTATTCCGGGTGTGTTCCGGGACTCATTCAGACGCAGCGGGGAGCGCGGCGGTGCTCAGTCGAGCCGACGCTCGGCGTAAGCCTTGAGGTCGGCGACCTGCGCGGGATCGAGCGACGGCCGAACCCGCTTGCGGGCCTCCTCGACGTCGGCCACGGTCACCGCGGCGGCGTCGATGTCCCGGCGCATCGCCGACAGGGCGGCCTCGCGCAGCAGGGCCGAACAGTCGGCCGCCGAGTAGCCCTCAAGGTCGCCGGCCAACTCATCGAGGTCGACTCCGTCGAGCGGGACGTCGCGCCCGGTGGCGCGCAGGATGTCCCCGCGGGCGTCGGCGTCCGGCGGCGGCACGAAGACGAGCCGTTCCAGCCGCCCGGGCCGCAGCAGCGCCGGGTCGATGAGGTCGGGTCGGTTCGTCGCACCGAGCACCACGACGTCCTGGAGCGGTTCGACGCCGTCCAGTTCGGTCAGCAGCGCGGCGACCACCCGGTCGCCGACACCGGAGTCGGTGGACTGACCGCGGCGCGGTGCCAGCGCGTCGACCTCGTCGAGGAAGATCAGCGAGGGCGCCGACTCGCGGGCACGGGCGAACAGATCCCGCACTGCCTTCTCCGACGACCCGACCCACTTGTCCATCAGCTCGGCGCCCTTGACCGTGTGCACCGACAACTGACCCGACGCCGCGAGCGCGCGGACGACGAAGGTCTTGCCGCAGCCCGGCGGGCCGAACAGAAGCACTCCACGCGGCGGGTCGACGCCGAGCCGGGCGAAGGTGTCGGGGTGCTGCAGCGGCCACAGGACCGCTTCGGTCAGAGCCTGTTTCGTCTCGACCATGTCGCCGACGTCGGCGAGGGTGATCGAGCCAAGCGCGACTTCGGGGGAATCCGAGCGGGACACCGGCCGGATGACGTCGAGGGCGCCGACGAGATCCTCGGTGCGCAGCGACGGCGCGGACTTCTCGGCACTCGCGCGCGTCGCGGCGCGCAGCGCGGCCTCGCGGGCCAGCGCGGCGAGATCCCCGGCGACGAAACCGGGGGTGCGCGAGGCGACCGACGTGAGGTCGAGGTCGCCGTCGGTCGGGACGTTCGACAGGATCGCCGAGAGCAACCGCGCCCGGGTCGCGGCGTCGGGGAGGCCGATGACCAGTTCCCGGTCGCAGAGCGACGGGTCGCGCAACCGGGCGTCGAGGCGTACCGGTTCGGCGGTGGTCGCGATGAGTGCGATGCGGCCGTCGGCGATGCCGGAACGCAGTTCGTCGAGGATCAGTGCGGCGACGGGCTCGGGTTCGGCGGGTAACAGCGCGTCGACGTCGGTGATCAGCAGGACCCCGGCGGCCGCCCGGGTGCGGGCCACCGCGTCGGCGACCGTCCGCAGGCGGGTGTTGGCCTCCGTCGCGCCGACCGTCGGGCCGTCGATGGTCACCAGCGTGCGCGACGCGCACACCGAACGGACGAAGGTCGCCTTGCCGCCGCCGGCCGGGCCGGTGACCAGGACGCCGAGACGCGGTGTCGCACCGAGGGTGCGCAGCACCTCCGGCTCGTCGAGGGTGATGGTGAGCCACTCGGTGAGCTTGGTGATCTGGGAGTCGACGCCGACCAGCTCCGACACCGGCCGGACCGGGATCTCGGGCTCCCGGGCGGGCTCGCGGACCGGGCTGGGCGCGGCGGCCGGCCGCGGGCGGGAGTCGGACTCCGACACCATGCCGAGGGCGCCGGGGATCCGGGGTGAACCGGGACCGGTCCGATCGCCCAGCGGTGCCACCTCGCCCGCGGTGGTCGACCACAGCACGGCGGTGTTGGTCTGCACGCTGACCGGCGCCGACACCCGGCCACCCGCCGGCGGGCCGGGCTCGGTTGCCGTGACGGTGAGCAATTCGGTGGTCCAGGTGATCCCGACCGACCTGGCCAGCGCACGCGTGGCCTCGGTGGCGGCGAGCTCGGGACCGAGGTCGCGGGGGAGGAGCGAGACGGCGTCACCGACGGACAAGACCTTCCCCAGCAGCGCGCGGCGCAGCGTCGACTCGGTGATCGACTGGGTGGCCAGCGCCGAACCGCTCACCACCACCCGGCTTGCGCCCTGCACCTCAACGGGCGCCAGCACGACCGTCGAGTTCTCGCGGACACCGGCGTTGGAGAAGGCGATCTCGTCGAGGAGGGCGACGCCGGTCGGCGCGGAGGCCTCGGTCGCGGCCACCACGGCGGCGGTGACCCGTGCGCCGGTGATCGACACCGCGTCCCATTCCCGCAGCGAGAGGGCCGTCAACACCTCGGGATGCACGCGGATGATGCCGCGCCGCGCCTCGGCCGCCGAGGGATTGTGCCGCGCGGTCAGCGTGAGGGAGGCCGGTGTGCTCATTCGGACTCGCTTTCGGTCGTCTCGCCGGGCGCGCCGACCACGGACCGGCCGGGGCCGGTGGGACGGTTCAGGCCCATGCGGCCGAGGGAGTTGATGACCGGCCGACGGCGTCGACCTCCGGGCGACGTGGCCCGCAGCGCCCGGCGCTGTGCACGACGCTCGGCCGGTTTGTCGTCCCAGTGCTCGGGCCGGGAGGCGACCCAGCGGCGCGCGCGCCACGCGTACGGGATGTGCAGGACGTATCCGGCGATGGCGATCATCATCAGCACGTACGGGAAGGTCACCAACAGTGCCGCGGCCGCGGCGACCAGCACCAGCAGGCCGGTCACCGCGCGAGCCGGGATCGATGCGGTCTTCAGCGAGGACGTCGGGACGCGACTTACGGCCAGGAAGGCGACGAAGATCAGCCACCCGCCGACGGCCGGCAGCGACGTCCACCACCCGTCGCCGAACTGTTGTTCCAGCCCGATGGGCAGGAGCGCGCAGATCGCCGCGGCGGGCGCGGGGACACCGACGAAGAAATCCTTGGTGTACGCGGGTGCCTCGTCGTCGTCGAGCAGGGTGTTGAACCTCGCGAGGCGCAGGACGATGGCGCAGCAGTAGATCAGCGCGAGCACCCAGCCGAGGTCATGCCCGTCGATGAAATAGAAGTAGATGATCATCGCCGGGACCACACCGAAGTTGATCGCGTCGGCCAGCGAGTCGATCTCGGCGCCGATCCGGCTCGTGGCTCCCATCAGGCGTGCGACCCGACCGTCGATGCCGTCGAGGAACGCGGCCGCGACCAGGAGAGCCATCGCGGTGTCGACGTCGCCGTTGATCGCTGACCGCATGGCCGTCAGGCCCGCGCAGATCGCGAGGATCGTCAGCGACGACGGGATGACGATGCGGCTGGCCTGTGCCTGGCGCCGCAGACGCCGGCGCTCCGGCTCCCGCGGAACCGGATGTGTCTGTGCGTGCCGGCTGGCCGAGCGCGCGGTCGGGTTGCGCGCGGTGCGCGAGCCGGGGCGTCGCCGGCCGGGGTTCGTGCCGGGTGAGGTCATGTCGGTCGGGTTCACCGGGCCGGAGTTCACTGATCCAGGTACGCGAACGGGGTCTCGCCGCCGACCGCGCGCTGGCCGACCGAGACGCGGGGCCGGGTGCCGGCCGGGAAGTAGACGTCGACGCGCGATCCGAATCGGATGAGCCCGTAGGTCTCGCCGATCGTCAGCGAGTCCCCGACCGACGGCTCGCACACGATCCGACGGGCGACGAGACCGGCGATCTGCACGACCGCCAGCTCAGGGCCGGGCGTGCCGCCTGCGGCGGTGGTGCGGATGGTCATCGTGGTGCGCTCGTTGTCGCGGCTGGCCTCGGGGAGGTCGGCGGAGACGAACGCGCCGGGCGTGTGGGTCACAGTGGTCACCGTGCCCGCGATCGGCACGCGCTGCACGTGGACGTCGAAGATCGACAGGAAGGTCGAGACCCGGGGCAGCGGCTGTGTGCCCAGGCCGGACTCGGCGGGCGGGACAGCCTCGTCGACCAGGGCGATGGTCCCGTCCGCGGGGGCGACCACCACGCCGGGTTCGGTCGGGGTGACCCGCTTCGGATGCCGGAAGAAGGCTGCGCACGCGGCGGCGGTCAGCGTGGCCGGTCGGGCGATCCAGCGGTGTCGACGCCCGAGGAGCGCGACGGCTGCAGGCGCGGCGACGAACGGCACACCCGCCGGATGGATCGGAGGGATGGTCTCTCGGGCCAGATCGAGAAAATGGGCGACACGGCCGGTGTCACCGGAGCCGTCCGGACGCGGACGTCGGGCCACGATCAACCTCCTCTGGCCTGTGTCCAGGCCGGATAAATGGTGCGCACCGCATCGCCGGGTGCATCGGCGTCCACTCTAGAGCGCCGCGCCCGGAGACCTCGTCGTCAGCGCAGGACCAGCACGTCCACCAGGGTGCCCGCCTCGACCGCCTCGACGTCGGCGGGGACGTCGATGAGCGCGTCGGCCTCGGCGAGGTAGCGCAGGTGATGGGACGCCGGCGGGCCGATCGGGTCCACCCCGACCACCCCGTCGCGAGGCCCGGCGTCGAGCACGCCCCGCAGGAACTGTCGTTTGCCGCGGGGTGAGCGGATGTCGGCACCG
This sequence comes from Gordonia sp. IITR100, assembly GCF_002009645.1. Lineage (NCBI taxonomy): Bacteria > Bacillati > Actinomycetota > Actinomycetes > Mycobacteriales > Gordoniaceae > Gordonia > Gordonia sp. IITR100. The sequence continues at coordinate 233,767 of NZ_MVKV01000001.1, read as the reverse complement.
AGACGAGCTCGGATTCGTTCCCGGTCGGCGGGCAGTGCCATCGCGGCCCGCAGCGCGGGCCGGATGAAGACCTCGAAGGACACGAGTGCACTGACGGGATTTCCCGGCAGCGTGATGATCGGCACGCGCCGGCCGCGGGAGGAGGGGAAGTGGCCGCACCCCTGGGGCATGCCCGGCTGCATCGCAACCTTCACGAACTCGACGGTCCCGGTCGCCGACAGTGCGTCCTTGACCACCTCGAAGGCGCCGGCGCTGACACCGCCCGAGGTGATGATCAGATCGGCGTCGTCGGCGACCTCGTCGAGCCGCGCGGCGAAGTCCGCGGTGTTGTCGGGCACGAAGTGCAGGTGACGGCCGGCCGCGCCGGCCTCGATGACCGCGGCGGTCAGCATCGCGCCGTTCGACTCGTAGATCTGCCCGTGGCGCAACGGTTTTCCGGGTTCGACGAGTTCAGAACCGGTGGACAGCACGACGACCCGCAGCCGCCGGGCGACGGTGATCTCGGCGAGGCCCAGTGCGGCGAGCAGGCCGATCTGCGGTGCGCCGATCACCGTGCCGGCCGGCAGCGCCCGGGTGCCGGCCTCGATGTCGGAGCCGCCGCGCCGGATGTGCCTGCCGCGCTCGGGTGCTGCGGTGAACGTGACGGTCGGCGCCGCGGCCACCGGGCCCACCACGGCGTCGGTCAGTTCGACCGGGACGACCGCGTCGGCGCCCGCGGGCATCGGGGCGCCGGTCATGATGCGGTGCGCGGTGCCCGGCTCGAGAGTGAGGTCGTCGGTACGGCCGGCGGGGATGTCCGCGGCGACCGGCAGGGTGACCGGCTCGTCGGCGCTCGCGTCCGCGAGATCGTCTGCGCGGACCGCGAATCCGTCCATCGCGGAGTTGTCGAAGCCGGGCAGCGACAGCGGGGCGTCCACGTCGGTGAACGTGGCGAAGCCGAGCGATTCCGGCACGGCGACCTCCGACGGTTCGGCGGGGCCGAACAACGCCGCGACGATGCGCTGATGCTCTACGACGGTACGCATCCGCTCAGCATGCCAGGTGTCGACGGAGACCATGGCGTCGTCCCGGCAGGTGACCGGGCCGTCCTGCGACGCCGCTGGGCGAGGACTACATTCGTGCGCATGGCGCTGGGTCTGCTGTTCGACATCGACGGGGTGATGGTCACCTCGTGGCAGGCGCTGCCCGGCGCGGTCGAGGCGATCGCCGATCTCGCCGACCAGGGCATCCCGCGGATGTTCTTGACCAACACGACGTCCCGCTCGCGTGGCGAGATCGCCGAGGCGCTCAACGAATGCGGTTTCGAGGTGAAGCCGGACGAGATCCTGTCGGCCGCCAAGCTGACCGCCGAACACGTCGCCGCCACCTATCCGGGCAAGCGCGTGTGGGTGCTCAACCAGGGCCCGATCGCCGAGGACATGACCGGCGTGGAGTTGACCGACGACCCGGCGTCGGCCGAGGTGGTGGTACTCGGCGGTGCCGGTTCGGTCTTCACGCACGCCACGCTGTCCAAGGTCCTGGAGATGATGCTCGACGGGATTCCGGTGATCGCGATGCACCGGTCCATGACCTGGTCGACGGCGGACGGCTTGAGCATCGACACCGGGGTGTACCTCGAGGGTCTCGAAAAGGCTTCGGGCGCAAAGATCAAGGCGATCGGCAAGCCCTCGCCGGTCGGTTTCCGGGCGGCCACCGAGGTCCTCGGTCTGGAGCCGACCCAGGTGGTGATGGTCGGCGACGACATGCACAATGACGTTCTCGGTGCCCAGGCGGCGGCGCTGATCGGCGTGCTGGTCCGCACCGGCAAGTTCCGCGAGGAGGCGCTGCATGCGCTGCAGCGTGACGAGTTCGGGCCCTACCCCGACCACATCATCGACTCGGTCGCCGATCTCCCCGAGCTCATCGGCAAGCTCGGCGGAGCCTGATCCCCGCGCCTGGATCGGAAAGAAGCACCACCCTCTGCTCCCTGAGAGCGCCCGGAGCTTGCGGAGGGCGCGTCACGAAGGGTCCTTCGACCGGGCTGCGAGACCCTTCGTGACGGCCTCCGCAAGCTCCGGCCTCCTCAGGGAGCAGGGGGCGAGCGTCTCCCCGCTCCCTGAGGAGCGAGCTTGCGAGCGTCTCCCCGCTCCCTGAGGAGCGAGCTTGCGAGCGTCTCGAAGGGTCAGTTGGACTCGGCGGCGCGCTTGATCTTGCCCAGCGTCTCGGCCATCCCGAGCTTGAGCTCCTCTTCGAACGACTCGGCGCCGCCGAAGAGCTTGTCGACGAGTACCGACGACACCTTGGTGGTCGACCCGTTGACCTCGCGCCGCTCGGTGACCGTGACCCCGGCGTCCTTCGGGGTGATGGTGTAGCTCCAGATGGTGTGGTTCTCCGCGACCCGGAAGCCGAGTTCCTGGTTCGGGGTGAACCGGACGACCTTGGAGGTGGTCGGCCACACCAGCGGGCCCCGGCGGTTGATGTTGATGGTCTTGGTCCCCAACCCGACGGTGCCGCCGCGGATGATCATCTTCTTGCACTGGGGGCTCCACTCGCCCATGCGCTTCAGATCGGAGATCACCGACCACACCTGTTCGGGCGTGGCGTCGATGTCGATGGATTCCTCGATGAGTGCTGCGGTCATGGTCGCTCACCCTATGTGCTTGTTGGCCGAGGGTCAATAAGCATGTTCGGGTGCCCGAGTCAACCCCGGAAAACGCGTGGACCAGCGATGTCGCGCCGAACTCAGACCAGCAGGGTGATCCCGATGACGGCACCGATGGCCAGGAAGACGGCGGCGGTGATCCACCCGGCGGGGTGTTCGTCGGCGGCCCGGCGGCCGGTGGTCACGGCGTCGTCGGGGGTCTCGTCACTGCGCGGCGCGCCGTCGAAGAGCAGCGTGCCGAGCTTCCCGGGTGTGAGCCAGTCGATCAGCACGAACGACCACATCATCACCGCGATCGCCAAGACCGTGTACGCGACGGTGTAGAGCAGCGCGCGCCACAGTTCCAGGAGTTCGGTGTCGATGACCGAACAGACCAGCACGATCGCGAGGCCGATGACCATCGATGTGGTCAGCAGCACCGCGTTGCGGTTGTGCTCGATCCACACCAGCTGCCGCAGCCGGCCCGGTGTCACCAGGTCGAGGGCGGCGAAGCCGAGGACGAGCACGGCGATCCCCACCAGGCTGAACGATGCCCCCGCGGCCAGGTTGTCCCGCAGCAGTTCCATCCGGCTCCCTCTCGCCTCGCATCGACATCAGCGGGCTGCCGCCCGACTGCAACACCTCGAGCGGGCTGCCGCCCGAAAGGACTTCAGCGAAGGCCTGCGCGCGAGAACGCGCAGGGCCTTCGCTGAAGGACAGTAGCCGGTATCAGCCGACGCTGAGCATGTCGTAGGTGTCGATGTTCTCCGCCAGGCGGGTCACATGGTCCGACGCGTCGCCCAGGGTGTGGCTGATCGCCGTCAGACGGCTCACGTAATGGGCGATCGGGTACTCGGCGGTCATACCGATACCGCCGTGCATCTGGATCGCTTCCTGACCGATCAGGCGCGCCGAGCGGCAGATCTGCAGCTTGGCCCGCGACGCGATGATGGGATCGGCGATCCCATCCGCCAGCGCCGACGTCGCGTAGAGGCTCAGGCTGCGAGCGAGTTCGAGCTGGACGTACATGTCGGCGGCACGGTGGGTCAGTGCCTGGAAGGCCGACAGCGTGACGCCGAACTGCTTGCGCGACTTGAGGTATTCGACGGTCAGGTCCAGGCTCCGCTCCATCGCGCCGACGGCCTCGGCGCACAGTGCGGTCTGGATGCCGACCTCGGCGTCGGCGATGGTCTGCGACGCGTCGCCGGTGCCCAGTCGCGTCGCCTTGACGTCGCTGAACTCGATCTGCGCGCCGCGACGGCGGTCGTGCGTCCGGTACGGCGTCCGGGTGATGCCCTGGGCATCGGCGTCGACGAGGTAGAGGCCGACGCCGTTGTCGTCGCGCGCCGACACGATCAGCTTCGCAGCGCAATCGCCATGTCCGACAAGGCTCTTGGTGCCTTTGAGGACGCCGTCGGCCGACGCGGTGGTCTCCACCCGCGCCTCCGGCCAGCGGTCGCCCGGCTCGGTGTGGGCGAAGGCCATCAGCAGTTCGCCCGACGCCAGCGCGGTCCGCAGCTCGGCGCGGGTCGCGTCGTCGGCGAGGCCGAGGAGCGAGCCGGGGACGAGGACCGAGTCGAGGTAGGGCTCAGGTGCCAGTGCGCGGCCGAGTTCGGTCATGACACTGGTGAATTCGACGGGGCCGGCGTCCATGCCGCCCTCGTCCTCCGGGAAGGTGAGGCCGAGGATGCCGATCTCGGCCAGCGACTTCCACACCTTCTCGCTCCAGCCGAGATCGGTGTCGGTGACCTTGCGCAGCGTCTCGACGTCGTAGGTCTTGGTGAGGACCTCGCGAACGGTGTCGCGCAGCATCCCCTGCTCTTCGGAAAGCTCGAAATCCATGGTGTTCCTTAGTGAAAGGTCGAAAGGTGCGGGGTCGGCGCTCAGAGGCCGAGGACAGCCTTGTCGATGATCTGGCGCTGGACCTCCGACGACCCGCCGTAGATCGTGACCTTGCGGTAGTTGAGGTAGGTCGGGGCGGCGAGCTGGGCCCATTCGGGGGCGCTCACCTCGGCGCTGCCATTCGGAGCCGAGGCGTCGAGCTGGGCGACCGGGAGCGAGTCGGGGCCCGCGATGTCGGCGAGGAGTTCCATGGCGGCCTGCTGCAACTGGCTGCCGGTCAGCTTGAGCAGCGACGATGCCGGGTTCGGCTTGCCGTCGGCCGACGAGGCGGCGACGCGCAGCTGGGTGAGCTCGAGGGCGAGCAGTTCGTTCTCGACCTCGGCCAGGCGGGCGGCGAACAGCGGATCGTCGAGGAGGGTGCCCTTGGCGGTCCGGGTCTGCTTGGCGAGTTCCTTGGCGCGGGCGAGCTTGGCCTTGGTGTAACCGACGCGGGCGATGCCGTTGCGCTCGTTGCCGAGCAGGAACTTCGCCTGGGTCCAGCCGCTGTTCTCCTCGCCGACCATGTTCTCGGCGGGCACGCGGACGTCGTTGAAGAAGACCTCGTTGACCTCGTAGCTGCCGTCGATGAGCTGGATCGGGCGGATCTCGACGCCCGGCGTGTCCATCGGGAACAGGAACATGCTGATGCCGGCCTGCTTCTTGACATCGGGGTTGGTACGCGCGAGGCAGAAGATCCAGTCGGCGAACTGTCCGAGTGTGGTCCAGGTCTTCTGTCCGTTGATCACGTAGTCGTCGCCGTCGCGGACCGCGCGGGTCTTCAGCGAGGCGAGGTCGGAGCCGGCCTCTGGCTCGGAGAAGCCCTGGCACCACCAGATGTCGAGGTTGGCGGTCTTGGCCAGGAAGCGTTCCTTCATCTCGTCGGAACCGAACTGGGCGATGACCGGGCCGATCATGCCGACGTTGAACGGCAGCATGTCGGGGACGAACGCGAGGCTCATCTCCTCGCGGTAGATGTGATGCTGGATCGGGGTCCAGTCCTTGCCGCCGTGCTCCACCGGCCAGCTGGGGGTGGCCACACCGTGCTCGTTGAGGATGCGCGTCGTGGTGACGAGGTCCTCGGGGTACTGGAGCTTGCCCTCTTCGCACCGCTTGCGGACGTCTTCGGGGACCTTGGCGAAGATGCTGCGCAACTCCTCGCGGAAGGCCTCTTCTTCAGGACTGAATTTCAGCTGCATGGGTTCTTCTCTACTCCTGTCGAGGGTGTCCGTACCCCGGGCGGTGTGGTCGAACTGGGGACCTCTGCCGTGTGCACCCAAGCTGGGGAAACCCAACCGAGCCACGAATGACTAAGCGCTTGCTTAGTGATAGGTTGCACTATGCCGCGCGGGCTGGATGCTGTCAATCACGGGCTCGTCGCGATGACCAGTCCGACCGTTCCGAGAAGGTGACCGTGGGCCCGTCTGCCGATCCGACGCCCGAAGTCCGGCCCGTGGCCGCCCGGGCCCGGCTCCTGCGCGCCGCCGTCGAGGCGTTCGCCGCCAAGGGGTTCAACGGGACGACCACGAGAGACATCGCCAACGGCGCGCAGATGAGTTCGGCGGCGGTCTACGTGCACTTCCGCTCCAAGGAGGAGCTGCTGTTCGAGATCTCCGACGCCGGGCATCGCGCGATTCTCGCGGCGATCGACGACGCCGACGATCCGTCGGCGTCCCCCGGCGACCGGCTGCGGGCGATCTTCCACGCCTTCACCGAGCACCACGCGCGCGAGCACGTGGGGGGTCGGGTGGTGAACTACGAACTCAACGCCCTCGCGCCCGACCATCTGGACACGGTGATGGCCATGCGTCGCGAGATCACCAGACGGGTGCGCGAGATCATCGAAGCCGGGATCGCATGCGGGGACTTCGATGTCGCTGACTCGCTCGCCACCACCAACGCGATGCTGTCCATGGGGATCGATGTCGCGCGCTGGTATCGCGACGGGGGGTCACTCTCGCCCGAGGAGATGGGGGGCTTCTACGCGGAGCTGGCCACGCGGATGGTGGGATGGCGACCGCCCGTCGGCGGGTGACTCAGCCCCTGCATGCCGGTTCCGGTTGCGACGGAGAGACTTCGACTGCGTTCCGGGCTGCGGATGCTGCCCGGCGGCGCACTGTCACCGCGAATACCGCCGCAATCATCACCATCGCGAGAACGTAACCGACGTAGCCGATGATGGTGTCGCGCAAACCGATGTGCGAGACGACGATCCCGGCGATCACGGCCGGGACGCTGAATGCGAGGTAGCTCGCCACGAACACCGACGAGAAGACCTGACCGCGCATCGCGGGAGGTGTCGCGGCGGTGATGTTGTCCATCGCGGAGAGGAAGGTGGCGGCCCAGCCCGAGCCGGCCACGATCGAACCGACGATGTAGAAGGGCAGGGATTCGATGAGGACCCCGGCCAGTGAGATCACCACGCCGGCGGCGAGTGCGGGAAATCCGTACGCAGCCTTGATCGTCGACGAGCGATCGGTGATGAACAGGGACGTGACGGCCGCGCAGGCGAAGAAGACGAACAGGATCGCGCCCGCCGCGCCGTGGTTGCCCACACCGAACACACGGGAGACCACCGACGACCCGAGCGAGAGATACAGGCCGCCGAGCGACCAGGTGGCGACGAGCGCGGGAACTGACGCCAGGAACACCGTGCGGACCTCGCGAGGCACGCGCACCTGCGGCGCGAGCGTGCCGGCCAGGTGCCGTCGAGAATCGAAGCCGATTCGCTCGCGGGTCTCCGGGACGACGAGAAGTGCGATCAGCAGTGCGGCGAACAGGCCGAGGATGATCTCGTAGATCAGCACGCGGGGTGCGGGTGCGTACTCGACGAGCACCCCGGCCACGGCGACGCCGCTCGCCAGGCCGACCGCCGGGGCTGCGCCGACGATCGTCGATCCGGCACGGGCCGAGGGCTGCAGATCGACCGTCGTCGCGGTCAAGGTGCCCATCGCCGCGCCGGTGGCCAGGCCTTGCAGGGCGCGCGCGGCGAGTAGGGTGCCGACGTCCTCGGCTACGACGAACAGCACCATGCTCGCGATGAGCAGGACGAGCGCGACGGCGAGGACAGGCCGCCGGCCGACATGATCGGACAGAGACCCGACCGTCAGGAGGCTCACCAGCATGGTCACCACGTACACCGCGAACACGAGCGTCAGTGTGAGCGCGGAGAATCCCCACAGTTCCTGATACACGGGGTACAGCGGCGACGGTGCCGCGGACGCGAACAGGACCATCATGTACGTCGCCGCGATCAGCCAGAACGCGCGATGTGGGTGCAGTGGCGCCACGAGGTCTCCTTAAAGCAAACAGGTTTGCATTCAGAAACTAGCCCGGACTGCGTTCCAAAAGCAATCAGCTTTGCAATAATGGCTTCCATGACGACGGCCCGCACCCCCGACAGCCCGATTTCTGGTGCTCCCGCCTCGCCGACCCGTCGTCCAGGTGGTCGTAGCGCGCGCGTGCAATCGGCGGTCTACACGGCAGTCGGTCAGCTCGTCGGGGCCGGACGCCGCGAGACGATGACGATCCCCGAGGTCGCCGAACTCGCCGGGGTGAATCCGACCAGCATCTATCGACGCTGGGGAACGATCGACGCGCTTCTCGGGGAGGTCGCCGTTGCGGCGTTGACGCAGGGCGAACCCCTGCCCGACACCGGCACTCTCGCCGAGGACCTGTCCGAGTGGGCGCAGATCATCGCCGCCGACATCGCACGCCCGAAGCGCCGCGCCTACCTTCGGGCCATGGTCGCCGCGCGCGAGGACATCGTCGAGGTCTGCCCCTGCTGGGAGATCCGGCGTGGGCACGCCGAACAGATGATCGCGCGGGCGCGGGACCGCGGCGAACCCACGCCGTCGGTCCGACAGGTGCTCGACCACGTGATCGCCCCGCTGTATCACCATGCGGTCTTCGGACTCGAGCTCGACGCCGATCATGCCGCCGGCCTGGTCGATGACGTCTTGTCGATGATCGGAGCTGCGCCGAGAAGGTAGGCCGAGACGATAGGGTCCCGGGAATGAAACACGTTCACGCGTTCACCGACGACGCACTCGGCGAGCACGACGCGGTCGGCGTCGCCCAGGCCATCGCATCCGGAGAGATCTCCGCTTCCGAGGCGGTCGAGGCCGCGATCGCGCGGATCGATGCCGTCAACCCGCACCTCAACGCCATCGCCTTCGACGATCGCGAGCGTGCGCGCAAACGCGCGGTCGACAACGACTTCCCGCTGGGATCGTTCATCGGGGTGCCGTCGATCATCAAGAACAACACCGACCTCGCGGGGCTGCCGACCTGTCACGGTTCGGCTGCGGTGCCCCAACGACCGGCGAAGGCCAACGAGGCGTTCACCAATCAGTTCCTGGCGAGCGGCGTCAATGTGGTCGGCGCGTCGACGATGCCGGCCTTCGGGCTGACCTCGACGACGGAGTTCGTCGACCGCGAGCCGACCCGCAACCCGTGGGACACCGACTACTCGTCGGGCGGCTCGTCCGGTGGTTCCGCGGCGCTCGTCGCGGCCGGTGCACTGCCGATCGCCCACGCCAACGACGGTGGCGGATCGATTCGCATCCCCGCCGCCATCTGTGGGCTGGTCGGACTGAAGCCGAGTCGCGGGCGCGTCGAGGCGTCGAAAGAGACACGGGACGCGCCGATTGACCTCGTGTCGAACGGGATCGTCAGCCGATCGGTGCGCGACACCGCCCGATTCCTCGCCGACACACAGGGTTTCCGGCCCGCGCCCGGGATGCCGCCGGTCGGGCTGGTCGAGGGGCCGGGGACCAAACGGCTCAAGATCGCGCTGATCACCGAGCCGCTGACCGGCTCGCTGCTCGACCGGGACACACAACGGTGTGTCACCGAGGCCGCCGAGCTGGTCGAGTCCCTCGGACATCGCACCGAGATGGTGCCGCTGCCGGTGGACCGGGACTACGTCCGGGACTTCATCGACTACTGGTCACTGCTCGCACTGGCGCTGGACCGATTCGGAAAACGGGTGGTCGACAAGGGCTTCGACCGTTCCCAGGTGGACTCGTTCACCCGTGGGCTCTCGCGCGGCGCGCTCCGGCACTTCTACCGGCTGCCCGGGGCGGTCCGCGGGCTGCGGAGGTCCACGGCCGCGATCCGCGGACTGCACGACACCTTCGACGTGGTCCTCAACCCGACCGTCGTCCACGCGACCCCGGAAATCGGATACCTCGATCCCGCACTCGACTTCGACGAGGCGATGGGCCGGCTGACCCGGTTCATCGCCTTCACCCCGGCCAACAACACCGCGGGCACCCCGGCGATCAGTCTGCCGCTGGGACAGACGGAATCGGGCATGCCCGTGGGCATCCACTTCGCGGCCGACCTCGGCCAGGAACGCACCCTCCTCGAGTTGGCCTTCGAACTCGAGGCGGCCCGGCCGTTCGCGCGGATTCAGGACGCCTGAGATACGTAATTCGTTCCCGCGGTGACGTTTCCGTCGCGCTTATTGGATCCTATAAGCACGACGGAAACTGCGCCGCGGGAGTGTTGGTCGGCCTGGGGACGCGCGACTGACCGAGATGCCGAACTCCGATAGTCTGCCCGGCAGCACCGAATGAGTTCAGTCGACGGGGGTGGGATGAACGGTCATGGGATGGCGCAAGAGTCCGAGACGATCAGCGCCGGACATTGTGGCGTCACGGTGGGCGGAAGTTATCGAAGGTCGTCCGCCGCATCCCGCTTCGCCGGCTACGTGACTACTGTTTCCGCGGTTGCCGGAATCGTCCTCTCCGGGCTGGCGTTTGTTCAACGGGCTCCGTCGGGTCGGGTGTCTGACGGATTCTGGACCGGACCACAATGGGCCGCAACAACACTCGTGCTCGGAGTATCACTCGGGTTGTCGCTCGTGATTGGTGTCGTACTGCTCAGCTTCGTCGGTCGCGGTCCGGCAATCGGGTCGGCCCTGGTCTCGGGGGTCTGCCTCGCCTATTCGGTCCGATCCGAGGCGGTCGATACCATCGCGGCGCTGACGGGAGGCCCGGGCGGACATGACGTGGTACGAACGGTCCTGGCGGCGTGGGCGTGCCTGCTCGTCGCCGCGGTCGCGGCGACGTTTCGACGAGATCGATTGTCTCTAAGAGAGGTCGGCGCAATCGCCGTTGTCGCTCTCGTCGTGACACTGGCGATCGGTCTCATGCCGTTCGAGCGCAGTGGAGCGACGGGGGCCGACGCCATTCGGATTCCCGAAGTGCCGCCTTCGGTCACCGGGGAACCAGCCTACCGAGTGGATGATGTCGATCCCTGGTCGATCACCCCGGCCGGCCCGGGCTTCGCCGCAGTCGTCGATGACATCCTGGTCGCCTACGACGGCACGACGGGCCGACCACGGTGGAGCCTCACTCCCGATGGCGTCGGAGCGGCGAATTGCGCTGAGCGAGGGTTCGATCGCGTCACCAGTACCGGAACGGGAACCGATTCAGTGGTCGTGGTCGGTTGTGACTACGCCCGCGCAGGGCGGGTGGGGTATTTCACGACCGGGATCGATGCGATGACAGGACAGGTCCTCTGGACCAACGATTCGCCGTGGATTCTGATTTCCGACGTACCACGCGCCGGACGCGTCGATCAGCCAGTGGCTGTGATCCGTGACGGCGAGATGGCAGTTCTCGAACCTCGGAGCGGAGAGGTCAGATGGCAGCGACGTGTGTCGCCGCCGACCGGACGTGATGAACCGAACCCGCATCCGCGCTCGGTCTTCGCTGCCGGTCATCATGTGGTCTATGTGACTCCTGACAGGGGTCATGTGAAGGTCGTTGTCTTCGACGCCCTGACCGGAGCGGATCGGACCCATCGCATCGCAATCACGGCGGCGGACGAGCGGTTCGACGTCAGCGTCGGCGAGACAGGCGACTCCGAGTTCGTGGCTCACCTGTGGGACCTCGATGACGTCCCCCGGGCATTGGTGGTCTCCATAGCGAACGGCGGACACGAGCCGGTGGACAGATGGTGGTGGGGTTCAGATGCTCGAGGGCGCCGGATGACGGGGATCCATGTGAACGCGCAGCCGTCCTGGGGTATGTACTTCGACCAGCCCGGGGCGGTAGTCATCGGACATCTGGATTCTCGCTCGTCGACCCGCGTCACGATCCCGAAAGGTACCGACTGGCCACGCGATCCGATCCCGGAGTCGCAGAGCTGGGTTCTTCTGCACGACTCCGTGGTGACGGCCCAACTGAAGCGACCTCTCGAGAACCAGGGGCGGTACGACCTGACGACGATCCACCCGGGCGGTTCGATCGCGTCCGTACCGTCGCCGTGCGGGCAGACGTTGGGTGGCGTCGTACCCGTTCCGGGAGCCGTGCTGGTCACATGCTTCGGCGATCCCGGTGATCTCAGCTCACCGGTGAGTGTGGCGGCACTTCGCCCGGATAGCTGAGCGTGCCCCCACAAATCCACCCCTGTTCCGCACACCCACCGCCTTGCAAGGCAGTGGGTTCACGGAACAGGGGTGGGTTTGCGAATGACCTAGTGCTGCACGGCCTTCTCGGCCCCGATGCCGGTGAGGGAGCGAACCTCCATCTCGGCGTTGCGTTCCGGGGTGCCGTTGTCCGACGGGCTGGTCAGCGTGCCGACGATGCCGAGGACGAAGGCCAGCGGGATCGAGATGATGCCCGGGTTGGCCAGCGGGAACCAGGCGAAGTCGGCGCCGGAGATCATGGCGGTCGACGACCCGGAGACGGCGGGGGAGAAGACGATCAGCACGATCGTCGAGATCAGGCCGCCGTACATGCTCCACAGGGCGCCGCGGGTGTTGAACCGCTTCCAGTAGAGCGAGTAGACGATCGTCGGCAGGTTCGCCGCCGCGGCGATCGCGAAGGCCAGCGCCACCAGGAAGGCGATGTTCTGGCCGTTGGCGAGGATGCCGAGCACGATGCTGACGATGCCGAGGACCACGACGGTGTATCGCGAGACGCGGACCTGGTCGGCCTCACTCGCCTTGTTGCGCTTGATCACCGAGGCATAGATGTCGTGGGCGAACGACGCCGACGCGGTGATGGCGAGGCCGGCGACCACGGCGAGGATCGTCGCGAAGGCGACCGCCGAGATGATGCCCAGCAGGACCACGCCACCGAGTTCGAACGCGAGCAACGGTGCGGCCGAGTTCTGTCCGCCGGCGGCGTCGAGGATCTTGTCCGGTCCGACCAGGGCGGCCGCTCCGTAACCGAGGACCAGGGTGAACAGGTAGAAGGCGCCGATGAGGGCGATGGCCCAGACCACCGACTTGCGAGCCTCTTTCGCGGTCGGCACGGTGTAGAACCGCATCAGCACGTGCGGGAGGCCCGCGGTGCCGAGGACGAGCGCGATGGCGAGCGAGATGAAGTTGATCTGGCTCGTCAGTGACCCGCCGTACTGGGCGCCGGGAGCGAGAACGTCACGCGCGGCGACCTTTTCGCTGGTCGAGTCGGTCACCGCGTCCTGCGCCGCACCGAGGATCGACGACAGGTTCATGCCGAACTTGGCCAGCACGATGACGGTCATGATGCCGGCGCCCGCGATGAGCAGGACGGCCTTGATGATCTGCACCCAGGTGGTGCCCTTCATGCCGCCGATGAGCACGTAGACGATCATCAGCGCACCGACGACGGCGATGACGATGGACTGGCCGAGGCGCCCCTCGATGTCGAGGAGCAACGCGACCAGGCCGCCGGCGCCGGCCATCTGGGCGAGCAGGTAGAACAGCGACACCGCGAGGGTGGAGATCGCCGCGGCCAGACGCACCGGGCGTTGCTTGAGACGGAAGCTGAGGACGTCGGCCATCGTGAACTTGCCGGTGTTGCGCAGCAATTCCGCCACGAGCAGCAGCGCGACCAGCCACGCGACGAGGAAGCCGATGGAGTAGAGGAAGCCGTCGTAGCCGTAGACCGCGATGGCGCCCGCGATACCGAGGAAGCTGGCCGCCGACAGGTAGTCGCCGGCAATGGCGACGCCGTTCTGCGGTCCGGAGAAGCCGCGGCCGCCGGTGAAGAAGTCGGCGGCGGTGCTGTTGTTCTTGCTGGCCTTGATGACCACGAACATCGTGACCGCGACGAACGCGGCGAAGATGGCGATGTTGGCGGCCGGGCTGCCGACGGTCGCCGCGAGGACGGTCACGTCGGTGGTGGGTACGGCAGTGGTGTTCACAGTGCGGGCCCGCCTTCCATCTCGTTGCGGATCGCCTCGGCCTTCGGGTCGAGATTGCGATTGGCGAAGCGTACGTACATGCCGGTGATGACGAAGGTGCTGACGAACTGCAACAGACCGAGGATCAGGCCGAGGTTGATGTTGCCCCAGACCTGGGTCGCCATGAAGTCATGGGCGAAGGCGCCGAGCAGCACGTAGAGGGCGTACCAGATCAGGAAGAACGCGGTCAGCGGGAAGACGAACTTCCGCAGCGTCCGCCGCAGCTCCTGGAACTCCGGACTGGCCTGCATCTCGATGAACTTTTCGCCGGTCGGCGCGTGTGGCGCCGGTGGTGGTTGGTCGACGGTCGACACGTTTCCTCCCAGGGTGACGTGGCCACATGTGTGATGGCTCTACGGAACTCAGCCTGGATGAGGTGCAGATCACAGACAATCGGGTGGCCTGGGTCACACGCCGAAACCCGCCGTCCGTGCGCCGGACGGTCGGTGAGATCCGACGAACGGCGAACGGTCACCTGTCCGAACGGTCAGGTCGTCCGCTCGTCCGGGGCCCGTCCCGGGGTGCGATCGAGCCCCATCCCGACTCGTTCCGGGACGTGCATCCGGGCAAAGGTCCGTGCGAGGTCGACGGGTACCCGTCCCCGGGTTGCCTTGCTGACCAGCACCATCGTGCCGAACGCGAGTGGGACCGTCACGGCGGCCGGGTAGCCGATCACGACCGCAAGCCACCCGCCCAGCACGTCGTCGTCGACGACCCCGGCGATCGCCAGCATCGTCGCCGACCCCGACGACGCGCCGCCGACGACGAGTCCGGCGATCGCGCCGACGGCCGTGAGTCCACGCCACCAGATCCCGAGGACCAGCAGCGGGCACAGCGTCGACGCGGCGACGGCGAACACCAACCCGACGGTCCGGGACAGTTCCAGGGACGCGGCGGCCAGCGACAAGCCGATCGGGATCAGTCCGCCGATGACCGCGGCCACCCGGAAGTCGCGCACCCGGCCGCGCAGCAGGTCGGTGGCGAGCGCCCCGGCGACCGACACCAGCAGTCCCGACGACGTGGCGAGGAAGGCGGCGATCGCCCCGGCGGCGACGAGCGCGGCCAGGATCTGACCGGCGATCCCGCCGACCGCCGCGCTCGGCAGCAACAGGACCGCGGCGTCGGCGGTGCCGGTGATCAGCAGTTCGGGGACATAGAGCCGTGCGAACACCCCCAGCAGGATGGGGAACAGGTAGAACAACGACAGCAGTGCGATGACGGCCAGCGCGGTTCGCCGCGCCGATCGCCCGTCGGGGTTGGTGTAGAAGCGCACCAGCACGTGGGGCAGACCCATCACGCCGAGGAACATCGCGATGATGAGCGACAGCACCTGGTACAGCGGGTGACTGCCGCCGAAGCCCCCGCCGGGGGCGATCCAGTCCGCGTTCTGTGCCGGCGCGCCCGCGACGACCGGGGTGGCCGCACCGGCGTCGAGGAAGATCGTCGAGCCCGCGGAGATGACGTGGGGTCCGGTGGTGTCCACCGGCGCGTCGTCGACGACGACCCCGTCCAGCGTCCCCGTGACCCGCACGCCGGTGGTCTCGGCGACGGTGACCGAGACGTCGGTGGTCACGTCGACGGTCGTCGCGGTGGTGATGCGCGGCGGCGCGGGTTCGCCGACGGGCGTGGGGTCCTGGGCGAAGACGCCGATCAGGACGAGCGCGGGAACCGCGATCGCGGTCAGCTTGAGCCAGTACTGGAAGGCCTGCACGAAGGTGATCGACCGCATGCCGCCGCCCACCACGTTCACGATCACGATCAGTCCGACGCCGACCACGCCTGCCCACACCGGTGCGCCGAGAAGGATGTTGAGGGTGAGTCCAGCGCCCTGGAACTGCGGGATCAGGTACAGCACGCAGACGACGACCACGACGAGCATCGCGGTCTTCCGTGCCGCCGGCGAGGCGAGGCGGAACTCGGCGAAGTCGGGCACCGTGTAGGCCCCGGAACGACGCAGGGGCGCGGCCACGAACAGCAACAGGCCCAGGTAGCCGGCGGTGAACCCGACGGGGTACCAGAGTGCGTCGGCGCCGTACTTCGCGATGAGGCCCGCCACGCCGAGAAACGATGCTGCCGACAGGTATTCACCGGACACCGCGGCGGCGTTCCAGCGTGAGCCGACCGACCGGGACGCCACCAGGAAGTCCGACGTGGTCCGTGAGAAGCGCCCACCCCACGCGCCGACCGCGATCGTGGCGATGGCCGCGGCGAACAGGCCGATCGCGGTGAGGACGTGGACGTCGGTCGTCACGGCGGACCCGGTTCGGGCGCGTCGGACAGATCGTCATCCACGAGGCCCATGAAGTCGCGTTCGGCCTGCTCGGCGAGATGGACGTAGAGCCGTCCGGTCAGATACAGGAGTGGGAAGGCGAGTACTCCCAGCATCAGCCAGATGAGTCGAATCCCGAAGACGTCGGCGTCGGCGATCCCCGGAAACGCCCAGGCGGCAACGGGTATGGCGGCAGCAACGGTGAGCAGGGCACCCCCGAGCCGGAGGCCGAGACCGAGTTGGGCGCGCATGAGACCGCGGACGAGCGCGTCGCCGACCTCGGTCTGTTCCTGGACCTCGACGCGGGTGCGGACCATTCGCGCCCCGCGGCGGGAGGCGAGCACCACCCGTTCGCGCTGGGGCGGGTGCTCAGCCATCGTCCCGTGCGGTGGGGGAACGGTACTGGCGGAGCGGGTCCCGAATGAGACGATCCTTGAGTTCGCGGACCTGTCGGCGGCTCACGGGCAGCTCGACGGCCTCGGATGCGCCGTTCGCGCGGACACACACCACCGTGCCGCCGCCGACCGTCCGCAATCCGGTGACCATCGGCAGCGCGACGAGGTAGGACCGGTGTACCCGGGCGAATCCGGTTTCCTGCCAGCGGGATTCGAGCGTCGACAACGGGATGCGGACGAGATGTGCGCCCGAGTCGGCGTGCAGTCGGGCGTAGTCGCCGACGGCCTCGACCCAGGAGATCGAATCGCGCCGGACGAGCGAGGTCACGCCGCTCATCTCCACCGGGATGACCTCGTCCGATGCGGCGCGGCGCTCCGGTCGAACGGTCGGTTGCGCGGGCTCGGGTGCACGCTCTCGACTGTCGAGGCTCGCGCGGACCCGGTCGACCGCCTGGGTGAGACGTTGTTCGCGTAGGGGTTTGAGCAGGTAGTCGACCGCTCCGACCTCGAAGGCGTCGACGGCCCGGTCGTCGTGGGCGGTGACGAACACGATCGCCGGGGGCGAGGCGTATTTCGCGAGGACGCCGGCGAGTTCGAGTCCCGACAGGCCGGGCATGTTGATGTCGAGGAAGATCGCGTCGATGCGGTGCTCGTTGAGTTCGCGCAGGGCGCCGGTGGCGTCGGACGCGGAGCGGACCTCGGCGACGTCGTCCTGCCGGTTCAACAGGTAGCCGAGCTCGTCGAGAGCTGGTGGTTCGTCGTCGACCGCGAGTACGACCAGTGCGGTCATGGAACACCTCCCGCCTCGACGACAGCCCGCAGTTTACCGCCTGGGAGTTCGGGCACCGCCGGAACTCGGGCGTTGCGTTTCACGCCCGGATGCCCGCGCGGAACTTCGGGACACGCATCCCCACCTTGGTGCCGGCGCCGACCGCCGTCTCGACGACGAGTCCGTAGTCGTTGCCGAACGCGGCGCGGAGCCGGTGGTCGACGTTGGTCAGGCCAACGTGGGCACCCTCGCTGTGGTCGAGGGCGTCGAGAGCGCCGCTGCGCAGGAGCTCCGGTTCCATGCCCACGCCGTCGTCCTCGACCGTGATGACACAGTCGGTGCCCTCGTCGGCCGCGACGATGGTGATGGTCCCGCCGCCCTTCGACGCCAGGCCGTGCCGGACGGCGTTCTCGACGAGCGGCTGCAACGCGAGGAACGGCACGACGACGTTCAGGACCTCCGGTGCGACATGCAGTTTGACGTCCAGGGCATTGCCGAAACGGGCGCGTTCGAGGGTGAGGTAGCGGTCGATGTTCCGTAGCTCGTCGGCCAGCACGGTGTATTCGCCGGCGGCCCGGAAGGAGTACCGGGTGAAGTCGGCGAAGTCGAGGACGAGATCGCGCGCCCGGTCGGGGTCGGTCCGCACGAACGAGGCGATGGTGTTGAGCGCGTTGTAGATGAAGTGCGGACTGATCTGCGCGCGCAGGGCGAGGACCTCGGCGCGGTTGAGCCGTGCGCGAGAGGCGTCGAGGTCGGCGAGTTCGATCTGGCTCGACGCGTACCGCGCGACTTCGGCGATGGCGCCGAGCATCCCGGGTCCGGGGCGTCGCGTGGTGGCGACCACGAGGACCCCGACTCCGACGTCGTCGGCGAGGAGCGGCTGGGCCACCAGCGCGCGCACGGGCGACTCGGCGCCGCTGGGGTCGGTGAGCAGGACGCGCCGGAGGTCACCCAGCGCGGACGACGCCGCACGGTCGGCGTGACCGAGCATCTCGACGTCCCAGATGGCCTCGCCGTCCGGCTCGTGGGCCAGGCGGCTCGGTTCGCCGTCGTACAGTGCGACCGCTTCGGCGCCGGTCAGGGTGTGCAGGTGCGGCAGTGCTTCGCGAGCCGACTCCGCCGACAGTCCGGTGCGCAGTGAGCGGGCGGCGAGCGAAGCGGTGTGCAGGGCCAGATGAACTGCCCGCTCGGCCGGGGTCCGCACGACGCGACGGGTGCGGATCAGCGCGACTGCGCCGACGCACGCGAGCACGCCGAGGAGAACGAGAGCGATGGTCACGCCGCTAGACATCGATGCCCCGATCGGCGTCCGTGGTGTGCGGCAACGACGACACGGCGAGGTCGATGAGGGTGTGCCGGTCGGCGTGCCACTTGTCGGGCGGCAGATGGCCGTGGGTGTCGAGGTCGGTGAGGCCGTGGGCCGCCGCGAAGAGCAGCGCTGCGTGGTGTCGCGCGGCATCGGCACCGACGATGCGACTCACGAGGGACACCAGGCCGTCCTGAGCGCGTGCCGCTGCGGGGATCGCCGGCGCGCCTGCCGGGGTTGCGAACATGAGCCGGTACAGGTGTGGCCGGTGCACGCCGAGGTCGGACAGCGCGTGCAGGGCCGATCGGACGGCATCCTCGGGCGACGGTTTCGGGTCGGCGGCGATGGCGTCGAGACCGTCCGCGACGACCGCCCATGCGTCGGTGGCGAGGGCCGCCAGCAACTCCTCTTTCCCGATGAAGTGGCGGTAGGCGGCCGAGCGGGAAACCCCGGCGCCACTGCCGACTTCGCGTAGGGTCACCGCCTCCGGCCCGCCGTGGTCGAGAAGTGCCGACGCCGCGGCCAGTAGTGCCTGCCTGGTGTGTGCCGCGCTCTCCGCTCTCGTGGTCATCACCCGACCCTACAGTTGACATCGTCAACCGAATGGCGTCTTCTTGTGTTGACAACGTCAACTCAAACGGCGGGAGCCGCTATGACTCGACCACTCACCCCGAATCCGGACTGGACGCTGGTCATGACGGGAGCCACCCGCGGGCTCGGTCTGGTCGCCGCCCGGTCCATCGTGTCGACGGACCGGTCATGTCATCTCGTGGTACTCGCTCGCGGCGGCGGACCCGCGGGATTCGTCGACGGCTTCGGCGAGGGCGCCGGGCGCGTCATCGCCGTCGACACCGATCTCGCCGACACCGCCGGGACGATGAGGGCGGCGGCGGAGATCCGGCAGATGCTCGACGACGCGACGTTGCCGCCGCTGCGCGGGCTGGCGGGCAACGCGGGCATCCAGTACCTCGACGACGAGCACGTCACCGCCGACGGACTGGAGGCGACCTTCGCGGTCAACGTACTCGCGAACCACCTGCTGATCGGTGAGCTCGTCCGACATCTGACCCGTGGCTCCCGGATCACCATCACGGTGAGCGACACGCACTTCGGCGATCTCCGGCACAACCTCGGGATGGTACCCGCGCCGCGGTGGACGAGCCCGGCACGCATGTCCCGCCCGGGTGCGTTCGGGCGTTCGAGTCCGGCCGCCGGCCGCACCGCGTACTCGACCAGCAAACTGGCGGCCATCCATCTCGTCCACGAGTGGGCACGCCGGCTCCCCGACGGCGTCGAGATCGTCTCGTACCGGGTTACGTGCCCGGTACGGACCTGGCCCGGGCGGCGAGCGCACCGCAGCGTCTCGCGAACAGATGGGTCCTGCCGGGTCTGACCCTGGTCGGCCCGTTCGATCGGGTGCCGACGGCCGGTCGACGCCTCGCCGAAACGATTCTCGTTGTACCGCAGGCGGACACCGGTGCCTACATCGATCGCGGACGGGTGTCGGAGTCATCCGCGGACAGTCGTGACCCCGATCGTGAGCGCGACCTGTGGGATCACCTGGAGTATCTGCGCGTGGAGACGTTCCGGCGTCAGTAGGTCGCCCACTCGCCCTGTGCGTACCGGAGAATACGCGGGTCCATGAGGGTCGACGGCGGCAGATCCAGTCGCTGCCGATCCAGTGGGAAAACCGTTGCTGCTGCCAACTGTTCAGGACTGAGGAACCGGAGGGGTCCGGGTGCCGCCACGGTCGGGGTCACCCTGCCCCCGGCGCCGGCCAGGTGGAATCCCCAGTCGCCGAAGGCCGGTACGTCGACGTGGTACGGGGTCGGGTCCAGTCCGGCCGCGCGCATGGTCGAGGCCACGCACCAGAACGACTTCGGCGCGAAGTACGGGGACCCGGCCTGGACCACGGTGCGGCCCGCCTCGGCGAGATGCGCCCGGACCATCGCGTAGAACTCGGTGGAGTACAGCTTCGCGGTGGCCGAGTCGTCGGGGTCGGGCATGTCGACGATGATGACGTCGAACCGGCGGTCGGTGCCGCGCAGCCAGGAGAAGGCGTCGGCGGCGATCACCTCGGCTCGGGGGTCGGTCATCGATCCCCGGTTCAAGGTGGTGAGACGCTCGTCGGTCCGGGCGAGTCGGATCATCTCCGGGTCGAGTTCGACGAGCGTGACGTCGCGGGCGTCGGGGTAGGTGAGCACCTCGCGGAGCGCGAGTCCGTCACCGCCGCCGAGGATCAGCACGGAGTCGTGGTTCCCGGACATCGCCGGATGCACCAGCGTCTCGTGGTAGCGATGCTCGTCGACCGAGGAGAACTGCAGGTCGCCGTTCAGGTACAGGCGGGTGTCGGCCGTTGCGCCGAAACGGTTCTCGGTGATGACGATGTCCTGGTACGCACTACGTTCGGCGGCGACGATGGGATCGCGGTACAGCGCTTGGCGTGCGGTGATCTCGAAGCGGCCGGACAGCAGCATGCCGGCGATCAGGACGGCGACGACGGCGACGGCCGACGCGGAGAGGACACCCATCTGGGTGCGCGACAACGACTTGCGGAAGATGACGAAGACGAGGAAGCAGCCGGCCGCGGCGTTGACCAGCCCGACCACCAGAGCACCCCGCAATTGGCCGAAGAACGGCAGCAACAGGAACGGGAAGCACAGGCCGCCGATGAGGGCGCCGATGTAGTCGACCGCGAACATGTCGGCGACCGCCGAACCCGCCTCCTGGCGTCGAATCCGTTGCAGCAGAACCATCAGCAGCGGGATCTCGGCACCGATCAGGATGCCGAGCACGAAGGCCACCAGGACGAGGGCGGGCGTGTACAACTCCAGGTAGGCGAACGCCGCGTAGAGCGCCATCACCGACAGTCCGCCGATGAGGGCGAGCAGCAGTTCGATGACCGCGAAGGCCGTGACCGATTGTGGCTGGAGCGGTTTCGCGGCGAGTGACCCGATGCCCATCGCGAAGACCATGACCGCGAGGACGATCGACGCCTGCGTCGCGGTGTTGCCGATCAGGAACGAGCCGAGCGAGACCAGCGCGAGCTCGTACACCAACCCGCAGGCGGCGCAGACGAAGACGACGGCCAGCAGTCCGGCGCGGGCGAATCGCGGTCGCATCGCCAGCGCGTCCGGAACGGGTTCGGTCGTCACCGGTTCGGCGTCGGCGGCAGCGGAGTCGTGACCGGTCACGGACAAGCGGGGGAGTGCGGGAACCCGGTCACAGGATGGAGGCGGCCACGATGATCGACACCCCGATGTGTGCGACGCCCTGCACCCACACCGCCGGGTGGCTCTCCGGGTGGACCAGCAACTCGCCGAGATTGCCGGGGGTCAGCAGGTCGATGACGAGGAAGGTCACCGCCATCACGACCAGGCCGATCGCCGAGTACACCGCGGTGTAGGTGAGCCCCTCGAGCAGTCGTCCCTCGCTCGCGACGATGGCGGCGGTGACGATCACGGCGACGGCGAGCATGTTGGAACCCACCAGGATGCCGGCGTTGCGGTTGCGGTCCGTCCACAGCTGCGAACGGAGCTTCCCGGGCGTGAGCAGGTCGAGGATGCCGAACGAGATGATCATCAGGATCACGCCGACACCGGCGTAAGCGCCTGCAGCGTAGGCGTTCTCAGCGATATCAGCGAGCATGGTCTTCTCCGTTGATTGGTCGGACGAATTCGATGGCACGTGCCGGACGGACGACGATCATTTACCGCCACCACCGCTCCCGCCGCCGCGGTTTCCGCTGCCGCTACCCGCGTAGCGGGGGGTCGGGACCCAGAACGCGCCGACGTAGGGGTGGTAGTGGTGATACCCCGACCGGTAATCCCGGCTGAGCATCACCCGGGTGGCGCCGGCCGCCAGCGGGAACAGGCCGACGAGGTAGTCGGGGTATTGGAGGAACTGCGTGCCGGCGATGTTGCCCGTGCCGGTGGCGCCGCTCCGCTGGTCGCTGGGACGTTCGGCGTCGCGGATCTCGGCCGCCACCTGCTCCGGGGTCCCGTTGGCGACATAGGCGTCGACGTCGCCCTCGTCGAGGGAGGTGTCGCGCTCGTAGTTCTGCGTGATGTAGTCGCGCGCCGACCCCCCGATGCCGCCGCCACGGGCAACTCGCGCGGTGCAAGCACCGATCAGCGCGAAGATGGTGAGCACGACGATCACGCCGATGATGATGTTGCGGGTCTTGTTCAGACGGCGGCGCGGGTCCGGTGGGCCGCCGGGCGGTGGTTGCCCGGTCATGGGCGGGCCACCGGACCGCGGTCGATCCTGCTGGAGGTGATCACGACCTCGGCGGCCTCGGGATAGGTGTGCCAGGTGCGCCAGCTGATGGAGTCATCGGTGGACTCCGACACGATCGCGGTGACGGCGTGCGGCTCCCCCGGGAAGCGACCCATCACGCACGGATGTCCGGTGGCCAGCTGTTCGGTGACGCGAACGCTCAGCTGTTCGACGAGTGCGGCGAGCTGGTCGGGATTGACATGTTCGACACGGGAACTGAAGTAGTAACCGCTCTCCTGGAAACTCTCCGGCAGTGCCGAGGTCACCTCCGGCAGGCAGGCGACGGTCTCGCAGATCCGCTGCACCCCGTCCTCGACGAGTACCTGATGGCTCGCGCCGAGCAGCCGCACCGACACCCTGATGCCGTCGATCTCGCGATCCTCTTGTGCCAGGGGCTCCTGCAAGGGTGCGCTCAGCGAGAAGCCGAGCTGGCTCGCGCTGGTGTCGGCGTAGGCCACCGCGAGTTGCGCGGCGGGGTCGCCGGGATGTTCGGAATTCTCGGTCATGCGGTGTGGGGTCTCCGTGCTCAGGGCGTCGTGTGGATGGGCGGGCGTCGGGGCCGCCGTCAGGGTGTTTCCGGAGCCGGGTTGGTGGGGTAGATGCGGTAGTCCGCGCGGGACAACAGTTCGCCGCGGGCGCATTCCCAGCCGCTGCCGTAGTCCTCGAAGGACAGACGGTCGTCGCCGGCCTGGTAGTCGTGATAGGCCATCCGGCCCGAGGTCGCGACGCCGGTGGTCCCCGCGGAGGTGAAACGCGCCGAGCCCGCCTCCTCCGACTGGTATCGACGCCCCTCGAGCTCCACGGTGTCGGGGCCGGGGGTGACGGCGGCACCGGGTACCTCGTGCCACAGCACGACCTCGAGGTCGGGATCGTCCTCGACCGAGACCCAGGCCTTGGACCCGACACCGGTGTCGAGGAAGTTCTCGGTCCAGGTGTAGCCGTCCTGCGTCAGGCGCAGGGTGCCCCGGACCGCGTAGGTCTGACCGCGCAGTTCGACGAGGTCGCCGGGTTTGAGATCGCGGGGGTCGCCGTAGACGGAGTCGTCGTCAGCAGACGAGAAAGGATCGCCGGGGCGATAGGTCCGCTCACGCAGGGCGTCCTGCTCGGCCTGCCGGGCCCGCCGATTGCCCAGGAAGTTGAAGATGACGACCACCGCGATGATCGCCAGCAGCGCCACGATGATGATCAGCAGGAATTCCACGGTTGTAGACCCTAGTCGACCGGCGGCTTGCGGGACGTCGGTCGTCGGGGGTGCGAATGACCGTGACCGCCTCACCGCCCTCCGGCGTCGACGGCGTGCAGCTCCGCGATCACCGGGGCGAAACCCTCGAGCGCGGGTTCGAGCACGGTGAGATAGCTGATCCCGGTCCGCTCCCGGAGGTCGACGAGGCGGGCGGCGATGTCGGAGACCGATCCGATGAGCACCGACGGCAGGCCCAGGAACTCCTGAGCGCTCATCGACAGTTCGTGATTCGCGATGAGCTCGTCGGCCACCGCCGTCGGATCATCGGTCACGGTGACGATCTGTAGCAGGAGGTTCCACTCCACCTCGACGGCGCGGTCCCCGGCCGCGGCGCGTGCGAAGCCCACCCGTTCGTCGAAATCGCCGGCGGACAGCGGTTCCA
The DNA here is from genome assembly GCF_002009645.1 of Gordonia sp. IITR100. Lineage (NCBI taxonomy): Bacteria > Bacillati > Actinomycetota > Actinomycetes > Mycobacteriales > Gordoniaceae > Gordonia > Gordonia sp. IITR100. The sequence continues at coordinate 209,444 of NZ_MVKV01000001.1, read as the reverse complement.
GATCGCCGTCGGGTCCCGTTCGGGCCGCGGTGAACCCGACGATGTCGGCGTGTTCGGCGGCCATCGTCAGCACGCGGTCGCCGTTGCCGGCGAGCAGGAGCGGAATCCTCGGCTGCACGGGTCGGGGCTGATGATCCTCGTCGGCGAGCAGCTCTGTCACGCGGGCGGCGGTCGCCGACAGGTGATCGACGCGCCGGCCCGCGGACCGGTATTCGATCCCCGCTGCGTCGAACTCCTCCCGGGCGTAGCCGGTGCCCAGTCCGAGTTCCACGCGGCCGTCGGACAACCGGTCGACGGTGGCGGCGTCCCGGGCGAGCAGCGCGGGGTTGGTGAACGCGGCGTTGAGGACGAACGGGCCGACGCGCAGGCGTTGCGTCGCGGTGGCCGCGACGGCCAGTGCCGGCCACGGGCTCGGGATGCCCAGGTGGTCGGGGACGAGCAGGACGTCGTAGCCGAGTTCCTCGACCGATCGGGCACGCGTCTGCCACGACGACGCGGTGTCGGCCGCGAGCATGTTGACCCCGAACCTGAACTCCCTGGAGGCGAGTGACATGTCCTCAACGTAGTCAGCGTCGCGGCGGCCGACCACGCAGCCGACCGGGACACCTGATCCAGCCTTGCACTCGCACTGGTCGAGTGCTAAAAACGAGGTTGGCACTCGCGAGCTGTGAGTGCCAGGTCGGGACGGTGAGGCCGGTACCGAATGACACACCGGTCGTCCGTCGCGGGCACCGAGTTCCGGCCATACGAACCTAGTGTCACCCCCTTCGGAGGATCACTTACCCATGGCCAAGCAAATTGCGTTCGACGAAGAGGCCCGTCGCGGCCTCGAGCGGGGCCTCAACAGCCTTGCCGACGCCGTCAAGGTGACGTTGGGACCCAAGGGTCGCAACGTCGTCCTGGAGAAGAAGTGGGGCGCCCCCACGATCACCAACGATGGTGTGTCCATCGCCAAGGAGATCGAGCTGGAGGACCCGTACGAGAAGATCGGCGCCGAGCTGGTCAAGGAAGTCGCCAAGAAGACCGACGATGTCGCGGGCGACGGCACCACCACCGCCACCGTTCTCGCCCAGGCTCTCGTCCGTGAGGGTCTGCGCAACGTCGCCGCCGGCGCCAACCCGCTGGGTCTGAAGCGCGGCATCGAGAAGGCCGTCGAGGCCGTCACCGAGTCGCTGCTGAAGAGCGCCAAGGAGGTCGAGACCAAGGAGCAGATCGCTGCCACCGCCGGTATCTCGGCCGGCGACGCCTCGATCGGCGAGCTCATCGCCGAGGCGATGGACAAGGTCGGCAAGGAAGGCGTCATCACGGTCGAGGAGTCCAACACCTTCGGCCTGCAGCTCGAGCTCACCGAGGGCATGCGCTTCGACAAGGGCTACATCTCGGGTTACTTCGTCACCGACGCCGACCGCCAGGAAGCCGTCCTCGACGACCCGTACATCCTGCTGGTCTCGGGCAAGGTCTCGACCATCAAGGACCTGCTGCCGCTGCTGGAGAAGGTCATCCAGGCCGGCAAGCCGCTGCTGATCATCGCCGAGGACGTCGAGGGCGAAGCTCTCTCGACCCTCGTCGTCAACAAGCTCAAGGGCACCTTCAAGTCCGTCGCCGTCAAGGCCCCGGGCTTCGGTGACCGCCGCAAGGCCATGCTGGCCGACATCGCCATCCTCACCGGTGGCGAGGTCATCAGCGAAGAGGTCGGCCTCTCGCTCGAGGGCGCGGGCATCGAGCTGCTCGGTACCGCTCGCAAGGTCGTCGTGACCAAGGACGAGACCACCATCGTCGAGGGCGCGGGCGATCCCGACGCCATCGCCGGTCGTGTCGCCCAGATCCGCGGCGAGATCGAGAACAGCGACTCCGACTACGACCGTGAGAAGCTGCAGGAGCGTCTGGCCAAGCTGGCCGGCGGTGTTGCGGTCATCAAGGCGGGCGCGGCCACCGAGGTCGAGCTCAAGGAGCGCAAGCACCGCATCGAGGACGCCGTCCGCAACGCGAAGGCTGCCGTCGAAGAGGGCATCGTCGCCGGCGGTGGCGTGGCCCTGCTGCAGTCGGAGCCGGCCATCGACGCACTCTCGCTCGAGGGTGACGAGGCCACCGGCGCCAACATCGTCAAGGTCGCCCTGTCGGCTCCGGCCAAGCAGATCGCGATCAACGCCGGCCTCGAGCCGGGCGTCGTCGCCGACAAGGTCCTCAACTCGCCCACCGGCACCGGCCTCAACGCCGCCACCGGTGTGTACGAGGACCTGCTCAAGGCCGGCATCAACGACCCGGTGAAGGTCACCCGCTCGGCGCTGCAGAACGCAGCCTCGATCGCGGCTCTGTTCCTCACCACCGAGGCCGTCGTCGCCGACAAGCCCGAGAAGAACGCCGCACCGGCCATGCCGGGTGGCGACGAGATGGGCGGGATGGGCTTCTGATCTCCTGATCAGATCCCTGCGTCCACTCACGCAGCACCAACCGAAGGCCGGTCACCCAAGCGGGTGGCCGGCCTTCGGCGTTCCGAGCACGGCTTCGGCGACTTCCTGCGACCACTGGACATACTCGAGGACCGCACCGTCGGGATGGCGAAGGTAGGCGAATCGTCCAGTCGCGCTCTCGGATTCGCCGATGACCTCGGCGGCGGCTCCGCCGCTGACCTGCGAGATCAAGGCGTCGAGATCGTCGACGATGACCGGTCCGACGGTCGACCGGTAGGCCTCGACGTCGTCGTCGGCTCCCGCGATGAGGAGGAAGTCGCCGACGGCGGCGAGTTCGGCCCTCTCGAAAGCGAATCGGAGATCGGCCGATGCACCGACGATCGTCTCGTACAGCGGAAGCGACTCGTCGAGGTCGGCGACGAATATCCTGGCGTAGGTCTTCAGCACTCGCATCGACCCCACGCTAGGAGCGCAGGCGGATGAGCGGCAGTACGCACTTCGAGGTGAGCGGGGACGCCGCGCCGTCGTCCGAGGCCGAAGAGCGCGCCCGGCACCTCGCGCGGTCGGTGTTCACCGTCGTGTCGACGAAATGGGGTCTGACCGTCCTCGAGGAGATCCGGCAGCGACCCCGCCGGTTTCGTGAGTTGAAGCGATCGATCGGGACGATCAGCGACAAGGTGCTCACCCAGACGCTGCGCGATCTCGAGGCGCACGGCCTGATCCATCGGCACGACCATCGCAGCGCGAATCCGCGGGTGGACTACACCCTGACGGACGCCGGCCGCGACCTCGTCTCGACGGTCCACGGCCTGTGCGACTGGTCGCGAACGCATCTCGACGACCTGCTCGACGCGCCTGGGGCGGCTGATCGGGTCTGACGCACTCCGGGAACGTTCTCGATCCGCGAGGTGTTGAGAGGGCAATGAGCGCTCCCATCACCGTCGACATCTGGTCCGACATCGCCTGCCCCTGGTGCTACATCGGCAAACGCAAGTTCGAGGCGGGCCTCGCCGAGTTCGACGGACGCGACGACGTCGAAGTGACCTACCACAGCTTCGAGCTCGCACCGGATACGCCGGTCGACTTCGACGGTTCAGAGGTCGACTTCCTCGTCCGGCACAAGGGCATGCCGGCCGATCAGGTCCGGGGGATGCTCGACCAGGTCCGCGGGATCGCCGCCGAGGTCGGTCTCGACTACGACTTCGACCGGCTGCAGCACACCAAGACCCTGAAAGCGCATGAGGCCCTGCACTTCGCGAAAGCGCATGGCCGACAGGCGGATCTGGCCGAGCGTCTGTTCCAGGCGTACTTCGAGCAGGGGCGCCACGTCGGCCGCGCCGACGAACTCGCCGATCTGGCGGCCGATGTCGGTCTCGATCGCGACGCCGTGCTGGCCGCGCTCGAGTCGGGCGAGTACGCCGCGGCCGTCGAAGCCGACATCGACCAAGCCCGTGCATACGGGATCAGCGGGGTTCCCTTCTTCGTGATCAACGGCAAGTACGGCATCTCCGGAGCCCAGGCGCCGGAAACCTTCGCGCAGGCCCTCGACAAGGTCCGCGCCGAGGAGCCCGATCGTGTCTGACCCGGTGGTGCCCTTCGAGATGATCGGCGACGACGACGCGGCGGTCTGCGTCGACGGCGTGTGTGCGGTGCCCGAGGTCGGGACCGACGCGTCGGACTCCGCATCCGACTGAGCCCCGAAGTCCGCGCGTCGATCACCTCTTCGAGGTCACCCGCAGGCTTCGGCTGACGCTGCGCGGCAGTAGATCGCACCCGCCGCTGGTTGAGCCGGTCCGGGTGTGACGCCGGGGCCGGGATCGCCGATCTTCGGTAGCAGCTGACAACTCTGAGTTCGGCGCCGCGCGGCTCCGCCGGGTGTGAGCGCCCGTCCGAAGTGGGTATGCGAGCGCCATGCAGACGTTCCTGCCCTACCCGGACTTTCGACGCGCTGCCGAGGTCCTGGACCCCGCGCGCCTCGGTAAGCAGCGCGTGGAGACGCTGCAGATCCTGCGGGCGCTCGAACTCTTCGATTACGGCTGGGCCAGCCATCCCGCGGTCACGATGTGGCGTGGGCACACTCCGGCGCTGGTCGCCTATGGGCTCGCTTTCGTCGACGTGTGGACCAGCGGCGGTCGTGCGGACACCACTGCTCCGATGATCGCCGAGTTCGCGCCCGAGGTGGTGGGTGCGTCCCAAGCCGAGCTGACCGCGCAGGGTCTGATGCCCGCGTGGCTCGGCGACGACCGACTCCATCGCAGTCACCGTTCGGCGCTGCTCCGCAAGGCGCCGGACTTCTACGGCTCCGTGTTCGACGACGTCGACCTCGACGACGAGATGCCGTACTTCTGGCCGGAGCCGCCGGCCACCGACGCGCACGATCTGGACGAACCGACCCGCACCGTGTGGATCATCCGGGCCGGATCCGACGAACAGTACGCACAGTTCCGACAGCGGCAGATCGTCGGATTGGGCGTCGAATCCGGCATCGACGCCGACGCCTCGATGGGCACCGAGGCCGGCCTGCGCGCCTTGCTGAAGGAGCGTAGCCCCGGGCGGCGGCCGGGCAAGGACCTCCGCGTGCTCGCGTCGTTCGTCTCCGATCTGCGGGTGGGGGACGAGGTCGCCGTCGTCGACCCCACCGATCCGGACGTGCTGCCCCTGGGGACGTTGATCGGCGAGTACGAGTTCTCCCGCCGGGGCAGGGCGCTCACCCCGCATCGGCGTCGGGTCCGCTGGACTGGCACCCTCGAGCGGTCGGCCGTCGCCCCGCCGGCGCTGCTCCAGAATCCACGCATGATGTTTCCGGTTTCGGTGCGATCAGAGGCGGTCCGGCTTTAGTCCGATCGGCCGAATCTGGCACCGGGTGGTCGGTGAATGCGTTCCCTGCGCCTTTCGAAGTGGCCGGTCGTTTTTCGACGGCAGAGACGATCACGGCCGGCGCACTCGCACGAGATCAGCTGTTCAGGAGCACGACGCCTCGACCGGCCGGGATCAGTCATCGTGAAATCGCCTCCAATAATGACCATGGTGTGCGCAATCGCGAGGTGAACAGCGATGGCCCCGGCCGTGGTAATCCGGACGGGGCCGTCTCCGGTGCGTATGGTGAAACGTATTCGGATCGATATCTGCGTGTGTGAATTCCGTTGTCGAGACGGCGGCGCGGTAGCGATGTGAGCATGTAGTGATGTGAAGGGACTGTGATGTCCGCAGTGGGTGGTCAGTTCCGCCGACGCCTGGTCGCCACAACGGTCTCGATCGTTGTACTCGTTGTCGCGCTTGCGGTTCCGTCGTTCGCCGGCGCCGAGCCGGGAGATTCGTCGTCCCGGGCGAAGGCGCTGGCCCGCGCTGTCGCCGATGGCCGGGTCCTGGACCTGTCGGTGTATTCGCCGTCCATGAAACGTCACGTACCGGTCCGGGTTCTCGTGCCCGCCGACCGCTCGGTGCCCCGACCGACGCTGTATCTGCTGAATGGCGCGGGTGGCGGCGAGGGCACCGGACACTGGTTCGAGCAAACCGACATCGTCGATTTCGTCGCCGACAAGAATGTGAATGTCGTCGTGCCGATGCGCGGCGCGTACAGCTATTACACCGACTGGGTGAAAGTCGACCCGGTGCTGGGGCGAAACAAATGGACAACGTTTCTGACCAGCGAATTACCGCCGCTCATCGATCGGGAGCTGAACACCACCGGCGTAAACGCGATCGCGGGGATCTCCATGGCGGGAACGTCGTCGTTGAGTCTTGCCGAAGCCGCACCTCAGCTCTACCGCGCGGTCGCCTCCTACAGCGGTTGTGCCGAGACGAGTACGAATCTCGGCCGACTCGCCATCCGCGCGGTCGTCGAAGGACGCGGCGGTGGCGACATCGCCAACATCTGGGGTCCGGTCGGCTCCCCGGGGTGGCGGGCGCACGACCCGGTCGTCAACACCTACAAGCTGCGCGGCAAGGCGATCTACATCAGTACCGGCACGGGGGTCCCCGGACCGCACGACCAGTTGCATGGCCAGGGAATCGACGGGAAGACCACGATCTACATCGACCAGATCGCGGTCGGCGGCGCCATCGAGGCCGCCACCCACCAGTGCACGCTCAATCTCGATCGTCGACTCAAGCAACTCGGCATCCCCGCGACCGTCGACTACGCACCGGGGACGCACGCCTGGCCCTACTGGCAGGACCAGCTCGTGAAGTCGTGGCCGATGCTCGAAAGCGCGCTCACCGACTGACCGCCGCACAATCTGTCACGATGTGACCGTGACTGCGACCCCCGGTGCGCCCAGCCCCATCTCCAGCCTGCCCAACCTCCGCGATCTCGGCGGCTGGCGGACCGGGGACGGGCAGACGGTCCGATCCGGTGTCCTGTACCGGTCGACGGATTTCTCCGCGCTCGACACCGCCGACGTCTCCGCGCTCGAGTCACTCGGTCTGAAGACCGTCTACGACCTGAGATCGGCGCACGAGAGCGAGGCCATCCCCGACCCCGTCCTGCCCGGCGCGTCGAACATCGCACTCGATGTCCTCGCCGATGCGCAGATGTCGATTCCCGCCAACATCGGTGCTGTCCTCGCCGACCCCGCCGTCGTCGCGCAGGCCGATGAAATGCTGTCCGGCGGCAAGGCGCGCGAGATGATCTGTGGGACCTATCGCGAGATGATCACCCTGCCCAGTGCGACGGCGTCGTACACGCAGTTGTTTCGTGGACTGATCGACGGCTCGACGCCGGCCCTCATGCACTGCACCACCGGCAAGGACCGAACAGGTTGGGCCGCAGCATCTCTGCTGACACTGTTCGGGGTGCCGAAGGACGACGTCTACCGCGACTACCTGCTCACCAATGAACGTCTGATCCCGTCGCTCACACCCATCTTCGACGGGTTCGCCGCCGCCGGGGGCGATCCCGAGCTCCTCGTCGGCGTGCTGGGCGTCGACTCCGGCTATCTCGACGCCGCGTTCGACGAGGTGGACAAGCGGTACGGCGGAATCGAGGGTTACTTCGGCGAGGCGTTGGGTCTGGGTGCCGCCGACCAGAAGGCGCTCCGGGACCGATATCTGACGTAGGGGCTGGCCGCCCGAGACGCTGTGGCAGCGAGGTGTCACCCGCACGGGTGTCATCTGGTCGTCGTGCTTTCACCCGATGAGGGGATATCCGCGGATGGCAGGTCGCGTTAGCGTCGGAACCACCCCCGAAACGACTCGACTGCCGGAGAAATCGATGCGCACAACCACTTTCGTTCGAGCTGCCCTCATCCTGGCCGCGACGGCGACCGCTGCGGTCGTCCCGGCCGCGATCGCCGATGCCGCGCCATTCGAGTCCGGGAGCCTCGACGGCGGAAGCGTCGACGGGGGCAGTCTCGAGGAATACGGTCTGGGCGGCCTCGACTATTTCGGGAGTCTCGGGGGCAATCAGGCTCCGCCGTCGACCCAGCGGTGCAACTCCGAGACCAAGTCCGGCGGCTACGGAGTCACCGAGACCCGGCACATCCTCGGCCTGCGAGGCCCGACGAGCTTCACGCTGAACTACGACACCTACGACATCCCGGACGAGATCCGCGTGTTCTACGGTGGCCGGCAGATCTACAACACCGGTTACGTCGGAGACGACATCAACCAGGGAACCGGCAGTGTCCGGGTCACCGTGCCACCCGGTGGCGACACCTCGGTCGTGGTGCGCGTGACCGGGCCGGACCGGAACACGGAGTGGGACTACACCGTGTACTGCCCGGGAGCCAGCTGATCGCCCGACGATCGTCGGTAGTGTCTTGGAGTGAGTGAATTCAGCTTGACCGAGAAGGCCGCGCTGGGCAGCGGCGCCGATTTCTGGACCACCAAATCGGTCGGTTCCGTTCCCGCGCTGACACTCACCGACGGTCCGCACGGGGTCCGGAAACAGACCGGCGCCACCGACCACCTCGGCCTCGCCGGCAGCGAACCCGCCACCTGCTTCCCGCCCGCGGTCGGACTCGGCCAGAGTTGGGACACCGAGCTGATCCGTCGTGTCGGCGAAGCGCTCGGCCGCGAGGCACGCGGTCTCGACGTCGACGTACTGCTCGGCCCGGGCGTGAACATCAAGCGAGATCCCCGGTGCGGCCGCAACTTCGAGTACTTCTCCGAGGATCCGTTCGTCACGGGCCGGCTCGGCGCGGCGTGGGTGAGCGGCGTACAGAGCATCGGGGTCGGCACGTCGCTCAAACACTTCGCGCTGAACAACGCCGAGGACGACCGGATGCGGTCGAGTTCGGATGTCGACCCGCGCCCGACGCGGGAGATCTACCTCCGCGCCTTCGCGCACATCATCCGCACGGCGAACCCGTGGACCGTGATGTGCTCCTACAACCGCATCAACGGCACGTACGCGGCGGAGAACCGGTGGCTCCTCACCGACTTGTTGCGGGGTGAGTGGGGCTACGACGGCGTGGTGGTCTCCGACTGGGGTGCGGTCGCCGACCGCGTTCGGGCGGTCGCCGCCGGCCTGGATCTCGAGATGCCCGGCCCGGGAGACTGCACCGACGCGCAGGTCGTGGACGCGGTCCGGAACGGAACCCTCTGCGAGGCGGCGCTGGACCGGTCGGCCCGGGCGGTCCGGGAACTCGCGGAGCGGGCCGCCGCGGGCCGGACGAACCGGTCCGTCGTCGACTTCGATCTCCACCATCGCCTAGCGCGCGAGGCCGCGGCTCGGTCCATCGTCCTGCTCAAGAACGACGGCGATCTCCTCCCGTTGAGCCCCGGACGCTCCGTCGCGGTCATCGGCTCGTTCGCGCACGACCCCCGTTATCAGGGCGGCGGCAGTTCGCACGTGAACCCGACGCGCCTCGACGTACCGGAGAACGAGATCCGGGCAGCCGGCGGCACGGTGACCTACGCCCCGGGTTTCAGCACCGACGGCTTGCGGGTGGATACGGCGGGCGCGATCGCCGCAGCGACGGACGCCGATGCCGCCGTGCTGTTCCTGGGACTGGCGGCCGCACAGGAGTCGGAGGGCTTCGACCGCGACGACATCGAACTGCCGGCGGACCAGGTCGAGTTGCTGACCGCGATCCTGGCGGTGCAACCGCGAACGGTCGTCGTGCTCGCTCACGGAGGCGTCCTCCGCCTCGGATCGATCGCCGCGGCCCCTGCAATCCTCGACGGCGCGCTCCTCGGCCAGGCCGGGGGCGGGGCCATCGCCGACGTGCTCTTCGGGGCGGTCAACCCGTCGGGTCGGCTCACCGAGACCGTGCCGGTCAGGTTGCAGGACACCCCGGCGTATCTGAGTTTCCCGAACGAGAACTCGCACATCCGCTACGGCGAGGGCATCTTCGTCGGCTACCGCTGGTACGACGCCCGGGACATCGAGGTCGCCTACCCGTTCGGGCACGGATTGTCCTACACGACCTTCGAGTACTCGGATCTGTCCGTCGCATCGGATGATCCGGGCGTCGACGGAGTGGTCGTCGGGGTGACGGTGACCAACACCGGATCTCGGGCCGGACGTGACATCGTCCAGGTCTACACGTCGAAGCCGGACTCACGAGTCGGACGACCGCCGCGCGAGCTGACGGGCTTCGCGACCACCCGCGACCTCGAACCAGGTGAGTCGCAGACCATCTCGATCGCAATCGACCGCAACGACCTGGCCTACTGGGACACCCGCGTCGACCGCTGGATCGTCGAACCGGGTGGGTACGGCGTCGAGGTCGGCGCGTCGAGTCGGGACATCCGGCTGACCACCACCGTCGAGATCGCGGGCGACGAGGTTCGCCTCGCGATCGACGAGAACTCGACCCTCGGCGAGGTCCTGGCGAATCCTGCTGCGGCGCAAGCGCTCGCGTCCAGATTCGAGGACAACCCGCTGACGAGCTCCGACGACGCCCTGGGCGTCGACATGGCACGGATGATGGCGTCGATACCGCTCGGACGCCTCGCCGGGTTCGGGATGCGGGACGAGGACATCGCCGCGATCATCGCGGCGGCACGCGCGGACTGACCGGCCGGGTACCTCCGACACCACGCCGGCGATTCAAGGTTGCATCTGGAGTCCGCTGAGGAGACCGTGCTGATGCGCCAGCGTTGCGAGTCCGACGCGGTTGGCGACCCCGGTCTTGCCGAGTAGATGCTCTATGTGGCGGCCGACTGTTTTGGCGCTGATGACGAGCGCAACGGCGATCTGCGCCGAGGTCAGACCGTTCGCCACCAGGGTGAGGACCTCCAGCTCCCGTCCGGTGAGGTCGAATGGGAGCGGCTCGGGCGTGGCGAAGGTCAGGGCCACGGGGGTGGCGGCCCGATATCGCGGCGTCGCCGGGAGCAGCCGGACCAGATGCCAGGTTCCCCCGGGGTCGCACCATCGGAACTTGCGCTCGGTACCGGCGAGTCGTGCGACGATCGAGAGCAGTTCGGGGTCGACATCTGGTATGAGCTGATCGTGTAGGGCCCGGCAGTTTCCCGACCTGTCGATGAGCCACGCGGGGCTCCCTGGAGAGAGGAAGTCAGCCACCATCACCGGACGCATCGTCGTGTCGAGAAGCGACGCGACACTGCTGCGGAGCTCGTTGATCTCGGTGACGTCCACGTCGCGGGGGTAGCGGCGGTCGTCGGAATTGACGTGCAAGGTCCCGGCATAAGTGCCTTGTGCGGTGACCAGGCGGGCGGACAGTCCCTCGTCGAATCCGGCCGGGGTGAACACGTTGGTGACCGAGTGGGTCCGTCGGTACCCAGGGAAGTCACGCCAGCGCAACGCGCCGGAGCGGGTTCTCTCCATCTCTTTGAACAGCGGGTCGTTCGAGACGAACCAGCTGTTGAAATGGCTCATGACTGAATCGGGATAGTCGTGATTGGCGAGGGTCAGGTGCCGGCCCGCGACCGGATCCCACAGACTGATCGCGCTTGCCGACGACGACACGCGCTCACCGAGCGCGCACAGCAGTTCGTCGGCACGCGTGTTGAGGTCGGCCGCGCTCCCCAGTGCCTCATGATAGGGCCCGGTGGTCGACGATCTCATGCGCTCTCCGTAACCCCCCGACGATGATCATTCGATGGGTTGCATTGTTGCGCAAGCGCGTTTCGGCGATGTTTCACATCAGGCCGGCGACGCAACACTCGTTGTCGATCTAGAAACCAGCAGTTAACAATCGAAGTGGGAAAGATGGGGAATTCTCCCGATTCGCGCGGCAGGTCTCGGTCCTTAGATTCGAGGCACGGGTCGCACACCGCTGTGCGGCCGGTGACCGATTGATCTCAGACGGCCCGGAGCAGCAACTCCGGCCGACAAGCCAGGAGTTACCGATGACTACGGACTCTTCACGTGAACGTTCCCGATGGCGCATGACGATGTCGATCACCGCTGTGGCGGTGGCCGGTGTCATGCTGTCCGCGTGCGGGAGTGCGGCTTCCGACAGTGACAGCGCCGCAGGCCGCGTCGACTGTCTCGATACGAGCGGAGATTCGGTCGCGGTGGGATCGATCAACTCGCTCAGCGGTGGTACCGCAGTGAGCGAAGTCGTGATCCATGACGCCATCACGCTCGCCGTGGAGCAGATCAACGCGGACGGAGGTGTGCTCGGAAAGCAACTGCGGCAGATCTCCGAGGACGGTGCCTCCGATCCCGCGATCTTCGCCCAGAAGGCCCAGAAGCTCGTAGCGAGCGACTGTGTCGCAGCAGTTTTCGGCGGATACACCTCTGCCAGCCGGAAGGCGATGCTCCCCGTGTTCGAGGACACCGGTGCGCTGCTCTACTACGGCCAGCAGTACGAGGGGCTGGAGAGCTCTCCGAACATCTTCTACACGGGTGCCACGACCAATCAGCAGATCATCCCCTCACTGGACTACCTCCGCGAACAAGGAGTGAAGTCGATCTACCTCGTGGGCAGTGACTACGTCTTCCCCCGCACCTCGAACGCGATTGTGCGTGCTTATGCGGAGGAGAACGGAATGACCATCGTCGGTGAGGATTACGCTCCGCTCGGCTCCACCGACTTCTCCACGATCGTCAACAAGATCCGTCGATCCGACGCCGATGCCGTGTTCAATGTGGTTGTCGGCGACTCGTTGGCCGCATTCTTCCGCGAGTACAACAACGTCGGCCTGAACGCATCGACGATGCCGGTCATGTCGATGTGCGTCGGCGAGGAAGAGGTCAGGAGCATCGGAGCCCAGAATCTCGTCGGTCAGTTGTCGTCGTGGAATTACTACCAGTCACTGGACAATCCGGTGAACGACGAGTTCGTTGTCGCCTTCAAGGAGCGGTTCGGGTCGTCGAGTGTGACCTCGGACCCGATGGAGTCGGCCTACACCGCTGTGCACCTGTGGAAGCAGATGGTCGAGAAGGCGGATACGTTCACACCGGAAGAGGTGTCCGCTGCTGCGGCCGGCGTCAGTTACGAAGCGCCCGAGGGACTGGTCACCGTCGACGGCGAGAACCACCATGTCACCAAGACGGCGCGGATCGGCCGAGTGACCGCAGACGGTCAGTTCGACGTGGTGTGGAGTTCTGACGGACCGATCGAACCCGACCCTTTCCTCGACAGCTATCCGTGGGCTGAGGGTGTCGGGGCCTGACCTGCGAACCCCAGACGTGTCGGCCATCTGAGAGGGAACACCTGTGCATCTCACACCGAAGGACGAGGACCGGCTGCTGCTCTTCCTCGCAGCTGAACTCTCACGCAGACGCCGGTCGCGCGGACTGCGACTGACGTATCCGGAAGCGCGTGCGCTCATCGCCGACGAGGTGGCGGAAGCCGCTCGTGGGGGAGCCAGCGTCTCGGAGGCGGCGGCACTCGGTGCGTCGCTCCTCACCGATGACGACGTGGCCCCCGGGGTCGCAGCCCTCCTGGGGTCGGTGCAGGTGGAGGGATTTTTCGACGACGGCCAGAAGCTCGTGACCGTTCACGACCCGATCCGGCCGGGAACCGGCCCTGCGCCGACGCGACTGGCCGGTGACGAGCACACGCCCGGGGAGTATCTGCTCGTCGACGAAGACGTCGTGATCAACGACGGGCGGGACACAGCAGCGATCACGGTGGTCAACACCGGTGATCGACCGGTCCAGGTCGGCTCGCACTTCCACTTTTTCGAGGCCAACCGGGCGCTGCTGTTCGATCGACGGGAAGCCTTCGGGATGCGTCTGGACATCCCGTCGGGCACCGCCGTCCGGTTCGAGCCCGGGGCCGAGCACGATGTCGAACTCGTCGCCTTCGGCGGCGAGCGCGTCATCACCGGCCTCAACGACATGACCAACGGCCCAACCGATGGTGCGCTGCCCGCCGCGACGCTACGCGACCTGCGCGCAGCGGGATTCCTGGACACGTCCGCGGGAGACGTAACCGGGAGGACCACTTCAGGAGGGGACTATGGTGCAGAGACTGACGCGTAGGCACTATGCGGAGCTGTTCGGGCCGACGACCGGCGACAGGGTGCGTCTGGCCGACACCGAACTCCTGGCGCGCGTGGAGTCCGACGCCACCGTATACGGCGACGAGTCGGTGTTCGGCGGCGGCAAGACCATGCGTGAGGGCATGGCCGTGCACAATGCGATCACGAATGCCGAAGGCGCACTGGACTTCGTGATCACGAACGTCCTCATCATCGATGCTGTGCTGGGGATCCGTAAGGCCGACATCGGGATCAAGGACGGGCGCATTGCCGGCATCGGCAAGTCCGGCAACCCCGCCACCATGGATGGGGTCGATGCCGAGCTGGTGATCGGAGCCGGCACCGACATCCGTTCGGGTGAAGGCATGATCGCGACCGCGGGAGCCATCGACGTCCACGTGCACTTCGACAGCGCCGGACTGGTCGAGGAAGCCATCTCGAGCGGTATCACCACCATGATCGGTGGGGGCCTGGGTCCGGTCACGGTGGGGATCACCAGCTCGGGGCCACATAATCTGGCAAGGATGCTTCGGGCAGCAGAGGCATTCCCGATGAACTTCGGATTCATCGCGAACGGAAGTGCCGCATCCACAGCACCGTTGATCGAGCAGGGACTCGCCGGTGCGATCGGATACAAGATCCACGAGGACTGGGGTGCGACGCCGGCATCGATCCGCGCCTCGCTCGACGCGGGCGACGAACTCGACCTACAGGTGCAGATCCACAGTGACACCCTGAACGAGTCGGGCTTCTATGAGGACACCATGCGCGCAATCGGTGGCCGCACGATCCACACCTATCACGCCGAAGGTGCGGGCGGTGGACACGCCCCGGACATCATGCGGGTCGTGGGTGAGCCGAATTGCCTTCCGTCGTCCACGAATCCGACCAACCCGTATACGCTCAACACCTTCGACGAGCATCTCGACATGGTCATGGTGTGCCATCACCTCAATGCGCGGATACCGGAGGATGTGGCTTTCGCCGAGTCGCGTATCCGGCGAGAGACGATCGCCGCCGAGGACGTCCTGCACGATCTTGGCGCCATCTCCGCGATCGGCTCGGACTCGCAAGGGATGGGCCGCATCGGCGAAACCATCGCCCGTACGTGGCAACTCGCCTCGCACATGCGCGCCACGCGTGGGCCGTTGCCGGACGACGCCGGTACCGGCGCGGACAATCAGCGCATCTTGCGTTACATCGCCAAGCTGACGTTGAATCCGGCGAAGATGTTCGGCATCGACCACGAGGTCGGCTCGCTGGAGCCCGGCAAGCTCGCCGACATCGTGCTGTGGGAGCCGAAGTTCTTCGGTATCCGTCCAGAAGTGGTGTTCAAAGGTGGCTTCCCGGCGTGGTCGGTGATGGGCGAATCGAACGCCTCGCTGATGACCTGCGAACCGCTGAAGTATCGCCCGCAATGGGCGGCTTTCGGCAAGTCGCCGGTTGACGTGTCGGTCAACTTCGTCGGACGTGCGGCCCTCGACTCGGGCCTCGGGGAACGACTCGGCCTCGACACCCCGCTGATCGGCTGCACGGGATCGAGGGCCTTGACCAAGGCGGACTTCGTCCACAACGACCACCTGCCCGAGATCTCCATCGAACCCGATACCTACCGGGTGGTGGTGAACGGGGAGATCTGCACGAGCACACCGATGTCGAGCGTCCCGCTCGGACGCCGGTACACGCTCAAATAGGAGGAGAGCATGAGTTCGGATCCGATCCGTATCGGAATCGGCGGACCGGTCGGCTCCGGCAAGACCAGGCTGGTCGAGTCGTTGGTCCCCGTCCTCACAGAACGCGGGGTCGATCTCGCAGTGATCACCAATGACCTGGTGACCGACGAGGACGCCCAGCGTGTACGACGCAGCGGCATCATCGACCCCGCGCGGGTCCGAGCCGTCGAGACCGGTGCGTGCCCGCACACCGCGATCCGCGAGGACCCATCGGTCAATCTGGCCGCCGTGGATGACCTGGCGGCTGCCTACCCAGGCCTCGACGCGGTGCTGATCGAGTCCGGCGGAGACAATCTCGCTGCCACGTTCAGCAGTGATCTCGTCGACTACTGGATCTTCGTCATCGACACCGCCGCCGGCGACGACATCCCGCGGAAGCAGGGTATCGGCCTTCTGCAGGCTGACCTGCTCCTGGTGAACAAGATCGATCTCGCCGAGATGGTCGGAGCCGACCTGGATCGCATGCGACACGACTGTTCGGTTGCCCGGCCGAGTAAACCCACACTGTTCACAGACCTACGGCATCAGGTGGGCGTCGTCGAGGTGGCCGACGAGATAGTCAAGGGAGCAATGCTTCCCACGCCACCGAAGGCATGATCGAGCCGGGGGTTCTCGATGTCGACGTGGTCGCCGATATCTGCGGAAGGACTCGGGTGCGGCATCTGCGGCAGGCCTACCCGCAACGGGTCACCACACCGCTGTATGTCGACGTCGACCCACGGATCGCCTATCTCTGCGTACAGAATCCGTCCGGGGGGATCTTCGCCGACGACTCGTTGCACACGACTGTGGCGGCCGGCCCCGGCAGCCATCTCCTGTTCACGTCCCAGGCGGCAACCCAGGTGTTCGACGGGCACGACGGACCGGGGGCAACCCACCACCAACGGATCCGGGTCACAGATCGATCGGTGGTCGAGTTCGTACCGCGCGAGATCATTCCGCAGGCCGACTCCCGGTTCGCTCAGTACACCGAGATCGACGTCCGGGGTTCGGGGCTCTTCGTCGGATGGGAGATGCTCGCTTCCGGGCGGATCGGCCGTGGGGAGCGGTTCCGGTACCGGTCTCTCGTCTGCCGGACCACGGTGCGGGTCGACGGTGAGGTCGTTGCGCGGGACGCGCTTCGGTTCAGTCGACCCGAAGGGCGGGTCGACGACGCCGGTTCGCTGCCGGAGCGGCTGATCGGCGCGAACTACTGCGCTACGTTGCTGGTAGTAGCTCCCACGAGAAGCACCGGTGCATTACAGAATGCACTGCAATCGGCCCTGGACGCGTTGGATGTGGTCAGCGGCGTCAGCGCACTGCCGGGCGAGAGTGGTGCGATCGTGCGCGTGCTCGGCACGAGAGCACCCGCGATGCGTGAGGCGCTCGCCGTGTGTCTGGCGTCAATCCGGTCCGAACTGTTGATGCTGGCACCGCCCCCAAGGCGATTGATCTGAGAGGACACCCCATGACCACTGAATCCACCGAGCAGGCGCGGGAAGTGACCCACCTCCTGGGACGTGAGTGTGATGAAGAGTTCCACGGACGTCGACTCGACCTCGTCGAGATCGGTTGGGGGGACGCGCGTAAGCACCGACAGATGCTCACGACCGCATCGGGATCGACGGTGCGGCTCCGCCTCCCACGAGGTTCCTTTCTCGACGACGGCGCGGTCCTGGCCGACGACGGCGAGACCATCACCGTGGTACGTCGTGCTGCCGAGCCCGCCATCGTCGTCGACTTCGATGCCAACGGCGGACCCGACGGTGCGCGGCGAATGCTGTTGCTGGGTTATCTGCTGGGCAACCAGCATGCCCCGCTGGATGTCTCGGCGCACCAGGTGTCGACGCCGCTGATGACGAGCGCGACGACCGCGAAGGACACCCTCGCCGCACTGCGTCTGCAGGGTGTGGTGGCCGACGTCCCGCTCGCCTCACACGGATGGTCGAACACGTCGGCCGATCATCACCATCATCACCATCATGACTGATCGACCCGTCATCAGTTGCTGCCCGAGGACCGCGATCGACTCCGCTGTGTCCGATTGCTCTGTGCCCGATTCCTTCGCGGCGGCCGTCGGCTGGCTGAACCTGCACGACAGCGCTTTTCCCGCGGGCCGTCTGGTCCACAGCAACGGCATCGAGAGCTGGCTGCGTGCGTTTCCCGACGCCGGGCCCGATCAGATCGTCGAGCTCGTCGTGGATTACGTGGCGACCTCGGTCGCGACACTCGATGCGGTTGTCGGTGTCCACGCTTGGGCGAGTGACGATCTCGCGATGCTCACGGGCCTCGATCGGGAGTTGCTCAGCTACAAGACCTCGGAGAACGCGCGAGACGCGTCGCTCAAGCCGGGGCGTCAGCTCGCCGACACCGCAGCTCGTGTCGGGATGATCTGCGGAGTGCCGGACTGTGCTCGCGCGGATTACCTTCGCGCGGTGTCGTCGGCGAATGCACCGGGCAATCTGGCCGTCGTCGAAGCCGTAGTCCAGGCGGGACTCGGGATCGACCGGCGCACCGCGGCCCTGGGGACGCTGCGTTCGTCGATGGCATCCGCGTTCAGCGCGTGCGTACGTCTCGGCAGGCTCGGTTCGCTGGGCGCACAGCGTGCACTGGTCGCGGCGACACCCGCTCTCGTCGACCTTGCCGCCGACGTCGAGCGGGCTCCGCTCGACGCCCTGAGCTCCAGCAGCTTCGCGCTCGAGCTGTTCGGCATGCGACATGCACAGATGTCGCCTCGGCTCTTCGCCAGCTGATGCAGCCGGACTTGGATCCGGCTACCGGAACACGATGCAGGTGGTGGTCCCGTGGGCGACGAGCTTGCCGTCGGCGGAGAACACCTTGCCCTCGGCGGTCGCGGTGGTGCGGCCGGCGTGGATGACGGTACCCACGCCGGTCAGCTCCCCGGCGTCCACGGCGACCGAGCGGATGTAGTTCACCTTCAGCTCCAGCGTCGTGTAGCCGACCCCGGCGGGCAGGGTGGTGTGGACGGCGCACCCCATCACCGAGTCCAGCAGCGTGGCGCAGATGCCGCCGTGAACGGTGCCGAGAGGGTTGGCGAAGTCGGGCTGCGGAGTCACGGCGAAGGTGACCGCGCCCTCGTCGATCTGCTTGGGCACCATGCCCAGGAGGCGGCCGATGCTCGGGCGGTCGGAGCCGGCGCCGCCCGCCTGCCAGGCTCGCAGCAGCTCGAGTCCGGACATGGCGGTGGGGTCGGTGGGTGCGTCAGTCGTGGTCGTCATGACTATGCATGGTTGCATACTCCGCCGTGATTATGAAGGTCTGCATATCGGTGAGGCCGCGCCGCATATGGGATGACCTCGGCCGATGCTATGTATGCTGGCCACAATCGGTTGTATGAGGGTCGGCATAGGAGTTGTTGCTGCATGGCGTCACATCCCGCCGAGTCCGTGGTCACCGGCGCGGACGACCGCGGCCCCCGCGAACGCATGGTCGTGCACGCGGCCGATCTGATCGGCCGCGACGGGGTCGCCGCCACCTCCATCGGCGACGTGATCTCGGCGAGTTCCGCACCACGGGGATCGATCTACCACCATTTCCCGGGCGGTAAGACCCAACTGATGACCGAAGCCGTCCGGTACGCCGGTGAGTTCATCGCCGAACGCATCGGGCGTCCGACCACGATGACCCCGGCCGACACGGTGCGCGAGATCGGCGGGGTGTGGCGGCGACTGCTGGTCAACACCGACTTCCAGTTCGGCTGCCCCGTGCTGGCCGGCGGACTCGCCCGCCGCAGCGAACCCGCGGTGGCGGACGCATCCGCCGAGATCCTGCAGCGCTGGGCCGACCTGGTCACCGCGCGGCTGGTGGTCGACGGCGTCGACAGCGACCGTGCCGACTCACTGGCCAACCTCATCATCGCGGCGGTCGAGGGAGCGGTCGGACTGTGCCAGACGCGGCGCAGCGTCGAACCCCTCGATCGCGTCATAGCCGAACTGGCGAGCCTCTGCGACGCGGCCGTCGATCGGGTCTGATCCGGGGCGAGACGTTGGACACAGGTGTGCTCCGTTAGTAGGTTCACCATGTCGTCACCGCCGTGGTGGCGTCTGGCCTGCATCCGTTCATCGTCGGGGCGGGCTCGAATCGGTGGGTGAGCTCGGGGAGGTTGCGCCATGACGCCGGTCTTCCGGCATGCGCTGGGTTCGGACTTCGACCGTCTGCATCCCAACGTCGCATGGCGCTACGGCATCGACTCGACTTCCGGTGTCGCGCAGGTCTGTAGCGGGATCTACGAGTCGGTCTACGTGTCGTCGGCGCTGCCGCCGCCCGCCCTGTGGCATTACGCCAAGCGCAATGCGCTGCCCTCGAAGACCAGTCGCATGGTTCCGTTCACCCAGGGTTACTACTGCTACTCCGACGAGCTGGGGCGCGAGTCGCTCGCGGTGCTGCGGAACTTCCAGTACACGACCGGCCCGCGCAAGCTGAATTCCCTGCTGGTGGCCGGGCGCACGGGTCTGGTCGACTATTTCGGCGACGGCCCCGAGTTCCTGTATCCGATCGAACCGTCGGTGACGCGATCCGGCGAACTGCTGCTCGAGAGCGGACCGATGCGCTGGCTCGGACGCGGACCCAAGGTCGGGATGAAGGGGCTGTTCACCGCTCAGATGAAGTACATCGAGGGGTGGGACGAGAAACGGGATCGATTCCGCTGCGACGCGACCGTCCGCAACCCGGTCATCGGCGAGATCATGCACTTCCGCGGCTGGTTCACCGCCGTCGACCAGGCGTGCTCGTTGCGTGACATCCCGGACGAGGCGTGGCCGGTCAACCTGGTCGACCGCGAGAGCTGAACGGTTCGATCCAGGGCGACTCCGTCGCGGCAATCCAGGGCGACTCCGTCGCGGCTCGACACAGCCTCGACAGTTCGTTGCATAGGCGGAACGGGCGCGCGGTAGGTTCAGCGCATGGCTGTCTCAGCGAACATCGAATTCGACGTCGCCGCCCCGGTCTCGGTGGTGATGGAAGTGCTCATGGACATCGAGTCCCTACCGGACTGGTCGGGCCCGCACAAGGAAGCCGAGATCCTGTCCAGCTACGACGACGGCACGCCGCAGAAGGTGCGGATGGTCGTCACCGCCGCGGGTATCTCCGACGAGCAGACCTGCACCTATGACTGGACCGAGAACTCGTGCGAATGGCACCTCATCGAGTCGAATCAGTTGAGCGAGCAGCACGGCAAGTACACCGTCACCGAATCCGACAAGGGTGCCCATGTCCGCTTCGACCTGGCCGTCGAGCTGAAGATCAAGCTGCCCGGACTCATCGTGAAACGCGCCCAGAAGATGGCCGTGGACACCGCGCGCAAGGGACTCACCGCGGAAGTGGAGAAGCGCGCGGCGGCCTGAGGACGATCGTGACCGGGACGTGACGAGTCGATCGTCTCCTCCACGGCGCCGGCCCCTGTACGCTGAGGGCGTTCCTTACCGGGCGCCCGAGCTATGGAGGCCAAAGCAGTTGAGAATCAAGAAGTTTGCCGTTCGCGGCCTGGTCCTGGCGGCGGGGCTCGCCGGATGTGTTGGTTTCGCCGGGTTGTCGGGCGAAGGGGTCGCCGCGGCGGACACGCGTTGCTCGGTGTCGAACGGTCATCAGGTCGAGCGTGTCGAGGGGCGCAGCGGTTGCGGCGCCAAGGCCGGAGTCGGCAGTCGCGCGAGTGCCGACGAATACAGCGGTCGGGGCACCGCGGTCTCGGTCTCGGACAACGGCGGCAACGCCGCGGCCTACAACCTGCAGCCCGGTTCGACGGCGCTCGCCGGCGCCAACAGCCGGGGCAACGCCTATTCGGTCACGACCGGCCCGAGCGCGCTGTCCGTCGCGCAGGCGCGTCGCGGCGGTACGACGGTCGCGATCGGCGGTTGGGGCGGCGAGGCCTACGCCGGTCCCGAAGGTGCCCGCTGCAGTGGCGGTTTCGCGACCGCGTTCGACACCAGCACGGGTAAGGCATGTCTGCACGCCGGTTCGATCGACCTGCGGAACTGAGCGGCTCCACCTCACGACACCTGAGAGACAGAACACGCCCGGCGCGACGGTAGTTCACCGGAGCGTCGGGCGTCGTTCGCCGCTTCGACCTATCGTTGTGGAGTGACCGACCTCCACGATCCCGAGACACAGATCGGCCCCGACTTCAGCGTGCTCAACGGCCGCGAAGCACTTCAGCAACTCGTCGACCTCCACGACACCACGCACTTCACGGTCAACGACGACGATGACGACGACCCGGTCCTGCTGACCCTGCCCGAACGGAATGTCGTCGACACCTGGCGCGAGGACTACCCGTACGAGGAGCGCATGAGCCGCCGCGAGTACGAGGTCACCAAGCGGCGGCTGCAGATCGAACTGCTGAAGCTGCAGAAGTGGTCCAAGCAGACCGGGCAGCGGCATCTGCTGGTCTTCGAGGGCCGAGACGCGGCGGGCAAGGGCGGCACCATCAAACGATTCAACGAGCACCTCAACCCGCGCGGCGCACGCACGATCGCCCTGGAGAAGCCCAGCGAACGCGAGGCCACCGAGTGGTACTTCCAGCGGTATGTGCAGCACCTGCCCGCCGGCGGGGAGATGGTGTTCTTCGATCGCTCCTGGTACAACCGCGCCGGCGTCGAACGGGTCATGGGGTTCTGCAGTCCGCAGCAGTACACGCAGTTCGTCGCCCAGGTCCCGGCGTTCGAGAAGATGCTCGTCGACGACGGGATCAACCTGGTCAAGTTCTGGTTCTCGGTCACCCCGCTCGAGCAGCGGACCCGGTTCGCGATCCGTCAGATCGACCCGGTGCGCCAGTGGAAGCTGTCGCCCATGGACCTGGCGTCGCTGGACAAGTGGGATGCCTACACCGAGGCGAAAGAGGCGATGTTCGCCACCACCGACACCGACCACGCACCCTGGACGGTGGTGAAGTCCAACGACAAGAAGCGGGCGCGCATCAACGCCATGCGTCACGTGCTGAGTCTCTTCGACTACGACGGCAAGAACGAGTCCTTCGTGGGCACGCCCGACCCGCTGATCGTCGGCCGCGCCGCGGATGTGATCGGGGAGTAGTTCCCCGGCTCGGTAGCCTCGTGGCTGTGCGTAGCTTCCTGAGTGCCCTGTTGACACTTGTCGCGATCGCGGCGACCGTTCTCGCCGTACCGTCTTTCTGGCTGGATCAACGCATCGTCGACCAGGCGGGGTTCGTCGCCACGGTCGCGCCGATGGCCGAGAACCAGCAGGTCAAGGACTACCTCGCAGATGAGATCGCCGCGCAGGCGACCGCGCGGACAGACCTGCCGATCGCCGGCGTCCTGGTACGGCCGCTGGCGGGCCGCTACACCGAGAGTGAACAGTTCCAGCAGGACTTCGCCGATGTCGTCGGCCAGCAGCACGCGTTCCTGTTCGAGGAGCCGGCACCCGGTTCGGACACCTCGGTGATGCAACTCGACATCACGAACATGATCAACCGCTCCCTGAACCTGACCGGTGGCAACGCGATCCAGGGGCCGGTGGTCGTCGAGTTGACCAACGGCTCCTCGGGCCTCGAGGCGGGCCGGTACGCGGAGGTGGGTGGCCAGATCACGCTGCTCGCCTGGGGCTCGGCGGCGGTGGCCGTGATCGCAGCCGTGCTCGCGCTGCTGATCGCCCGACGACGCGGAACCGTCTTCGCGTGGCTCGGGCTCGGCGTGCTTGCAGCCGGCGTCTCGACCTGGGCCATGGGCCTGTTCTTCGCCGACCGCGCCAAGCAGGAGGTGGCCGGCGCAGAGCGCTCGGGCCGCCAGGTCGCCGAGCTCATCATCGACGGCGCCTACGACGACGTCACCCGGGTCGCACTGATCGTCGGCGGCGTGGGCGTCGCGATGTTCGCCGTCGGGATCCTGGGACGGCTGATCATCGGGCGGCGCTGAGGGAGGGTGCGTCAACCCTGCTCCCAGATCCGAAGAACGACATGACCATTGGTCCCTGAGGTGCGAGGAGCGCCGGCGATGCCTTCCCTCTGCTCCCTGAGGTGCGAGGAGCGCCGGCGATGCCTTCCCTCTGCTCCCTGAGGCGCGAGGAGCGCCGGCGATGCCTTCCCTCTGCTCCCTGAGGCGCGAGGAGCGATAGCGACGAGCCTCGAAGGGTTGGCGACGCATCTCGCCAGGACCCTTCGTGACGGCCCCCGCAAGCTCCGGCCTCCTCAGGGAGCGGAGTTCTTTCGTCTCCACGACGGGTCGCCAGGCCTCGGATACTGAGGATTGCCCGGAGTGTGCGTCACGCCCGTTCCCTGAGGAGTGCCCGGAGCTTGCGGAGGGCGCGTCACGCAGGGTCCGCCGAGCACCCCCGGCTGATGGACCTCAACTCGACCGATGGACTTCGATCGAAGTGCATCCGTCGAGTTCGAGTTTATCGGTCGGAGCCGGATGCAGTGCGAGGTCGGGCCGGCTCGCTGAAGCAGTTCGTCTGAGCTCTACCACGGTGGTTGTTGGGTCGCAGACGCTGACGCTATGTGACTGGTGGGGTTTTTGTTCACCACAGTTCATCACCGTTCACCGCTGAGACGTGAGTGACGGCGATTGCTGTGCAACAGGATTCGCGACAATGAGGGCTGTGGAGAAATCTCGTCGTCGAACGTGATTGCGAGTAGCTTGGTGTCATGCCCTCGATCACCGAACTACGCGA
The DNA here is from genome assembly GCF_002009645.1 of Gordonia sp. IITR100. NCBI lineage: Bacteria > Bacillati > Actinomycetota > Actinomycetes > Mycobacteriales > Gordoniaceae > Gordonia > Gordonia sp. IITR100. Next base: position 185,338 of record NZ_MVKV01000001.1, on the reverse strand, counting down.
CACCCTCATCTCACTGCAACAGCCACCCGACGACGGCAGTGGCCGTGCTCTGCACGAGCGGCTCGACGAGCTGCGGATGCTGCGTAACGTGCTCGATCACCAGATCGCCGTACATACAGCACTTTTCGACGCCACGGGTGCGGCAGCGCGGGCGGGGTCGACCACACGGAACTCACTGATCGAGATGGGCATGCCACCCGCGGCCGCGTACCGCTATGTGCGGATCGCCGGCGGGCTGGAGTCGGTGGCGAAGGTCGCCGACTGTGCTGCCGAGGGCTATCTGTCTGCCGAGTGTGTCGACGCGGTGATCCGTGGAATCACCTTGGTGAACAAGCGATCCGCGTCACCGCTGTTCGACGACGAGCGCAGCGGATATGAGAGCGAGTTGCTTGCGCAGGCGTTCTCCGGAGCCACCCCGACCGAGATCGACGACCACGCCCGCGGGATCGCCATCCGGGTCGCCCCCACCGATCCCAGCACCGTGGCGGCGGCCGATGACGCATCGCTGAACACCGTGCACACCAGGATCACCGAAGACGGGCGGGTCGCGATCGCCGGAGATGTGACCGCGGTGATCGGAGAGAAGTTCGTGTCCATGATCGACGAACGGTCCTGTCCGCGTCCCGAACCCGACGGCGCTGCCGATCGTCGAGGTGCGGCCGAGCGCCGTGCCGATGCGCTGGAGTTGTTGTTGGATCAAGCGGCGATCGGCGCGGCGATGACCTCTGCCGGCGCACCCCGCACCCAACTGTTGGTGACCATCCCTGCCGACGGCGCTGATCCGGCACGGCTGCCGTGGATGGGGGCGGTGTCGGCATCGTCGGCGCGCCGGCTGTCGTGTGATGGTGGGGTGGCCGAGATCGTCCTCGACGCCGAGGGTGTGCCGTTGCGGATGGGCACCACGAAGCGACTGTTCCCGCATCACCTGCGGCAGGCGATCATCGTGCGCGATCGGTGTTGTGTGAAATGCGGGGCGCCAGCAGCGCATACGCAAGTTCACCATCTGGTCCATTGGGTCGATGGTGGTCCCACAGATCTGGACAACGGGTGCCTGCTTTGTCAACGCTGTCACACCCAGGTTCATCATCACGGCTGGCAGGTGGTGATGGGGCCCGACCGGCACCCGTGGTTGATCCCACCCGCCGATATCGACCCGCGGCGCCTACCCCGACCCGCCTACAACCGGCGCACCATGCGACTTGACGACGCCCTCGTATAGTCAGTCCACGCGAACACTCCACAGACCCTCCGGCGTCGACCCCGGCGCCACACGACCTTTGACAACTCCACAGTGTGAGGCGATCCCGGCGGGGTCAGTGCCCGGCAAAGGCCTCCGCGAGCCACCAGGCGCCGCCGTCGTCGGTGATCTTGGCGTCGATGACGAGAGGCCCGGAAGGTTCGGGTGAGGGCAGCGAGGCAACCCAGGCCCGTACCTCGTGCAGGTCGTCGAGGCCGGTGACCGTCACGCCCGTCGCGCCGTGTCCACGGGCGATCGCGGCTATGTCGACCTCGGGGAACGTCACCGTCGTCATGTCGGCGTCGCCGAAGTGATGCACTTCGGCACCATAGGCGGAGTCGTTGTAGACGATCACGACCAACGGCAGTGCCAGACGTACGGCGGTCTCCAATTCGGCGATGGCCATGAGGAATCCGCCGTCGCCGGTTCCTAGCACCGGGACCCGGTCCAGTTGCGCGAACGCCGCGCCGATGGCTGTGCCGAGGCCCAGTCCGATCGACTGGAAGGCCTGCGTGAAACAGAAGCCGAATTCGTCTGGCACGGACAAGTGCGTCGACGGATAACCCATGAAGTTGCCGGAGTCGATGGAGACGATGCGGTCAGCGGGCAGGATCTTGTCGAGCGCGATGGTCAGTGCCCTCGGATCGACCCGGCCGGCGGTCACCTGGCCGGTGACGGGGACGTCCTGCCACCTCGATGACACCGAGATCCGTTCCCTGACTTCGTCGGTGCGATAACCGGTGGTGCTGCCGTCGGCCGCGAGGATCGTGTGCACGTCCGTCGCCGTCGCGCCGCAGTCGCCGACGACTCCGAGGTCGATCGGGCGATGCGCGCCGATGGCGTCGATGTCGACGTCGACCTGGGCGACGGTTGTGTCCGTGCCGATGAGTCGGCCGTGCCGCATCGTCCACATGTTCAGGGCGCAACCCCATCCGACGATGAGGTCGGCGTCGGCGATCAGCTCGGCGGTGGTGGGGGAGGAGAAGCCGCCGGAAATGCCCAACGAGAACGGGTTTCCCGCGAACAGGCCGTTCGCGACCGCCGACGTCGCCACCAGCGCACCGGCGGCCTCGGCCAGGGCCGCGATCTCCGGACCCGCGGAGCGCGCCCCTCGGCCCGCGACGAAGACGGGACGCCGCGCACCGCGGATCGCATCGGCGAGGCTGGCCGCCGACCGGGTGTCGGGACGCGGCCGCGGCGGTTCGGCGGAGAGCTCGACAGGTCCTTCGAAATCCGCTGCGGCGGCGGCGATGTCGATGGCGACATGGAGCACGACGGTCCGGCGCTGCGTCACCGCGGTGCGGAAGGCGCGGATCACATCCGTCACCACCGTGCCCGGTCCGTAGACGCGGTCGTTCACGGCGCCGACGCTCGCGGCGAGGGCCTCCTGGTCGATGCGGAAGTTCGACCGCAATGCCGACGCGGGCGCATCCGCGGTGAGCACGATCATCGGCGTACGGCTCTTGGCGGCCTCGGCGATACCGGTCATCGCGTTGGTGAGGCCACAGCCCTGATGGACCGACAGCACGCCCACCCGTCCCGACATCCGCGAGTAGGCGTCGGCCATGCTGGCCGCGCCGCCCTCATGGCGGGCGGCCGTGAACGGGACACCGCCGGCCCGAAGGGCGTTGGTCAGCACGAAGTTCCCGCTGCCGACCACACCGAAGGCATGGCCGACGCCGAGATCGGCGAGAACGCGGCCCGCCACGTCGGCGACCGTCGGGCCGTAGCGGCCGGGTGCCGCCATCAACTCTCGACGATCGCCAGCACGCGCGACGGACTGCCGGTGCCGCCGACGATCGGCAAAGGACTCACGACGATCACCGCGCCGGTGGGCGGGAGCGAGCCCAGGTTGCGCAAGGAGGTGAGCCCGTACTTGTCGTTGCCGAGGAAGTGGTAGTGCACGGGGAAGGCGGGATCGAAGCCGCCCGCCAGCCCTGCGTCGACGCCGACGGTCTCGACGCCGAGGCCGGTGATCTCGCGCTCGGTGGCCAGCCACTGCGCGCACTCCACCGACACCCCGGGGGTGTGCGACCCGGTGTCGTCGGCGTTGAGGAACTCGGCTTCGGAGCCGCCCCGCGACTCCCAGCCGGTCCGCAACAGCAACCAGGTGCCGGCGGTGAGGCGACCGTGTTCGGTCTCCCAGGCCTCGACCTCGGCGACGCTCAGGAGATGATCCGGCTCGTCGGCGACCTCATCGGTCAGGTCGAGGACGGCCGCCGGGCCGATCAGCCGTTGCACCGGGATCTGCGAGACGTCGTCCCCGTCGCGTCCGCTGATCCAGTGGATCGGTGCGTCGAGATGGGTGCCGATGTGCTCGCCGGTGTGAATGTTGTTGTGCCGCCAGTACGGTCCCGGCTCGTTGTAGGCGCTCACCTCTTCGAGTCTGAAGTCGATCAGGTTCGCGAACGGGGCGGGCAGTCGCAGCGCGGGCGTCGCCGCACTGAGCGGGGTCGTCAGGTCGATGACTCGCAGGGAGCCATCGGCCAGACCGGCGACAAAGCTGGCCAACCGGTCGGACGTCGTGGAGTCGGCCACTACTTGCGCGCTCCGCGCCAGTTCATGCCCCAGCCGTACGCCTCGTCGACCTTGTCCTGTGCCCCGCGGATGTAGCGCACCTCGCGGTTGAGAACCAGCTCGCCACCACGGTTCTCGAACAAGGCGATCGCGCACGAGAGCGCCGACTGATCCGCTTCGTCGAGCCGGACCTCGATCTCCGGGCCGTTGGCCGGGAACAGGGTGACGACGCCGTTGGCGCCGGCCCAGTTCGGGGTGCCCTCGTAGATGTAGGCGAAGATCAGGATCCGGCGGATCCGGTCGGTCGCGGAGAGGTCGATGTACATGTTCTCGCCGCCGGAACCCGACCGGTCGTCGCCGTCGAGGTAGATGATCGGTTGTCCGTCACGGGGCGCCCGGAACGAGTTGCCCAGGGCCTGCACGATGCCCTTGCTCCCGTCGGTGAACTCCCACAGGCAGGCGAGGTCGAGGTCGATACCCTGCGCCTTGCGGAAGAGCCCGCCGCCCTTGGAGTTCGACGTCCAGCTCAGATTGACACGCACCTGACCGGAGGTCGCACCCTGCTTGCTCAGCGAGATGCTCGGCGCCGACTTCGTGAGGGTGATCTTCGACAGCGAGACCGGCGGCGCGGGCGGCTGCTGACCGTAGCCCGCGGGGGTGGGCGGTTGCTGGCCGTAACCCGCGGGAGCGGCCGGGGGTTGGGCGGGCGGCTGCGGCGGCTGGGCCTTCGGACGCTTCGTGTAGTCGATCCCCATCTCGGTTCCTCATCTCGTCGTGGTGACATCGTCGTCGGGTGCGATGATCGGACGGCGAACACACACTCGCCGCAGGTGTTGGCGCCCAGCGTAGTGGACCATCGTCAGCGGCCGGTGTCCGTTGCCGGGGCGTGAGCCCGCGCGGACGGACCGAAACTCGATGCGACGTCGAGCTGCCCCTGCGGATTCCGGCGGCAGCTGGCCACGGCGACATGGCACGGACGTGGGACGTTCGCGGGGATCGGGTAGCCGTCGTCGATCTGGTACCGGGTGTTGGTGATCTTCGACGCGACCGCCGCCGGGTCGGCGGGGTGTTCCGGAGCGGCATCCGCCCGAATGACCACCATCGCTTCGGTGACACCGGCCGGCCACTCGAAGCGCATGGTGTCGGCGTCGACGCGGACCGCGGTGATCGGCGGCGGGTCATCCGGATGGGGGGTCGCCGGCGGCTGCGGCGCTGTGGTCGCCGGAGCGGGGGCGGCCGGGACGGGGGTGGCGTCGGAGCGGGCGGGGGCGGACTGGCTTCCGGCCAGCACGGCGGTGACCTCGTACACCGGCGGCACCGGGTCGGGCCGACTGCCGTCGGAGAGTTCGGTCCCTGCGGTGCGGCCGAGCGTCCGGGTCGACCCGTCGAACCCGATGCGCACGACGCGGTAGGTCACCGACTCCGTCGCGGACGGATCCCAGGAGACGGTGATCGCACCACTCTCGGCGACGAACCGGACGTTGCGCGGCGGCTCCACGGTCAGCACCGTTGCCGCCGAGTTGAGGCCCTCGTGATCGGTGATCCGACGTCGCATCACGGCAGCGGCGGTGAGGCTCGCCGGGTTGCTCGCGGATGCCGACCGCGCGATCTCGCCCGCCTGGGCGACGATGTCTCGCGACGCCTCGAGGCGGGCCTGGAGCGACCCGCCCGAGTCGGGAAGACGGTCGATGTCCCGGGCTCGCCGGAACACGTCCTCCAGCAGTTCGAGCGCCGCGACGTGGCGCATCTCGTCCGCGAGGTCCCGAGCCCGGCGGGAGTCCGCCACCGCCTGCGCGATGACCCGTTCGACCTCGTCGGCGACCGCCGCGATCTGCCGGAGCGCAGCGGCATCGTCGCCGGCTCCGGCACGCGCATCGGCGATGGCCGCACGCGCCCGGACGGGCAGGCCGTCGCGCAGGGCAGCGCGGGCGGCGCGGAGATCGTTCTCCCACAGCCGCTTCGGCGGGGGGACCTCGACAGGCTCGGCCGGCGGCGTGGGTGGCTCGGCCGACGGCGGGGGTGACTCGGCCGACGGCGGGGGGCCGGCCGGTGGGCTCACGGCTGCTCCGAATTCGGCGGCGAGTCCGGCGATCACGGTGCGCGCATCGCGTGTGCCGAGTCCGCGGGTGCGGGCCTCGTCGAGCAGGAACTCATGGTCCTGCGCACCCAGTTCGTCCTCGACCAGGACCGCGGCCCGGACCCGTGGTCGGAGATGGTCGGTCACGGCGTCAACGACCGATTGCCGATACTCCTGCGCCAGCACGGGATCGGAGAGCAGGACGTCGTGGACGTGGACCAGCAGCTCGTCGAGGACCGCGCGGAAGCGGCCGGCGGCGAGCTCACGGGCTCGTTCGTTGAGCGCGACGGCCCGCGACTCGATGACGCCGCGATCGGCGGCGGCGTCGGTGTCGAGGTGTAGCAGGGTCAGGAGCGTCGGGGTGGGATCGCCGTCGCGGAGTCGGTCGAACTCGGCGAGCAGGTCGGCGATCTGACCGCGTTGCTGCGCCGACAAGGACACCCGCGGCGGCGCGGGTTCGGCCGACGCGGGCGGGGCGTCGTCGACGATGCGATGACGCCGCAGTCGGGTGTCGATCTCGGCCGGATCGAGGCCGCCCATGGCGCCGATCTCGTCGAGCCCGGCGCGCTTGGATCTCGGGATTCCGCCGTAGCGCTCGTTGAGCCGCGCGATCGCGTTGTCGAGGAGTTCGAATCGCTGCTGATCGCGCAGTTCGCGTCGGGTGCTCACCGCACGAGCCTCGGCGATCCGACCGGTCTTGTGCCGCAACGGCGCCGACCGCTCGTCGTGTTCGGCAACCAACCGGGCCACCAGGATGCGGTACTTCGGGTGGTCGCGTTGCTTCTGCCAGAAGGCCCACACCTCGTCGAGTCGGGCGGCCACCGCGGCGTCGTCGAGTCGCTCGGCCTCCTCGATCGGGAGGTCATACAGTTCGAACGAATCCGATTCGCTCGGGCCTCCGCGCTTCTCGACCGCGGCGAGCACACGTTTGCGATAGTCGTTGCCGACAAACGGTTCCATCAGGTCTCTCTCCTCCGGCGGAGGCCGTCAGTGGTCGCGGCGCCGGGAGCGGTGGACCTGATCGAGTTCGCGCTCGACCTCCGATTTCGACAGCGAGGCACCGGTTTTGGCCGACAATGTGAGCGGAATCTGCGCATCGACGTGGAAAGCGGTGACGTGCAGGACGCCGTCGAAGGCCATCTCGAAGGTCACCGACACCTCGCTGCCCTCGTCGTATCCGGGCGGGATGTCGGTGATCGCTCCTTCGATGAGGACCTTGGCGTCCTCCGGTCGCGGGGAGGCGGCCTGCCCCTGCTGTTCCAGCACGACCAGCTCGATGCGGGACTGGTCGCGTCGCATGGTCCCGAACGACCGTCGCACCCGGATCGGGAGCGTCGAATTCCGCTGGACCAGCCAGCTGGCCTCCAGTTCGCCGTTGTGGCCGTTGACCGCCAGCACCCCGAAACCGCGGGAGACCACTGTGTCCACGACGACCTCGAGCATGCGGCGGACACTGCTGACGGGCAGCGCGAACGCGTGGGCGACCCGGGTGCAGGACTCGTCGAGGTCGGCCGGTGCGACGCCGTCGAGACCGCGGTCCTCGCGCAGGCGTCCGCGGGTCGTGAGGTCGGCGCGGACGAGTCGTTCGATCTCCAGCTTCTCGCCGTAGATCGCTGCCCCGCGGGCGACAGCGAGGTCGGGGTCGTTCAGTTCCGGTGTCGTGCCCAGTGCGGCGGCGAGTTCCCGCGCGACCATCGGCATCCGCGACGAACCGCCGACCAGCAGGACACGGTCGACGGCTGACACGCCTCGGCGTTCGGCGGCGGCCAGGCATGACCGGGTGAGTTCGACGGTCCGGGCCAGCAGCGGACGGGTGAGTTCCTCGAGTTCGGCCCGGGTGAGCGTGATGACCGACCGGGCGCCGTCGTGGGCGACGATGACCGAGGTCGAATCCGACTCGGTCAGTTCGTGTTTGGCGCGCTCCGCGGCGAGGATGAGCGACTGCGAGCCGGCCGAGTCGTCGAGCGGGTCCTCGGCGTCGGGGTGTTCGGCGCAGAACGTGCGCGAGAGGTGCAGCGCCAACCGCTCGTCCCAGTCGGCACCGCCGAGCTGGTGATCGCCGTCGACGGCGAGCACGGTGATCCGGCGGTCGGCGAGTTCGATGACCGTCGCATCGAAGGTCCCGCCGCCGAGGTCGTAGACCAGGACCGTCTCGTCGGGTGTGCCCTTGGCCAGCGGGTCGGTCAGGCGGCTGAAGCCGTAGGACAGAGCGGCGGCGATCGGCTCGGACAGGACCCCCGCGACCTCGAGGCCGGCGTACGTGCCGGCCTGGATCGTCGCGCGCCGCTCCTCGTCGCCGAAATAGGCGGGCACCGTGATCACGGCGCGCTCGACCTGCTCGCCGGCGAACGCGGCGTCGGAGATCAGCGACTTGAGGATGAGTGCCGAGATCGCCGGCGCCGACCACGTCTGGCCGTGCGCGACGAAACGCCACTGGGCATCGCCCATCCGCCGCTTCACCAGGCTGCAGACGTTCTCCGGGTCGAGCCTGGCCTGCCGGCGGGCCCCCTCGCCGACGACGTGATCCGTCGGCGACGTCAGCAACACCGTCGACGGGGTGGTCGGTGCGCCGGTCAGTCCGACGATCACCTCCGGGCGGCCGTTGGCGTCGATCTTCGCCAGCGCCGAGTTGGTGGTTCCGAGGTCGATCCCGATTACGCCCACGACCGGGGATGCTAGCAGCGCAGACGGTCTCGCCGGTGCCGGACGATCGGCCGGTGGAGTTGATTACGCTGGCGGAATGACGTCTCCGGAGGGTGATGTGCCCGAGCGAATCGACGGGCTCGCGCAGTTGGGCGAGCAGGTGTCCGACCTCGCCCTCGTGGTTGCGCGGCAGACCAGGACGATCGAGCGGCTCGTCGACGCCGCCAGATCCCCGGCCGCCGCGGCCGGGGCGGACACCGCCCTGCTGGTCGACCTCTTCGCACTCCACACCGACGCGGCGACGTGTGCGGTCTCGGCGTCGGAGGCCGACCGGCCGGCGTTCGAGCTGCTGCGCGCCGGACTGGAACGCCTCATCGTCGGCCGCGGGGGAGCGGTCGTCGCACCGCCGGCCGGGACCGACTTCGATGCCCGCACCATGGAGGCGGTCGACGTCCATCCGACCGACGACACCTCCGCGGACCGCACCGTCGCCGAGCTGCTCCGTCCCGGGCTGGTCGTCGGCGAGCGCTCGGTCCGGCCGGCGGCAGTGGTGGTCTTCCGGAGCGGTCAGTCCTCGGGAGACAGTGTCCGCCAGAGGAACTCGTAGGCCAGGGCCGATTTGAACGCGGCCTGCTTGTTGTCCGCCGCGCCGCCGTGGCCGCCCTCGATGTTCTCGTAGTACTGCACGTCGTGACCGGTTTCCTCCAGGCGGGCAACGAGTTTGCGCGCGTGACCGGGGTGGACGCGATCGTCGCGGGTCGACGTCGTGACCAGGATGGGCGGGTATGTCGCGTCCGCGTCGACGTTCTGATAGGGCGAGAACGGCTTCATGAACTCCCACTGTTCGGGGTCGTCGGGGTCGCCGTACTCGGCCATCCACGACGCCCCGGCCAGCAGGAGGTGGTAGCGCTTCATGTCGATGAGCGGGACCTGGCAGACCAGAGCGCCGAACAGCTCGGGATAGCGCGTCAGCATCACTCCCATGAGCAACCCGCCGTTGGAACCGCCCTGGGCGCCCAGCTGTGACGCAGTGGTGAGTCCGGTGTCGACGAGGGCACGCGCGACGGCGGCGAAATCCTCGTACACCTTGTGCCGTCCCGCTTTCTGCGCCTGGGTGTGCCACGACGGGCCGTATTCGCCGCCGCCCCGGATGTTGGCGATGACGTAGATCCCGCCGCGCTCGATCCAGCTCTGCCCGGCGATCGCGAGATAGCTCGGGGTGAGGGCGTTCTCGAATCCGCCGTAGCCGTAGAGCAGCGTCGGTCCCTGGGACACGTCGCGCCGACGCACCACGAAGTACGGCACCTGCGTGCCGTCGTCGGACGTCGCGAAGTGCTGCTCGGCGGTCACCGCGTCGGAGTCGAAGAACGCGGGGCTGTGTTTGATGACCTCCGGAGCCCGGCCGCTCTGGCCGTGGAGCAGACTCGGCGGATCGGTGAACGACGTCGCCGACCAGAACACCTCGTCGCTCTCGTCGGGATCGGTGTCGAGGACCGAGACCGTGGCGAGGTCGGGCAGACCCGGCATGTCCACGGCCTGCCAGGTGCCGAGTTCGAGTACCTCGACCCGGGTGTGCACGTCATGCAGCTTCACGATGATGAGATGCGTACGCGTGTAGGCGTAGTCGACGAGGCTCGTGTGCGCATCGGGCGCGAAGAGCACGGCCGCGTCGCGGTCGCCCGCCCGGTAGGCCTCGTAGTCGAAGGCCAGCAGTGTGCCCGGTGCGTGCGCGGTGCCGTCGATCTCCCACTCCGATCGCGTGAGCACCAGCAGCCAGTTCATCCGGACCCCGGCGTGCGCGTCGGTGGGCACGTCGAGCAACTCGGGGCGGCCGTCGCGCAGTTCGTAGTCGAGTGAGTTGAAGAAGTCGGTGGCGCGACCGACGAAGTGGCGTTCGAATCCCGGTGTGCTGTCGTAGCTCGCCCGCACCGACACGTCCCCGGTCTCGCCCGCGAAGACCGTCACGGCATCCGACAGCGGGGTGCCGCGCGTCCAGCGCTTGACGATGCGGGGGTAGCCGGAGTCGGTCAGCGAGCTCAGCCCGTCCGGTTGCACGCCGAAATCCGTTCCGACGTAGACGGTGTCACGATCGATCCACCCGACGTCGGATTTGTTCTCCGCCAGCTCGAAGCCGTCGGCGACCCAGGTGCGCGACGGGATGTCGAACTCACGGACCACGGAGGCGTCGGCGCCGCCGCGCGAGAGGGAGATCAGCGCGCGCTCGTACTCGGGGCGCAGTACGGAGGCGCCGGCCCACACCCAGTTCTCGTCCTCGGCGCGTGCGAGTTCGTCGACGTCGATGAGGACATCCCAGTCGGGGGTGTCGGTCACGTAGGAGTCGTACGTCGTACGACGCCAGAGACCACGCGGGTTGGTCGCGTCGCGCCAGAAGTTGTACAGGTACTCCCCGCGGCGACGCGCGTAGGGGATGCGGTCGTCGGTGTCCAGGGCGGCAAGCGTTGCGGCCTCCAACTCGCGGAAGCGTTCCGACGACGTCAGCGCCGCCACCGTGGGCTCGTTGTGCGCGCGCACCCAGGACAGCGCGTCGTCGCCGGTGACGTCCTCCAGCCACAGGTACGGGTCGGTGTCGGACGTGGGGGCGTCGTAGCCGTGCTCGGTCATGGCGTCCAAACTACGCGGGCGGCCGTCGCGACCGTGCTCCGCGCAGGAGCGCTCACGGTGTCGGCCCCGGCAAAACGCCCACTACAGGTTGTCCGCGCGGGGTATCGTGACGCAGCGACGTCGAGGAGACCCCCATGGCCACTGCCCATTCCGTTCCCGCCCGCTGTCCCGGCCATGAACCCCCACGGACGTCGCGATGGGCCCGCCTCTCGATGGCCACCTGTTCCGTCGTCGCCGTGGTTGCGCTCGTCGCGGCTTGCGACAGCGGGTCGTCGGGCACCGGGGCGCCACCGTCTGCATCGGAGTCTCTGGAGAACCCGAATGCCGTCGCCGCCGAACCGCTGCCGGCCGATGCGGTCGACAAGGCGGTCGGGCAACTCGACGACCTGGTCAACTCGATGATGGAGTCGACCAAGATCCCGGGTGTGGCCGTGGCGGTCGTGTCCGGTGGGGAGACCAAGTACGCCAAGGGGTTCGGCGTCAAGGACATCACGACCGGTGAGGCCGTCGACCCGAACACCGTCTTCCAGCTGGCGTCGGTGTCGAAGTCGGTGGGATCGACGGTGGTCGCGGCCGCCGTCACCGACAAGACGGTGACGTGGGAGATGCCGATCGTGGAATCGCTGCCGTGGTTCGCGCTCGCCGAACCGTACGTCACGCGCACCGTGACCGTCGGCGACATGTACTCGCACCGATCCGGTCTGCCGGACCACGCGGGCGACAAACTGGAGGACATGGGGTACTCGCAGCAGGAGATCATGCAGCGCATGCGCTTCATGCCGCTCGACCCGTTCCGGATCAGCTACGCCTACACCAACTTCGGGGTGACGACCGGTGGCGAGGCGGTGGCGGTGAAGGCCGGGACGGACTGGGCGACGCTGTCGCAGGACCTCATCTACGGTCCGCTGGGCATGACCAGCACCAGCTCCCGCTACGTCGACTTCGAGCGCCGGGCCGACCGCGCGGTGGGGCACATCAAGGAAGACGACAAGTGGGTCAAGACCCCGATCCCGCGCGATCCCGATGCGCAGTCACCCGCCGGCGGTGTGAGCTCGAACGTCAACGACATGGCGACCTGGCTGAAGATGGTGCTGGCGCAGGGCAAGCACAACGGCCAGGAGGTCGTGGCCCCCGACGCGCTGCTCCCGGCCCTCTCACCGCAGATCGTGTCGAGCCCGCCCCAGACGCCGGACAATCGCGCCGGATCGTACGGTTACGGTTTCAACGTCGGGGTGACCGAGGACGCCCGGACGCAGTTCAACCATGCCGGCGCGTTCGCGTCGGGCGCCGGCACGGTGTTCTCGATCCTGCCGTCGGCCGACACCGCGATCGTCGTCCTGTCCAACGCCGCGCCCCTCGGTGCGGTGGACTCGATCGCCGCCGAGTTCATGGACCTCGTGCAGTTCGGCGAGATCCGCAACGACTGGCGCGACCTCTACGCCAAGGCGTATGCGCCCCTGAGCGTGCCGAGCGGCGAACTCGTCGGCAAGGAACCGCCGTCGAATCCCGCACCGTCGCAACCACTGCCGTCGTATGTGGGTACCTACGCCAACGCGGTGTACGGACCGGTGGAGGTCGTCGAACGCGACGGGAAGCTCGTCCTGGAGATGGGGCCGGGCGGCGTCCGTAAGCACGAACTCACTCACTGGGACGGCAACACCTTCACCTTCACCCTGCTCAACGAGAACGCCGAACCTGGCTCGATCTCGCAGGTCACGTTCGACGGCCCGCGTATGACGATCGAGTACTACGACGACGAGGAGAGCAACGGCGAGTTCATCCGGCGCTGACGGTCAGCGGCCCGTCCGGCCGTCGACGCCCTCGCGGATGATGTCGAGATGGCCGGCGTGACGGGCGGTCTCCTCGATCATGTGGGTCAACGCCCACCGCATCGACGGGGAGGAGCGACGTCCGCTCGCCCTGGGCGCCGCCTCGGCGAGATCGGTGTAGGCGTCGATGACCTCGCCCGCCTCGGACACCGCGCGGCGGTATGCCGCCTGCACCGATGCCACGGTCTCGTCGTCGGGGCAGGTGAACGTCGCCTGCCAGTCGTCCGCGTCCTCGCCCAGGAAGAAGAACCGTTCGACGAACGTCAGGTGGCGGACCACCCCCAACAGGCTGGTGCCCGACGGCACCGCGGCCGCACGGGCGTCGACCTCGGAGACGCCGTCGAGTTTGGCCACCGCGGAGGCGCGCAGATAGTCGAGGAAACCGACCAGCACCTCCTTCTCCGAACCGCCGGTCGCCGGTGGCGGGGTGTCCTTGCGACGGCGGGGAGGCATGGCCCCCACCCTAATGGTGGGCGGCCACCGGGTCGGGGACCTCGCCGGTCCGGACCGGGCATCGGGTGTGGGAGTAGATCGTCGGCATGCAGAGATTGCAGTGGACGCACTTCGACGTCGTCGACGGGTCGGCGGCGAGGCGCAGCGGTAGGTCGGGTTCACGCAGGAGCGCGCGCCCCATGGCCATGAAGTCGAAGCCCTCGGCGAGCGCGAGGTCCATCGAGGCGCGATCGGTGACGCCGCCCAGGAGGATGAGCGGCAGGTCGACGGCCTTGCGGAGTTCGCGCGCGAGAGGCAGCAGATAGGCGTCGTGATAGCGGTAGTGCTTGAGGAAGACCGGTGCGAAGGCCTTCAGTCCGTACTTCATGACACCGGAGAACGCATCGGCGAACTCTTTGCGGGGTGCCTCGCCGTGGAAGAGGTACATCGGGTTGAGCAGTGAACTTCCCGCGGTGGGTTCGATGGCGTCGAGGTGGCCGTCGGATTCCAGCAGCTGTGCCACCTGGCATGCCTCGTCGACGTTGAAGCCACTCAGCCTCGCCCGGCCCCGGGCGCGCGCCGCGGGGGAGCGCTCGAGGTCGACCCGGCCGACGCCGTCGAAGGTGTTGAGCTTCACCCAGATCGCAGTCTCGTCCCCGACCTCGTCGCGCACGCTCTCGACCACCTCACGGGCGAGGCGGGCGCGGTTGACGAGGCTCCCGCCGTAGGCGTCACGACGCCGGTTCAGCAGCGGGGACAGGAAGCTGGAGATGAGATAGTTGTGGCCGCAGTGGATCTCGAGTCCGTCGAAGCCGGAGTCCACCGCAAGCCGTGCGGCCCGGCGGAACGTGGTCCGCAGGTCGGCGATGTCGTCGACGCTGATCGCACGGGTCACCGACATCCCCATCGGCGCGGGTATCCGTGACGGTCCCAGGGAGGCGGCCCGGTTCGACGCCGAGTTCGCGACCGCGCCCGCGTGCCCCAGTTGGGCCGCCGCAAGTGCGCCCTCGGCGTGGATGGCGTCGGTGAGTCTCCGCAATCCGGGAACCGCCTCGGGGCGCATCCAGATCTGGTGGCGGTCGGTGCGGCCCTCAGGTGAGATCGCGCAGTAGGCGACCGTGCTCATGGCCACCCCGCCGGCGGCGACCTCGCGATGGAACTCGATGAGTTCGTCGGTCACCAGGGCGTCGGGCGTCATCCCCTCGAAGGTGGCGCATTTGATCAGGCGGTTCCGCAGGTGCAGCGGTCCCAGCCGGGCGGGGCTGAACGGTCCGGTGGTGGGGCTGTCCACAACGGTTCCTCTCACTCGTGTCTCACGTGGCGGGTGCGGTCAGTCCGGCGGTGACGAAGCCGGCCAGGGCCGTCACCGCGGCGGGGCTCGAGGTCTCGGTGCCCCCGAACCGCAGGAGGATCAACTGGAAGGCGAGTGCCCAGCGTCGGCGCGCCTCGCTCGCGGTCAGGCCGGGGACGGCCTCGGCGAGCATGTCGGCGAACGGATCGAGATCGAACCAGCGCGACGTCCAGCTCGCGGTGGGATGGGCGAACACAAACCGTGCGAGCAGCTGTAGGTGCAGATGTCCGGTCGGGTCGGACTGCAGGTCGACGAAGGGGGCCACCACAACGTCGACGACATGCGCGATCGGCGTACCGGCCGGGTCGAGGGAGGCCAGCGGGTCGGCCCACAGCGGACCCAGGCGAGACTCCAGGAGCGCGATGGTGAGGTCGTCCTTGGTGCCGAAGTGATAGTGCACCGCCGCCGGGTTCGCCTCGGCGGCCGCGCAGATCGCCCGGACGGACACCTTGTCGTATCCCTCGGCGAGAAAGAGACGTTCGGCGACGGCCAGCAGGGCGTCGCGGGTGGGCAGCGACGTCGAATCGCGGCGCTCACCGCGTCCGGCGCGCGTGGTCTGGGTCACACGTCGAGGAAAGCACAGTTCAGTCGATGTTTCAATCAATGATTGAATACGTAAGTTGCTACCGGCGAGTAGTGGGACACTCTGCGGCGACGGTCGGGCGCGACGTAGGCTGGCAGTCGTGGCTGAACACTTTCAAACAGTTGTATTGGGTGCAGGTCCAGGTGGGTACGTAGCCGCGATCCGGTCGGCTCAACTGGGCATGAAAACCGCCGTCATCGAGGAGAAGTACTGGGGCGGTGTGTGTCTGAACGTCGGATGTATCCCGTCCAAGGCTCTGCTGCGCAATGCGGAGCTCGCACACATCTTCAACCATCAGGCCAAGACCTTCGGCATGAGTGGGGACGTGTCCTTCGACTTCGGCGCGGCATTCGACCGCAGCCGCAAGGTCTCGGACGGCATCGTCAAGGGCGTCCACTACCTGATGAAGAAGAACAAGATCACCGAGATCGACGGTTACGGGGTGTTCACCGACGCCAAGACCATCAAGGTGGGCGATCGGGAGATCACGTTCGACAACGTCATCATCGACACCGGGTCGACCGTCAAGCTGCTCCCCGGCGTCGAACTGTCGGAGAACGTGGTCACCTACGAAGAGCAGATCCTGACCCGTGAGCTGCCCGAGTCCATCGTCATCGTCGGTGCGGGCGCCATCGGTATGGAGTTCGGTTACGTCATGGCCAACTACGGCGTCGACGTCACGATCGTCGAGTTCCTCGATCGCGTGCTCCCCAACGAGGACGCCGACTCCTCGAAGGCCCTCGCCAAGGAGTACAAGAAGCTCGGCATCAAGCTGCTGACCTCCACCCGGGTCCAGAAGGTGACCGACAACGGTGACAGCGTCACCGTCGCCTACACCGACGCCAAGGACAAAGAGGGTGAGCTCACCGTCGACAAGGTCCTGATGTCCGTCGGATTCGCCCCGCGCGTCGAGGGCTTCGGCCTCGACAAGACCGGTGTCCAGCTCACCGACCGCGGCGCCATCGCGATCGACGACTACATGCGCACCAACGTCGACGGCATCTACGCGATCGGCGACGTCACCGCCAAACTGCAGCTCGCGCACGTCGCCGAGGCACAGGGCGTGGTGGCCGCCGAGACCATCGCCGGCGTCGAGACCATGACCCTCGGTGACTACCGGTTCATGCCGCGCGCCACCTTCTGTCAGCCGCAGGTCGCATCGTTCGGCCTCACCGAGGCGCAGGCCAAGGACGAGGGTTACAACGTCAAGGCGACCACGTTCCCGTTCTCGGCCAACGGCAAGGCCCAGGGGCTCGGCGAGACCGCGGGCTTCGCCAAGCTCGTCACCAATGCCGACACCGACGAACTGCTCGGCGGACACCTGGTGGGCGACAACGTCTCCGAGATGCTCCCGGAGATGACGCTGGCCCACAAGTGGGATCTCACGGCCAAGGAGTTGGCGCGGAACGTGCACACGCACCCGACCATGTCGGAAGCACTGCAGGAGACGTTCCACGGCGCTCTCGGGCACATGATCAACCTGTAGACGTGTGAGTGCAGACGAGCGGGTCCGGGAGTGGACGCTCCCGTGGCCGCTCGATTTGCGGGCCACGGTCGGCCTGCACCGGCGCGGGGCGGGCGACCCGGCGTTCGTCTACGCCAGGGACGGTTCGGTCTGGCGGGCGGTGCACACCCCCGACGGACCGGGCACCCTGACGATCGCCGTGCGGTCCGGCGTCGTCGTCGGTCGCGCATGGGGTCCCGGCGCGGACTGGTTGCTCGACCAGATGCCGGATTTCCTCGGTGCGCGTGACGATCCCGACGCCCTCGTCCCCCGCGATCCCGTTGTGCGAGAACTGGTGCGCCGCGCCGAGGGCCTGCGACTCTCACGCACCGACCGGGTCTGGGAGGCGCTCGTCCCGGCGATCCTGGAACAGAAGGTCGTCGGCGCGGAGGCGTTCCGTGCCTGGCGATATCTGTTGCGCCGCTTCGGCTCTCCCGCGCCCGGACCGGTCCCGGAGACAATGCGTGTGCCGCCCGCCCGGCAGGATTGGGTGCGCATCCCGAGCTGGGAGTGGCACCGCAGCGGCATCGAACCGGTCCGCATGCGGACCATTCGCGGCGCCACCACCATCGACGTCGAACGTCATGCGCGGAAGCTCACCGTGCTCCGCGGTGTCGGCCAGTGGACCGAGGCCGAGACGCTGTCGCGGTCACTCGGCGACCCCGACGTGGTCAACGTCGGCGACTACCACATCCCGAAACTGGTGGGACTCACGTTGATCGGCGAGGCCGTCGACGACGCGGGCATGCTCGAACTACTCGAACCCTATGCGGGGCAACGGCAACGAATCATCAGGCTGGTCGCGCGGCGGGGCGTCCGGCCCGAACGGCGGGGGCCGCGGATGACGGTCCGCGACTACCGGGAGTTCTGAGGCGCCTCGGGCCGTCTACGACGCCGACTTGCGCGCCAGCACGAACTGCCCCTGGCCAGTGATCGTCTGCTCGACGTCGTCCAGGCCGGCGCGTCGGAGGCGTTCGACGATCTCGTGGTCGTCGAAGATCCGGTACCCGCTCGCCCCGGCGAGCGGCCGGACGCCCGGGAACGAGGTGAGCGGCGTCGTCACCGAGGTGAAGACCACGATCTCGCCACCTGGTGCGGTCACCCGCACCAGCTCGTCGACGACCGGTAGCGGGTCGGGGATCAGATAGAGCGCCGCCAGGCAGGTCACCACGTCGAAGGTGTTGTCGGCGAACGGCAATGCGTGGGCATCACCCCGCAGGAACGCGGCCCGCCCCACCGCGTTGGTCTGCGCGGCCCGCGCCAGCATCGGCGCGGAGAAGTCGATGCCGATGCAGCGACCGTCGCCGGTGAGTCCGTCGGCGATCTCGCGTGTGTAATTGCCGGGGCCGCAGGCGACATCGAGGACCAACCGGTCACCGGGGCGGGCGAGGTAGGCGCGTAGTGCGCGGTCGAAGTCGGCGGTGGAACGGCCACCGAGGCTGAAGAGCCGGGTGAAGGTCGGCCGCCACATGTGTTCGTAGATCTCGGCGAAGTACTCGTTGCGCATCAGTCGCTGCGCGATCGACTCCATCTCAGGACCGGGTGTCGCGCTGGACGCGCAGCGTGTGGATGGTGGTCGCGAGGCTGTCGTATTGACCGACGAGCAGGGTGAACCCGATGAGTTTGCGCTCGTCGAGGTGCCGGGACAGCGCCTGCCATGCGATGTCGGAGACGTCCTTGGTCTCGACGAGTTCGTCGACGGCCCGCAGGATCGCCCGTTCACGATCACCCCACCCGGCGTCGGGACCCGCCAGGATCCGGTCGAACTCGTCGGCGGTGATCCCGGCGCGTCGTCCGAGGCGCCGGTGATGGTCGAGTTCGTAGTCGCAATGTCGCAGGTGGGCCACCCGGATGATCACCATCTCGGAGTCCTTGCGCGACAACACGCCGAATGGCATGAGGCGACTGCTGAAGTGGAGCCAGCCGCGGAACAACCCCTTCGCGCGCCCGAGGGTGGAGAAGATGTGCGCGTCGTCGACACCCATGACGCGTGCAGCCCCCCGCGCGAAGACGAAATTGACCGGCCCGAGCTCCCGGAAACCACCCGGTGCAACGCGAGGTGTGCCCATGGGCCCACGGTAGACTACGCGGACTATGACGCACACCACACGGACGTTCACCAGTGTCGACGAACTGAAGGCCGCGATCGGCGAGGACCTCGGCTCGGGCGAGTGGCTCGAGATCACCCAGGAACGAGTCGACGCCTTCGCCGATGCGACCGGCGATCACCAGTGGATTCACGTCGACCCCGAGCGTGCGAAGTCCGGTCCGTTCGGGACGACCATCGCCCACGGGTACCTGACGGTGTCGCTGCTGCCGATGATCGCGGGGAAGATCTTCACCGTCGAGGGCCCCAAGCTGGTCCTGAACTACGGCATGAACAAGCTGCGCTTCCCGAATCCGGTGAAGGTCGGCGCCCGCATCCGCTCGAACGCGGTGATCACCTCGATCGAGGAGACCCCCAAGGGCGTGAACATGGTCGTCACCAACACCGTCGAGATCGAGGGCGAGGCGAAGCCCGCGTGCGTCGCCGAGAACCTTCGCGTCCTCGTCTTCTGACCAGGGCGGCTCCTCGACGCTCAGCGGCGGCACTCGTCGACGGCCGGTTCGCCGCGTAGCCGGCGGTCGAGCCAGTCGAGGGCGACGGGGAAGCCGAGCAGCGCCGCGCTGACGTGTTCACCGAAAACCTCGCGGTAGGCCATGACCGCACCGAGGGCGCACTGTTCGCGGTAGAGGGCGCGGGCGCCGGCCGCGGGTATCCACCACTCGTGGGTCCCGTGGTAGATCAGCAGCGGGATCACCGAGGCGCGGTCGGCCATCGCGGTCAGCCGATAGATCCGCTCGGCGGTCGGCGACCGGAACGGGTCGGGATCACTCGAGAGCAACTGCATCGGCAGGAAGGTGCCACCGGCCACCGCCTCGGGGATCACGCACACGTTCTTCAACGGCGACGACGCGAGCCAACGCGCGGGCCGGTTCGCGAGGGCCAGGATCTCCGGGCGCTCGCGCGCGATGCCGACGGTGGCCGCGTGGAACAGGCCGGTCGCGAGGTTCGCGTTCATGCTCCCGACCAGCATGCGGAAGTCGGCCGGGACGCCGCCGAGAGCCGCGCCGACGACACGGTCGGTGAGCTCGGGTGCGTACTCGCCCAGTAGTTTCGCCGCTCCGTGGGTGGCGATGGCACCGCCCGAGTATCCGGTCATGGCGATCCGACTGCGGCGCAACAACTCCGGGCGCGTGCGGAGGGCCGCGCGGACGGCGTCGAGGATCACGTGCCCGGCGAGTACCGGCTCCGCGTAGGCCATCCGGGGTCCCTGGTGGTCGGGCACGAGCACCGCATAGCCCTCTTGCAGCGCCAGCTGGGTCGTCGGCGGGATCAGGTCGGTGACGCCCGTCGCGATGGAAAACCCATGCGCGAGTGTGTGTCCCGGTGTGCAGGCGGCGCCGAGTGAGTCGATCGGCAGGTTGTTCACGAGCATCGGCGTCGGTGCTCTGGCCGTTCGACGCGGGACCAGCAGGGTCGCGGTGCCGAAGATCGGCGCCCCGACGGCATCGGTGCTGCGGAACTTGATCAGCGTCGCCGATCGGAGCGGTACCGTCACCACCGGCCCGGCGGCGGCGGTGACGTCGCGGGTGGCGATCACGTCTCCCGGCGGGCGTGAATCCAGGTCGGTCGGCCAGCGGTCGAACATCGGGTCACCCGTGGGGGACGGCAGAATCGCTTCGCGCAATTCGAGTGCGCGGTGGTCGAATCCGTCAGCCTGCGCACGAGGCGGGATCGTGCGAAGTCGAGGAATCGGCGGCGGCGGCACCGCGCGGTCGATGGCGCCTGCGACGGGCGGCGGCAGCGGCATCATGTTCGGCGGGTCCGCGGCCGATGGTCCGGCGGACAGCGAGCCGACGGCGGCCACCAGCAGCACGGCGACCACCAGCACGGTGGCCGCCCACACCGCCCGGCATCGAAGCGCGTGCCGGGTTCTCGTCATGGCGGTGCCTCCGCGTCGAAGAGCGCTTCGTCGGTGACCTTAGGACAGTCGACCCGGCGCGGACGCCCGTTGCGCATCGATGGTCGCCGCGCCGAGATGTAACCGTGATGTGCGGCGCGATAGGCGGTTTCGCGTGTCACCCGACCGGACTACATGGGTGCCGCCATGGATGGTCGCTCCCGCGTGGGCCGTCGTCACCGACTAGCATTGGCGGAGGTCATCGCGGTTCGAGTCGTCAGAGGTGCTGCCGGGGGCGGGCGACTCGACGATGGCCGAGGTGAGACGGGAGGTTGGCGATGCCGGCCAGGGGTGTTCTCCGACGATCGGTCCGACGCGCAGCGGTCGCGGTGACGGCGACGTGTGCCGCCGTGGCGCTCCTCGCGGTCCCGACCGGGACGAGTGGTTATGCCGACGCCGAGCCGCCCAATCTCACCGCGGTCCCGCCACAGTTGCCGGCGGACGTCGACGGCCTGATCCCGGCGCCGCCGGTCGAGAAGCTGTCGCGCATCCCGGAACGGTCCCGGATTCCCGGCGCCTCCCATGAACTGCAAGAACTGCGTGAGGCGATCATGCCGTCGCCCAGTGGCGACCGGTTCTTCGACCACTGGCCGGCCGGTCTGGCCGCGCGGACACCCGGTGAGGTCCTGACCACGCGGTCGGTGACCCGGGTGGCACAGCCCCTGGTCTTCGTCCCGCTGCGATCGGCGCGGCAGGTCAAGTTCCGGACGACCGACGCTAACGGTGCCCCGATGTTCGGCACGGCCACCCTGCTGGTGCCGGCCAAGGCCTGGACCGGGCGGGGAGACCGCCCCGTCCTGGTCAACAACTCGCCGATCGTCGCGCTGGGCACCAAGTGCACGACGGGCTTCACCTACGCGCACGGTTTCACCAACAACACGAACGAGACCGATCTCATCCCGCCGTTCACCCAGCTCGCGTTGGACCGGGGTTATGCGGTGCTCGTGCCCGACCACACCGGGCCCCGGATGGCCTACGCCGAGCCGTATGTCGCGGGCCACGTGATCCTCGACTCGTTGCGCGCGGCCGGCGCTCTCGACCCGGCGAACTTCGCCCGCGGACCGGTCGCCATGGTCGGCTACTCCGGCGGGGCGATCGCCACCCACGGCGCGGCCAAGCTGGCCGCGAAGTATGCGCCCGACATCGCCGGGCGGTTCGTGGGGGCGGCCATCGGCGGGGTGCCCGCCGACTACCGGACACTCGCCGGCGCCATGAACGCGAACCTCGCGTCCGGGGTCTTCCACGCCGCGATGCTCGGCGTCGCCCGAGAACGGCCCGAGGTCCTCCAGATGTCGAACCATCTGGCGAGATGGCTTGCGACGTCGGAGATCCGCAACATCTGCACCGATGACATGGGCAACCTCGGGATCGCTCACCTGCCGACGCAGCTCCTGTCGACCGACCCCGATCCGTTCCACTCCGCGATCGCCGAAGAGCTCTTCGAGGTCACGTCCATGTCGGATCTGAAGGCGTCGATGCCATTGCTGATCTACCACGGGCGCTACGAGTGGTGGGTTCCCGCAACCCAGGCACGGGCGCTCGCCGCCCAGCAGTGCGATCTCGGTGCGACGGTGACGTACCGGGAGTACGAGGCCGAACACGTGACGGCGGCTGCGGTCGGGTTCCCGGACACCGCGACCTGGCTCGACGAACGTCTGCGCGGAGTGCCCGCTCGGGACGAGTGTCGATGAGTTGTGCTGCGGCCCTTCGTGGCTCGTCGCTATCGCTCCTCGCACCTCAGGGAGCAGAGGGGGGTGGATCAGGGCGCGGCGGGGCGCGTTTCGGTGAGGCTCATGTACGGCGAGACGCTGCTGGTGTGTTCGTCGATGCGAAGTGACGCTCCGACCGCGGGGAACGCGCGCTGGGCGCAGTTGGTCCGCTCGCACACCCGGCAACCGGCGCCGATCGGGGTGACATGCGCCTGCGGTCCGATCTCCAGACCGTCGGAGTAGATCACCCGCGCGGCGTGGCGCAGTTCGCATCCCATGCCGATCGCGAAGGTCTTGCCGGGCTGTCCGTAGCGGGTGGCGCGGCGTTCGACGGTGCGCGCAACCCAGAAGTAGTTCCGGCCGTCGGGCATCTCGGCGATCTGGGTGATGATCTTGCCGGGGTAGGCGAATGTCTCGTAGACGTTCCACAGCGGACAGGTGCCGCCACTGGAAGAGAAGTGGAAACCGGTGGCGGACTGACGTTTCGACATGTTCCCGGCTCGGTCCACGCGCACGAACGACCAGGGGATGCCCCGCAGGTTGGGCCGCTGCAGCGTCGAGAGGCGGTGGCAGATCGTCTCGTAGGAGACGGCGTAGAAGGCCGAGAGGCGTTCGATGTCGTACCGGAAATCCTCTGCGGCGCCGTGGAATTGGCTGTAGGGAAGGACGACTGCGGCGGCGAAGTAGTTCGCCAGACCGAGAAGTCCCAGCGCCCGGGCGTCCTCACCGCTGAAGTTCGCCTCGTCGACCAGTTTGTCCAGGAGGTCCTGGTACTCGAGATAGCAGAGCTCGCTGGCGAGTTTGAACGTCCGCTGACCTGCCGAGAGCGACGCGGAGAACTCCAGACGCCGGGCCTCGCGGTCGAACCGGTGCAGGGTGTAGTCCCCGAGGTCGACGCGGCGCACGATGCTGATGCCGTGGACGCTCTCGATGCGGTTCATGATCTCGCGCCGGATGTCGGCGGAGTGCATCCGCATCCGGGTCGTCATCTCCTCGGCGACGACATCGAGTTCGTGAATGTAGTTGCGGCGCTGGTAGAAATAGTCCCGCACCTCCTCGTGCGGCGCGCTGATGGTGCCCCGCATGCTGCGGTCGCCCCGCTCGTCGGTCGCCGCCGCGAGCTGATCGGTGGCGACCCGGTAGCGGCGGTGCAGGTTCACCATCGCCTGGGCCATCTCGGGATGCGACGCGACCATCGCGCTGAGCCCTTGGGCGTCGAGTGCGCCGGGGGAGGCCTCGAGGTCGTCGTCGAGCAGCGCCTCACGCAGCTCGGCGACCAGCCGGACATCGTCCTGGCTGTCGAAGAACCCGGCGTCGACGCCGAAGGCCTCGGTGATCTTGGACAGCACCGACGCGGTCAGCGGACGGGCATCGTGTTCGATCTGGTTCAGGTACGACGCCGAGATCGACAGGGTCTGCGCGAGGGCAACCTGCGACAGGCCGCGCTCGGAACGCAACTGGCGCAACCGCGAGCCCACGTAGGTCCTGCTCATCGTCCACCTCCCGGACAGGTGCTGCCGCGTCGCGCGTCGTTCCCAGGGTACGGTGACCGCGTGCTACCCCTCCTCGGCCGACGCCGCCCGCCGGTAGCGCTGGCCGCGTCGATCGTGGCAGTGGCGCTCGGCCTCGCGGGGTGCGCGGGCGACCCGGGGGAAACGACGGCTCCCCGCGGTCCCGCCGATCTCGTGCTGTCCGAAGCCCAGCTGCCGCCGGGGTACACCTCCGCCCCGCTGTCGGTGGTGGATCTCGTCGCCGGGAACCGGGCCGCCATCGACGCCTCCCGATCGGTGCGCGTCACGCCCGAGTACTGCCGGCCCACCTCCGACGCCGCGCTCAACGACCAGCTGACCGCCGACAACTCGGCGGTGCTGGCCGCCCGTGACGGAGCGACGGGCACCCTCGTCGAACTGGTCACCACCGCATCGCGCGACATCGACGCCGACCGGCTCACCACGACCGGCCGCTGCTCTCGGACCACGACGGAGATCACCACCGGCAACCTCGCGGGCAGTCGGGTGCTCACGGTGTACACCGAACTGCCCCAGCCGGAGATCGACGGCGGGTTGCTGCCAGGGGAGCAGATGCTGCTCACGCGATCCGACGTCACGACGACCCTGCCCGATGGCGGTGTCCGGCGGCAGATCGGGTTCGCCGGGTACGCCGTGCTCGACCGGCCGGCATCCGGGCCGGTGACGATGCAGCTGACGGTGTCGGGTGCGACCACCCGTGCGAGCGATCCGCCGGCCATCCCGGTGGAGCCGATCGAACCGTCGGTGTTCGCGGATCTCTTCGAGACCGCCGTCGAGCGCGTCACCACACCCTGACGGCCGCCGTCCGCTGTCCGCGGACCGTGCCGCACTGGTGTGATGGACATCACTTTCGGGTATCCGGCCGTCGAGGTCGGGGTCCGAGGGCCTCCGAGACCACGGATCGGCTCGACTACTCGTGAGTAGAAAATCCCAGTACGGACGTACTTTTTGGCGGAAGTAGACCCTGCGTTCACAGAACTATATTTGCAAACTTTGCAAACAGGTGGCGAAAAATAACCCATATTTACACGCTTCGAGGGTTGGACCTGCGGGTTTGTGTTGTGGCACCCTTGCTGCAGGCACCACCGATACCACGTCGACGGGTTCGCAAACCTCGGCCGAGACTGACGCCGATCGCGATCACACACCCCAGACGAGGACATCGGCTGTCTGTCAGCAGAGAGGTTCCGGCGGCGCGCCGGGCCGTCGCCCCGATCCGGTCCCCGGTCGGGACGAGCAGGACAACGAAAGCGAAGCAGCCAATGAGCAACGTCGGAAAGCCCCGTACCGCCGCGGAGATCCAGCAGGACTGGGACACCAACCCGCGCTGGAAGGGCATCAAGCGCGATTACACCGCCGAGCAGGTCGCCGAGCTCCAGGGCTCGGTCGTCGAGGAGCACACCCTCGCCCGCCGCGGCGCCGAGATCCTGTGGGACGGCGTGACCAAGGGTGACGGCAGCTACATCAACGCCCTGGGCGCTCTCACCGGTAACCAGGCCGTGCAGCAGGTCCGCGCCGGCCTGAAGGCCGTGTACCTCTCGGGTTGGCAGGTCGCCGGTGACGCGAACCTGTCCGGCCACACCTACCCCGACCAGTCGCTCTACCCGGCCAACTCGGTCCCGAGCGTCGTGCGTCGCATCAACAACGCGCTGCTGCGTGCCGACGAGATCGCCCGCGTCGAGGGTGACAACTCGGTCGACAACTGGGTCGTGCCGATCGTGGCCGACGGTGAGGCCGGCTTCGGCGGCGCCCTCAACGTCTACGAACTGCAGAAGGCCATGATCGCCGCGGGTGCCGCCGGTACCCACTGGGAAGATCAGCTCGCGTCGGAGAAGAAGTGCGGCCACCTCGGTGGCAAGGTGCTCATCCCCACCCAGCAGCACGTCCGCACCCTGAACTCGGCTCGTCTCGCCGCCGACGTCGCCGGTGTCCCCACCGTCGTGATCGCCCGCACCGATGCCGAGGCCGCGACGCTGATCACCTCCGACGTCGACGACCGCGACAAGCAGTTCGTCACCGGTGAGCGCACCGCCGAGGGCTACTACCACGTGAAGAACGGCATCGAGCCGTGTATTGAGCGTGCGAAGTCCTACGCGCCCTACGCCGACATGATCTGGATGGAGACCGGTACCCCGGATCTCGAGCTGGCCCGCAAGTTCGCCGAGGCCGTCAAGGCCGAGTACCCCGACCAGCTGCTGTCCTACAACTGCAGCCCGTCGTTCAACTGGAGCAAGCACCTCGACGACAGCACCATCGCGAAGTTCCAGAACGAGCTGGGCGCCATGGGCTTCACCTTCCAGTTCATCACGCTGGCCGGCTTCCACTCGCTGAACTACGGCATGTTTGACCTGGCCTACGGCTACGCCCGCGAGCAGATGTCGGCGTTCGTCGACCTGCAGAACCGCGAGTTCAAGGCTGCCGAGGAGCGCGGCTTCACCGCCGTCAAGCACCAGCGTGAGGTCGGCGCCGGCTACTTCGACAACATCGCCACCACCGTCGACCCCAACACCTCGACCGCTGCTCTCAAGGGCTCGACCGAGGAAGGCCAGTTCCACTAGGAACTCGCCACCGTCGTGATCTAGGCGAACCAGGCAGGCGGTCCGCGGCTTTCGCTGCGGGCCGCCTGTTGGCGTATCCCGGGCTCGGCGCGTGCCCGGAGGGTCACCCATGTTCTTGCGAAATCGGTTCTTGCCGAGGACGTTTCCACCCGAGGAGCCGACATGACAAACCAGAAGATCTCCCGCGTCGGCGTGGTGGGGGCAGGACAGATGGGCGCGGGGATCGCCGAGGTGTGCGCGCGGGCCCACGCCGACGTGCTCGTCTACGAGCACAGCCGAGAACTCGTCGTCGCCGGTCGCGCCCGGATTCTCCGGTCACTCGATCGCGGTGTGTCGAGCGGCAAACTGACCGAACGCGAACGCGACCAGGCGTCGATGCGACTCCGCTTCACCACTGACCTGGGCGACTTCGCCGATCGCCACCTCGTGTGCGAGGCCGTCGTCGAAGACGAGGCGGTCAAGACCGAGATCTTCGCCCAACTGGACAAGGTCGTGACCGACCCCGGGGCAGTCCTGGCGTCGAACACATCGTCCATCCCGATCATGAAGCTGGGCATGGCAACCCAGAACACCGCCCGCGTCATCGGCATGCACTTCTTCAACCCCGTACCGGTTCTCCCGCTGGTCGAACTCGTCACCACCCTGACGACCGCTCCGGAGATCGTCGAGCGCGCCGAGACCTTCGCCCACGACGTGTTGGGCAAGCAGGTGGTCCGGTCGGCCGATCGATCCGGATTCGTCGTGAACGCTTTGCTGATCCCGTATCTGCTCTCATCCATCAGGATGGTGGAGAGCGGTGTCGCGACCGTCGACGACATCGACAAGGCCATGGTCCTCGGGTGTGCGCACCCGATGGGTCCCCTCAAGCTGGCCGATCTGGTCGGACTCGACACGATCAAGGCCATCGCCGACCGGATGTACGAGGAGTTCAAGGAGCCGCTCTACGCACCGCCTCCGCTGCTCTTGCGCATGGTCGAGGCGGGGCGACTGGGCAAGAAGGCCGACCACGGCTTCTACCGGTACGCCTGATCGACGCCGGTCCGGCGGGCCCTCTGGGGTGACGTGTGTCACGAGTGTTAGCAAGATGCTTGCATTTGTTAGCACAGCGTGGATACTGGTTATCGGAAACACCAATACCGATGGCGCCGCGGTTCCCTTATCTCGCGCGGTGTGAGCCGAATCGAATTGGCTTGCAACACCGACCGTTTCGAGGCGGCAGGCGACGGATTGTTCCGACATGCGCCCGGCGAAGTCGCCGAGATCAACGAGACCGCATGTGCTGCAGCGCGATTGGTGACCCGACCGAAGGAGTCCACTGTGACCACCACCGAACGTAACTACGCCCCCCTCTATGCCGCCGTCGGCGCCGGCGACTACGCCTTCGCCCAGGTGACCGAGAAGCTGACCGAACTGCGTGAGCGCACCGAGGCTGCTGCCGAGACCGCCCAGTCGCGTCTCGAGGCCCGCTACGCCGAGACCAAGACCCTGATCACGGATCTGCCCGAGACCGCCCAGACGCGTTTCGACGAGGCCAAGACCCGCATCGGCTCGCTGTCCGAGGAGGTCCCGAGCGACCTCGACGAGCTGCGCGGCAAGCTGACCGCCGAGGAGCTCAAGCGCCTCGCCGACCCCTACGTCGAGAAGGCCTACGGCTTCTACACCTCGCTCGCCGAGCGCGGCGAGGCCACCCTCGAGCGCCTGCGCACCAAGCCGCTCGTCCAGGAGAACCTGTCGCGCGCCGAGAAGGTCTACAACGACGCCGTCGACCTGACCGAGGACGCCCTCGGCGTCGTGTCGACCCAGACCCGCCTCGTCGGTGATCGTGCGGCGAAGCTCGCCGGCCGTGCGAGCGAGCAGGTCGAGGACGTCGCCGTCGCGATCGAAGAGGCCGGCAGCAGCGTCAAGGAGCAGGCCGACGACGCGGCCAAGGAGATCGACGGCGCCGCAGGCACTGTCGAGGCCAAGGGCCGTGCCGCCAAGGCTTCGCCGGCCAAGAAGGTCGCCGAGGCCAAGGACACCCCGGTGCCGGCCGTGAAGAAGACCGCCGCCAAGAAGGCGCCGGCCAAGAAGGCCCCGGTCAAGAAGCCGACCACCGCGAAGTAACTCGCACACAGTCGCATTCGGCAACGCCCCCGCTTCCGGCGGGGGCGTTGTCGTGTGTGGGGGGCGCCTTCGACTCGGGACGAGGTCCCTGACCTGCGGTGGTGTTTCCGTCCCGCGGTGGTCTTTCCGTCCCGCTGATGAGATCTGATCAGCGGGAGGGAAATGGGACCGCGGGACTCAGCTCATCAACTCGAACTTCTCCAGCCATGGCCGGAGCAGGCCGATGAAGGACCCGTCCTCGAGCATCGACCAGGTCCAGCGCACGACGACGGGGCCCAGCGCGCGGATCTCGTCCTCGCGCAGCTTCTCCTGCAGCACGACGTCGGCCACCGTCATCCCTGATGGCCGAAGGCGGCCGTATTTGACCATGCCGTCGAACTCCCCGACGAGCTTCGCCCCCCAGTCGAAGTCGACACGGTAGACGCCGCTCCGCGCACAGTACTCGCGTTGCAGTCGTGGAGCAGGCAGGCCGGCCTCGATCATCTGCGCCCGACTCCACGATTCGCCGACGCTTTCGGCCGCCCCATCGGCCAGTGCCAGCGCACGCCGAGCCACTCGACCTCCGCGCCGACGACGAGAGGCGAGCATCCGGCCCATGAGCTCACGATCGGCGCCTGCTCGAAGTGCCTGGTCGAAGGCGGTGAGGGCCTGTGCGAAGTCGCCCCCGGCCGCTACATCGACAGCGGTTCGCTCGATTCTGGTGACGGGTATTCCGTCGACGACGGCGAGCTCGTCTGCCGTCAGGGCGGCGGCGTGAACGTGACGATGCGTCGCGATGAATCCGCCGGCCTTCTTGCCGTTGGTGACGTGAACGCGTTCGGTGGCGGGCTTCAGCAGCGGAATGCCGAGCACCGCGGCGGCCGAGACGTGACTCAGTGGCAACTGTGGTGCGCTCGCCGGCTGTGACGTGGCGATCGCGACAGACTTGAGGCGGTGCAACTCCTGGTCGCCTTCGTGCCCGGCGAAGTCGTCGGATGCCGGCACGTAGACGCCGGGGATGAGCCGGATCAGGTCCCCGGCGGATACCGCTGCAGCAAGCAGGTTGTCGGAGAAGGCCGCATCGAGTGCGGCGCCGCGACGGATCAGACCGTAGCGGTCCAGTGGGTAGCTGGTCATCTCTATTCGACGCAGCGGAGGGCGTCTCGGCTCCATCGGGTTTTCCCCAACCTTCCCGCGGTCCCGCTTCCGTCCCGCTGATGAGATCCGATCAGCGGGACGGAAACAGCACCGCTGGAGCGAGACTCCGCGACGGCGCCGGTCAGGGCGTCCGGATGGTGAGGACCGCGAGCGCGCCGTCGTCGCTGCGGTAGGTGTGCGCAACATCGGACAGCCAGTGCAGGGATTCGCCCGGCCCCGCCGCGCGTTCCTCGCCGGCGCGACCGGCCCGGAGATGGCCGCTGACGACATGTACGTGCTCGACGACGCCGGGCCCGTGCGCGGGCGACTCCCTGGTCCCGCCCGGGCTGACGCGCAACCAGAAGACCTCGGTGACCGAGCCGTCGTCGTGATGCTCGACGTGCAGCACCCGGGCGGCGAGGTGGGGGCCGGCGCCCTCGACTCCGGATTCCTCGCCCAGGAGGGCGGACAGCGGCACGCCGAGCGGACCGGCAATGGCGTACAGCGTGTCGAGGGTCGGATTTCGTTGTCCACCTTCGAGTTCGGACAACGAACCCTTGCCGATCCGCGCTTCCCGGGCGAGGCCTGACAAGCTCAGGCCCCGCTGCTTTCGGATGGCGGAGATCCGGGCCCCGACCGCGCGTCGTCGATCCTCGCCGGGTGTCATCGTCCTCGTCTCGTTCGCGTCGCTGCCGACATCCACTGTTCTGTTTACGGAACGATACCGCTATGCTCGCGACATGACCAGTCCCGCGCCGCGGGCTCGCAGTGAGCCGATCATCGCCGGAGTCGTCACTTCCCTGGTCGGTTTCACCTCGTCGTTCGTCGTGGTGGTCACCGGCTTGCGGGCCGTGGGCGCCAGTCCGGCACAAGCCGCGTCGGGTCTGCTCGTGCTGACGATTCTGTTCGGACTCGGATCGATTGCGCTGTCGCTGCGCACCCGCCGACCGGTGACACTGGCGTGGTCGACCCCGGGCGCGGCACTCCTCGTGTCGGCGGGTGCGTCCTACGACGCCGGGTGGGCGGCGGCGGTCGGGGCGTTCCTGGTGGTGGGGTTGCTGATCCTCGCGACCGGACTGGTCCCCGCACTCGGCGAACTCATCGGCCGGATTCCGACGCCGATCGCCCAGGCCATGCTGGCCGGCGTGCTGCTCACCCTCTGCCTCGCGCCGATGACGTCGCTGGCCGCACAACCGTGGTCGACACTTCCGATCCTCGTCGTGTGGCTCCTCGCAATGCGGTGGCTGCCCCGGTGGGCGCTGCCACTGGCCTTGGTCACCGCGCTGGTCGTGATCGGGGTGAACCTCGCCGTCGACGGATACGACGGCTGGGAGGGTGAGACGTGGTGGCCGCAGTTGGTCTGGACGACACCGACTTTCGACGCGACGGCGATCGTCGGACTGGCGGTCCCGCTCTACATCGTCACCATGGCCTCGCAGAACGTTCCCGGGGTGGCCGTGCTCAAGTCCTTCGGCTATGAGACGCCCTGGCGTCCGGCGATGTTCGTGACCGGCACGGGAACCGTACTCGGAGCGCCGCTCGGCGGACACGCCATCAACCTCGCGGCTCTGTCCGCGGCACTGGCCGCGGGTCCGGAGGCGGGCGCCGACCGATCACGGCGATGGATCGCCGGTGTGGCGACGGGGTCGACGAGCCTCGTACTAGCGGTGCTGTCGGGTGCGCTGGTCGTCGTCACGGCGATCGCGCCGGACGGACTGCTCGAAGCCGTTGCGGGACTTGCGCTCCTGGCCACGTTCGTGGCCGCGATCATGGGGGCGTTCGAGAAGCCGGAGTTCCGCATTCCCGCGGCACTGGCGTTCGTGACCGCGGCCGCGGGCGTCACCTTCGGGGGGATCGGTGGCGCGTTCTGGGCGCTTGTCGTCGGGCTGGCGGCGCACGGGGTGCTCAGTCGGCGCCCGGTTCCTGCTCCCTGATCCGAAAGAACCGCATAACCCCTGGTCCCTGAGGTGCGAGGAGCGCAAGCGACGAGCCACGAAGGGCCTGGCGAGGCGAGTTGCGAAGACCCTTCGTGGCTCGCTTCGCTCGCACCTCAGGGACCAATAAGTGTGTGGCTCTTTCGGATCAGGGACCACTTGGTGTGCGGCTCTTTCGGATTGGGGAGCGGAAATTCAGTCCGCGGCGGCGAGTCGTCTCTTCTCGGCCTCGACGTCGAAATCGGCGGCAGGCCAGTCGAGGTCGAGGCGAGTGAGCGCGTCGATGAGTAGTTCGCACACCGCGAGGCGCGCGAACCACTTGCGGTTCGACGGGATGACGAACCACGGCGCGGAGTCACGATCGGTCAGGTCGAAGATGGCCTGATACGCCTCGAGGTAGTCATCCCAGTGGCCGCGTTCGTCGACATCGCCCGGGTTGTACTTCCAGTACTTGTCCGGTCTTTCGAGGCGCGCGGCGAGGCGGCTCTTCTGCTCGTCCTTCGACACCACGAGGCAACACTTGACGACGGTGGTCCCGCCGGCGACGAGTTCGGACTCGAACTGGTTGATCAGGTCGTAGCGTTTCTCCCACACCGACTGCGGGACGAGGTTGTGCACCCGGACGGGGAGGACGTCCTCGTAGTGCGACCGGTCGAAGATCCCGATCCGGCCCGCGGGCGGCAGGGCGCGGTGGATACGCCACAGGAAGTCGTGCTGCAACTCCTCTTTGGTGGGTTTGCCGAACCCTTTGATCGACAGACCCTGAGGGTCCATCATCCCGCCCACGTGGCGCACGATGCCGCCCTTGCCGGCGGTGTCCATGCCCTGCAGCACGAGCAGAACCGAGCGGTGGTCACCGGCCCGCCCGTTGGCGTACAACAACTCCTGGAGATCGGCGAGAACCTCGCCGCGCTGCGCGAGCAACTCCGTGCCGGAGGCCTTGTCGCCGTCGAAGCCCGGCGTCGTCTCCGGGTCGAACGACGCGATCGGCCCGATGGCCCCGACGCGCAGGGCATCGGCGGCGGGAGTGGTCCAACCAGCGGTCATGGGGTCCTCTCGGGGTCGGATGCGGGCGCCGGATCGGCCGGGGGTGGGAACAGCGGCCCGCCACCGAACGCCGTGCGGTGTGAATCCGGCGGCGTGCCATCGTTGTTCACGATCCCATAGGCGGAACCGAGTTCGGCGGTGACGAGCGTGCGGCCGCTGAGGTCGGACAGCCCGGGATCGCCCGCCAGCCGGGAGATGACCCGGCCGACGAACTCGGGGTCCTCCGCGCGGGCGAGCGAGAAACCGGCGAATTCGTCGACGCCCAGCGACAGCAACAGCTCGGTGCGGATCAGGCCGAGCCACAACGAGATCGAGCTGACGCCGGTGCCCCGCAGCTCCACCGCCATGTCCGCGGCCATCTTGTCCAGGGCGGTCTTGCTCATCCCGTACAGGACCGAGTGCAGATGACCGCGCGAGCCGAACGACGAGATGTTGACGATGAGACCGCGGCCGGCGTCGGTCATGAGCCGGGCCGCGTGCACCGAGGCCACGTAATGCGCTCGCAGTCCGACGCCGATCAGGGTGTCCCAGTCGTCGACCGGTCGCTTCCAGAACGGGTCGGAGAACCCGCCGAAACCCTTCGGCGCGGCCCACGCGTTGTTGACGAGAAGATCCAGACCGCCTGCGCCGGTGGCGATCTCGTCGAACACCGCGGCCACCGCGGCGTCGTCGGTGTGATCGCAGGGCAACGCGCGGGCGCCGTCGGGGCCGGTTCCCTGTCGCGACGTGACATACGTCGTCCACCCGTCGTCGATGAGCGCACGAGCGATGCCGTACCCGACGCCGCGACTGCCGCCGGTGACGAGAGCGACGCGCGTCATCAGGCGCCGGGGGTCCCGGAGGCGGGATCGGCGGGCAGGGGGTCGGCGGGTGGGGGATCGAAGAGCGCAGGCGGCGCCGCCAGGAACTTCTCCCGGGACCCGTTGACCTGCCAGACACCCACGACCGCGCTCCAGACCATCATGGTCAGATAATCCACGACTTCGTCGGCGCTGAGGGTGCGTTTGGTCATCCACCAGTCCACGACGTGCTGGATACCGCCCACGAGCGCGTGCGACCAGAGCTCGGCGCCGGTGGTGTCCGCGCCGCGTTCGGCCATCCGCAGCTGGATGTTCCCCATCACCAACTGGGTGACAAGTCGCACCGAATCGGCGGGCGCCGGTGACGAGGTGGGCGAACTGGCCAGGGCGAACCGGTACAGCTGCGGTTCGTCGTCGACGGCGTGCACGTACACCCCGATGATGGTGTGGGTGAGCGTGTACTCGTCGAGATCGTCGGCGATCGCCTCGGTCAGCCGCGGGTAGATCGTCGTCTCGAAGAACCGCACCGTCGTCGCGACGCCGAGGTCGCTCTTGTCGGCGAAGTAGCGGTACAGGACGGTCTTGGAGACGCCGATGTGGGTGGCGATCTCGTCCAT
Source organism: Gordonia sp. IITR100 (assembly GCF_002009645.1). NCBI lineage: Bacteria > Bacillati > Actinomycetota > Actinomycetes > Mycobacteriales > Gordoniaceae > Gordonia > Gordonia sp. IITR100. The sequence continues at coordinate 151,126 of NZ_MVKV01000001.1, read as the reverse complement.
GCCGACGTCGGCGCCCAGTTCACGGACCGCGGCGATGACACCGTCGGTGAGTTCGGTGCGTCGGGCGAGCTTGTGCTTCTCCCACCGCTGTTTGCGACCGTCGGGTTTGGCGCCGGTCTCGGCGACCGACTCGGTGACCGTCGTCAGGACCTGTTCCAGCCCGCGCGTCACGTTGGCCGCGGCCGCCACTGCGGCGCGCGCGGCCGCGGCGGGATTCGGGCGGTTGGCCATCACGCAGCCAGCGTAGTCGCTCGATGGGTGACACTGGTTCCATGGCATCGACAGTCATCCCAGGAGTCGCCGTTCAGCACGACGGTCCGCCGGCCACGGCGTCCGCGCCCGGATTCGGCGGGAACAGCGCCGGCGACGAGGGCAGACGCAGGGACCTTCGCAAGATGAAAGCGGTGGCCACCGGCTTCTTGGTCTTCGCCGCGATCGTGTATCTGTTCACCCGCTACCTCGAGCATCGCGACGGCGCCGACGTCGCGGCCTGGGTCGGCTACGTCCGCGCGGCCTCCGAAGCCGGGATGGTCGGCGCGCTGGCCGACTGGTTCGCGGTGACCGCCCTGTTCCGCCACCCGCTGGGCATCCCGATCCCGCACACGGCCCTGATCCGCAAGAAGAAGGACGACATCGGCGAACAACTCGGCGGCTTCATCGAAGAGAACTTCATGACGCCCGATGTGGTGGTGTACCGAGCCGAGCAGCTGGATCTGCCCCGACGGTTGTCGACGTGGGTGGCCGACCCGCGCAACGCGCCGCGGGTGAGTGGCGAAGCCGCCCGAGCGATCAAGCTCGCCGCGGAGATGCTGCGCGACGAGGATGTCGAACAACTCATCCAGGCCGCGTTGAAGTGGGCGGCCGAACCCCAGTGGGCGCCGCCCACCGGCCGCATCCTCGAACAGCTGATCGCCGAGGATCGTCTGGAGCCGGTGTTCCAGCTGCTGTGTGACCGGGCTCATGAATGGGCGGTCGGCAGCCAGGATCTGATCGATCGGGTCGTGGACCGGGACGGACCCCAGTGGACGCCGAAGTTCGTCAACAGTCTGGTGGGGGACCGGATCTATCGCGAGCTCGTCGACTTCACCTACAAGGTGCGGGTGGATCCCGATCACGAATTGCGGCGTGCCATGCACGAATTCGTGGAGAAGTTCGCCGATGATCTGCAGCACGACCCCGAGATGATCGCCAAGTTCGAGGCTCTCAAGCTCGAACTGGTCGGGCGCGACGAGGTGACCGGTGCCGCGTCGACGGCGTGGCAGACCGGCAAGGCCGTCATCGAGGAGATGCTGTCGGACCCGAACAGCACGCTGCGGAACACGTTGTCGGACTCCATCATCCAACTCGCGGAACGTGTCCGCGACGACCGGCCGCTGCAGGAGAAGATGAACGGTTGGGTGGCGCGGGTCGCACACCACGTCGCCGCGAACTACTCACAGGAGATCATCTCGGTCATCACCGAGACCGTGCGTGGTTGGGATGCCGATGACACGAGTCGCAAGATCGAACTACAGGTCGGCCGCGACCTGCAGTTCATCCGGATCAACGGCACCGTCGTCGGCGCACTCGCCGGGCTCGTCATCTACTCCACCTCGGTGCTGATCTTCTCCTGACGCATCGTCCGCGGCGTCGAACCGGGAGTTTGCTGTGTGCTTGCACGGGCTAGCACTGGTGTTGATACTGGGAGAACGGGCCGAAAGTCGGACACATCGCCGAACGTCGGGCCCCACCATGAGAACGGAGCGTTGATGCAGTCCGAGAAGGATGAAGCGTCCCCCGACGCGGACCGCGCCTCGGCCGCCGACTCCGCCGCACCGGGTGAAAGCTCCACTGCTGACCGCGTTTCCGGCGTCGAGGTGGCCGGCGACGACCCTGATTCGACGACCCCCATCGCGGTGGAGGCGGTCGAGGCCGTCGCCAACGCGGCCCAGGACATCGGTGCGTTCATCCGGTCCCAGCGGGTCGCGGGCAAGGTCTCGCTGCGCCAGCTCGCCGAGCGGGCGGGCGTGAGCAACCCCTACCTGAGCCAGATCGAACGCGGCCTGCGGAAACCGTCGGCGGAAGTGCTCGCCCAGATCGCCAAGGGTCTCCGCGTGTCGGCCGAGGTCCTGTACGTGCGGGCGGGGATACTCGAAGAACGGCCCGCGAGCCCGGTCCGTGATGCTCTCATCGCAGATGACTCCATCAACGAACGTCAGAAGCAGATGTTGCTGGAGATCTACGAGTCGTTCCGGAAAGAGAACACGATCGAGTCGACCGGCAAGGAGTAGTTGATGAGCGAGAACCCGTTGACCACAGCCGTGGGGCAGGTGGCTGCCTTGCTCGCAGACGTGCGTGAGCGCGGCGAGGCCGCGAGCGAGCAAGCCCAATCGAAGCTCGTCGAGACCGTCGGGTCGACCCAGGCGAAGGTCGCCGACGCGCAATCCAAGATCGCCGAGACCGTCGAGAACACCCAGTCCAAACTCGCCGAGACGGTCGGTTCGACACAGTCCAAGCTCGAGGCGCGGATCACCGGTTCGCGGGACGACGCCCAGGCCCGGATCGACGAGGCGCTCGCCACGGCACTGGCCATCTTCGAGGACGCGAGGACCAAACTGTCGGCGCTGCCGGTCGAATTGCCCGCCGAGATCGAGGATCTGAAGGCGCGGTTCTCCCCGGAGGAGCTGCGCAAGGTGGCCGAGGCGTACCTCGCGGTGGCCGCGGGACTGCTGACCGCGCTGGCGGAACGACGCGACGAGGCGGTGGAGAAGCTCAAGTCACAACCGCTCGTCGGCGAGAACCTGCCGAAGCTCGAGAAGGTGTACAACGACGCCGTCGGTCTCACCGAAGACGCGCTGGGGACGATCTCCGAGCAGACCCGGGCGGTCGGCGAACGTGCGCTGAAGCTGGCGAACCGGGCCGACGATGCGCCCCGCGACGAGAAGCCACGCATCGAGCCGCCGGTGAAGTCGGAAGGCGACATCGTTCCGCCGGCGAAGGCCGCGACGAAGGCGGCACCGGCGAAGAAGGCGGCACCCGCCGAGAAAGCCGCGGTCACGACGGCGCCGGCCAAGGAAGCGGCGAAGAAGGCATCGCCGGCGAAAGAAGTGGCGAAGAAGGCCCCGGCGACAAAGACTTCGGCGACCAAGGTCCCGGCCAAGAGTGCGCCGGCCAAGAAGACGCAGGCCAAGAGCGCTCCGGCGAAGAAGGCGGCGGCAAAGGAGTCGGCGACGAAGAAGGCGGCGCCGGCCAAGGCGCCCGCCAAGAAGGCCGCCGCCGTCAAGGGCCCGGCCGAGCGGGCTGCCGCGAAGACCGCCGCCAAGAAGGCACCGGCCAAGAAGACCCCGGCGAAGAAGGCTCCGGCGAAGAAGGCTGCGACCACACAGACCGCGGCCAAGAAGACCCCGGCGAAAAAGGCCGCCGCGAAGCAGACCCCGGCCAAGAAGGCTGCTGCCGAGAAGGCCCCGGCGAAGAAGGCGTCACCCGGCGCCGAATGATCGTCGACGGGCCGGGTGACCGCACCGCGTCGTAGGGTGTCGCAGCAAACGGCACTCGCGCGACTACAGTGTTCGACGTGGACTTCTTCAGCGTAATGGCCTACGGCCAGAGTCTGATCATGCTGACGCTCACGGTGGTCGCGGGCATCGCCTCGACCGTCGCGCTCATCCACGCCGCCATCCAGCGGCCCGACGCCTTCCCGGCGGTGGATCGGCAGAGCAAGGTCATCTGGGTCTCGATCCTCGCCGCCGCGACCCTGTTCATCTGGTTCTTCGGTGCGGTGAACTTCCTGGGCATCATCGGAGTGGTCGCGATGCTCGTCTACCTCGTCGACGTACGCAAACGGGTCGACGACATCCAGGGCAAGTCCTGGTTCAGCAAAAGGGCCTGACGCATCGTGGCGGAGTATCGGATCAACGACCTGGCGGAGGCATCCGGGGTCAGCGTTCGCAACATCCGGGTCTATCAGGACCGCGGACTGTTGCCGCCGCCCACCATTCGCGGACGCGCCGGTTGGTATTCCGACCAGCACCTCGTCCGGCTGAACCTGATCTCGCGCATGCTCGAGCGCGGTTACACCTTCGCCACCATCAGTGAGCTGCTGCACGCGGCGCATCACGGCATGCGGGTGGAGCAGATCCTGCGCGGCACACCGAAGGGCGGCCGGTTCCGCAACTTCAAGCGCGCGGCGACGATCACCATCACCGAGTTGCGCAAGACGCTGAACGCCAGCGACCGGTCGATCGCGCTCAGCCAGAAGCTCGGACTGCTGGCGAAGGACGGCGCGCACTACGCGATTCGCAACCCGGAATTGCTCGAGGGGGCCGAGATCCTGGTCAAGAGCGGGGTCGACATCGATGTCCTGCTCGACCGGTGGGTCCGCGTCCAGGAAGACCTCGAAGATGTCGCCACCAGCTTCGTCTCGATCATCACCGACAAGTACTTCGACGAGAACCTCCCCGACCTGGGCGAGGCCGGCGTCAGCGAGATGGCCGACCTCATCCAGACGGTTCGGCCCATCGCCCACGAGATCGTCGAGACGACGTTCCGCAAGGCGCTCGACGAGCAGATCTCCAAGGCGATCGGGGAGGCGGCGACCTACTTCGACGCCGAGGTGCCCCCGCCGGTCCTGCCCGCCGGCGAGGAGTCGGAGCCGGCACAGGCGGACTATGAGACAACGGACGTTGGTACATTGAACCCCGAGACGGGGCGCTGAGCCGGATTCGGTGCCTTGCAGAGGACCAGTGAGGTCCTCGACAGGTGAGGAGTGCCGGATGAACACGAAGTCAGTGGCCAGTGCGGGCAGCGTTGCCACCGCGATCGGGGCGGGCGTGGTCGCGCTGGGAATCGGAACCGTCTTCGCGCGACTCGCGCGCGAGGCACTGCAGGCCGAATTCGCCGTCGACGACGGCCCGGACGATCTCCTCACCCGCCCGGACAACGCCCCGCAACGTCTCGAGGTCCCGACCGCGGACGGGGCCCGGCTCAATGTCGAGGTCTACGGTGACCCCGACGACCCCGGCGCCGACGACACCGGCGACGTCATCGTGATGGTCCACGGCTGGACCTGCAACACCGCCTACTGGTACCCGCAGATCAACCACCTGGCCGCCTCCGAGGGCGGCTCCCGCCGGGTCGTCACCTACGACCAGCGCGGCCACGGTGGCAGTGAGCGCGGCCACCGCCGACCGACCGTCGCCATGCTCGGTGAGGACCTCGACGCGGTGCTCGAGGCGGCAGTGCCGGCCGGGCGCCGCGCGATCCTGGTGGGACACAGCATGGGCGGCATGACCATCATGTCGTGGGCGGCCCAATACCCCGACAAGGTCGGGTCGCTGGTGTCGTCGGTGGTGCTGGTCTCGACCGCCGCCAAGGCGGTCATGGACAACCACCTGCTGATCCCGGTCGATCTGCCGGCGTACGCCAAACCGTTCGCGCCGGCCGCCGCGAAGATGATCACCTCGGTCCCGGTTCCGATCCCGAAGACGTCCTACGGCGTCCGCTTCTCGCACTACATCGCCCTCGGGCCGCACGCCCGCCGGGCGCACGTCGAGTTCGTCGACGAGATGATCGGCTCGTGCCCGCCGCGCGCTCGGGCCGGATGGGGTTCGGCGATGGGGAAGCTCGATGTGACCGCCGGACTCGAGGCGTTGACGGTGCCGACCACCGTGGTCGTCGGCACCGAGGACCGGCTCACCCCGCAGGTACACGCCGAGCAGATCGCCGAGGTGTTGCGCCGCAACGGTTCGCTGCGAGAGATGGTCGTCTACGACGGCGTCGGACACATGTCGAGCATCGAGGCCGCCGAACGCTTCAACGCCCTGCTCGACGACGTCGTCGCCGAGAGTTCCCGGGAGACAGCGGATCTGAAGGACACCCAGGCGGTCTGACCGGTCTTTCCCGTCACAGACTGCAGTTGACCAGGACCGGCTCGGGCCGCAATGTCACCCCGAACGCCTCGTCGACGCCGTCGCGGACCTCGCGAGCCAGATCGAGGAGCTGGGCGGTGGTCGCGGCGCCCCGATTGGTCAGCGCCAGAGTGTGTTTCGTCGAGAGTCGGACCGCCGCGTCCGGGCCCGGGTGTCCACGGCGGAAGCCCGCCCGTTCGATCAGCCACCCGGCCGACAGTTTGATCGCCGCGTCGGTGTCATCGGTGCCCGCGCGATAGGTGGGGATCGCGACGTCGTCGCCGACGCGCGCCGCGATCCGGTCGAGCACCGCCGGGGCGTCATCGCCCGGCACGATCGGGTTGGTGAAGAACGAGCCGGCGCTCCAGGTGTCGAAGTCCGTCGCGTCGAGCACCATGCCCTTGCCCGCGCGCAGGTCGAGCACGGCTGCGCGCACCGTGGCGGCGTCGACCCGATCGTCCGGTTCGACCCCCACGCGGGTCGCGAGTTCGCGGTAGCGGATCGGCTGGCTCACGCGATCGTCGTTGAGCCAGAACGAGACCGCGACGACCACGAAGTCGTGCCGGTGCTTGAGATTGCTGGTCCGGTAGCCGAGACCGAGCTCGGTGGGGGAGACCCACCGCAGGTTGCCGGAGCGTCGATCGAGGACCTGAACCGATCGGAGGATGTCGGCCACCTCGACGCCGTAGGCCCCGACGTTCTGCACCGGGGTCGCCCCGGCCGCGCCGGGGATCCCGGAGAGGCACTCGAGTCCGCCGAAACCGGCGTCGACCGTCGCGGCGACCAGCTCGTCCCAGCCCACGCCAGCGTCGGCGACCACGTGCGGCCGTCCCGACTCACGGCCCGATCCGAACTCGAGGCGTCGGCTGCCGAGTACGACCGCCGTCCCGTCGAACCCGGCGTCGCCGATGACGAGGTTCGAACCGCCGCCGACGACGAGGACCGGCTCGGACCGTGCATCGAGGTCGAGGATGGTCTCCACGATGGTGCGGGTGTCTTCGCAGCGGATGATCTCGCGCGCGGGCCCACCCAGACGCAGGGTGGTCAGCTCGGCGAGGGGCGCGCTCAGCGGCGCCTGCGTGTTGGTCACGTCCTCAACGTTAACCGGCGGGCGGTAGCGTTCTCATCATGGCGAGCAAGCTGCAGCACACGGTGTCCTATCCCTTCTCCACCGCGCGTCTGTGGGCGATCTACACCACCGAGAAGTACTGGCACGACCTCGTCGAGCGCATGAACTCCGGGCACGGGCATGTCGAGAAGGTGACGATCACCGGCGACACGGTCACCGTCGAGATCCAGCAGGGCATTCCCGCCGACAAGCTGCCGTCCGCGGTCACCAAGGTCATGCCGGGCGACCTCCGAATCCCGCGCAAGAACACATACCGCCTGGTCGGCGACCGGATCGAGGGGGAGACACATGCCACGGTCGACGGGGCGCCGGTGCCGGTCGACATCACCGGCACCACCGTGACGTCGGGTGACCCGGCGACCACCGACAACCGCGCCGAGGTGTCGGTGAATCTCCCGCTGTTCGGCGGGAAGATCGAGAAGGCGGTGGTCAGCGAGCTGTCGGCGCTGCTCGACGCCGAGCGCGGACACACCGTCGAGTGGGAGACCGAGAATCCGCTGACGTAGCCTGGTCTGCATGGCACGACGGCTCAGCTACTCCGCTCGGTACACGCAGTCCGCGGAGAAGCTCTACCAGGCCCAGAGCATCAAGCAGTACTGGGACGACATGATGGCGGGCTTCCAGATGATCTCCCCGCACTGCGAGGTCGACTCCTTCGTCTCCGACGAGACGGGTATCCGGGTGGTCCTCAAGCAGACGATCGGGCGCGACCAGCTGCCCGCGCTCGCGCAGACGGTGATGAAGAAGGACATGGTCATCACCCGCGAGGAGACCCTGGGCCCGTTCGACCCGGACAACACCAAGGGCACCTACAACGCCTCGATCCCGGCGGGACCGGGCAGCCTCAACGGTTGGCAGGAACTCTTCCCCACCGAGAACGGTGGCTGCACGATCCGCCGGACCAGTGAGGCGAAGGTCTTCGTCCCGTTCGTCAACGGCAAGCTCGAGCAGATGATCCTGATCAACCTCGTCGACCTGTTCCGCGCCGAGGCCGAGTACGCCAAGGACTGGGTCGACAAGAACTTGTGATCCGAGCCGGCCGCCCGTCCGTCAGGTCCGAGCGCATCGAGCACAGACCGCAGGGCCGGGTCACCCTGGGCACGACGAACATCAACCGGCTCCGGCGGGTGGACAGGTGGATGGTCCACTCCCCGCGGGTGCGTGCCGCCCTGGACGTGCCCCGGCCGCTGGTCGTCGACCTCGGCTACGGTGCGCGTCCGGACACGACCGTCGAGATGGCCGAACGGCTCCGCGCGGTCGCCCCGGATCTGGAGATGGTCGGTCTCGAGATCGACCCCGCCCGCGTGGTCGAGCCCCGTGCCGGCGTGCGGTTCGGGCTCGGCGGCTTCGAGCTGGGCGGCCTGCGACCCCGGGTGGTGCGCGCGTTCAACGTGCTGCGTCAGTACGACGAGAACGAGGTCGACGACGCGTGGGCCCGGATCCGTGGTGCACTCTCGCCGGGCGGAGTGATCGTCGAGGGGACGTGCGACGAGATCGGCCGACGGTGCAGCTGGGTGCTGCTAGACGTCGACGGGCCGGTGAGCATGACCCTCAGCTGGGCGCCGGAGCATTCGGACCGTCCGTCGGACCTGGCCGAGCGTCTGCCCAAGGCGCTGATCCATCGCAACGTGCCGGGCGAGCGGATCCACACCCTGCTGACCCTGGCCGATCAGTGCTGGGACATCGCCGCGCCGTTGGCGCCGTACGGCCCGCGCGCCCGATGGGTGCATGCACTGGGTCTGCTGCGCGACCGTGGGGTCGACTGCGAGATGCCGCGGCGCCGCCTGTCCGACAACGTGCTCACGGTTCCGTGGGAGACCGTCGCACCGGCTGGATAGTGTGGCCGTCATGCGTGTCGCGATGGCCCAGATCAGTTCGACCGACGACCCCACCGCCAACCTCGAGACGGTGCGTGCGGTCACCGCGGACGCGGCGTCGCGCGGCGCCGAGCTCGTCGTCTTCCCGGAGGCCACGATGTGCCGGTTCGGGGTGCCGCTGAAGCCCGTCGCCGAGGATCTCGACGGTCCGTGGGCGCGCGGGGTGTCCGACGTCGCCGCGGCGTCAGGGGTCACGGTGGTGGCCGGGATGTTCACGCCTGCCGGCGACGGCCGGGTCCGCAACACCGTCGTCGTCGCACACCCGGACGGGACACGCCGCGGGTACCACAAGATCCATCTCTACGACGCCTTCGGATTCACCGAGTCGAAGAACGTGGCCGCCGGAGCGGAGCCGCTGACCTTCGCGGTCGGCGACGTCACCGTCGGCGTGGCCACCTGCTACGACATCCGATTCCCCGCATTGTTCACCCACCTCGCACGGAAGGGCGCCCAGGTGATCGTGGTACCCACGTCCTGGGGCTCAGGACCGGGCAAACTGCGTCAGTGGGAGGTGCTCGCCGCGGCCCGAGCGCTGGACTCGACGACCTTCGTCGTGGCCGTCGACCAGGCGTTTCCCACCGACGAGGCGGCCGCGTCGTCGAGTGCGCCGACCGGAATCGGACACAGCCAAATCACAGACCCATTCGGTACGTTGGTCGCCGCGTATCCGGATAGCATCCGGGTGGACGTGCACGACCTCGACCTAGCACTGGTCGACCAAGCCCGTACGCAACTGGCAGTCCTCGCCAACGAGCGCCCACTGCCGGTCGGCGGCGAGACGGACAACGACGTGACGCCGGCCCACACGCGGCTCCGCGAGTCAGACGACCCAGGACGGAACCCATGAGCGACAGCAACACGCCCCGCCCCGATTCCTCATCCGGGGACAACGCCGACGAGACCGCGAAGATCGATCCGCATGCCGGCGACCCCTCCCAGCCCGGTACGACCGGTGAGCCGACGTCGACGGGCCAGGGCGACGAATGGCGTCCGGTGTCCGGCACCGAACAGGGCGAGCCGCCCGCGACCGAGCAGTTCGCGACCGAACCGATCGTCCCGGGAGCACAGGCCTACTCGGCCATCCCGCCGTCCGACGCCGACACCGGCACCATCGGCGGTGCCAAGCCCCCCACCTCGCAGTTCGCGCCCGGCGAAGACCCGTACGGGGCCGGGACGGCCGCCTCGGGACCGATTCCTCCGGGACCCGCCGACTCCACCGGCAGCGGACCGGTCCTCACCTCCCCGCGCAAGAAGCGGAGCACCCGCAAGATCGTCGCCCTCAGCGTCGTCGGTGTGCTGCTCCTCGCGGTCATCGCCGCGGTCGGCAGCGAGCTGTACCTGCGCAACAAGGTCACCAACTGTCTCGAGGAATCCTTCAGCGGGCTGACCGGCGTGCCGACCGAGGTGTCGCTCAGCCGTAAGCCGATCCTCCTGCAGGGCAGCGGCGACATCCCGTTCGTACAGGTCGACACCGATGACAGTGCCGGGGGCGTCCGTCTGCACATGCGTGCGGACGGAATCTCGGGCACCGAGAACTCCACCGACATCCAGAGTCTCGACGGCACGGGTTTCATCCCCTACGAGCGGATCGTCGAACTCAGCAAGGAGCAGGCCGGGGCGTCCGGTCAGAGCACCGGCACCCCGACCGGTGGCGTCGGCGCGGTCGAGCAGATCACCGGCAATGCGGCCGACGGCACCTTCGAGGTGCAGGCCGCCTTCCCGGTCATGGTCTTCCAGGTGCCGGTGTCGGCGACCATCAAACCGGTGCTGAACGACGGCCGGGTCGACTTCGAGGTCGTGAAGGCCAGCGCCCTGGTCTTCGGCATCCCGCCGGACTTCGCGCAGCAGATCGTCGACCAGATCACGACGTCGTCGCTCGGCCCGTTCTTCGACGAGGTGCAGGTCGACTCGCTCGAGGTGACCGACAGCGGGCTCGAGTTCGCCATCAGCGGTTCGGACGTGCAGCTGACCAGTGAGATGACCGGCACCTCGTCGCAGAGCCAGTCGGGCGGTTGCTCGGTCTGACCGGGACTCAGACCGCCGGCGGCGGGTCGACGGTCAGGAACCAGACCGTCGGACCGTCGGTCAGCGTGAACTCGCCGTAGACCCGGCCGCCCCATTTCCGTGCGTACACGTCGACCATGTGGGCGTCGGCCGTGCTGGCGGTGACCGGCGACCCCGCGCCGAGGGCCTCTTGCAGGACGGGTTCGAGCATTGCCGCGAGAGTGCCGTTCCTTCGATGGGCCGGGTGGACGAGCGCGAACACGATGCTGTGGGCGGAATCGATCGCGAGCGCACGCGATTTCTCCTGGAGTTCACGGAATCGTGGAATCAAACCATCCAGGGCGGCCACGAAATGGCGTGTACGGTTCGCCAGTTCGTCGTCGACCGGTTGGGTCCGATGATCGGGGCCCGCCACCGCGATCAGTCCGGTCAATTCCCCGGTGGTGGCGAACAGGCCGCGCAGGCCCGGCAGCAGATCGGTGAAGAGGACGTCGCCGTACCACCGGAACACTTCGGGCGGGGAATTCTCGCCCAGAAGCCATCGATAGACCGGGACCTCCTGCATTCCCCCCGCGAGAAGGTCGAGTGCTAGCGGGCGGTCGGCGGCCGTCAACGACCGTGATCGAGTCCCGGTCGCGTGAATGCTGACCATTGATCCATGCCACCATGAAATCCCCGCGAATGTTCCCGGTCGGGTGAATTCCGCGCGAGATTCATGTGTTGTTTAGAACGGCATTTGAGAACCCAAACCAAGAATTATTCATATCGCAGGACGATACCGTGATCGGTCTGTAACGTCGCCCCCGAGTCGTGTGACCAGGTGAGACGCGCGACCGACACTCTGGCATCTCACCATCATCAGAGGAGACGGATATGGCAGGCATAGTCGAGGGCGGTCTCGCGGGTGCGATCGGAGGTGCCGTCGAGGCGATCATCGGCGGGCTCGGTGACGCGGGTTCGATCGGCGGCGGTTCGCTCGGCGGCAGCGATTCGGAGACCTGAATCGGCCCGACTCACCACCGGTTCAGCAGTTGATGGCCCCGACGGCATCAACTGCTGAACTGTTTCTGGGCCGAGTCGAGATTCGACGCAGGCACCCGCACGTTGCATTTTCGATGCATTTCAAGGGTGTTCACATTCGATTTCCCATGATTTCAATTCGGGCAATGTTGCGCTTTCAGCTGGGATGACGCTGTTTTCGTGGGTCCGATTGTTGCGATATGCGAAGGCGGGTTTCGCTGATAGGGGAGACATTCCCGAAATGTATATGTAACGTCGGCGTCGAGCCGACGCACGGGTGAGAGCGGACGGTGATCGACGAACAATCTCACCGATGACGAAGGGAGCAGATATGTCTGACGCAATCGAGGGTGGCATCTCCGGCGCTATCGAGGAGATCATCGGCAACCTGGTCACCGGTTCGCTCGGTGGCGAGGAAGAGACCCCCGCCGGCTGAGTGCCCAGACTTTGGCACCGCCCCGCGACGGAAGTCGCGGGGCGGTTCGCTGTGTGGGGCCCTCAATTGAAGACGACGGTCTTACGTCCGTGGACGAGCACCCGGTCCTCGAGATGCCACCGCAGGCCTCGGCTGAGCACCAGCGTCTCGATGTCGCGACCCTGGCGGACCATGTCGGCGACCGAGTCGCTGTGGTCCACGCGGACGACGTCTTGTTCGATGATGGGTCCGGCGTCCAGGTCGGCGGTGACGTAGTGGCAGGTGGCTCCGATCAGCTTGACCCCGCGCGCGAAGGCCTGGTGGTAGGGCCGCGCACCGACGAAGCTGGGCAGGAAGCTGTGGTGGATGTTGATGGCCCGCCCGGCCCATGCGTCACAGAGCTGCGGCGGCAGGATCTGCATGAAGCGCGCGAGCACCACGGCGTCGGGGTCGTAACCCTCGACGATCCGCCCCAGTTCGCCGAAGGCCTCGGCCTTGCGCTCACTCTCGAACGGAACATGGTGGAACGGGATGCCGAACCGAGTGGCCAGGTCTTCCAGTTCGCGGTGGTTGCCGACGACCGCCCGGATGGCCGCCGGCAGTTCTCCACGATGTGCACGTCCGAGCAGGTCGATGAGGCAGTGGGTCTCCTTGCTCACCAGGAGGACCACGGACTTCGTCTCTCGCGAATCGGTGAGGCGCCAATCCGTTTCGGGTCCGAGTTCGGCGGCCACCTCCGACGCGAAGCGCGCGCGCAGTTCGTCCGCGGTCGACGACACCGAATCCGCGCGGATGGCCTGGCGGGTGAAGAACCACCCGGTCTCCTCGTCGGAGTGGTAGGCCGCCTCGGTGATCCAGCCCCCGACATCGGTGAGGAAGGTCGAGATCCGCGCCACGATGCCGGTGCGGTCGGGGCAGCCGAGCGTCAGCACGTAGCGGCGCTCGGTCTGGTCTGTCGGGATCGTCTGTGCGGGGGCCACGACAGTCAGTGTGCCAAGCTCGTCGGTGTGACGAACAAGGACCTGCGACGCGGCGACGTCGCCGCCATCATCGACCACACCTTGCTCAAACCCGAGGCGACCCGGGCCGACGCGGAGGCCACGGTCGCCGAGGCCGCACGACTCGGGGTGCTCGCCGTCTGCCTCTCGCCGTCGATGTTGCCGATCGACACCGGGGAACTGCGGACCTGTGTCGTGGCCGGGTTCCCGTCAGGGAAACACCACTCGCTGGTCAAGGCGGCCGAGGCGCGTCTGGCCGTCGACTCCGGGGCCGACGAGATCGACATGGTGATCGATGTGGGTGCGGCCGTCGACGGCCGGTTCGACGAGGTGTTCGCCGACGTCCTGACCGTCCGGGAGGCCGTCGGCGACGACACCCTCCTGAAGGTGATCATCGAATCGGCCGCGCTGCTGCAGTTCGCCGGGCCTGACACCGTCACCGAGGTGTGCCGCCGCGCCGAGCGGGCCGGTGCGTCGATGGTGAAGACGTCGACCGGGTTCCATCCGGCGGGCGGCGCGAGCGTCGAGGCGGTGCAACTGATGCGCGCCGCGGTGAGCGACCGGGTGGGAGTCAAGGCGAGCGGTGGCATCCGGACCGCCGAGGCGACCGCTGAGCTCATCGCCGCGGGGGCGACCCGGCTCGGGCTGTCCGCGTCGGCCGCCGTGCTCGACGGATTCCCCGAGTAGGCGGCGGCCGCGGATCTGCGTACCGGCATCGGTCACGCCAGGGCGGAGACCTTGGCGTCGAGGTCGGCCATGACCAGGCTGGCGTTGACCGCGGCACCGGCGGACACGCCCTCGCCCATGGCGACGGTCACCATCGCGTGCACGGTGGTGGTGTTGCCCACCGCCCATACGCCCGGCAACGCGGTCTCGCCCATCGGGCCGGTCCCGACCAACCCGCCCATCGGGCCGTCGTCGAGGGTGCCGCCGAGTCGCTCGTAGAGGTCGCCGCGGACGATGAATCGCGGCGAGACGACCACCGCGTCGGCCTCGACCACGGTGCCGTCGGTCAGGAGCACGCCGTCGAGGTGGGCAGAACCGTTCTCCGCGCGCGTCCGGACGCGCTCGACGCGGGCGTCGACGATGTCGATGCCGACCGCGGCGAAGTGCGACCGGTCGTCGTCCGACAGGGCGTCGGGATCGTGCGCGACCACGGTCACCCGGTCGCTGAGCTGGCGGAACATCAGTGCCTGATGCGCCGACATCGGGCTCGTCGCGATCTGCACGATGCGTGTTCCGCGGACCTCGTAGCCGTGGCAGTACGGGCAGTGCAGCACATCGTGTCCCCACAACTCCGCGACGCCGGGGAGGTCGGGGAGTTCGTCGACCAGGCCGGTCGCCAGGATGAGGCGACGGGCCGCGACGACCTCGCCGGAGGACAGCCGCAGGGTGAAGTCGTCGACGGTGCCGGCCGCGTCGACGACTGTGCCGGAACGGATCTCGGCGCCGTATCCCGTCGCCTCCGCCCGACCGCGGGCGAGTAGCTCCAGGGGTGCGATCCCGTCCTGCCCCAGCACATTGTGGGCGCCGGCCGCCGGTGCGTTGCGCGGTTGCCCCGCGTCGATGACCACGACCTTGCGCAGTGATCGCGCGAGGACGGTCGCGGCGCTGAGTCCGGCAGCTCCGCCGCCGACGATGGCGACGTCGTATTCGGTTGTGAGGGAGTCTTTCTGGGCGGATGAGGAGTTGGTCATCGTTGCTCGCTCTCGGAGGTGGGAATGGGGGAGGTGCGCGGCCGGGCGACCCAGAGGAGTCGTCCGGCGGCGAGGGTCAGGTCATCGAGACGATTCCGCGCGTCTGCCTCGGTCAGGTCGTCGAGCAGGGCGAGGTCGGCGGGATCGAGGGCGTCGGCCAAACGGTGCCGGAACTGGGCGAACCAGTGCCGGGCGTACCGCGCGACCGAAGGGCTCGGGTCGCTGCGCCGGACGTGGACGGTCTCGGCGCGGAGTACCTCGTAGTCGACGTCGTGAAACGCGTCGGTCCAGTCCACGAGCGCCTCCCACCCGGCCCCGGCGGCCGCGGTCTGGCAGCGGTCCTGCAGCCCGAGCAGTTCGGCGTCCTCGTGGGCGGGGACGAAACGCGGGACGCCCGCCATCTCGGTGATCACGACGATGCCCTCCGGTCCGAGCGAGGTCGCGGCCTCCCGCAACAGGCGCCGCGGATCGGCGACGTGATGCAGCGACATCGCCGCCCACACGACGTCGGGCGTTCCGAGCGGCGGCAGTCCGTCGTCGAGATCGGCGACGACGGCGGTCACCCGATCGTCGAAACCGCCCTCCCGTGCGCGTCGTTCGACGAGCGCGACCATGTCGGACGACCCGTCCACCGCCAGGATCGAGGCGTGCGGGAAGCGGCGGGCGAGTGCCTCGGTGCCGGTCCCGGTCCCCGCCCCGAGATCGGCAATGCGCGCGGGTACGCGCCCCAGGACCTCGGCGACGAGGCGGGCGGCGTCCTCGAGGTAGTCGGCCATGAGCTCGGCGTCGAGGTCGAGGACCGCGGCGAGCCGGGCGTGGTTGTGGTGGTCGGTGTGGTTCGGGTGCTCGTGATGTCCGGCGGTCGGATGGGGATGGTGCGTGCTGGTCATGACCCCACGGTAGCGCCGCCATGCCCGGATGGCATAGCATCTTGCCAATGACGCAAGAACTCGACGCGGTCGTCCGCCAGCGCATCCGCGGCCTCCGCATCGCCAGGGGCTGGACGCTCGACGCGCTCGCCGCCCGGTGCTATCTGTCGCCGTCCACACTGAGTCGGATCGAGACCGGGCATCGGCGGGTGGCGCTCGACCAGCTCGTACCGATCGCCCGCGCGCTGGGCACGACCCTGGATCAGCTGGTCGAACCCGCGGACGACACCGATGTCGTGATCCGGCCCCAGCCGCACACGGTGGAGGGCATGACGATGTGGCTGCTCTCGCGGGAGAACGCCCCACAGGGTGTCACCGTGGCGAAGATGCGGTTCGACCGCGAGCAACCCGTCGGTGACCTGCGCGTCCATCCGGGCTACGAGTGGTTCACGGTGCTGTCGGGAACCGTGAGGCTGTGGCTGGGCGACCGTACGATCCTCGTGCCCGAAGGTGACGCCGCGGAGTTCTCGACGATGATCCCGCACGCCATCTGCGCGTATCAGGGCCCGGCGGAGGTGCTGTCGATGATGGACCACGCCGGCGAGCGCGCGCACCTGCCGTCCGTGCGAACCGGACGCGCGGCCCGCGACGACGACGCCCCGGACGCCTGACCACCTGCCCCGCGGCCGCACACCACCGATGCGAGGCGGCGCATCGGTACTGTTGTTGCGGTGATGACTCCCCAGACCTCGGTGAACCGACGCTCCGTGCTCGCCGCGGCCGGGGTCGGAGCGCTCGGGGTCGCGGTGGCGGCCTGCTCCGGCTCCGGCCTCGGCCCCGGAGACGACACACCGGCCGACCCGCCGGTCACCCTGACTTTCACCCCGGCCCTCGATGCCGAGCCGGCCACCCCGACCGCCGAGTTCTCGGTCAAGGCGACCGACGGTTCCCTCAACCCCGACGTGAAGCTGACCAACCCGCGCGGCGTCGTGGTGAAGGGTCAGTTGTCGGAGGACCGGACGACCTACACGATCGGCGAGCCCCTCGGTTACGGCACCGAATACACCTGGAGCGGAACGGCGGTGGGTCTCGATCGCAAGGTCGTGCCGGTCGCCGGGACGTTCACCACGCTGCAGCCGTCGAGTCAGGTGAACGTCGTCGTGAACATCGGCGACGGTCAGGAGGTCGGCATAGCGGCGCCGATCATCCTGAAGTTCAACGGGACGGTCGAGGACAAGGAGGCCGTGGAGCGGGCGCTGACCGTCACCACCACACCACCCACCGAGGGGTCGTGGGCGTGGCTCGGCGAGGACAACGGCTCCCGCGTGCACTGGCGCCCCCGCGAGTACTACGCACCCGGCACGAAGGTCAGCATGGCAGCCAAGCTGTACGGCCTCGACCACGGCGGCGGCGCGTACGGCGCGGCCGACGTGACCAGCGACTTCGCCATCGGGCGGGCCCAGGTGGTGAAGGCCGAGGAATCCTCGCACCGGATCGTGGTGCTCCGCGACGGTGTCGAACTCATGGCGCTGCCGTGCAGCTACGGCGGCGGCGACCTCGACCGGAACGTCACGCGCTCGGGCATCCACGTGGTCACCGAGAAGTACGAAGAGTTCTTCATGAGCAACCCGGCCGCGGGTTACTTCAACATCCGCGAACGCTGGGCCGTGCGGATCTCCAACAACGGCGAGTTCATCCACGCGAACCCGGCGACCGTGAACGTGCAGGGATCGGCGAACGTCACCAACGGATGCATCAACCTGTCGGAGGCCGACGCCGAACGCTACTTCCGGGTCGCGGTCTACGGCGACCCGGTGGAGGTGACCGGGACGCGGATCGCGTTGTCGGAGGCCGACGGCGACATCTACGACTGGATCTACGACTGGGAGACCTGGCAGGGCATGTCGGCCATCAAGGGCGAGGTCCGCGAGACCTCGGTCCCGGCCACGCCCAGCGGGGCGCCCACCTCGAACGCCCCGGCCCCGCGCTAGCCGCTAGCCGGTCTTGATGTTCCGCCGGGCCGAGGCCTGATCGCGCGGCTTGAGGATGATCTGGTCCAGGTTGACGTGCGGCGGCCGGGACGCGACGAACCCGATGACCTCGGCCACGTCCTCGGCGACGAGCGGTGTCAGGCCCTCATAGACCTTGTCGGCGCGTTCCTGGTCGCCTTCGAAGCGGACGAGGGAGAAGTCGGTCTCGACCATGCCCGGCGCGATCTCGGTGAGCCGGACCGGCTTCCCGAGGAGTTCATAGCGCAGGGTCCGGTGGGTGACACCCTGCGCGTGCTTCGCCGAGGTGTACCCGGCGCCGTTGTCGTAGGCCTCGAACGCCGCGATCGAGGTGACGGAGACGATCAGGCCGTCACCCGACGCGATGAGTGCGGGGAGCAACGCCTTGGTGACCCGCAGGCTCCCCAGCACGTTGGTCTCCCACATCCAGCGCCAGTCGTCGAGGTCGGCGGTCGACACCGGGTCGAGACCCTTGGCGCCACCGGCGTTGTTCACCAGCACGTGCACCGTGTCGAGGCCGTCGACAAAGGCGGCCACGGACTGCTCGTCGGTGACGTCGAGTTGTCTTCCGGTGCCGCCGATCTCGTCGGCCAGCGCGGTCACCCGATCGACCCGGCGCGCCCCCAGCACCACGTGGAAGCCCTGCGAGGCGAGCTGACGCGCGGTGGACGCGCCGATCCCCGAACTCGCGCCGGTGACCACGGCGATCGGTCGGTTGTCCGTCGACTGGGAGGCGGTGTCGGTGCTCATGGGCTCAACCTTACGGACCGCGCTGCTACATTCGTCGCATGAGTGGGGGAGTGATCCCGGCGGCGCTGCAACTGACCTCCACCCCGGCGGCGGCGGTACTGCACGCGATCCGGGTCGGCGGACCGGTGACGCGGGATCAGCTCGCCGCGACGACGGGTCTGTCGCCGGCCACCATCAACCGTCAGGTGCACGCGCTGGCCGCTCACGGTCTGGTCGTCGAACGCCCCGATCTCGCCGGGCCGAAAGCGATTGGCCGGCCCAAGAATCCGCTGACCATCGACCGCGACTCGCTGTGCGTCGCGGGTATGCACATCGGCGCCCGCCGGACCGTGCTCGTCATCGCCGACCTCGGCGGCCGCACACTGCACAGTCACGCCGTGCTGACGCCGACCGGCGATCAGGAGGACGCGCTCGCGCACCTCAGCGGACTGCTCGCCGAACTCGCCGCCCGGTTCAGCGGGCGGCGGGTGCTGTGGGGAGGTGTCGCGGTCGGTGGCGCGGTCGACGCCGAGACCGGGGTGGTGAACCACCGGGTCCTGGGCTGGCATCAACTCGCCGTGGGCGCAACACTTGCCGGGCGCCTCGACACACCGGTATCGGTCTGTGAGCACGTCGAGGCGATGGCGGCGGCGGAACTGCTCCTGTCCCACCCGCGTGACGACGGGGGCTCCGGGTTGTTCTTCTACGCTCGCGAAACCGCGGGAATGGCAATGACTCTCGACGGCCGGATACACGTACCCGAACGCGGGGCCGGCACCATCGCGCACCTGCCGGTCACGGCTCCGGTCCTCGCTCCCGGTCTCACCCGGGTCCGGTTGCAGAACGTCATCGGCAACGACGCCGCGGAGGCCGCGGCGCGTCGGCTGGGGATCAGCCCCACGGCCGCCCGGATCGTCGACGAACGGGCCCGCGTGCTCGGCGAATCGGTCGCGCTCATCCGGGATGTGATCAACCCCGATGCCATCGTCGTGGCCGGTGATGCCTTCGCCGCACACCCGCACGGGCTCGCGCCGGTGCAGGCGGCCTTCGACGAGGCGACCACCCTGACCTGGCCGCTGGAGATCGCGCCGTCGAGATTCGGTGTGCGCGTGCAGGAGAGCGCAGCGGTGGTGGTGGCGCTCAGCGTCATCTACGCGGATCCGATCGCGGCGATGGCGACGCTGTAGACAGGCCGTCGGCCCGCCTGCCGCTGCCGTCCGCGCCGGTATCCCCTACGGTGTGTCCATGACGCTGCCCCGCGATGTGTCCGCACGGCTCGAGCTGCGGGTCGACGACCCCACCGAACTGGAGATGCAGATCACCGTCGCCCGATTGCCCGGCCTCCAATTGGAGGAAGAACTCAAGGTCGAGTTCGACGGCCAGTGGGTGACGCCGGAAGAGATCATCGGTCCGCACGGTTCCCGGATTCACCGGCTCCAGCTGGAGCGGGGTGTCCTGAACATCGACTACTGGGCGTCGGTCCTCACCCCGGCCGATCCGCTGCCCGTCGACATCACCGACCGCTCGACCTATCTGCGCCCGAGTCGATATGCCGAGTGCGACAAGTTCTTCGGCTTCGCCGCGGGACAGTTCGACGCGTCGCTGCCCGACGGGGAGATCCTGACCCAGGTCGCGGAGTACGTGTCGGACCGGCTCAGCTACATCCCCGGGACGAGTGATCCCATCGACGGTGCCGCCGACACCCTGCTGGCCGGGGCGGGGGTGTGCCGCGACTACGCACACCTCGTCGTCGCGCTGCTGCGGGCGCTGAACATCCCGGCCCGCCTCGTCGCGGTGTACGCCCCGGGATGTTCGCCGATGGATTTCCACGCCGTCGCCGAGGCGATCGTCGACGGTGAGTGGGTGGTGGTCGACGCGACCGGGCTCGCCCCACGCCAGAGCCTGGTGCGGATCTCGACCGGCCGCGATGCCGCCGACACCGCGTTCCTCGACAACCATCGCGGGTCGATCAACCTCAACTCCTACGAGGTGACGGCGACGGTGCGCGGCGAGCTTCCGATCGACGACGGGAATGCGCGCGTCCGGATAGGGTGAGCGCGTGCATGCGCTAACCTGTCCGGTCTGCAATGCGTTGTCGGGCTTCGATCGTCAGACCTGCCCGAACTGTGCGACGACCGTGGGCGTGCACCTGCCGTCGCGGTCGCTGTACGCGGTCGGCGAGGAGGGGGTCGAGATCGACGGCGCCCTGTGGGTGTGGTGTGTGAATCGGGATCGGACGCACTGCAACTGGCTGACGCTCGCCGAGGTCACCGAGGACAGCATCGGCCTGCGGGGTCGGTGTCTCCCCGAGTCGCTGATCCGGCGTCAGCCCGACGCCGAGGACACCATCGCGCTCGAGAAGCTCGCGCCGGCATCGTTCGACCTGCGGCTGCTGGTGTACCAACTCGTCGATCTGGGTCTGCCGGTGGAGCCGTTCTGGCGCACCGAGGGCGGCCTGGCCTTCGACCTGTTGTCGAGTCAGACCCTCGGCCGGCCGGTGATGATCGGGCACGCGGGTGGGGTGGTGACCATCGACCTCGCCGAGACCCAGGACGCCTATCGGGAGCGCCTCCGGGTCGACCTCGGCGAGCAGTACCGCACCATGCTGGGTCATTTCCGCCACGAGACCGGGCACTACTACGAACACGTCCTCGTCGAGACCGGCCCGGGCGCGGAACGCTACCTCGACCGGTGTCGGGACCTGTTCGGCGACGAACGCGCGAGCTACGCCGACGCGATCAACCGCCACTATCGGTTCGGGTCACCGGAGAACTGGCGCGAGTCGTACATCTCCGAGTACGCCACGATGCATCCGTGGGAGGACTTCGCGGAGTGCTTCGCGCACTACCTCCACATCACCGGGACCATCGACACCGCCCGGGAATCCGGGCTGAATCTCGACGCGCAGCAGGTCCGGTTCACCATGGACCGTGACATCGTGCCGCTCCGGTCGTACGCCGACGAGCCGATCGAACGGCTGCTGTACGACTGGAAGTGGTTGTCGCTCATGCTGAACCGGGTGAACGTGGCCATGGGACGCCGCCCGCTCTATCCGTTCACCATCCCCGAACCCGTCGTGCGCAAACTCGGCTTCGTGCACGAGGTGATTCGGGAGAGCGCCCGGCGGGCGGTGACGACGGACCCGCTCGTCGCGGCCCCGGCGCAGCCGGCCTAACCGGCCGAGGCCGTCCGCGCCCGCTGCTCGGCCACGAACGCGAGAACCGTTGCCACATCGTCGGTGTCGGCGATGCGATAGTCGGCGGCGGTGTCACCTTCGCCGACCTTGATGCCGATGTCACCGGTCTGGGGACGCAGGTGCGCGAAGGCCTTCTCGTCGGTCACGTCGTCGCCGAGATAGATGACCGCGTCGGCGCCGACGGCCGCGCGCAGGGTGTCGAGGGCGTGGCCCTTGCTGGTCTCGATCACCGCGAGTTCGAGGACGGCCTTGCCCTCGGTGGTGTGCACCCCCGGCCAGGAGGCCGGACCGGTGCGGGCGCGATCGAGCGCGGCGACGGCGTCGGACGCCGACGCGTTGCGCACGTGCAACACCGTGCTCGCCGGTTTGACCTCGACGGTGCTGCCCGGGAATTCCGCGGCGATGGCGCGCAACTCGTCGATCAGGCGGGTCAACAGCGCGCGCGCTTCGTCGGTGACCTCGACCGCGAACCCGGACTCGAACTCACTGCCGTGACTACCTACCAGCACGACTGGGGCGGTGAGGCCGGACAGTTCCGCGAGCACGGCCCGTTCGCGGCCGGACACCACGGCGACGACGGTGTCGGGAAGTGCCGCGGCGGCGACGAGCGCGTCGATCGACGCGGGTTCGGGGACGGCGTCCTCGGGACGCGCGACGATCGGCGAGACACATCCGTCGTAATCGCTGGCCACGAGCAGCACCCCCACGCCGGCGGCCCGGACCAGCGCGTCGGTGAGTTCGGCGGGAATCCCGGTGTGGTTCACTCGGGCTCGTCCACCAGATGAACACCCCGGTTGGGCGACAGTTCGGTGTCGGAGTCGGCGCCGAGGGTGCCGAGGAAGCTTTCCGCCCACTTCGCGACGTCGTGGGCGAGGACCTGCCTGCGCAGCGCGCGCATGCGCCGCCTGCCCTCGTGTTCGCTCTGTTCGACCGCGGCCTCGATCGCGTCCTTGACGCCGTCGAGGTCGTACGGGTTGGCCTGGTACGCCGAGCGCAGTTCGGCTGCCGCGCCGGTGAACTCGCTGAGGACGAGTGCGCCGCCCAGGTCGCCCCGGCAGGCCACGTACTCCTTGGCGACGAGGTTCATGCCGTCGCGCAGGGGCGTGACCAGCATGACGTCGGCCGCGACGAAGAAGGCGACGAGTTCCTCACGCGGCACCGGTCGGTGCAGGTACTGCACCACCGGCTGGCCCACGGTCGCGTGGGTGCCGTTGATGTTCCCGACGAGTTGCTCGATACCGGCGCGCATCTGCTTGTAGCTCTCGACGCGCTCGCGGCTCGGCGTCGCGAGTTGCAGCATCACCGTGTCGGCGGGATCGAGTCGCTTCTCGGCCAGCAACTCGGAGATGGCCTTGAGCCGGACGTCGATGCCCTTGGTGTAGTCGAGCCGGTCGACGCCGAGCATGATCGTCTTCGGATTGCCCAGCTCACGGCGGATCTCGGCGGCGCGCTCCCGGATCTTGCGGGTCTTGGACAGTGCGTCGAGCTCCCCGGAGTCGATCGAGATGGGGAACGCGCCGACGCGCACGGTGCGGAAACCGACCTGCACCACGCCGAAGCGCGAGCGCACGCCGACGGTGCCCTTGCTGGTGGCCTGCCCGGCGAGGCGTCGGGCGAGGAAGAGGAAGTTCTGTGCCCCACCCGGCAGGTGGAATCCGATGAGGTCGGCGCCGAGCAGACCTTCGACGATCTCGGTCCGCCACGGCATCTGCATGAACAGCTCGACCGGCGGGAACGGGATGTGCAGGAAGAAGCCGATCTTGACGTCGGGCCGCAGCATGCGCAGCATCTTCGGCACCAGTTGGAGCTGGTAATCCTGCACCCAGACGACGGCCCCCTCGCCCGCGGCTCGCGAGGCCGCCTCGGCGAAGCGCCGGTTCACCTCGACGTAGGTGTTCCACCACTCGCGGTGGTACTCGGGCTTGACGATGACGTCGTGGTAGAGCGGCCACAGGGTGGCGTTGGAGAAGCCCTCGTAGTACTCGGCGATCTCTTGCGCCGACAGCGGGACCGCGTGGATGTCGATGCCCTCGATGTCGGGGTTGTCATCGGAGTCGGGGATGCCCGACCAGCCGACCCAGGCCCCGGTGTTGGCGCGCAGGATCGGCTCGAGCGCGGTCACGAGTCCGCCGGGACTCTGCTTCCAGTTGACCGTGCCGTCGGGAAGGACCTCTTTGTCGACGGGCAGGCGGTTCGCGACGACCACGAACTCGGCCCCGTCATGGGTGGACCGGTCGGTGCCGGTCACTCCGCCGGTGTCGGGGTTGGTTTCTCCTGCTCGCGGAGCCACCTGCTCAGGCGTTCTCGCCCGGCGCGATCCCCAGCATGGCGAACAGCATTCGGCACTCGTCGGCGTCGGTGGCGTACGCGGCGACGACTCGGCGCGCCGAGTTGGCGGTCTCGTCGGCCACCGGCTCCAGTTCGTCGTCGGTGATGTCGGTCGCGTCGGTGGTCTTCGCGGGCATGTGAGTCCCCTCGTTGTGCGGCATGGTGTGCGGTTCGGTGCGCGGTGACGAGGCGCAGCCGTGCGGTGTCTCGGTCCGTTGCTGACTGGAGCGGCCGTCCGATGACACGCCCGACTCCGCATTCTACCCGGACATCGGTGGTGCTCACGGCCACCCGTCCGGCGTCAGCGTCGTGGCGGTGGCGGCCGCCACCGGTTCGCCCGGACCCGGCGTGCGGCCGCGTCGGCCTGCCGCGCCTCACGGGCTTCGCGCAGGGCGATCCGGCGGCGGAGACGCCAGTCCGGACGGGGTGGTAGCTGAGGGCGACGCAGCGACCGGGCGACGAACTCGCCCAGCGTGACCCCCGCAGCGAGGGCGCAGCCGATGGCCAGCGCGTTCGCGATCCAGGTGAATCCGTCGAGCGTCTGGTCGCCGAGGATGCCGTAGAGGCCGCGATACACCGCGAGACCGGGCAGCAGCGGGGTGATGCCGGCCACCGCGACGACCAGCGGCGGGGTCAACGCGCGGCGTGCCAGCAGGCCGCCGATCAGTCCGACGAACGCCGCCGCGAGACCGTTGGCGATGACGTCGCCGATGTCGGTGAACGTCGAGGCCGCCGCGACCGCGGTGCCGATGAAACCGCCGAGGAACGCCACGCCGAGGGCGCGCGTCTCGGCGTAGCTGGCCAGCGCGTAGGCGCAGGCGGCGACCGCGCCGGCGACCACCCGGATCGGCAGTTCGACGACCTCGAAGCTGGTGGTCGTGGTGATCGTGGGCAGGAAGATGCCGCCCGCCTCCAGGATTCGGATCGCGACGCCGACACCGGCGATGATGCCGCCGGTCATCAGCAGCAACTCGAAGAACCGGGCGACACCGGTGATCGGTGCGCCGGTGATCGCGTCCTGGACCGAGCCGACGAGGGACAACCCCGAGAGCAACACGACGATGCCGGCCGCGATGACCTGCGACGGCGCGATCTGCACACCGAGTCGTTCGGCCGCGGCGAAGACCAGGGCGGCCGGGACCACCGCGATGAAACCGCCGGTCAGCTGCTGGAAGAAGACCGGTGTCCCGATGCGGTTGAGCCAGCGGTTGACGGTGACCGTCACCACGGTCGTCAGGAAGGCGAGCGCGGCGACGAGGTACTCGCCACCGAGTAGCACCGAGATGCCCGACGCCATGATTCCCCAGGCGGTCGTGGCCAGCCAGTGGGGATAGGGGTGCGGTGCCGTGATGATCTCGTCGACCATCTGATGCGCGGTCGACGGACTGATGAACGAGTCACGGATGCGGCGGACGAGCCGGTCGACCTGCGCGAGCCGCGTGAAGTCCATCGACCGGTAGTAGACCTGCTCCATCGTGGTGATCGGCGGGAGCGTCGCGCCGCGCCGCGCACTGACGACGATCGTGTTGTAGGTGACATCGACGTCGACGTCCTCGAGGCCGTACACACCTGCGACGAACTTGATCTGCGTCTGGGTGTCGATGGCGCCCGTGCCCGAGTCGAGCAGGACCGCACCGATCTTCGTGGCGAGGTCGAGCACCTCCGTGATCGCCGCGACGTCGAACGGTTCGATCGGCCTGCGCGGCGACACCATGATGCTGCCGGGTTCGATCGTGTCGATCGTCGCCTGACGGCTGCCCGTGAGACGACGTAGAGCACGGCCGATCTGTTCGCGCACAGCAGGCCTCCTCGGGTCGATGGTGGGGTGCTCGCGGGGTGACCGGGGCCCGGCCGGTTCAACCCTGACAGGAGACTGGATACACCTCGTCCGTCCGGACGACTCCGGCAGGGTCGGCGGAGGAGCCGGGAGCGGCGGTGAGCGCCGGTGACCGGGGTGACGACGGCGACCACTCGTCTACGATCGCGGCATGTCCTCGGTGCAGATCAACGGTCCGCGAGACGGCCACACCCGCAGTGCCACGGTGAGTCCCGGGAGTCTCGTCTTCACCGCCGGTGCGGCCCCCATCGACGACGACGGCGCCACCGTCGCACCCGGGAACGTTCGCGAACAGGCCGTGCAGTGCATGAGAAACCTCGAGGCCGCGCTGATCGAGTCCGGCGCGACGCTGCGCGACGTCGCGAAGGTCACCGTCTTCGTCGCCGAACACCTGCAGGCCGATCTGGTGGTCGCGTGGGACGCGGTGACCGAGGCCTTCGGCGATCACAAGCCGGCCGGCAGCCTGCTGGGCGTCTCGGTCCTCGCCTACGACGATCAGCTGGTGGAGATCGAAGCGGTCGCGGCCCTCCGGGGCTGATCGCGGCACGGCCGGTCCGCCGGGTGCGGATGAAGCGGGAGCGGTCCGGCCGATATACTCGCCCCGCGCGCCTCCTTAGCTCAGTGGTAGAGCACTCGCCTTGTAAGCGAGCGGTCGTCGGTTCAATCCCGACAGGGGGCTCCACGCACGAACGCCGCGCACCTGTTCCGGTGCGCGGCGTCTGTCGTCTCGCGGGTTCGGCTCGCGGGCCCGGGCTACCAGATGACGGCGAGGCCCGCGGCCAGCAGGGACAGGGCGCCGACGGACCAGAACAGGGCGCGCGGTACGGGTTCGCCGGTGCGCTTCTGCCGAGCACTGCCCATGCCGAGGATTCCGCCGAGGACGAGCAGGATCACCAGCTTGATGCCGATCTTCGGGTAGTTCAGCTCGATACCGGCCGGCCACGGCGCCGCGAGCGCGAGCCCGGTCAGCAGGGACAGCAGCAGTCCGTAGTCCATCACGCGGGTGAACCGGAACTCGCGAGCCACGAGTTGGGTGACCCAGCCGCCGAAGGTCACGGCGAAGCCGATGATGTGCAGGAAGATTACGACGTTGCGTAGTAGCTCCATGCGGTCACCATACCCAGCAGACACGGCCGAGTTCTGGATTACGAGAACGGGTTCACGGTGCACGATGGACGGATGAAGCACGACGAACCGGGCACCTCCGCCAACTCGACGTCCCCGACCGACGGCGTGGCTCCGGACGGGACCCGCCCAACGGCCCAGACCCGGGTCGGCACCTTCCGCGGGGTCGCCGGGGAACGGGCCGACGTGTGGCGGGGCATCCGGTACGCCCGCCCGCCCGTGGGGGAGTTGCGCTGGCGCCGTGCGATTCCCCTCGAGGAGGCCGATGCGCCCGAGGATGTGGTGGATGCCTCGACCTTCGGCGCGGTCTGCCCGCAACAACTCAACCCCGCCGTACGTCTCGGTCCCGATGTGGTCATGGACGAGGACTGCCTGTTCCTCAACGTCTGGACCCCGCCGGGGGCCGCGGAGCACGCCGACGACGCCGTCGGACTCCCGGTCATGGTGTGGCTGCACGGCGGCGCCTACGTGCTGGGGTCGGGGGCCCAGCCGTTCTACGAGGGCTCGAACCTCGCCGCCACCGGCGACGTGGTTGTCGTGACGCTGAACTATCGGCTCGGTGTGCTCGGGTTCGCCGACCTGTCGTCGATCGACCCGCGGTTCGAGTCGAATGCCGGCCTCAGTGACGTGCTCACCGCGTTAGGCTGGGTCCGCGACCACATCGCCGCCTTCGGCGGTGATCCCGACAAGGTGACGGTGTTCGGCGAGTCGGCGGGCGCGGGACTGGTCACCGCGCTGCTCACCATGCCGGCCGCGGCCGGGCTCTTCGGCCGGGCCATCGCGCAGAGTTCGCCCGTGACGTCGATGTACGGTGCCGACCGGGCCGCGCGGGTCGCCGACCAACTGCTCGAGGCCGCCGGCATCGACGCCGGTGGACTCGACACCGGCGAGATCGTCGGGCGTCTCGAACAACTCGACGGCATGACCTGTTCGGCGATCACCACCACCCTGTTCGAGAAGGTCCCCACCGAGGTGCCGGGGACCATCGCGTTCGCACCGGTCATCGACGGCGATCTGCTGCCCGAACATCCCCTCGACGTATATCGCGCGGGTCGGGCGCATCCGGTGCCGCTGATCATCGGGACCAACCGCGACGAGGCGAATCTCTTCAAATACATGAAGTCGCCGCTGATGCCGATCACCACCGCCGACATCGAGCGCATGTTCGCCGGGATGGCGAAGGAGTATCCGGACGTCGTCCTGCCCGAACGTGCGCAGGTGCTCTCCGCGTATTCCGGTCTGCGCCCGAAGGTCACCGGACTCGGCGTCGCGCGTGACGTGGCGTTCCGCATGCCCACGCTGTGGCTCGCGGAGGCGCATGCGCGTTCGGCGCCGGTCTATGTCTACCGCTACGACTGGACGACGCGAATGTTCCGGCTGCTCGGTCTGGGGGCCGCCCATGCGACCGAGGTCCCGTACGTGTGGGGGAATCTGGGCAACGGGCCGAAGGACATCACGTTCTTGCTCGGCGGACGTAAGCAGGGAGAAGCGGTGTCGGAGAGAATGATCCGACGATGGACCGCATTCGCACACGGTCAGGAGCCGGACGCCGGGGCGCTCGGGGATCCCTGGCCGACCTACGACACCGGCCATCGCCCGGTGTTGCGCATCGACGCCGAGGACCGGGTCGTGCAGAACCTCGACGGCGACATCTGGGAGGCGTGGGGCGACGAGGTGCTCGGCTTCCGTTGATGGGCCCCTCCGCTGGCCGAGCAGCGTCGTCGATGTCACCAAGTGGCTTCGACACGGCTCCTCGACCTCGACGCGCTCCTTCGTCGCTTGCTCGGCCCGGCGGCTGCGCTCGGTGCCGGCTCAACCAGCGGGTGGGGGCTTTCGCAGGCGGAGCGGGGTCGGGCCCCTCCGCTGGCCGAGCAGCGTGGACCGAGCGCAGCGAGGACGCCGTGTGTCGAGGTCACCTGTCTCGCAACAAGCCTCAGTCCCGACGGCAGTCCGCGCGAGCGTCGATGTGCGGGAGATAGGCGTCGCGCTGGGCGTCGGTGACGGGTGCGGTGCTGGCGCAGATCCAGTCGCGGGCCTCGTCGAGATCGAGCGTGTGCAGGTAGACGTTCCCGGTGGTGTCGCCGCCGGAGATGATGCGCTCGTCGGTGGGGAGTCGGGCGGGTAGTTGCCAGGTGGTGGTCGTGTCGGTGGTCGCGAGCAGCGTCCCGACCGGTTGCGGGTCGGTGAGCCGGCCGTCGTCGTCGAGGGCGAAACTGATCAGCTCGTGCGTCGCGGTACCCACCGTGAGGCGGTTCGGCGCGACGGACACCGTCGAGGCGAACATGTCCTCCTCCCGGTCGATCAGTTCGGGTTCGGCGTCCGTGCCGGCCGGCGGGAGCCGCCACGTGGAGAGGTCGCGGGAGGCGACCACCAGCACATCGCCGTCGAATACGGCCTGGGCGGCCGGCGCCTCGGTGGTGATGACGTCGACCGGGTCCGCGCCCGGCGACGTCAGGTCGTACAGGTAGACGCGTTTGTCGTCGGAGGTGACCGCGAGCCGCAAGCCGTCGGAGCTGAAGGCGACGTTGCGGATGAGGTCGGTGGGTCCGCGCAGCGGTGCGCCCACGCGTCGCGGGGAGCCGGGCACCGAGGTGTCCCACAGGGCCACGGTGGTGTCGGTGTCTCCGGTCGCGAGCAGATGGCCCGACGGCGCGAAGGCGACCGGGAACGAATAGCGGGTGGCGACGTCGAGGGCCGCGGCGCGTCGCGGGGCCGCGGTGTCGGTGATGTCCCACAACTCGACGAGCCCGCCGTTGTTGTTGGCGGTCGCGGCGAGGGTGCCGGGGCCGTTGAGGCTGACCCGCGGATGGTCGTTGACCCGACGCTGGATGGGCGTGCGCGATCGCAGGGTGAGGCCGTCGGACATCGTCCACAGGTTCAGGGTGGTGTCGGCGCCGACCGTCGCCAGGACTCGTTGGGCGTCGTCGGTGTCCACGCCGGTGATGGTCCCGCCGCGGTCGGGTTCGGTTCGGCCGGGCAGGCTCCAGACGTCGATCGTGCCGTCGGAGCGGCCGGAGACGAGTTGGCGGCCGCTGGGGTCGAACCGGGCCGCGAAGGTCCGCACCGAGCCCTGTTCGGAGGTCGTCTGCAGCGCCCACTGCAGGATCGGCGAGGCCGGGTTCGCGGTGTTCCACACCCGGACCAGGCCGTCGGCCCGGGCGGAGGCCAACTGCGCACCCGAACCGTCGAAGGCGATCGACCACGACCCGGCCGTGCTGTTGGGCAGCGACGTGCTCAGCGGGCGGGGTGCGAGTGGGTCGGCCACGTCCCACAGCTGGGTGTTCGGACTGTCGCCGGTGATCGCCAGCGAGCGGCTGTCCGGGCTGAACGCGACGGCATGGGTGATGCTGGGGAAGCCGGTCAGCGGCCCGCCCAGCGGCTGCGGCGATTCGCCGGTCGTCCACAGCCGGACGGTCCGGTCGTCGCCGCCGCTGGCCAGGACGCGTCCGTCGGGGCTGAAGGAGAGGGTGCGCGCCGCGGCGGTGTGGCCGCGCAGGACGGCCGTCTCCCGGATCGCTCCGGTCGGTGAGACGGCGTACATCGTGATCGTGCCGTCGTCGGACGATGCGGCCAGGGTCCGCCCGTCGGCGGCGAACCGCACCATGTAGACGGTGCCGTGGCCCGGGGACACCGTCGTCGCCAGCCGCGGGTTCGGTGCGTCGGTCAGGTCCCACATCCGGACGGAACCGTCCCCGCTGCTGCTCGCCAGCAGTTGCCGTGTCGGGTGGAAGTCGGTGCTGGTGACGTAGTTGCCGAAGCCGCGCAGGACCGCGACCTCCCGATAGTCCGACGAGCCGGACCGGGCCCAGACGCGCACGGTCCGGTCGCCGCTCGCCGACGCGAGCTGCGTGCCCGTCCGGTTGAACGACAGGTCGTAGACCGGGCCGGTGTGGCCGGTCAGCGGGGCCACCAGGGGCGTCGTCGCGGCGCCGCGCAGACGGCTCTGGACGGTCGGGTCGTCGGGATAGACCTCGTGGGCGACGAGCAACAGTCGCGCGGCCAGCGACGGGTTGGAGTACTGGATGCTGTCGATGTGCGACAACAGCGCCGAGCGTTCGGCGGCGTTGCGCTGTTCGCGCAGGTCGTGGGCCTGTCGGAAGCCGATGGCGGCGGTGATGGACGCCGCGATGGCCAGCACGACGATCACCGACACCGCGCCGACGCGCGTGATGCGGCGCCGCTGCTGCATGGCGACCGCCGCGTCGAGGAAGGCGTCGTTCTCGTTGCTCAGCAGATGCAGGTAGTCGCTGCGCAGGGTTCGTCGCCGGCGCTTGGCGTCCTCGAGGCGCGACCCGGTGTAGAGGAACGACCGGCCGCGCCCGTTGGCCAGCCACGCCGCGGTGTCGGCGTCGACCTGCTGGCGCCAGAGGTGGTTGTCGGTGTCGTCGGCGATCCACTCGGCCAGACGCGGCCAGGCGGTGAGCACCACGTCGTGCACGAGCATCACCGAGTCGGTGGACACCGTGAGCAACCTGGCCTGGGCGAATTCGTCGATGACGGTCGCGACCTCGGGCGGGAACCGGTTCGCGATGGTCGCCGTGGACAGCGGCACGCGCAGCGCGATGCCGGCCGGGCCGACGTGCACCAGGGCGAGGAGGACTGCACGCGCGAGATCCCGATGACGCGGATCGATCGCCGCCCAGGCCGTCTCGGCGGTGTCGGCGACCGCGCGGGCGATACCGCCGGTGGCCCGGTACCCGGACAGCGTCATGCGGTTGCCGGTGCGGCGTGCCCAGGTCGCCTGGAGAACGTGCGCCAGCAGCGGCAGGCGGCCGGCGCGGTCACCGCCGGTCGACGCCTCGTACAGCTCGGTGATCATCACGTCGGCGAGTCCGGTCTCGATGCGGCCGCCGGCGAGCCGGACGGGCGCGGTGATCACCTCGCGCAACTGCGTGCGGGTCATCTCCGAGACGATCACGCAGCGGTGCTGCCACGCATCGGCGAGGAACGGATGCTCGACGCACTGACTGAAGAAGTCGGCTCGCACGCCGACCACGACCACGACGTCGGACGCCAGTTCTTCGACCTCGCGCAGCGTCTCGGTCCGAAGCGGGTCCTCGAGCGAGAAGACGTTCTCGAACTGGTCGATGACGATGACCGGGTCCCCGGTCGTCGAGGCCGGCGCATCGGTGGCGCCCGGCTCGTCCGGGTCGGCGATGACGAGCCCGCTCGGGGTGATCTCGCCGAGTCGGGGCGACGACAATCGCGTGTCCCGGGCGAGGCCGGCACGGAGCAGCGATGATTTGCCCGATCCCGAGACCCCGGTGACCACCACCAGTCGCGACGCGGGGGACAGCGGTGGCGGTCCGGAGCGGGCCGACAGGATCGCATCGACGAGGGTGCTGACGACGTCGTCCCGGCCGAAGTACATCTGACTGTCGGCCGCGGTCAGGGTGGCGAGGCCGGGGAACGGCCGGGCATGCTGCGGTGCGGGCGGTTCGGCGGTGGGGGTCTCGTCGGGCGTCCGGCGGTCCCACATCTCCCGCCACTGCGGGATGGTCAGGACGTCGTCGGCCCCGGCGGCGACGGCGCGTGCGGTCAGCCAGACGAGCAGCGGTTCGACGGTCGCGAAGTCGCGGGGGAGATGACGGCCGTTGCGCCAGTCACTGATCCGCTGCGCCGAGACCCGGGCCCGTGTCGCCGCGGCGCGCAGCGTGGGCCGACCGGCTTGCACGAACAGACGCGTGAGTGCCTGACCGAAATCCACTCAGCTGTCCTTGTGCTCGCCCCGACAGATCGACCGCACCATCATGCGATAGCCGAACCCACCGCGCCACCATCGGCGATCCGATGTGGTGACGGCCACACCGCGGACCGCGGATCGCCGGACGTGGCGTGCGGATCCGGAACCGGTTCTGTCCGGTCCGGATAGTCCGTTAGCCGCTTGATCTGCGCGTATGTGCCGGTTTCCGGAACGGGGGTGGAGTGGTTCGCGTTCGTGGGGTCTGCTGGTGGGGCGCGACTCGACGGGGGTCGGGAAGCGCACAGGTTGCGTCGGTCGAAGGACACACCGAAAGTGTCGCGAAACACTGCCCGTCGGGGGCTGTGTGTCGTTCGGCCCACACGACCGCGCGGGTGCCGGACACCGGGTCGACAGGGGTCGGCGGTTTCCGGCACCCGCGTCCCCTCCTCGCCTGCCGGGTCACCCGTGCTGTGGGCGTCGATCACTACGATCTGTCCATGCGACCACCCCGGGTGCCCGTGCGATGAGCCGCCTGTTGATCTCCGACTCGCAACGCCGCACTCGCCTCATGCGCCGGCAGCACCTCGATGTCTCGTCTCGAGCCGCCGACTCCGTAGAAGCCGCCGCCACGATGGTCGGTTTGCACGCCACCACACCGTCGACCGTCCACCTCGCCGCATGGGCACGGGTCGGTCCGGAGCTCTCGCGTGAGTCGGTCGACGCCGCCCTCTACGACGACCGGACGCTCGTCAAGCACCTCGCGATGCGTCGCACGCTGTTCGTCTTCCCGCGGGACATCCTGGCCGAGTCCGTCGGAGCGCTCGGGCCGCGGATCTCGGCGTCGGAACGTACGAACATGTTGCGCGACCTCCGGCGCAGTCCCGACTTCGACGACCCGGAGGGCTGGATCGAGACCGCCCGGCAGGCGGTCCTGGCCGAACTCGCCGGTGGTGAGTCGCTGACCTCCACCGAACTCCGCGAACGTCTGCCCGCACTCGACGGTTACATCAGCCACGGCGCGGGCACCACATGGGCGGGACGTGCCCCGATGGGGCCGCGCGTGCTCAACATGCTCGACGCCGAGGGGGCGATCGTCCGCGGACCCAACCGGCTGCGCTGGCACCTGTCGCGGCCGGCGTGGACGTCCATGCCGCTCTGGCTCGGCGAGGATCTGCGGCCGATGAGCGTCCACGACGGGCACTGCGCGCTGATCGGACGCTGGTTGCGGACCTACGGGCCCGGCACCGAGACGGACCTGGTGTGGTGGCTGGGGTCGACGAAGACCGCGGTCCGCGCGGCCCTCGCCGAACTCGAGACCGTCCAGGTCGACCTGGAGGGTGGCGGAGTCGGCCACGTCCTGCCCGACGATCTACCCGACGGCACCGGGGTCGACGGCACGGGGGACGAGCCGGTCGAACCGCAGGCCGTGCTCCTTCCGGAGCTCGACCCGACCACCATGGGCTACAAGGAGCGCGGCTTCTATCTCGGCGGCCACGCGCCGCAGGTCTTCGACTCCGCGGGCAACGGGGGCCAGACCGCCTGGTGGGATGGTCGTATCGTCGGTGGCTGGTATCGCCGCGCCGACTCGACGATCGACGTCGTTCCGCTCGAACCGTTGTCCTCCGAAGCGCGTCGGGCTCTCGATGCCCGGGCCGAGGAGCTCGCGGCATGGCTGGGGGACGAACCGCTGAAGACCGGCTACACCGCGCCGTATGCGCGAGGGTTGTAGGTCGATGCTTTCGCTTGGTTCGACATCTGTCAATATTGATGAATGTCGAACCAGAACCTGCTGGCGACGGCCTCCCGCGGCATGACGACCCACGAGGCGGAGACCGTCGCTCCGGCGTTGAAGGCACTCGCGGACCCGGTCCGGTTGCGGTTGTTGTCCGAGATCGCCGCGCATCCGGGAGGTGAGGCGTGCGTGTGCGACATCTCCGGACCGTTCGACCTCTCGCAGCCGACGATCTCGCACCATCTGAGAGTGCTGCGCGAAGCCGGTCTGGTGTCGAGCGAGCGACGCGCGACCTGGGTGTACTACCGCGTGAACACTGGTGCGCTACAAGAATTGTCGGGGATGCTCGGCTGTCTCGCCACGGTCCTGGGGGAAGCACGTTCGTGTGAGGCCGGACGATGAACGTCACGGAAACCGCCGTCGCGGGCAGGCTGTCGATGCTCGACCGGTTCCTGCCGGTGTGGATCGGTGCCGCGATGGTGGTGGGTCTGCTTCTGGGTCGCATCGTTCCCGGCGTGGGCAACGCGCTGGCGGCCGTCGAACTCGACGGCATCTCGTTGCCGATCGCACTCGGGTTGCTGATCATGATGTATCCGGTGCTGGCCAAGGTGCGCTATGACCGGCTCGACTCGGTCACCGCCGACCGTCGCCTGCTGCTCGGGTCACTGGCATTGAACTGGATCATCGGACCGGCGTTGATGTTCGCGCTGGCCTGGCTCCTGCTCCCGGACCTGCCGGAGTACCGGACCGGACTGATCATCGTCGGGCTGGCGCGGTGCATCGCGATGGTCATCATATGGAACGACCTGGCGTGCGGTGACCGCGAAGCCGCTGCCGTCCTGGTCGCGCTGAACTCGGTATTCCAGGTGATCATGTTCGCCGTGCTGGGCTGGTTCTACCTTTCCGTGTTACCTGGCTGGCTCGGCCTCGAACAGACGACCATCGACGCCTCGCCGTGGCAGATCGCGAAGTCGGTCCTGATCTTCCTCGGCATCCCGCTGGTCGCCGGGTACCTGACCCGCCGGATCGGTGAACGGACCAGGGGGCGTGAGTGGTACGAGTCCGCGTTCCTGCCGCGCCTCGGACCATGGGCCCTCTACGGGTTGCTGTTCACCATCGTCATCCTGTTCGCGTTGCAGGGTGAGCAGATCATGTCGCAGCCCTGGGACGTCGCGCGTATCGCTCTGCCGCTGCTGATCTACTTCGCGGTGATGTGGGGCGGTGGGTTCGTGCTCGGCGCCGCGATGGGTCTGAGGTATGCGCGCACCACCACGCTCGCGTTCACCGCCGCCGGCAACAACTTCGAGCTCGCCATCGCCGTCGCGATCGCCACCTACGGTGCGACCTCCGGCCAGGCCCTGGCCGGGGTCATCGGACCGCTCATCGAAGTGCCGGTCCTCGTCGCCCTCGTGTACGTGTCCCTCGCGTTGCGGAAACGGTTCTCTGCAACACCCGACTCGACCGGGGAGCCCGCGCGCCATGTCTGACCTCATCAATGTGCTGTTCGTGTGCGTGAGCAACCGTGGCAAATCCGTGATGGCCGAACGTCTCTCGGTGACGGTCACCGACCGGATCGCGGCGTCGTCCGCCGGAACCAGTGCGAAGATCGGTGGGCAGGTCAACGAACTGTCCGCGCAGGTGCTCGCCGAGGTCGGAGCCGACGCCGGCGGACACCGGCCACGACAGCTCACGGACGAGATGATGCGAGCCGCGGACCTGGTCGTGGTCGTCGGCACTGCCGAGGTCACCCCGCCCGACGGGGTCCGTGTCGAGGTGTGGAACACCGACGAACCCTCCGATCGAGGCATCGACGGCCTCGAACGGATGCGGTTGATCCGCGACGACATCACAACTCGTATCCGCGACCTCGCCGACAGCTTGGAGGGGTGAGCGTTCAGAACGGTGGTGGGTCGGTGGCGTTCCACCCACCGACAAGAACGACGACGCTCGGTCAGCAGCAGGCTGTGCGAGCGTCGGCGGGGTCGGTGGCGCTACCGCCGCAGCACACCGACCCCTCGGTGGATTCGTCGACACCGCTCTCGGCCAACAGCTTCGGGCTGGTTCCGAAGGTGTCGGAATCCGCGAGCACGGTGTAGATCTCCCACTTTTCGTCGCTCGGACCGGTGACCCACACCTTGTCTTGCGTTGCGAAACAACAGGTGGAGTTGATCTCCTGCTGTGTGAACATGCCTTCGCCGGACAGTCGGGCGATCTCGGCATGCACCGTCTCGCTCGATTCGACCTCCACTCCGAGATGGTTGATCGTGCCGCCCCGGCCCGGGTTCTCCAGGAGCACCAGTTTCAGCGGCGGTTCGACGATCGCGAAGTTCGCGTATCCGGGCTTTCGCTTGGCCGGCGGGGTGTCGAACAGCTTGGAGTAGAACTCGATCGCGGTATCGAGGTCATCGACATTGAGTGCGAGTTGCATGCGGGACATGAGGGGAACCACCTTCACCTGTGAGACATATGTCGAAAACATTGGTTCTTGCAGGATGTCACCTTTTCGACATATGTCAATGACGAAGGTATGGTCGGCTCATGCCCAAGACCTTGCCGGTGGTCGACATCAGCGCTCCCATCTGCTGTCCGCCGGTGTCGTCGGCGCCGCTGGACGACGAGGCCGCTCTCGAGATCGCGTTGCGACTCAAGGCACTTGCCGACCCGGTGCGCATCAAGCTCGTGTCGATCCTCCTCGCCGACAAGGAGGACGGGATCTGCACGTGCGATCTGGCGACGGCCGTCGGACTCGCCGAGGCCACGACGAGCCATCACCTGGGGCAGCTGCGAAAGGCCGGCATGGTGGCGCCCGAGCGTCGCGGCATGAACGTCTACTACCGTGCCCGGCCAGAATCGCTGGAGGCCGTGCGCAACGTTCTCAGCGCGACCGCCGGCTGCTGCTGAACGCGGGGGCCCTACGACTGGTCAGGGGTCACTCACCGACATGCGGCGGGACGGCGGCGGGGTCGGCCATCACGTCGGTGCCGCCGAGTGCCTTGTTCGCGCGGCGTTCCACCAGGAGAGGTACGAAGTCGCGGACCTCGGTCCCGTCGAAGTGCTTGTACGCCTTTTCCACAGCCGCGGCGACGTCGTCCGGTGACCGGTGCGAGTAGAGGCCGATCAGCCGGTGCTGCACTTCGCTGATCTGACGAAGTTCGTCATTCGCATCCATGGACACAATTTAGTTCGAACACGACGAAGCGGTCTCTCCTGACGAATGGGTTCACGCACCGTTCATCTCGCCGCTATCGGCGCTCCACCTCGATCGGGGAGTGAGTCGACTGCCCGCAGGGCGAGACGGGGAGGGTCGGCGGTGAACGATCCGAGAACCTACGATGTCAGCCATGGTTCGTTCCGGCCGTCCCGTCGATCCCGTCGCACAGGCGCAGGCACGCGTGCTGATGGAGGAGCTCGAACGTGTCGCGGATTCCCTCGTGGACAGGCTGCAGAACGGAACCGGGGGCGAGAAGGCCCTCCGCACGGCGCGTCGGGAACTCTACGAAGTCCGCGAGCACGTACGACGCCTCCAGGACAGATACGAACTCTCCGCCTGACCGCGCGCCCCGCGTTTCGATGAATTCGAGGGTCGGACCGGGTCTGACCCGGTGGACTGTACTCACCATCGACATTCACCGAGCGAAAGGCACCGTCATGCGAGAGGAATCGTCATGAGCGCGGCATTCCCACCCGTCGCCGACCGCGACACCTGGGCGGCGGCGCTGGCCGACCTGCGGCGCCGCGAGAAGGCGGCGACCCGCGAACTCGACGCCATCGCCGCGCAGCGTCGTCGACTCCCGATGGTCGAGATGGACGACTACGTCCTCACTGGGCCCGCCGGGCCGATCCGTCTGGTCGACATCTTCGACGGACGCTCACAGCTGATCGTCTACAACCACATGTGGACCGACGGCGCCCGGTTCCAGTGTCCCGGCTGCACCGGTTTCACCACCCAGTTCAGCCGACTCGACTACCTCGCCGACTACGACGCACGGTTCGTCATCATCACGCACGGGCCGATCGACGAGGTGCTGGCGTACAAGCGGCGGGTCGGCAATCGCATGGACTGGTACTCGTCGGCGGGTACGACGTTCTCCGCCGACGTCGACGCCGCGCCGGGCGAGGGGTTCGCCGTGAATGTGTTCCTCCGGGACGGCGACACCGTCTATCGCACGTGGCACTCGACGGGACGCGGCACCGAACAGCTGGGCTTCACGTTCGGACTACTCGATGTGCTGCCCTACGGGCGGCAGGAAGAGTGGCAGGACTCCCCAGACGGATGGCCCCAGAGTCCGACCTATTCGCGGTGGCGTG
This sequence comes from Gordonia sp. IITR100, assembly GCF_002009645.1. NCBI lineage: Bacteria > Bacillati > Actinomycetota > Actinomycetes > Mycobacteriales > Gordoniaceae > Gordonia > Gordonia sp. IITR100. The sequence goes on along the minus strand of NZ_MVKV01000001.1, from coordinate 112,285 downwards.
GCTCGGAGGAGATGGCCGCGGCGTATGGTGATCCCGACGCTTGAGTTCACGTCGAGGTGAATCCGCTGGTCAGCGTTCACAGGAATCTCCCAGCGTGCCTACAGTGAGGTTCCAGGGCCGCCTGGGACTCTGGTCGTGTGAGTGAAGCGGCGAAACAGAACAACACGCGCGGCGCGAAGGTCCTCGTGGTCGACGACGAGGAGAACATCCGTCAATTGCTGTCGGTGTCGCTGAAGTTCCAGGGCTACGAGGTCGAGACCGCCGCCGACGGTCCGGCGGCCCTCGACCGATGCCGCATCGCCAAACCCGACGTCCTCGTCCTCGACGTGATGATGCCGGGAATGGACGGGTTCGGGCTGCTGCGCCGGCTGCGTGCCGACGGGGTGGAGGCGCCGGCACTGTTCCTGTCGGCGCGCGACACGGTGGAGGACAAGATCAACGGCCTCACCATCGGCGGTGACGACTACGTCACCAAACCCTTCAGTCTCGAAGAGGTCGTCGCCCGGTTACAGGTGTTGCTGCGCCGCAGCGGTTTCGACGACCAGAAGCGCGCGTCGTCGAAGATCACCTTCGCCGACATCGAACTCGACGACGAGACCCACGAGGTGTTCAAGGCGGGCGAACTGGTCGCCCTCTCGCCGACGGAGTTCACGCTGTTGCGCTACTTCATGGTCAACGCGGGCACGGTGTTGTCGAAGCCGCGCATCCTCGACCACGTCTGGAACTACGACTTCGGCGGCGAGGTGAACGTCGTCGAATCCTATGTGTCGTACCTGCGGCGCAAGCTCGACACCGGGGACAAGCGACTCATCCACACCCTCCGCGGCGTCGGCTACGTGATGCGTGAGCCCCGTGACTGATGCGACGGTGACGAGTGCCGGCCGCGGCACGCGGAAGCGCGGTGTCCCACTGCGGATCTCGATGGTGGCGCTGACGGTGTTGCTCGTCGCCGTCGGACTCCTCGCCTCCGGTGTCGCGGTGACCTCGTCGATGCGGCAGGACCTCATCTCCCGCGCCGACGAGGGGCTGGAGAACGCGGTACGCACGTGGGCCGAACCCCGTGGTCTCCTCGGCGACGGCCCCGGCCCACCCGGGCCGCGTCGGCCGCCGTCGCCCTACTACGTCGAGTCCGTCGTCTACGGGCCCGGCGGGATGTCGGCCGACAACGTCTACAACCAGTTCGACGACGCACCCGACCTCAGTGGACTGACCGGTGACAACGCCGGACCCGTCACCGTCCCGTCGGTCGACGGGGACGGGCCGCAGTGGCGGGTCATCAAGCACAGCAACAGCTTCGGCAGATCCATCGTGGCCACCCCGATGTCCGACATCGACGACACGGTCAGCAGGCTGGTCTGGCTGCAGCTCGCGATCGGCGCGCTGGTCGTCCTGCTCATCGGGGTGCTGAGCTACGTCCTGGTGCGCACGAGTCTGCGCCCGCTCCGCCGGGTCGAGGAGACCGCGCACGAGATCGCGGAGGGCAATCTGACGCGGCGGGTGCCGCCGGCGCCGCCGAACACCGAGGTCGGCAGTCTGTCGGACTCGCTGAACCGGATGCTCGGCCAGATCCAGCATGCGTTCGCCTCGACGGCCGCGTCCGAACAGCAGGCCCGCGCCTCCGAGGAGCGGATGCGCCGTTTCGTCGCCGACGCCAGCCACGAACTACGGACCCCGCTCACGTCCATCAAGGGATTCGCCGAACTCTATTCACAGGGCGGCGTCCCCGACGTGACCGACGCGATGCGGCGCATCGACGACGAGGCCGGCCGGATGAACCTGCTGGTGGAGGATCTGCTGATGCTCGCGCGACTCGACGCGCAGCGGCCGCTGGACTCGGCACCCGTCGACCTCCTCGGCCTGGCCGCCGATGCCGTGCAGAGCGCCCGTGTCGCCGCCCCCGAGCGCGAGATCCGGCTCGACGTCGTCCCGGGCGATCGGCCGCCGGTCGTGCTCGGCGACGGGCCCCGCCTGGTCCAGGTGCTGCGCAACCTCATCGGCAACGCCGTGAACCACACCCCGGCGGACGCCTCGATCACGGTCGGGGTGAGCGTCGACGACGCCGCGAGCCCCGGGGAGGCGGTGCTGACCGTCGCCGACACCGGGCCGGGGCTCTCGCCCGAGGACGCCGAGCGCGTCTTCGAACGCTTCTACCGCGGGGACTCGTCCCGACATCGCGGCTCCGGCGGCGGTAGCGGCCTCGGCCTCTCGATCGTCGCGGCACTGGTCGCCGCGCACGGCGGCCGCGTCGGTGTGGACACGAGCCCCGGTGCGGGAGCGACGTTCTGGGTGCGCCTACCGCTCGCGGAGGCCGATTAGATCAACCGGCGCAACTTCGCGAATTCGGTGACGTCGTCGCGGAACCGGTCGAGTCCGACGAGCGTGTACATCCCGTCGATCTGCCGGTTGGCCCACAGCTGGTGGATGCGGCGTAGGTCGGATTGCCGTGACTTCCAACCGATCCCGTCGATCACCGCGAGGACGAGCTGGGTCGGCAGCCGCACCTCGGCCATCTCCTCGATCTCACGGACCGCGTCGGTGAGTTTGGAGCCCGTCGAGTCGAAGCCCTTGGCCGCGACCACGATGTCGGCCGACGCCGGGTCGCCGACGATGAGGTCGGCGGGCGCGGTCCGGCCGTTGCGTCCCGCGAACCGCGAGCGGGTGACGTAGTCGAGGCCGATGTCGCGGGCGATGTCCTCGATCTCGTCCTCGACACGCCGGCCCGACGCGCCCGCGCGGGTGGCGGTGGCGCGGGTGCCGGCGCGGGCCACGAGAATGTCGGCGAAGGTGAACGTGCGGGACAGCTGGGTGCGCAACATGCGGACCAGGTCGAATTCGGTGTCGAGCCAGGTCACCAGCTCGACCGGTTGTGCGCGCGCCAATGCATGCCACCCACTGGTGTCGAACCGGTCGCGTAGGGCGTTCTTCAGCTTCTCCTGGGACAGCCCGACGGCGAGCCCCAGTACGGGGACATCGGTGGGGTTGTCACGCACCCACGCCGCCAGTCCCGCGATGTCGGTGTCGAGCAGTTCACCGAGACGCGCCGTGGCCTGGGTGATCCGCTCGGCCTCCGGCGTCGACGCGGTGGGGTCGACGTGAGAGGTCAACCGTCCCAACGATTGCAGATAGTCGTCGAAGTCGCCCGCGGTGCTCATCGTGGAAAGTCGTCCACTCAGTCCCGGCCGATGAACAGGTACTCGCTCACGTCGCGGCGGGTCGCCGCCGCGTGGGTGCCGAAGCTGTACTTGTGGTCGATCGCGATGACCTCCACCGACGGCTTGACCTTCCCGAGCAGGTCGACGATTCGGTCCTTGCCCGGCAACGCATTCGACGAGTACGACAGCACGATGGCGCCGGCGTCCTCGAAATGCTCGAAGGTACGCAGCAGCGCGTCCTCGATGGTCCGCTTGTAGGCGAACGGCGTGAAGCGTTTCGGCAGCTTCTTGGTCTTGGTGTTCTCCATGATGCTCATCCCGCGCCAGTAGGCCGACAGGCCTTCGAGGAAGTGGTAGCGCTTGATGTAGTCGTTGTCGTCGGTCGGCGGGGCATACGGGGGATCGAGGTACACGAGGTCCGGTGCTGCCCAGGGTAATTCGAGGTCGAAGATGTCGCCCTGCACGCTCCGGCTGTTGCGTCCGTTGCTGAACACGGTGGCGTTGTAATCCGCGGCTGCCCGCAGACGGAAGTGGTCGCGCAGCGACATCGTCAGGTCGCGACGACCGTCGGCGTAACGCGTCGAGTCGGTGAAGGTGAATACGCCACGGGGCTGTTTGCGGGCGGCCGAGAGGACGAGGGCGGCGATCGCGAGATCGCGTCGGTAACCGCGCAGTGCGTCGATGTGCGACCACGCGGAGTCGAGGAACGCACGGTCCTCGGTGGTGAAGTACAGCCCGTCGAAGGTCCGCGAGATGTAGTCGCGATCGTCGGCGGGCGGACCGCAGATTGCTTCGACCAGTTCCGGCTCGAGCCGGACACTCGAATTGGCCACCGACGCGCGGGTGATGATGTGCGGGAAGTTGAGGAAGTCGTTGCTGACGACCTCGAAGCCCTGCGCCTTCAGCAGATAGGACACGACTCCGGAACCGGAGAAGGCGTCGACCGCGGTGGTTCCGCCGATGTCGGCGAAGGTGCGTTCGAGGTGGGGCAGCAGCCGGTATTTGGAGCCCATGTACCGGAGGCGGGGGAACCGTTGGGCGCGGGCCAGGATGTCGCTGGATCCGACGACGGCTCGGGACGTGCGTCCTGCCCGGGATGATTCTGGCCCACTCACACCGAAAAGAATGTCATGGACCCCTGACATCCCGGGACAACACTCGCCGTCGCCGGCGGCGTCACCGTGGCGACGCCCGCAACACCTAGACTCGGCCCATGGCATCGGTCTTCAGCATGATCATCAATGGCGATCTCCCGGGTCGATTCGTCTGGAAGGACGGCGAGGCGGTCGCGTTCCTCACGATCGAACCGGTCACGCCCGGTCACGTCCTGGTGGTTCCCCGCGCCGAGGTCGACCACTGGGAGCAGATGGACACCGCCGCGTTCGCGCACCTCAGTGCCGTCGCGCAGAACGTGGGTCGCGCGGTGAAGGACGCCTTCGACGCGCCGCGGATGGGCCTGCTCATCGCCGGCCTCGAAGTCCCGCACGTGCACGTCCACGTGTTCCCGGCGCTCTCGATGCAGACCTTCGACCTCGCGAACGCGAACAAGAACGCCCGCCCCGAGGACCTCGACGCCGCGGCCGAGAAGATCCGCGCCAGCCTCCGGTCGCTCGGGTACGGCGAGTACGTCGCCGACTGACCCGACCGTCCGGCAAACCCACCACTTTTCGGCGAACCCACCCCTCGTCAGGGTGCTGGGTATGCCGAAAAGGGGTGGGTTTGCGTAGGGCTCACACCGTCCGGTGGATCAGCAGCGGTAGCACCGCGGTGGCGCCGGCCTCGCGGAGGGCGGCGGCGGCCAGGGTGATCGGCCAGCCCGAGCCGTTGGCGTCGACCACGAGCAGCACGGCGCGGCCCGCGACGTCGGGCGGGTCGCCGAGGTGGTCGCGCCAGTACGCGGCCTCGACCGCGCCGGTCGCGTCGGTGGGCGGATCGCCCATGCGCACGGGAAAGCTGTCGCCCTCGCGTTTCCCGACCTTCCGCAGGTGGTCGGCCAGGGTCTCGGCCAGGACGGTGCCGGTCAGCCGGAGCGACACGATGACGTCGGCCCGGATACCGGTGTCGCGCACCCACGCGGCCAGCGTCGCAACCGCGGCGTCGCTCAACTCGGCGAGCGCGCGCTCGTCGCCGTTGCGGGCCGCGGCCAGCACCTCGACCCACTCCGGGGCGTCGGCATGGGCCAGGACACGACCCGGCTCGGCCAGGAGATCGGCGGGAATCCCTCCGCGACGGCCGAATTCGCCGCCCGGCCACATCTTGCGGGGGTCCAGGGTCTGGGCCTTGCGACGCAGCGTCGAGGTCACGGTGCGGACGATCTCGGCGTCGACCGAATCGGGGAGTCCTTCGCTGAGGGCGCCCCGGCAGACCGAGCAGCGACCGCAGTCCGCGGCCTGCGGGTCGTCGAGTGATTCGGTCAGCAGCCGCATCAAACAGGTGCGCCCCGCGATGTAGGCGCGCATGATGTCGGCCTCCCGACGGCGCACGGCGAGGATGCCCTCGTAGTGCTCGGACTCGTAGGTCCAGGGCTTGCCCGTGACAACCCACCCGTCTGGGGTTCGGTCGGTGACGCCGTCGACCGCCAGCTGCTTGAGCATCAATTCGATTCGGGTGCGCCGGAATCGGGTGGCAGCCTCGAGCTGCACCACCGACTGCGGCTCGTCCGCGGACTCCAGCGCGCCGAGCAGATCTCGCATCTTGTCCGGGTCGGGGATCGTCGCGGTGGCGAAGTGGTCCCAGATCCGATCGTCGGTCTGTGACGCCAAGAGCATCACGACGGCGTCGTCGAGGGCGCGTCCGGCACGGCCGACCTGCTGGTAGTAGGAGACCGGCGACGGCGGGGACCCGACATGCACGACGAATCCGAGATCGGGTTTGTCATAACCCATTCCGAGCGCCGACGTCGCGACGAGGGCCTTGACCTCGTTGCGCAGCAACGCGTCTTCGAGTTCGTGGCGGCGGTCGGCGTCGAGCTGGCCGGTGTAGGCCGCCACCGCGACGGAGTCACCGTGGACCGCCCGGATGGCCTCGACCAGGCGGTCGGCGTCGGCGACGGTCAGCACGTACACGATGCCCGACCCCGGCAGGGCCGGCAGCGCCTGGGCCACCCACCCGTACCGCTGGACCGGGGAGAGGCCGTCGAGGACGTTGAGGTGCAGAGACTTTCGCGCCAGCGGGCCGCGGAGGACGAGGGTGGGCTCACCGCCGGCCCCGGCGTCGAGCTGGGCAGCGACGTCCTCGGTCACACGGCCGTTGGCGGTGGCGGTGGTGGCCAGGACGGGCGTCGTCGGGTTGACGGTGCGTAGCACGTCGGCGACACGGCGGTAGTCGGGGCGGAAGTCGTGACCCCAGTCGGAGACCGCATGCGCCTCGTCGATGACGAGCAGACCCAGGTTGCCGGCGAGGGCGTCGAGGACCCGGCGGCCGAAGCCCGGGTTGGCGAGCCGCTCCGGCGACACGAGCAGGACGTCGAGGTCGCCGGCGCGCAGCTGTGCCTCGATCATCGACCACTCGTCGACGTTGGACGAGTTGAGGGTGGCCGCCGACAACCCGCCGCGGGCGGCGGCGGCGACCTGGTCGCGCATTAGGGACAACAGCGGGGACACGATCAGCGTCGGCCCGCCACCGCCCGAGCGGATGATCGCGGTCGCCGACCAGTAGACCGCCGACTTGCCCCACCCGGTCGCCTGGACCACCAGGACCCGCGCACCGCGTTCGGTGGGGTCGGCGGGGCGGCCGGCCAGCGCGGTCACGGCCCGGAGCTGGTCGTCACGCAGCGCGGCGCCCTCACCGGCCAGGCTGGTGATGACGCGGTTGGCGGCGGTCAGCTGGTCCGGGGCGAGGGTTGCGGCCATGCGCCCCAATGTAGTGGCGCCGTCGGACACGCTGACATGGTCTGTCCACACGCCCCGATCACAGGGCGCATGCGTTCACAGGAACCTGGCAGCTCGCACGCAGAGTGACGGGAGCCTGGGGACCGAGAGTCGTCGGCATGATCCCAGAAGCACCGCCGGGCGACACGGCACTCATGTACACCCTCGCCGACAGCTCCACACCGAATCCGGTACTCGACATCGTGGTCCCCGTCTACAACGAACAGGCCGACCTCGCGTCGTCGGTGCGTCGTCTGGCCGACCACCTGCGCGCGCATGTGCCGTACGCGTCGCGGATCACCGTCGCCGACAACGCCAGCACCGACGAGACCCTCGAGATCGCCGTGGCACTGGCCGGTGAACTCGAGGGCGTTCGCGTCGTCCACCTCGAACAGAAGGGCCGCGGACGCGCGCTGAGCGCGGTGTGGCAGCACAGCGACGCCGAGATCGTCGCGTACTGCGACGTCGACCTCTCGACCGACCTCAACGCCCTGATGCCGCTCATCGCCCCGCTGGTGTCGCGGCACTCCGACATCGCGATCGGGACGCGCCTCAACCGCTCCGCACGCGTGGTCCGAGGACCCAAGCGCGAGTTCATCTCCCGCTCGTACAACCTGATGCTGCGCACTGCGATGGGCGCCCGGTTCTCCGATGCGCAGTGCGGATTCAAGGCCATGCGCACCGACATCGCCCGCGAACTGCTGCCGTTCGTCGCCGACACCGGTTGGTTCTTCGACACCGAGCTCCTGGTCCTCGCCGAACAGATCGGTCTGCGGATCGCCGAGGTGCCGGTGGACTGGGTCGACGACCCCGACAGCACCGTCGACATCGTGCCGACCGCGATCGCGGATCTGAAAGGCTGTGCGCGCGTGGGGCTCGCACTCGCGATGGGCCGGTTGCCGATCGCCCAGCTACGCGCCTCCATCGGCCGCGACCGGGCCGCGGGACCACAGCTCGACGGGGTGCCGACGGGCATGGTCGGGCAGCTCGCCCGCTTCTGCGTGGTGGGCGTGGCCTCGACGCTTGCCTATGCGGTGCTGTTCCTCGCGCTGCACTCGTTCCTCGGCGCCCAGATCTCGAACGTGGTCGCCCTCGCGATCACCGCGGTCCTCAACACCGCCGCCAACCGGCGCTTCAGCTTCGGCATCCGCGGACGCGACAACGCCCTGCGTCACCAGCTCTTCGGCCTCGGCGTCTTCCTCTTCGGCTGGGTCGTCACCTCGGGTGCGTTGTTCGTTCTCCACACCGTCGCCCCCGACGCGACCAAACACATCGAACTGATGATCCTGGTGATCGCGAACCTGGTGGCGACGCTCACCCGGTTCGTCGGTCTCCGCTGGGTGTTCCGCAAGGCACCCGCTCACCACACGGAGGTTGCCGCATGAGTACCACCCTCGTCTCCCCGGCGGGCTCCGTTGCGCCCGCAGACTCCCTAGGAGTGACGCGTTCACCGGCGAAAAGTGCCATCTGGGAACGTCTCTCGCTGGCGGCGCTACTGGTCGGCACCACGGTGGCCTATCTGTGGAACCTGTCGATCAACGGGTGGGCCAACTCCTTCTACTCGGCTGCGATCCAGGCCGGTTCCCAGTCGTGGAAGGCGTGGTTCTTCGGGTCGTCGGACATGGCGAACTCCATCACGGTCGACAAACCGCCTGCCTCGCTGTGGATTCCGGGTCTCAGCGCCCGGATCTTCGGGGTCAACTCGTGGTCGATCCTGGTGCCCGAGGCGCTGATGGGCGTCGCCTCGGTGGCGCTGCTCTACCTGATCACCCGGAAGTACTTCGGCCACTGGGCCGGCATCGTCGCGGGGGTGACCCTCGCGGTGACCCCGGTCGCGGCGATGATGTTCCGCTTCGACAACCCCGAGGCGCTGCTCATCCTGCTGATGATCGCCGCGGTCTGGTCGATGATGAAGGGACTCGAGGACGGTCGCTGGCGGTGGTTGATCCTGACCGGCGTGTTCGTCGGCTTCGGTTTCCTCACCAAGCAACTCCAGGTCATGCTGATCGTGCCCCCGCTGGCGATCACCTACCTCGCGTTCGGGCCGCGTGGTTGGTTGCGCCGGATCGGACAACTGTTCGCCGCGCTCGGCGCGATGATCGTCAGCGCGGGCTGGTGGATTCTGGCCGTCGAGCTGTGGCCCGCATCGTCGCGTCCGTACATCGGTGGCTCGCAGAACAACTCGATCCTCGAGCTGACCCTCGGTTACAACGGCCTGGGCCGGCTCAACGGCAACGAGACCGGCGCCGTCGTCCCCGGTGGTGGGGGAAACGCGATGGAGGGCATGGGCGGTGGACCGGGTGGCCCCGGAGGCGGGGGCGGCGCGTGGGGCGAGACCGGCTGGCTGCGGATGTTCGAACCCGCGCAGGGCGGTCAGATCGCCTGGCTCATCCCGACCGGCCTGATCCTCGCCGCCGTGGCACTCGTACTGATCGGCAGGGCCCGACGAACCGACCCGCGCCGTGCGTATCTGGTCGTCTGGGCGCTGTGGCTGCTGGTCACGATGGGTGTCTTCAGCTTCATGGCCGGGATCTTCCATCAGTACTACACGGCGGCACTGGCTCCCGCGGTCGCCGCGGTCGTCGCCGGCGGCGCGGCGGTGTGCTGGTCGCACCGGGACCGGCTGTGGGTGCGGATCGCGCTCGGGATCTCCGTCGCGGCCGCCGCGATCTGGGGCTTCGTCCTGCTCGATCGCACACCCGACTTCGTGCCGTGGCTGCGATACGCGGTCCTCGTCGTGGGACTCCTCGCCGCGGTGGCCATGGTCTTCACCCAGCGTCGGACCGTCGCGGCCGCAGCGCTCATCGGGGCCATCATGGCGGGCCTGGCCGGGCCGGTCGCCTACACCGTCGACACCATCGCGACCGAGAAGAGCGGATCCATCATCACCGCCGGACCGCGCGTCGAGGGCGAATTCGGTCCCGGTGGCGGTGGGCCGGGTGGACGAGGTGGCCCGGGTGGACCCGGCGGACGGGGCATGCCCGGCATGCCACCGCAGGGATCGGGAGCACCCGGGCAGGGGATGCCCGGTATGGGTCAACAGGATGGGGGCGGTCGCGGTGGCGACGGAGCCGCCGGGGGACTGCTCCGTGGTTCGACGCCGTCGGCGGCGCTCGTGGACAGGCTCACCGCCGACGCCGACGAGTACACGTGGGTCGCAGCTGCCGTGGGCTCGATGTCGGCGTCGGGCTACCAGCTCGAGACCGGACACTCGGTGATGCCGATCGGCGGATTCAACGGCAGCGATCCGTCGCCGACCCTGGCCGAATTCCAGCAGCTCGTGGCCGCGAAGAAGATCCACTACTTCATCGGTGGCGGTTCCGGTCCCGGTATGGGGGGCGGCATGGGCGGCAACTCGTCGCAACCGTCGTCGCAGATCAGCACCTGGGTGCAGGAGAACTTCACCGCCGCAACCGTCGACGGCGTGACCCTGTACGACCTCACCCAGCCCACGAGCTGACCGGCGCCGACACCGTTTGGGCGGTCACGGGTACCGGCGTTTAGAGTCATGGACGTGCGCGTACTCGTGATCGGCTCGGGCGGCCGCGAACATGCCCTCCTCATCGGTCTGGCGAACGATCCGGCGGTCACCGACCTGCACGTCGCCCCGGGCAACGCCGGCACCTCGTCGATCGCCACGAACCATCCCGTCGACGCCGTCTCCGGCGACGCGGTCGTCGCGCTGGCACGCGAGATCGGCGCCGACCTCGTGGTCATCGGTCCCGAGGTGCCCCTGGTCCTCGGGGTCGCCGACGCCCTGCGCGCGGCCGGCATCGCGACCTTCGGTCCGAGTGCCGAGGCCGCGCAGATCGAGGGGTCGAAGGCGTTCGCGAAGGACGTCATGAAGGCCGCGGGGGTCACGACCGCCCACGCCGAGATCGTCGACAACCCCGCCCGGCTCGACGCCGCGCTCGACCGCTTCGGCCCGACCTGGGTGGTCAAGGACGACGGACTCGCCGCAGGCAAGGGCGTCGTCGTCACCGCCGACCGCGACGTCGCCCGCGATCACGCGGCCGAGTGCCTCGAGAGCGGCCACCCCGTCCTGCTGGAGAGCTTCCTCGACGGGCCGGAGGTGTCGCTGTTCTGCCTCGTCGACGGCGAGACCGTGGTGCCCCTGCTGCCCGCGCAGGACCACAAGCGCGTCGGGGACGACGACGCCGGACCGAACACCGGCGGGATGGGTGCCTACACGCCGTTGCCCTGGCTGCCCGCCGAGATGACCACGCGCATCGTCGACGAGGTCGTCAAACCCGTTGCCGCCGAGATGGTTCGACGAGGCATCCCGTTCTCCGGCCTGCTGTACGCCGGTCTGGCGATCGGGTCTGACGGGCCCGCCGTCGTCGAATTCAACTGTCGCTTCGGCGATCCGGAGACCCAGGCGGTGCTGGCCCTGCTCGAATCGCCGCTCGGGCAGGCGCTGCACGCGACCGCCACCGGCACCCTCGCCGACCTCCCGCCGCTGCAGTGGCGCGACGGGGCCGCGGTCACCGTCGTGGTCGCCGCGGAGAACTACCCCGGCAAGCCGCGCACCGGCGACCTCATCACCGGTGCCGACACCGACGGGGTTCTGCACGCCGGCACCGCGCGCAACGCCGACGGCGCCGTCGTCTCCTCGGGTGGGCGGGTGCTCGCGGTGGTGGGCACCGGCGCCGATCTCGCCGAAGCCCGCGAGCAGGCCTACGCGCGGATCGCGAACATCAAGCTCCCCGGTTCGCACTTCCGCCGCGACATCGGCCGCAACGCCCTCGAGGGCCGGATCAGCATCTGAGTCTCGCTCCCTCGTTCCCGTTCACCGAAATCGGTTGAGCGAGAACGAAATAGGGAATGACGGTCGACTCAGACCGCCAGGTTCCGCCCGAGGAACTCGACCTGCTCGGGCAGGACGCTGCGCCAGTAGCGATTGGTGTGACCACCCGCCGCGGTCCCGAACGCCGCCGGTGGCCGGAGTCCGGCGGCCCACTGCCGTGTGTAGGTGTAGAACTGGTCGCTCGAGCCGATGTTGATCAGCAGCGGGATCTTCGCGAACTTCGGCTGGGCCCCGAACAGCGAGTTCGCCTGGTAGTCGGCGAGGCCGTCGAAGGCGCGCGGCGGGAAGTTGCGCGGGTCGGCCCACATCGCGGGGGAGCTGACCGCGACCGCGGCGACACGCGGCGAACCCAGCATGGCCGCCAGGCGCAACGCGCCGTACCCGCCCATCGACCATCCGAACAGGCCGATGCGTTCGGTGGACAGGTCCAGGTCGGGGTTGCTCGCGAGCATCGGCAGGAACTCGTCGAGGATCATCGCGCCCCCGTCGGCGCCGTCGGTGCGTCGGTGGTAGTAGTTGCGCCCGATGTCGGCGGCGGCCAGCGCGAACGGCGCGTTCCCGGCGTCGACGTACTGCTGCATCACCGACTGCATCTCGAGCTTCGGCCCGAAGATCGACTTCTCGTTGGTGTTGAGCGCGTGCAGCACGACGACGACGGGCAGGGTGCCCGTCACCCCGTTGGGCCGGGCGACGGCCCAGCGCGTGTCACGCCCGGCCATGCGCGCCGAGCGGAAGCTGCCGGTGATCAGCGGTGGGCCGCCGGTGACCGGTGGCGGCGACGCCTCGACCGGTAGTTCATCGTCGGCCCGACCCTCGAGCTTGCGGGGCTCCACCGACGTCGGCGGGGTCGACCCCGAGCACGCGGCGACCCCCAGGGCGGCGGCGCCGAGGCCGGCGGCCAGGACAGCACGACGCCCGACGAACGCACGGGCGTGTTCGTCGGGATTGCTGGGGAGGGGTGGCACTCGGGTCATCGAGTCAACAGGGTAATGGCCGACCCCCGTCCCGCCGCAACGGAATGGCTCCCGACGCGCACCGTTGTGAGGAATTCCTCTCAGCTGTGCTGCCAGAAACCGTCGTGGACCTCGTGTGCGGCGTCGATCGCGAACGGACCGCGTACCACGATCGGCCGACTGCCCGCCTCGAAGACCCGTCGGCACGGCATCGCCAGCGTGGGATTGGCGGGATCGTCGCCGGTCATCTCCCGCAGGTCGTCCTCGCCGAGCGCGTAGACGACCGTCCCGACCCCGGCCCAGTAGATCGCGCCGGCGCACATGGCGCACGGCTCGGTGCTGGTGTACAGCGTCAGCTCGGCGCGCGTGTCGAGATCGAGGTGCCCGACCGCGCGGACGACGTTCGTCTCGGCATGCCCGGTCGGGTCACCCGAGGTGTCCACGGAATTCATCGCTTCGGCGACCACGCTGCCGTCCGGCGCCACAAGCAGTGAGCCGAACGGGTGGTCGCCGCGCGTCCGGGCCCGGGCGGCGAGGTCGATCGCCTGCCGGAGATGGGTGATGTCGGGGTCCTCGTGACTGTCGGGGGACATGTCCCGATCGTCGCACGGTTCCGCACGCCGGCGTGGGGCGAACGGCGAGTGTCTCAGGCCTGCCCGACGAGTTCACAGCTGAAGTCGACGGGCCGCGCGCGCCGGTCGAACTCGACGTGCGCCACCGACTCGCCGTCGGTGACGTCGCAGATCGGCGACCGGCCGCCGTCGGAGCCGGTGCGCCAGCTGATGTGCCAGCCGCGTCGCGCGGCCATCCCGTGGATCGCGACCCGATGATCGTTGACCGCAAGTGATCTCATCACCGTCGGCATCGTGGTGGCGAAGTCGGCGAAGGTCGGTTCGGGCAGCGCGACGTCGTCGAGGAGGTACACCGCGAGATCCCCGTCGTCGTGCTGTGCCGTCCAGTACGGACTGATCCCGGTGCTCTCGACCGCGGCCGCGGCCACGATGTCGATCGCCTGCGTCCGGTAGTCGGCGATCTGGTCGCGAGAGAGGCTGGGCGGCAACGACACCCGGGGAACGGCGAAATCATCGACGCCGAATCGGGCGCCGACGTCGCGCAGCGCGGCGGCTGGACCCGCCGGTTCGCCGCGAGGATGGGCCCACCCCCACACGATCGCGTCCGATTCGATGACCGCGATCAGGGTGGCACGTGAACGGACACAGTCGCGGTGCCCGTCCGGGTCGGACGAGGCCGTCGAGGTGAAGACGACGGACCGCTCCGCCGGGTCGCAGCGCGACTCGAAGCTACCGAGCCGTTCGCGCAGGAAGTCGGCGAACGCGACCTGCCGCAGACAGGTGTAGAGCGCCGCGTAATCGGCGACAGCATGGAGGCCGTCGAACTGCATGAGGTCACGGTAACCGCGGGTGTGGTCGTCGTACCCCTCTGTCCGACGTCCGACTGACGGCCGACCGCCGTCGGGCATTCCGCCGAGGTCAGCGGGCTTATACGGGAATCCGCCTGGGCGTGTATCGCTTTGGTGAAAGCGATACGACGGTACCGGCCCTTTGGCAGCATTGACTCCCATGATGACCTCGGCGGCGACACCGAAGGGTGCGCGGCGGCGGTCTCGACTGATCGAGGCTGCCGGCGAGTTGCTGCTCGAAGGAGGCTTCGATGCGGTGCGTCATCGCGCGGTGGCCGAGCGCGCGCAACTACCGCTGGCGTCGACCACCTATTACTTCGGTTCCCTCGACGACCTGATGGCCGAGGCCGCCGCCTATCTGTGCGCGCACGACGAGACCGCAGTCGCCGCCCGCTGCAACGCTCTTCCGCGCCGGCACCGGGGCAGCACGGCGACGGCGGGTGCCCTCGCCGACGTCTTCGTCGGTTCCGACACCACCCTCCAGCAACTGTCCGCGCGGTACGAGATGATCGCGCTCGCGGCCCGGTATCCGCTTCTGCGCGAGGTCGTCGCGAGCCGGGGGCAATCGCTGGCGTTCCACCACTGCGAGGTCTTGGTGAAGTCGCACCGGGTCGCCGATCCGGCGCACATCGCGCAACTGATCGGCATCGAGGACGGAGCGATCGTGGGAGCGTTGTCCCAGACGGCCGTACGACCGGTCGACGCGGTGCGCGACGCCCTGCTCGACGTCGTCGACGTCCTCGCCCCACGGGAGTGACCGGACGGAGTGTCCGGGCCGAACCTCGCGAACTCACCGCGCGGTGGACGCGGCGATGACACGATGGGGCGTCAGGTCACCGACGGGGAAGGGGATCGCGTGTCAGCGAGACGATGGATGGTGGGAGTCGGGGCCGCGCTCGGCGCGGCCGTCATGGCAGCGACGGCGTTCGTCGCCCCGACAGCGCAGGCCGCGCCGGCCGGGCGGGTCGATGCGTCGGTCCCGTTCTCCTCGGCGGTCTACGGCACCGGCTGCACCTATCCGCTGACCGTGGCGGTCAACTCGTCCGGCTGGGTCGAGTTCTTCGAGGTCAAGGCGGGTCTGCCGCCGCGCTTCGTCGGACGCGACCTGCCGCAGGGTGCGCTCGCCTCGACCACCTGGGTGCCGCACCGGACCGGTGACAAGTATCTGTATGCCGTGCAGAACGGGAAGGTGTCGGCGCCGACGTTCGTCCGCGTGCGACAGGGTTACGGGTCCAACGGGGCGTGCATCGCGTTCTGACCGCGTGTGCGCGGCCCTCTCCGGGTTTTGAGGATCGCGACGGCCGCGACCTACACTGACCGGGTGTCGAAGCCCGTCATCGCCAACGTCCTGGCCAGCCGCTATGCCTCCGCCGATCTCGCCGAACTGTGGTCGGCGAGCACCAAGATCGAGCTCGAACGGCGACTGTGGATCGCGGTCCTCAAGGCGCAGCGCGACCTCGGCATCGACGTACCGGCCGACGCCATCGCCGACTACGAGCGCGTCGTCGACCAGGTCGATCTCGCATCCATCGCCGAGCGTGAACGGGTCACCCGCCACGATGTGAAGGCCCGGATCGAGGAGTTCAACGCCCTGGCCGGCCACGAGCAGATCCACAAGGGCATGACCAGCCGCGACCTCACCGAGAACGTCGAGCAGCTGCAGATCCTGCGTTCGCTCGAACACGTCCACGCCCACGGCGTGGCAGTGCTCGCGCGCATCGTCGCACGCGCCGCCGACTACTCGTCGACGGTGATGGCCGGACGCAGTCACAACGTTGCCGCCCAGGCCACCACGCTCGGCAAGCGGTTCGCCTCGGCCGCCGACGAGCTGATGATCGCGCTCACCCGGTTGCGCGAACTCATCGACCGCTACCCGCTGCGCGGGATCAAGGGGCCGATGGGCACCTCGCAGGACATGCTCGACCTGCTCGGCGGCGACGCGGTGAAGCTCGCCGACCTCGAGGGCCGGGTCGCCGATCACCTCGGGTTCGCCCGCTCGTTCACCTCGGTCGGCCAGATCTATCCGCGGTCGCTCGACCACGACGTGGTGTCGGCACTCGTGCAGCTGGCGGCCGCGCCGTCGTCGCTGGCCCACACCATCCGGCTGATGGCGGGCCACGAGCTGGTCACCGAGGGCTTCCAGCCCGGTCAGGTCGGCAGCTCGGCGATGCCGCACAAGATGAACACCCGCAGCTGCGAACGCGTCAACGGGCTCGCGGTCGTACTCCGCGGATACGGCTCGATGGCCGCCGAACTGGCGGGCGCGCAGTGGAACGAGGGCGACGTCTTCTGCTCGGTCGTCCGTCGCGTGGCCCTGCCCGACGCGTTCTTCGCGATCGACGGACTGATGGAGACCTTCCTGACGGTGCTCGACGAGTTCGGCGCCTACCCGGCCGTGATCGCCAACGAACTCGACCGTTATCTGCCGTTCCTCGCGACCACCAAGGTCCTGATGGCCGCGGTGCGCGCCGGCGTCGGGCGGGAGACCGCGCACGAGGCGATCAAGGAGAACGCGGTCGCGGTCGCGCTCGCCATGCGGGAGGAGGGACGCGAACCCGACCTCCTCGACCGGCTCGCCGCCGACGACCGCATCCCGCTCGACCGCGCGCAGCTCGACGCGTTGCTGGCCGACAAGACGGCCTTCGTCGGTGCCGCCGAACAGCAG
The DNA here is from genome assembly GCF_002009645.1 of Gordonia sp. IITR100. Lineage (NCBI taxonomy): Bacteria > Bacillati > Actinomycetota > Actinomycetes > Mycobacteriales > Gordoniaceae > Gordonia > Gordonia sp. IITR100. Next base: position 95,419 of record NZ_MVKV01000001.1, on the reverse strand, counting down.
GTCGCCGACGTCATCGCGGCCGCGGAGAAGATCATCGGGCAGTACCCCGACGCCGCGGGCTACTCGCCGGCGCCGATCCTGTAGCTCTCCGCCATCTCACTTCGGCGCGGTGACGTCGGAGTGCCTGCTACCCCCTGCTCCCTGAGGAGCGCGACCCCGTCTGCTCCCTGAGGTGCGAGCGAAGCGAGCCACGAAGGGCTCCGCAACGTGTCTCACCAGGCCCTTCGTGGCTCGTCGCTATCGCTCCTCACACCTCAGGGAGCAATGGGGTCGTTCTTTCGGATCAGGGAGCAGAAGGTCGGCTCTGTCACTCGGGGGTCGAGACGTCGGAGTGCCCGAGGTTCCAGTCCGGGAGGGCGGTGTCGCGCACGCGACGCTTGAGTTCGGGAGCACCGGGGAAGCCGCCGTCGCGCTTGCGTTCCCAGATCTGGGTGCCGTCGACGTCGATGGCGAACACCCCGCCCGTGCCAGGGACGAGGGTCACCGAGCCGATCTCGGTGCCGAAGGTGTTCAGCAGTTCCGAGGCCATCCACGACGCCCGCAGCAGCCAGTTGCACTGCGTGCAGTAGGTGATGGTGATGTGCGGCTCGCTCATCGGTCCAGGATCGCAGACCCCGGGGCCCACGGCCGGACGGGTGGTCCCTGCCGCCCCGCGGGGTCACCTCACCCTCTAGGGTCGAGTCCATGCGTCCTGAACTGCAGTCCTACCGTCATCTGGCGTCGGGGAAGGTCCGCGAGATCTACGAGATCGACGCCGACACCCTGTTGCTGGTGGCGTCCGACCGGATCTCGGCCTACGACCACATCCTCAGTCCCGCGATCCCCGACAAAGGGCGCATCCTGACGGCGATGAGCTTCTACTGGTTCGACGAACTCGGGGTGCCCAACCACCTGGCCGGCGGCCCCACCGACGAACGGATCCCGGCGTCGGTCGTGGGCCGGTCGATGGTGGTCCGTCGACTGCCGATGGTGCAGGTCGAATGCGTCGCCCGCGGCTACCTGACCGGGTCGGGCCTGCTCGACTACCAGGCGACCGGGTCGGTGTGTGGTGTCGAACTGCCGGCGGGACTGTCGGAGGCGAGCAAGCTCCCCGAACCGATCTTCACGCCGGCCACCAAGGCCGAGCAGGGTGAGCACGACGAGAACATCAGTTTCGAGCGGGTCGTCGAGCAGGAGGGGGAGGAGTTGGCGCAGGCGCTGCGATCGGCCACCCTCGACATCTACGCGCGCGGCGCCGCCGTCGCCGCCGAGCGCGGAATCATCCTCGCCGACACCAAGTTCGAGTTCGGCCGCGGGGCCGACGGCGAACTCGTCCTGGCCGACGAGGTGCTCACCCCCGACTCGTCGCGGTACTGGGAGGCCGCCACCTACGAGGCCGGCAAGGTGCAGCCCAGCTTCGACAAGCAGATCGTGCGGAACTGGCTCACCGGTGCCGAATCCGGGTGGGACCGGGCGTCCGATGAAGCGCCGCCGCCGTTGCCCGACGACGTCGTCGACCGTACGAGGCAGCGCTATATCGATGCCTACGAATGGATCTCGCGAAAGTCCTTCGCGGACTGGCCCGACGCAGAGGTGATCTGATGACCGACGAGAAGACCATCATGAACGCCGCTCCGGTCACCGCGCCGGTGGCCAAAAAGGTGCCCACCGAACGCACCCACCACGGTGACACCTTCGTCGACGACTACGAATGGTTGCGCGACAAGGACGATCCGGAGGTCATCGCCTACCTGGAGGCGCAGAACGCCTTCACCGAATCACACACCGCGCAGCTGGCGGACCTGCGCACGCAGATCTTCGGTGAGATCAAGAGCCGCACCAAGGAAACCGACATGTCGGTGCCCAACCGGCGCGGGCGGCATTGGTACTACGGGCGAACCCATGAGGGCAAGCAGTACTCGACGTCGTGCCGGTGCCCGATCCGGTCCGAGGACGACTGGACCCCGCCAGAGGTGGGCGACGACCCGCTGCCCGGCGAGGAGATCCTGCTCGACGCCAACGTCGAGGCGGAGGGTCACGATTTCTTCAGTCTCGGGGCGCTGACCGTCAGCGACGACGGCAACTGGCTCGCCTACAGCATCGACATCGTCGGGGACGAGCGATACACCCTGCGCGTCAAAGACCTTCGCACCGGGGAACTGCTCCCCGACGAGGTTCGCGACACGTCGGGGGGTGCGGTGTGGTCGGCGGACGCCCGGCACGTCTTCTACTCGACGGTCGACGCCGCCTGGCGCCCGGACACGGTGTGGCGCCACGACATCGGTGCCGGGACTGCCGACGTCAAGGTATTCCACGAGCCCGACGAGCGGTTCTGGGTCGGGATGGGCACCACCCGGAGCGACAAGTACCTCGTCATCGGCGTCGGGTCCAAGATCACCTCGGAGAGCTATCTGCTCGCCGCCGACGATCCGACGGGTGAATTCCGCAGCGTCGCACCGCGGATCGACGGTGTCGAGTACAGCGTCGAGCACGCCGTCATCGGTGGCGAGGACTATCTGGTCATCGTGCACAACGAAGTCCGCGACGGGCAGAAGGCGGAGAACTTCGCGATCGATCTCGCGCCGGTCGCCGACTTGTCGGCCCGTCGTCCGCTGATCGCGCACGATCCGCAACGCCGGATCGAGGACCTGGACGCCTTCGCCGACTACTTGGTCCTGTCCTACCGCCGAGATGCGTTGCCGCGTCTCGCCATCGCCGATCTGCGGCAGATCGACGGCATCCCGGTCGAATCGGATTTCCACGAGGTGACCTTCGACCAGGAGCTCAGCTCCGCGGGCCTCGGCGCCAACCCGGAATGGCGTGCCCCGAGGCTCCGCATCGGATACGGCAGTTTCATCGAACCGGCGGAACTGATCGAGCTCGACGTCGCCTCCGGCGAGCGGACCCTGCTCAAGCGGCAGCCCGTGCTCGGTGGTTACGACCCGGCCGACTACGTGCAGTCGCGGGAGTGGGCCGTCGCCGAGGACGGCACCCGTATCCCGCTGTCGGTGGTGCGGCGCAAGGAAACCGACGCCGCCAAGCCGGCGCCCCTGCTCCTCTACGGCTACGGCTCCTACGAGGCGAGTATCGACCCGTACTTCTCGGTGGCGCGACTGTCGATGCTCGATCGCGGCATGGTCTTCGTCCTCGCCCACATCCGCGGCGGTGGGGAGATGGGGCGCTACTGGTACGAGAACGGCAAGGAACTCAGCAAGCGGAACACCTTCACCGACTTCGTCGCCGCAGGACGGCATCTCGTCGACACCGGGTGGACGACACCGCAGCAGATGGTCGCCGAGGGCGGGTCCGCCGGCGGATTGCTGATGGGTGCGGTCGCGAACCTCGCGCCCGAGTTGTTCAACGGGATCCTGGCGTCGGTGCCGTTCGTCGACGCGCTGAACTCGATCCTCGATCCGTCGTTGCCCCTCACGGTGATCGAGTGGGACGAGTGGGGTGACCCGCTGCACGACCCGAAGGTCTACGAGTACATGAAGACCTACACGCCGTACGAGAACGTCGACGCGAAGCCGTATCCGCCGATCCTCGCCTTGACCTCGCTCAACGACACCCGGGTGCTGTTCACCGAGGCGGCGAAATGGGTTGCGCGACTGCAGGAGAAGACCACCTCGGACAACCCGGTACTGCTGAAGACCGAGATGTCCGCCGGCCACGGCGGCGTCAGCGGACGCTACAAGCAGTGGGAAGAGGTCGCCTTCGAGATCGCGTGGATCCTGCAGCAGTCGGGCGCGCTCGATACTCCCGCTGGTTGAGCTCACCTTCCGCTGGTTGAGCTCACCTTCCGCTGGTTGAGCTCACCCTTCCGCTGGTTGAGCTCACCTTCCGCTGGTCGAGCTCACCTTCCGCTGGTTGAGCTTGTCGAAACCACAAAGCCCCATCGACCCGGGAGTCGGTGGGGCTTTGGTTTGCGATCAGCAGGCGATGATCAGTGCATCATGATCGGACCGCGGTCCATGTCCTCTTCGGTGAGAGGCGACGCGATCTTCTTGCGGGGCAGGAAGAACGCGGGGATCAGGGTGAGGACGATCAGGACCACCGAGATGGTGAACGTACTCGAGAACACGTCCGCGGCCGTCTCGAAGAACGACTCCGGCAACGGGTTCGGCACGCCCGGCGGCAGCGGATCGTCGGAGGTGTTCGCCATGATCGCCAGTCCCGCCTCGGGTCGGCTCGCCAGACTGCTGGCCAGGATCACCGAGATGACGGCCGTACCGATCGACGTGGCCGACTGCTGGATGACGTTCAGCAGCGTCGAACCGTCCGGGACCTGCGGGTTGCTGAGTGTCGCGAGAGCCGCGGACATGATCGGCATCATCGTCATGCCCATGCCGAGACCCTGCACGAACAGCGAACCGCAGATCAGCCAGTACGAGGTCTCGGCGCCGAGGAACATGAACGTACTCAGACCCAGCACGATCAGGACGATGCCGGCGAGCACGAACTTGCCCGGACCCATCTTGTCGGTGAGACGGCCGGCGATCGGCATGGTGAGCATGGCGCCGATGCCCTGCGGGGCCAGCAGCAGACCGGCGGTCAACGTGGACTCGCCGCGCACGCCGATGAAGTACTGCGGGAACAGCAGCGCCGCACCGAAGAACGCGACCATGAACAGCACCATCGTGATGACGGAGATGCTCAGTGTGCGGTTCGCGAAGAGCCGCAGGTCGAGCAGCGGGTTCTTCTTGCGCAGGGCGTGCACGATGAAGGCCACGATCAGCAGTGCACCGATGATGGTCGGCACCAGAACCGATGCCGTGACGAACGTGCGGTGCTCGGCGCTCGAGGAGATACCGAACAGGAACAACGCGAGCCCCGGCGACAGGAGCAACAGACCGACGACGTCGATCGAGGGGCGGCTGGTCTCCGCGTCATCGCGCAGGACGATCCACGAGTAAACCAGCGCGATGATGCCGATCGGGACGTTGATCAGGAAGATCCAGTGCCAGCTCAGCTGCTCGATGAGGACGCCGCCGAGGATCGGGCCCGAGATCGGACCCAGGAGCATCGGGATACCGAGCACGGCCATGACCGAACCGACCCGCTCGGGACCGGCCGCCTTGGTCAGCATCATCATGCCGATCGGCATCAGCATGCCGCCGCCGAGTCCCTGGATCACGCGGAAGGCCACGAGCATGCCGATGTTCGGCGCCAGCGCGCACAACACCGAACCCACGGTGAACAGGACCAGCGAGACGAGGTAGACGCGCTTGGTGCCGAAACGCGATGCCGCCCAACTCGACAACGGGATCACCGCCGCCAGTGCCAGGGTGTAACCGGTCGCGGTCCAGGCGGCGCCCGCGGCGTCGGTGCCGAACTCCTGCTGGAAGGTGTTCTGGGCGACCGCCACCACGGTGACGTCGAGGATCGACATGATCGCGCCGAGCACGACCACGCCGGCGACCAGCAGGACGTGACGGTCCAGCTTGGTGTCGGGTGGGCCGTCGTGCAGATGGCCACCTGTGGATGAGGTCATTCGCGTGTTCCTATCGGTCGGGCGAGAAATGGGCGTGCCGCGGCCATCCGCGGCAGAGAAGTCTGTGGGCTCGTTCGACCCCGTGAGGGTCGGTGGTCAGAGATCAGGGAGCGACGAGGTAGGAGAGGGGAGTCACGAGGCCTGCCGTCCGTCGGTGGGCAGACAGAAATGGTCGACGCCGTCGTCGACGATGGGACGCAGTGCCGCGCAGAGGTTGTCGCGCATGTCGGCGGGCAGGTTGGCGACGAAGTGCCGGATGGTCCCGCGCTTCACGGCCAGATGGGTCTCGAGGTAGCGCCGGCCCGCGTCGGTGAGGGAGATGCGCTTGACCCGACGGTCGGACGGGTCCTCTCGACGGTCGACGAGACCTCCGGTCACCAGCTTGTCCACCGTCCGGCCGGCGGCCGCGAGGGACAGCTGAACGTGATCGGCGATCGCGTTGACCGGCATCGGCCCGGGCTGGCATGCAAGCGTGGAGAGGATCCGGAGCTGCGAGAACGTGACCTCGCTTGCCGCCAGACTCTCCAGCGCCTCGGGCCGGCTCAGATCGATGAGCCGCTCGAGGAAGGCGTTGAGCGCCGACGACGCAGCGTTCACCGACTCGTCGGCGCCGCTGTTCGACCTGCATTCTCCGGACACCGAAAGATGCTAACCCGAATGCAACTATTGCCGAAACGCAATTAACGGTGACCTTGCGCATACCGTGGCGGCACCTGTGACCCGGGTCTCCCGAAGGCGGCGCGGGCGCCGTCTAATCTGACAGCCATGGCCAACATCAAGGACATCCCGGTTACCGCTCTGGACGGCTCCGACGTCTCGCTGAAGGACTTCGGCGGACCGCTGCTCGTGGTGAACGTCGCCAGCAAGTGCGGCCTCACGCCGCAGTATGCCGGCCTGGAGGAACTCGCCAAGACGTACGGAGACAAGGGACTCACCGTCGTCGGAGTGCCCTGCAACCAGTTCATGGGGCAGGAGCCGGGTACCGCCGAGGAGATCGCGACCTTCTGCTCGGCGACCTACGGGGTGACCTTCCCGCTGCTGGAGAAGACCGACGTCAACGGCGAGGCGCGTCACCCGCTCTACGCCGAACTCACCCGGCACGCCGACGCCGACGGGGAGGCCGGCGACATCCAGTGGAACTTCGAGAAGTTCCTCGTCAACGCCGACGGTGAGGTGGTCAACCGCTTCCGTCCGCGCACCGAGCCGACCGATCCGACGGTCGTCGCCGCCATCGAATCCGTGCTCTGAGCCGATTTGGTGCACCCGGTAAGCTGACCGGCGTGAACTGATCGGGAGAACACCGGTCAGGCGACAACCGACCAGCAGACATTGAGGAGCGGTCCATGGCGCGAGTGGTGGTCGACGTGATGCCCAAAGCCGAGATTCTCGACCCGCAGGGGCAGGCCATCGTCGGCGCCCTGGGCCGGCTCGGGTTCAGTGGGATCGGCGACGTCCGTCAGGGCAAGCGCTTCGAGCTCGAGGTCGACGACACGGTCGACGACACGACGCTGGAGCGCATCGCCGAGGAGTTGCTGACCAACACCGTCATCGAGAACTTCAACGTCTCGCGCGTCGCGGAGTAGAGAGCAGCACATGACAGCACGCATCGGGGTCATCACCTTCCCCGGCACCCTCGACGACGTCGACGCCGCCCGCGCGGTCCGGCTGGCCGGCGCCGAACCGGTCGCGCTGTGGCACGGCGACGCCGACCTGAAGGGCGTCGACGCGATCATCGTCCCCGGCGGATTCTCCTACGGCGATTACCTGCGCGCGGGGGCCATTGCCCGCTTCGCTCCGGTGATGGGATCGGTCGTCGAGGCAGCCGGCAAGGGGATGCCGATCTTGGGAATCTGCAACGGTTTCCAGGTGCTCTGTGAGGCCGGGCTGCTGCCGGGTGCCCTGACCCGTAACGAGGGCCTGCACTTCATCTGTCGCGACGAGTGGCTGCGCGTCGAGTCGAACACCACGGCCTGGACGACCCGCTTCGAGCAGGGTGCGGAGATCCTCATCCCGCTCAAGTCCGGCGAAGGACGTTACGTGGCCTCGCAGCGCAAGCTCGAGGAGCTGGAGGGTGAGGGGCTCGTCGTGTTCCGGTTCCCCGAGCGGAACCCGAACGGTTCGTCCCTCGACATCGCCGGTATCTCGAGCCCTAACGGGCGGATCGTCGGCCTGATGCCGCATCCCGAGCACGCCACGGAGCCGCTCACCGGACCCAGCGACGACGGCCTCGGCCTGTTCTACTCGGCGATCGACTCGGTCCTCGCCTCGGCGTGAATGCGCGTTCGTCGATGAGTGCGTCCGCCAGGATTCCGACCAGCGCGACCGCACGCGGCCTCGGCGAGTTTGTCGACGCCTCGCCGTCGCCGTTCCACGTGTGCGCGACGGTGGCCCGCGAACTCGAAAGCGCCGGGTACACGCGGCTGTTCGAGGATCAGCCGTGGGCGGACGCCGGCCTCGACGCCCCGTCGGCGCGGCACTACGTCATCCGCGGCGGCTCGATCATCGCCTGGGAGACCGGGCAGACCGGCACCTTCCGCATCGTCGGCGGACACACCGACAGCCCCAACCTGCGGCTCAAGCAGCATCCCGACCGCTCGTCGGCCGGAGTCGCGATGGTCGCGCTCGAACCCTACGGCGGCGCCTGGCTCAATTCCTGGCTCGACCGCGATCTCGGCCTCTCCGGCCGCCTCGCGTACCGATCGGGGAACTCGGTGGCGCACACGCTGGTTCACGTGACCGAACCGGTGGTGCGGGTACCCCAACTCGCCATCCACCTGTCCGAGGACCGGAAGGGCGTGTCGCTCGATCCGCAGCGGCATGTCAACGCGGTGTGGGGAATCGGCGACGACGTCCCCGACGTCCTCGGCTGGGTGTCGGAGTACGCGGGCATCGACCCGGACGCGCTCCTCGGCTGGGAACTCATGACCCACGACGTCGCGCCGTCGGCGATCATCGGCGCCGACGGAAACCTGCTCAGCGCACCGCGATTGGACAACCAGGGGACCTGCTACACGGGTCTGCGGGCGCTGCTCGACGCCGGCTCGTCGGCGCACACGAAGATGCTGGTGCTGTTCGATCACGAGGAGGTCGGCAGCGGTTCCGAGCGTGGTGCCGCCTCGGACTTCCTGGGGTCGATCTGCGAACGAATCGTGCTCGCGCGCGGCGGATCACGCGCGGACTTCCTCCAGACGATGGCCGCGAGCATCTGCCTGTCCGGCGACATGGCCCACGCGACCCACCCGAACTATCCCGAGCGCCACGAACCCGGGCACCGCATCTCGATCGGCGGCGGACCGGTGCTGAAGGTCAACCAGAACCTGCGCTATGCGTCGGATGCGGTGGGAGAGGCCGTCTTCGCGCTCGCGTGCGACGCCGCGGGCGTCCCCATGCAGCGATATGTCCATCGCGCGGATCTGCCGTGCGGGTCGACGATCGGGCCGATCACGGCATCACGCACCGGGCTCACGACGATCGACGTCGGCGCGCCGCAGCTCGCGATGCACTCCGCGCGTGAGCTCATGGGCGCCGACGACGTGCCGATGTATTCGGCTGCGCTGCAAGCGTTTCTGACGCAGGGCTAGGAACGACGCGCGAGCAGGCACCGCTCCCTGATCCGAAAGAAGCGACCCCCGCTGCTCCCTGAGGTGCGAGGAGCGTTAGCCGCCGGGCCGAGCAAGCGACGAAGGAGCGCGTCGAGGTCGACGAGCCACGAAGGGCTTGGCGACGCATCTCACCAGGACCCTTCGTGACGGCCTCCGCAAGCTCCGGCCTCCTCAGGGAGCAGTAATTGGGCCCCCTCCGAGCACAACGGGGTCTCTCGGAGTCCACGACGGCCGCCAGGCCGCAGATACTGAGGAGCGAGCTTGCGAGCGTCGCCCACTGCTCCCTGAGGAGCGCCCGGAGCTTGCGGAGGGCGCGTCACGAAGGGTCCTGGTGAGGCAGCGGGATCAGTATTCGCGGGCGAAACCGAGGACCTTGTTCACGTACTCCATCGAGTTGTTGTACCGCAGGACGGCGGTCACCAGCGAGGACGAGTCGCGCAGGTCGAGATCGTCGTCGCACAGGTAGTTCGCGGTGGTCAGCGCGGCGTCGAAGATGTTCTGCGGGTCGGACTTGCCGTCACCGTTGCCGTCGGCGGCGTACATCTTCCACGTCGACGGCAGGAACTGCATCGGGCCGACCGCGCGGTCGTAGACCGGGTCGCCGTCGAGTTCGCCGCCGTCGGTGTCACCGATGACCTGGTTGCCGGCGAGGGAGCCGTCGAGGCGCGGACCGAAGATCGCGCTGCGCAGGACGCCGTCGGGGTTCACGTTGCCCTGGTCGGCGTGGTGGGACTCGACCCGGCCGATCCCGGCGATCACCTTCCAGTCGATGCCGCAGCGCGGGTGGGTGCTCGTGACGGACTTCGCGGCCGCCTCATACGCGTCGTAGTTGGTCACCGGGACCGTGCCCGTCGTCACGCTCGCCGGCCGAACCGGCGGCGGCGGCGGAGTGGGTGCCAGCGGGTGGGCCTTCACAGCCGGCGTCACGGACGGTGGCGTGGTCGGGGTCTCGGACGTCACCTGCGGCGCGGACACCGGCGTGGGGGCCAGCGTGTTGCCGGAGAGTTCGGCCCCGGCGGTCGCCGCGCCGGCCAGAACGCCCACCGGCAGCAGGGCGGTGGCCCACAACGGTGTGCGTGACTTCTTCCGTGGCTTGGAGTGCTTACCCAAAACTGATCGACCTCGCGTGTACATCTCGTGGTTCGTGCTTGCGGAACCGAGCCGACCGTACACGCGGTCGTGAGCAAAGCGTTACCTTGTCGTGATCAATTCAGGTCTGGACACCACCACCGATTCGTGTCCTTGCAGGTGAGGCCGAAAGCTCGGCCCGTCATGTGAAACGGCCCACAAAAGGGAGTGAGACCTCGGGTTAACGGGAAGAGCGGGGTCAATTCGGGCGGAGCATCGACAGGGTGCTGCCCTCGCTGACGACGATGTATCCGTCGACGACCCGCACGAGTCCGGGGGAGGACAGGCCGCGCTCCCAGGCCGCGGTGTTCGCCGGGGTGAGCCCGGTCAGCAGGCCCTGGTTGACGACGACCATGGTGGTGCCGCTGGACCCGACGCACCGCGGGTTGGCGAGGATCGGCTGCTGCGGTCCCGGCGGCGGTCCGCTGCCGATGTGCGCGCCGTCGGCGAGCGCGTAGGTCGTCCGCGAACCGTCCAGGCGGCCGAAGTTCACGAGGGACCCGCACGCGATGGCATTGGCCTTGGACAGTTCGCCGTCGCGGATCTGCCACAGCGCCCCCGGACGTGCCGGGTCGCGGACCTCGTACTGCCCCTCGGCGGCGAAGACCAGGTTCGCCGCGTTGAGGACCGGGAGGGTCGACGGCCCGGGCAGCACGCTCAGACCGCCGGCCTCGGCGACCGGATCGGCGTCCACCCGGCCGTTGACGGTGGCGTAGGTGACCACCTTCTCCTCGCCGTGCGTCTGGTGATCGACGGTCACCCCGGTCGGGTAGAGCTTGATGCTGCACTGATCGCAACCGATGCGGTCCTCACCGGTGGCGGGGTTGACCAGGTACTCGCTGGCGTCGGCGGTCCTGATGACCACGGTGTCGCCGGTGACCTCGATACCGACGACCGGCGCCGCGAAGGTCCGAGCCCAGATGCCGTTGCCGGCCGGCGTGTTCAGGGTGACCTGGTGCCCGACCCGGTTGACGCGCAGGAAGTTGTTGCCGAGGCCCTCCACCGATTTGGTGTCCAGGTATTCGGCGGTGCGGGTCGGGATGCCGGCGTCGTCGACGAGGTAGAAGCCGTCCTCGAGTGGGGTGCCGAGCTGTACCGCGCAACCGACCTGGCCGGCCTCGTTGACCGCGCAGTCGCCCTGCCCCGCGTTGATGGGGCTGTCCCACAGCAGGTTTCCCGATCGTCGGTCCACCATCACGAACGAGCGCCCCAGCCCGGAGGGGTAGGTGATGAGCCATCCCTCGTCGGAGGTGTCGGCGATCTCGATGGTGACCTCGCCGGAGTAGTCCGGTAGATCCTCCTGCCCGACTATCGTCCAGGCGGTCCCCGGTTCGCGTTCGTAGCCGCGCAGCTCGCCGTAGGCGTAGTCGCCGTCGTCGGTCTGGGCGGTGCCGCTCGCCAGCACCACGCCGCCGGTCACGACCAGCGCGGCGCACAGGGCGAAGACGACGGTCCCGATGCCGAAGGGCAGACGCGCGGACAGGGCCCGGACGCGGGAGCGAGAGGACATGGGTAAGAGTCAACCATGACGGTGGTGGCCGCTCCGGAGCCGGGAGCCGGACGGCGGAGCAGGAAATTCGCCGGTCCGGTCATGGTTTTCGCGCCCGCAGGGCACTGGACTGTTCCCATGGACCTGTTGCGTGATGTGTTGGTGACCCTGACGGTCGGGACCACCGGCCTCAGTGCCGGTGTGCTGGCGGGATTCGGCTATGCCGTGATCCCCGGCCTGACCCGGGCCGGCGCCGACGTCGCGGTCGCGGCGATGCAGCGGATGAACAGCGCCATCCTCAACCCGCTCTTCGCGGTGATCTTCGGCGGCGGCGTGGTGTTCGGCGCGCTGACCGTCTGGGCCTCGTGGGGTTCCGGGCTCCGATGGTGGGTCCTGACCGCGACGGTCCTGACCGCGCTCGGTGTCGTCATCACGATGGTCGTCAACGTCCCGGCCAATGACCGCCTCGACGCCGCGGGCGTCGTCCGCGGCGACGAGGCGGTGGGGGTCTGGACGCGGTTCACCGCCGTCTGGGTGCCGTGGAACATCGTGCGGTCCGTGCTGACCACCGCGGCGGTGGCGGTGCTCGTCGTCGGGTTGGCCGCGGGGTGACTCAGAACAACTGACCGAGGTAGAACTGAGCGCCCTGGTCGTCGGTGCACCGCGCCGAGATGCCGTAGGGCGCGGTGCTCGGTTCCTCGAGCACCGTGCCGCCCGCGGCCCGGACACGTTCGACCGTGGTCACGACGTCGTCGGTCGTCCACATCGGCACTGCCAGCGAGCTCTCGGCGCCGCCCGCGAGCCCGACCTGCGGTCGCGAGTCGTCGACCTCCCAGCCGTCGTCGATGCGTCCGCCGTGGAACGTCCAGCCGAGGACCGATCCGTAGAACGCGCGGAAGCGGCCGCTGTCGGGCGTCAACACCGTCAGGTAGGTCATGGCCCCGGGGTCGCGCGGGTGGGCCTGCGGGCGTTCGTCGTCGGGGTTCGCGGCGTAGACCGCGAACCGGACGCCCTGATCGTCGACGGCGTCGACGACGCGATGACCGTCGGGGCTTGCGCCGAACTCGCCCCGCCCGCCCGCTGCGACGATGCGCTCGTGCGCGGCCTCGAGGTCGTCGACGGCGTACGCGCAGAAGACCGTCGGTGTGCCGTCGGTCTCGAAGATGCCGAGGCGGTGGCCGACGTTGGTGACGCGCCGGCCCTCGGTGTCGAACTCCCAGCCCAGGACGTCGCCGTAGAAGCGCCGGGCGCGGGCCGCGTCGGGTGTGTTCAGGGACATGTAGCCGATGTCGCCCTGATGGACCATCTCGGTGCCCACGGTCTTCGACGGTCCACTCAGCATCCAGCGGTGGCCGAACGGGTCGACGATCACCGCGGTGCGGGTGCCGTGGGCTTCATACGGCTCTCGGATCACCGCGGCTCCCGCGCGGGCGGCCGTGGCGGCCGCGTCGTCGGTGTCGTCGACGGCGACCATCAGGCTGACCGAGACCTGTCCGGGTGCGGGCGCCCGGAGTCCGAGGTCCGGGAACTCGGCGGCGAGATAAACCGCGCCGCCGCCCAGTTCGAGTTCGGCGTGACCGATCACGCCGTCGGACATCACGATCGGCTCGCCGCGCAGCCGGGCGCCGAGCGTGTCGACGTACCAGTCGATCGCCGCCTGCGGTTCGGCGACGACGAGATACGGGAGGGCGCCGGGACGTTCGACCGTCGGTTCCGGTCGGGCGGGCGCCTCGGTCCGGACGGTCTCGGTTGCGTCGAGTTGTGTTGCGGTGGCCATGACGACTCCTTCGGGTAGGGTCGCCCCGCGCTCGAGGCGGTCCCGCAGCGCGGCGGCGAAATCCAGGTCGGGACGGACCGGATCGTCGAAGCCCGGCGTGCGCGCTGCGTTCAGGACGTGCAGCGGATCTCGTGCTGCGTCGAAGCGCGAGCTGTTCCGGGTGCTCATGCGTGACCTCCTCTCCCGCTGGGCTGGGGTTGTGTTTCGGGGTAGGCGGCGCGGAACGCCCGCTTGGCCCTGGTGAGAAGCGCCTCGGTGGCGCCGACCGTGCGGCCCAAAATCTCCGCGCACTCGCCGACGGGGAGGTCGTCGACGTAGCGCAGCGTCAGCACCGAACGGTGGATCGGCGACAACTGGCCGAGCGTGTGATGGGCGACCATCCGGTCGAGTTCGGTGTCCCACGGGTCGTCCCCGTGGTCGGGCAGGTCGTCGACCGGTTCCGGCGTGCGCTGTGCACGTCGCCAGTGGTCGGCGAGTTTGTGCCGGGCGATCCCGATGAGCCACGGAGTGGTCGGTTCGGTGTCGCGGCGTCGTCGGACGGAGTCCATGGCGGCCAGGAAGGTCTCCGAGGTGACGTCCTCGGCGGTACGACGATCCGTGCAGCGCCGCACGACGAAGCCGTACACCTCCGGCAGTGCCTGGTCGTAGACCGCCAGCAATCCCTCTGGTCCCCGGGCCGAAGAAACCGGTTGGTCGCTGCTCACACCTCTATCGTCGCGGCCGGACCCGATGATCCGACGCCCGTGGCGAAAAAAACTTGCGCCGTTCTCCGGGCGGTCACGGAGCGGTGCGTTCTCCGACGGTGAGCTCGATGATCTCGTCGGCCAGAATCTGTGGCTGGTCGAGTGAGACGAAGGTCCGGGCGTCGGGAACCTCGACGAACGGCGCCCCGCCCGGGAAGACGGCGGCCAGGCGGCGTCCGTGGGCCGGGGTGAAACACCGGTCGTCGCGACCCCACACCATTCGGACCGGGAGGTCGACGCGCGACATCCGCGGGGTGATCTGCGCCAGTTCGGCGGGGCGGATGCCGCGGAGGAACTCGATGAAGTCGTTGCGGATGCGTACGTCGCGCTGCAGCGGTTCGAAGACCGAGCCGGTGAGGTCGGGATCGGGATCGTTCAACAGCAGACCGACGCCCAGCGCGGAATGGCGTAGTGCACGCAGGCGCATCGCCTCGGCCAGCGGTTTCAGCAGAAGTCGGTGCTTCATCAGCGCGAAGTACAACCGGAACGGCTGCGGCGGAAAGAGATCGAAGGCATCGCAGTTGGTGAACACCAGCCGGCTGACGAACGCAGGATCGTCGTCGAGGGCGAACTGGGTGATGGCGCCACCGGAGTCGTTGGCCACGAGGGTCGCGTCCGACAGGTCGAACCGGTCGACGAGCTCACGTAGGAGCTTGCTCATCCCGCGCGGCGAGCGGTCGGCTCCGGGGCCGAGCGGGATGCGGTGCGAGCCCAGCGGCATGAGGGGCACATGGCACCGGAATCCGCGCTCGGCGAGCAACCGTGCCGTCGGTTCCCACAGCCGGTGGTCGACGACGGCGCCGTGGACGAAGACGACCGGCGGATGCGCCGAGTCGTCCGGACCGTAGGTCGCGTACTCGATGACGCCGGACGGAAGTTCGACGGTCGGCAGTGCAGTCGTCATGGCGAGACCCGCTTCTCGTAGACTCGGTAACTTACGAACACTCAGTACGAAAGTTACGTGCAACCTGTATGAAAGTCAACCGTCGTACCCAGGCCGAGCGGACCGCGGCGACCCGCGCGTCATTGATCGACGCCGGCCGGAAGCTGTTCGGCGAACGCGGCTTCGCCGACGTCGGCACCCAGGAGATCGTCGCCGAGGCCGGCGTGACACGCGGTGCGCTCTACCACCAGTTCGACGACAAGAAAGGGCTGTTCGTCGCCGTCTACGACGACGTGGAACAGTCGATCGTCGCGCAGATCGCGGCGGCCGTGGGGGAGCGCGCCGCCGAGGACCCGCTCGCCGCGCTGAAGGCGGGTATGCGTCTGTTCCTGCGGTTGTGCACCGAACCGGAGGTGCATCGGATCACGCTCGTCGAGGCACCGTCAGTGCTCGGATGGAGTGAATGGCGTGCTCGCGGAGAAGAATTCGGATTCGCACTCGTCGAAGGCCTGATCGCGGCCGCGATCGCCACGGGCCAGGCGGTCGAGCAGCCCACCCGCCCGCTGGCCCACGTCGCGATCGGCGCGCTCGACGAGGCGGCGCTCTACGTCGCCGCCGCCGACGATCGCGAGGCCGCCACCGAACAGGTAGCTGCGGTCCTGGAACGGATCGTCGACTCGTTCGCGACCTAGTCGCTCCTGGCGGTCAGTTGCTGTCGGCGCGCACCAGCTCGGCGCAGCGTTCGCCGACGAGCATCACGGTGAGGTTCGGGTTCACCGTCGTGTGTTCCGGGAACACCGACGCGTCGGCCACCCGAAGTCCTGCAACACCTTTCACGCGGAGTTCGGGATCGAGCGGCGACAGCTCGTCGTCGGGCGCACCCATCCGCACGGTGCCGACCGGGTGGTAGACGGTGTTGTGGGTGCGGGTGATGTAGTCGGCCAGTTCGGCATCGCTCGTGGTGGCGGGGCCCGGATAGAGTTCGCGCGCAACCCACGTCGCCAGAGGCTCCGCGGCGGCAATCTGCCGCGCCTTGCGCAGGCCCGCGATCATGATCCGCATGTCGTAGCCCTCGAGATCGGTGAAGTACCGCGGGTCCACGCGGGGCTTGTCGCGGAAGTCACGGGAGCGCAACCGCACCGTGCCCCGTGACCGCGCGTGCGTCACGTTCGGTGTCAGGCAGAAGGTGTTGTCACTGGTCGGATAGCCCTGACGAAGGGTGTGCATGTCGAACGGCACGCTGCCGTAGTGCATCATCAGGTCCGGCCGGGTCAGACCCGCATCGACGGTGGTGAAGATGCCCGCCTCCCACCACTGGGTCGACTCGCGGACCATCGGCTTCGCGGTCTCGAACCCGATCACCCCTTCGGGGTGGTCCTGCAGGTGTTCACCGACCCCCGGCGCGTCGACGAGGGCCTCGATCTCGTGCTCGCGCAGATCGTCGGCCGGCCCGATTCCCGAGAGCATCAGCAACTTCGGGGAGTCGATCGCCCCCGCCGACACGATCACCTCGCCCCGGGCCTCGATCCGTGTCGTGCGACCGAACGCGTTGTCGGTGATGTCGACGCCCACGGCGCGTAGCTCGCCGTCGACCCGCTCGATCACCACCCGTTTTGCCCACGACCCGGTGCGGATGGTGAGGTTCGGCCGGTCGAGGTGCGGGTGCAGATAACTGACCGACGACGAGGCGCGCACACCGTCGGGTCGTCGGTTGATCTGGAAGAAGTTGGCCCCGTTGACAACCGTGCTGCCGCTGTTGAACTCGACGCGGGGGATGCCGATCGACTCGCAGGCGTCGAGCAGGGCGACCCCGCACGGGTCGTTCGGCGGCACCGTCATGAGGTGGACCGGGCCGCTGCGACCGTGGTGCGCGCCCGGCGCGTCGTTGGTCTCGATCTGCGGGTAGAGGCGGTGCAACTCCGCCGAACCCCATCCGGCGCACCCGAAGTCGCGTTCCCAGGAGTCGAGGTCCTCGCGCGGCGCCCAGAAGGCGATGCAGCTGTTGTGCGAACTGCACCCGCCGAGGACCTTCGCCCGGGCGTGGCGCATGAAGTCGTTGCCGTTCTCCTGCGGTTCGATGGGATAGTCCCAGTCGTAACCGGATTCGAGGAGTTCCATCCACCGGTCGAGCCGCAGGATCGCGTCGTCGCCGACATCGGACGGACCCGCCTCCAGCAGGCACACCGAGACCGAGGGGTCCTCGGACAGCCGCGACGCCACCACGGCACCCCCGGAGCCGCCGCCGACGACCACGTAGTCGTAGGTCTCGCTCATCGTCGCTCCTCGCCGTCTCCGGACCGGTCCGCGAACCAGCCGGTCACGCCCGGTCGGAGATTCTCGTAGACATGTTTGGCCTCGCGGTACTCCGCCAGACCGGAGGGTCCGAGCTCCCGCCCGAATCCCGACTGGCCGTAACCGCCCCACTCGGCTTCCGGCAGGTACGGCCCGAAGTCGTTGACCCACACCGTTCCGGCCCGGATTCGTCCGGCGATGCGGCGGGCGCGTGCCGCGTCGGCCGACCAGACGGCCCCCGCGAGACCGTAGACGGTGTCGTTGGCCAGGGTCACGGCCTCGTCCTCGGTGGCGAAGGTCTCCACGGTGACGGTCGGTCCGAACGCCTCGTCGTGCACGCAGGCCATCGAACGGTCGGCGCGATCGATCACGGTGGGCAGATAGAACCATCCGTCGTCCAGGCGCCCCGAACCCGCATCGCCCGTGGCGAACGCGCCACCGGTGCGAATGATCGCGCCATCCGCACGAGCCTGTTCGACGTAGGCGTGCACCTTGTCGCGGTGTGCCGCAGAGATGAGCGGTCCGGTCTCGGTGCCCTCGGAGTAGGGCAGGCCCAGCCGGATCTGCTCCGCGCGGCGGACCAGCTCATCGACGAAGCGATCGTGTGCGGACTCCTCGATGATGAGCCGCGCTCCGGCCGAACAGACCTGCCCCGAATGCAGGAACGCCGCGTTGAGTGCGTTGTCGACTGCTGCTGCGAGGAGGTCGTCGGTGGCGCAGGCGTCGGCGAAGACCACGTTCGGGTTCTTGCCCCCGAGTTCGAGCGCGACCTTCTTCACCGTCGCCGCCGCCTCGCGGGCGATGACCCGGCCGGTCACGAGCCCACCGGTGAACGAGACCAGGTCGACGTCAGGATGAGACGACAGCGGAGCGCCGGCCTCGGCGCCCGCGCCCAGGACGAGGTTGCCCACGCCTGCCGGGAGACCGACCTGCTCGAGGACCTGCATGAGCAGGATCGACGTGTGCGGGGTGAGTTCGGCGGGCTTGAGCACGAAGGTGTTGCCCGCCGCCAGTGCCGGCGCGACCTTCCACGCCGCCTGCAGCAGCGGGTAGTTCCACGGTGTGATCAATCCGCAGACGCCGACCGGTTCGTACACGATGCGCGAATCGGCGTCGGGTGACCCGGTGTCGACCACACGCCCGGCGTCGGCCGCCGCGAGCTTGCCGAAGTACCGGAAGCAGTTCGCGATGTCGGTCATGTCGATGTCCGACTCGTAGGGCCGCTTGCCGGTGTCGAGGGTCTCGGCGCGGACGAACTCGTCTCGGCGCTCGTCGATCTGGGCGGCGACGCGGAGAAGGAGGTCCCCACGGTCGGCGGCGGGTGTGGCGCTCCACTCGCCGGCGTCGAACGCGCGGCGGGCCGCCGCGATGGCCTGCTCGGTGTCGGCCGCACCGCCCTCGGCCACCACACCGACGAGCGAGTTGTCTGCGGGACAGCGGATCTCACGGGTCCCGCCGGAGGCTGCGGCCCGCCAGCGGCCGTCGATGTAGAGGGTCTCGCTCATCAGGCCGGTGCTCCTTCAGAACTGCTGTCGGGGATGTCCGTGTCGTTGTCGGGCACGGTACCGTCGTCGGCGTCCGGATCGGGTTCGGGGTCGTGGTGATCGCCCTCGGAGTCCCGCAGATGTAGGTAGCCGAGATGGCGCTCGTACTGGTCGAGGATGTCGCCGATGATCTGGTCGCGGGTGTACCCGGCGAGCGAATAGCCCTGCGAGCCCTCGGTGAGGTACACCTCGCACCGGAAGTAACGATCATCGGAACGCTGCGTCCGGACCGCGTACGTCGGTGTCGGTGCCGAGACCGGCCACACGCAGTACTCGAAACGGGGAACTTCGGCGAGTTCGACGATCAGGCGCGGTGACGGCAGCCCTTCGTTCTCGGCCGACTCGTCGACCGTCGCGGTGATCCCCTCCCGGCCGAATTGTTCGGCGACCTCGGTCATGGCCGGTACGACGTTGGCTTCGATGAACTTCCGGGTCCCAACCCGGCCGGGGAAGCGCAGGGTGCCGATGAGTCGCTGTCGCCAGCTGCCGTGTTCCGTCGGGCCGCGCCCGACGGCGATCACCTTGGGCAGCGTCGTCCGGAAGCTGTCGAGTTTCACCGACTCGTTGCGGACGGCACGGAGCAGTGAGATGCCGATGAGCCCGAGGACGAAGGAGAACGGCAGGCCCATGATCACCGTCGCGGCCTGCAGGGTCAGGATCGACCCGTCGCCGCCGCCGGCGAACAGCATCGACAGGGTCAGCAGACCGATCGCCACCGACCAGAAGATACGAAGCGACCGTGTGCAATCGGCCATCGGGTCGTCGAGGCGGCTGGTGAAATTGCCCATCACGAGCGAGCCGGAGTCGGCGCTGGTCACGTAGAAGAGCAGGCCGGTAATCGTGGCGATCCCGATGAGCAGCGTCGAACCGGGGTATTGCTCGAGCAGCGAATAGAACCCGGCCTCGGGTGTGGACGCGGTCGTCTCGGCGAAGTCCGCATCGCCGCGGGCCACCTGCAGGGCGCTGTTTCCGAAGATCGAGATCCACACCAGGATGAAGCTGAACGGGACCACCAGAACGCCGAAGATGAACTGTCGCAACGTGCGTCCGCGCGAGATGCGCGCGAGGAAGAGCCCCACGAACGGCGCCCAGGCCACCCACCAGGCCCAGAAGAACAGGGTCCAGCCATCGACGAAGGCGCGGGCGTCGTTGCCGGGCGGCGGGTTCACCTGGTCCCACGCGAAGGTGTCGAGCGTCCGGTCGGCGAAGGTGGAGACGTAATCGCCCGCGTTCTGGACGAGGCCGTTGAGCAGGAAGTCGGCGTCCTTGGCGACCGTGATGTAGACGAGCATGCAGATCGCCAGGATCACGTTGATCTCGGAGAGGCGTCGGATGCCCTTGTCCACACCCGACGTCGCGGACGCGGTCGCGATCACCACCGCCAGGACGATGAGACCGATCTGGGCCGCCTTGCCCTGCTCGATCCCGAAGATCTCGTTCAGCCCGAAGTTGAGCTGGACGACCCCGATCCCCAGTGAGGTGGCGATGCCGAAGATGGTGCCGAGGACGGCCGCGACGTCGATCGCGTCGCCCCAGCGGCCTTCGACACGTTTGCCGAAGATCGGGTAGAGCGCTGCCCGGATCGTCAGCGGCAGATTGTGCCGGAAGGCGAAATACGCGAGCGCGCCGCCCATGAGCGCGTACATCGCCCACCCGGTGACCCCGTAGTGGAAGACCGTCCACGTGACCGCCTCGCGCGCAGCCTCGTTGGTCTCCGCGGGCCCGGTCGGCGGGTTGAGGAAATGGGTCACCGGTTCGGCGACCGAGAAGAACATCAGATCTATGCCGATCCCCGCGGCGAACAGCATCGCCGTCCAGGTGAACAGGCTGTACTCGGGGCGCGATTCCTCCGGTCCGAGCCGGTAGCGCCCGTACTTGCTGAGGCCCAGGAAGACCACGAGGCCGACGATGGCGGTCGCGAGGATGAAGTACCACCAGCCGAACCACCGGGTGATGAAGTCGCGGACGTCGTTGATCGTCGACTCGGCCGCCGCCGGGGCCGCCAGCGCCCAGGCGGCGAAGGCGACCACGATGACGGCCGAGGCTATGAAGACGGTCAGATTGACCCGGCGCGTGGGCAATCGCCGCTCGCCGGTCTTGGTCTCGGCATGGACCGACGTGGACGGTCGAGCGGCGTCATCACTCATGGACCACGACGCTAGTCCGATCGCCGATGGGGCGGACTGTTTGGACGGATCCGTGTGAGTTGTTCTACCCGGTTCAGTGGGTGGCGAGTAGCTCCATGAGGTGTGCTTCGACGAGGGAGGGGCGGACCTGTCGTCGGCCGGGTCGGGGTGGTCGGACGTCGATGACGTGGCTGACTGTCGCCCATGAGCGGCGTGCGTCGTCGTGGGTGTGGCCGTCTGGGCGTGGTTGATCGCCGGGCCGGGTTGGTGGTCCGTGGATGTCGTTGCGCACGGTGCTGAGGTGGTGTGCGAACCGCCTGGGTATGTCGGGTCGGCGGTTGAGGCGTTCGGGGTTGGGTGGTGCGCCGGGTTCGGCGTTCAACCGCCAGAGGCAGCGGCCTTCGTCGGGTCCGGACCGGACGATGCGGGTGGTGTATTGGCCGGGCTTGTCGCCGACCATGCGGTTGTGGCGTGGGCAGGCGGGGGCGAGGTCGTCGATGTCGGTGAGCCCACCCTTCGCCCAGTCCTTGTGTGCGTGATGCATGTCGACGTGGGTGGCGGGCTGATCGCAACCGGGTGCCGAGCACACTTCACCGTCGGGGCGGGCAAACGACGCCAGGCGTTGTTCGCGGGTGGCCAGACGCTTACCGCGCCCGAAGTGCAACGGGACGGTGGTGTGGTCTTTGAAGATCGCCAACCACGGCTGGATGTCGGCGGCCATCGCGATCAGGTCCGGGATGGGCAGCAGGGTGCCGGTGGCGGTGGTGGCGAGGCCGGCTTCGCGGACGAGGTCGGAGAGGTCGGCTTTGACGATCAGTTGCACGGGCAGGCCGCGATGCGAGGTGCCGAGTGTGCCGTCAGCAAATTTGGCGGCCAGTGCGGCGTCGAGGGCGTCGTGATTGGTCTGGGCGGGGGTGCGGCCGTCGCGGTCGGCGGCGGCTGTCAGGGTGTCGGGGTCGGCGGTGCCGGCCGGGCCTTGGGGCGAGTGGGGGTCGTCGGGGTTGTTGAGTCCGGGTTTGCCCCAGACGGCGAACATCATCGTCAGCCGGGCGTGGAGTTCGGGAGTGAGGGTGCCCGATATTTTGGCGGTGCCGTCGGCGCGTTGCCGGCCGATCCACAGGCCGCGGCGTCGTTTCTGGTCCGAATCGTCGGCGAGGGTGCCGTCGGGGTCGAGGTGAGCGAGCAGCCGGGCACCGAGTTGGGTGATGTCAGCAGGTGTGTGGTCGGCGGCGATCTCGGCCATCTGTCGTTCGGCGGCGACCTTGATGTCGTGGTCGATGGCGACTGGGATGCGGTCGAGGACATCCAGGGCGGCCTGCACGTGTCCGGAGCCGACCGCTCCTGCGGCGAACGCTTCAGCGAGGCACGGATGTTCGGGCTCCAGGATGTCGCCGCCGAGGCTGGTCCGGTGGGTGGTGGCGTCCATCTGCTTGCGGCGCCGCATCGGGTTGGAGACCCGCAGCCGGTGGGTCATGTACTGCATGAGTGTTCGGCAGCCGGTCTTGCGGGGGAGGTCTCGGGCCTCGGCCTGATCGATCTGCCGGTCACCGGCCACGGTCAGCCGGGCGATCGCTTTCTCGGTGTCGGCCGCCAGATCAGCCAATTCGGCATCGGTACACGGCGCCAGGTCCACGGTCTGCAACTCGTCGAGGATGCGGTGGAGGTCGGCCACCAACTCGACGGCACGCGGTAGCGGCGTCGTGGTCTCGTCAGACATGGTCACCTCCCCCGAGAACCGTTGCTGCGAATGTACGTTCGAGTGTACACGGCCATCGGTCGCCGTCAATACCAAAAATGTTGTCGTGCAACAGAACTGAGCGCCTACATCTTGTCGGTGTCGTGTGATAGGCGTCCGCCGCGTGTCGTGGCCGTGCTCGCCGTGTATCGGGCCGTACCCGGATGCACCCTGCTGCTCGTTGGTGTGCGACGGTCGCAGTCAAGCGAGGGCCAGATCTACCGAGGCCCGGCAGCGGCCCGGGTGGTCCCCACTCGCCTCCTGTGGTCTCGTCGGCCGGCGGTTTCCGCGATACCCGGCTGCTGTCGGGCACAACGCGGGCGCCGCGTCGCGGGTCCCAGCGCCCGGTGGGGGCGCATCCCGGGCCGTCGGCGGCCCGTTCGCTCTCGGCGTAGACGGCGGGGAACACAGCCCCGGCCTGCGCAGTTGTACTGTGCACATCCCCGCCGCATCGGTGGATCGATGCACCCTGCGCAGGCGTTAACTGCAGGTGCACCCGAGACGACCTCTAGAGTGGAAGCAGGCTGGTCGTCGTCTATCCGCACCGGTTGTCCTCTGGGACCTCCGAGGTGGTCTCCGCGGCGGCCGGGGCGCTAGCAATGTGAGGGAGAACAATGTTCGAACGGTTCACCGACCGCGCGCGTCGGGTTGTGGTTCTGGCCCAAGAAGAAGCGCGCATGCTCAACCACAACTACATCGGTACCGAGCACATCCTCCTCGGCCTCATCCACGAGGGCGAGGGCGTGGCGGCCAAGGCGCTCGAGTCGCTCGGGATCTCGCTCGAAGGGGTTCGCAGCCAGGTCGAGGAGATCATCGGCCAGGGCCAGCAGGCGCCGTCGGGACACATCCCGTTCACCCCGCGTGCCAAGAAGGTGCTGGAGCTCTCGCTGCGCGAGGCCCTGCAACTCGGCCACAACTACATCGGTACCGAGCACATCCTGCTCGGCCTGATCCGCGAGGGCGAGGGCGTCGCTGCCCAGGTGCTGGTGAAGCTCGGCGCCGACCTCAACCGGGTCCGCCAGCAGGTCATCCAGCTCCTGAGCGGATACCAGGGCAAGGAGCCGCAGGAGGCGGGCACCGGCGGTCGCAGCAGCGAGTCCGGCACCCCGTCGACCTCGCTGGTCCTCGACCAGTTCGGTCGTAACCTGACCGCCGCGGCCTCCGAGGGCAAGCTCGACCCGGTCATCGGCCGGGAGAAGGAAATCGAGCGCGTCATGCAGGTGCTCAGCCGCCGCACCAAGAACAACCCGGTGCTGATCGGTGAGCCCGGCGTCGGCAAGACCGCCGTCGTCGAAGGCCTGGCGCAGGCCATCGTGAACGGCAAGGTCCCCGAGACCCTCAAGGACAAGCAGCTCTACACCCTCGACCTCGGTTCGCTGGTTGCGGGCAGCCGCTACCGCGGTGACTTCGAGGAACGCCTCAAGAAGGTGCTCAAGGAGATCAACACCCGCGGCGACATCATCCTGTTCATCGACGAGCTGCACACGCTCGTCGGCGCAGGTGCCGCCGAGGGTGCCATCGACGCCGCAAGCATCCTCAAGCCGAAGCTGGCCCGCGGCGAGCTGCAGACCATCGGCGCGACGACCCTCGACGAATACCGCAAGTACATCGAGAAGGACGCCGCACTCGAGCGCCGCTTCCAGCCCGTGCAGGTGGGCGAGCCGTCTGTCGAGCACACCATCGAGATCCTCAAGGGCCTGCGCGACCGGTACGAGTCGCACCACCGCGTCTCGATCACCGACGGCGCGCTGGTCGCCGCCGCCACGCTGGCCGACCGCTACATCAACGACCGGTTCCTGCCGGACAAGGCGATCGACCTCATCGACGAGGCCGGCGCGCGCATGCGCATCCGCCGGATGACCGCGCCGCCAGACCTGCGTGAGTTCGACGACCGCATCGCCGATGCGCGCAAGGAGAAGGAAAGCGCGATCGACGCGCAGGACTTCGAGAAGGCCGCCAGCCTCCGCGACAAGGAGAAGCAGCTGGTCGCCGAGCGCGCCGAGCGCGAGAAGCAGTGGCGCAGCGGTGACATGGACGTCGTGGCCGAGGTCGACGACGAGCAGATCGCCGAGGTCCTCGGCAACTGGACCGGCATCCCGGTGTTCAAGCTCACCGAGGAGGAGACCACGCGTCTGCTCCGCATGGAGGAGGAGCTGCACAAGCGGATCATCGGGCAGGAGGACGCCGTCAAGGCGGTCTCGAAGGCGATCCGTCGTACCCGTGCCGGCCTGAAGGATCCGAAGCGGCCGTCGGGCTCGTTCATCTTCGCCGGTCCGTCCGGCGTCGGTAAGACCGAGCTCTCCAAGGCGCTGGCGAACTTCCTGTTCGGCGAGGACGACGCCCTCATCCAGATCGACATGGGCGAGTTCCACGACCGCTTCACCGCGTCGCGTCTGTTCGGTGCCCCTCCCGGGTACGTCGGCTACGAAGAGGGCGGGCAGCTCACCGAGAAGGTGCGCCGCAAGCCGTTCTCGGTGGTGCTGTTCGACGAGATCGAGAAGGCCCACTCGGAGATCTACAACACCCTGCTGCAGGTCCTCGAAGATGGTCGTCTGACCGACGGTCAGGGTCGCACGGTCGACTTCAAGAACACCGTGCTGATCTTCACCTCGAACCTCGGTACCTCGGACATCTCCAAGGCCGTGGGCATGGGCTTCTCGTCGAGCGACGGGACCCAGTCGAACTACGAACGGATGAAGCAGAAGGTCAACGACGAGCTCAAGAAGCACTTCCGCCCCGAGTTCCTCAACCGCATCGACGACATTGTCGTGTTCCACCAGCTCACGCGGGAAGAGATCATCCAGATGGTCGATCTCATGCTGACCCGCGTGGAGGGTGCGCTGAAGAACAAGGACATGGCTCTCGAGGTCACCGACCGCGCGAAGGCCCTGCTGGCCAAGCGCGGCTTCGATCCGGTGCTGGGTGCGCGTCCGCTGCGTCGCACCATCCAGCGCGAGATCGAGGACCAGCTCTCGGAGAAGATCCTGTTCGGCGACATCGCTCCCGGACAGATCGTCCTGGTCGACGTCGAGAACTGGGACGGCGAGGGCGACGGCGACGACGCCCGGTTCGTCTTCACCGGCTCGGAGAAGCCGCGCATGGTTCCCGACGCACCGGTCGAGCTCACCAAGGCCGGCGAGGCCGACGCGAGCTGAGCGCAGCCCGTCTGAGCTGATCTGACACCAGCGGCGGCGTCACCCGACAGGGTGGCGCCGCCGTTGTGTTGTGCCCGGCTGGTGCGCGGTTCCGCGGATTGACACAGCCGACGCGGAGTGTCCCAGCGCCCGATAGCATCGATCTGTGACGAGCGATACATCAGAGGTCGGGCGCAAGTCCCGACAGGACCAGCCCACCATCACCGTCGAGCGAGATGGGGAGATCGCGATCTTCCGGCTCAATCGACCCGACCGGCTCAACGCCTTCACCATGCAGATGGGGGAGGAACTGCGGGCCGCGTTCGACGACACCGACGCTGACGACTCCGTTCGTGCCGTCGTGCTGACCGGCAACGGCCGCGCGTTCTGCGCCGGCGCCGATCTCGAGGCGGGCGGGTCCACGTTCGACGCCTCGTCGGTGGTGGACTCAGACGAGGTTCCAGCGGACGAGGGCGGGAAGTTGACGCTGCGGATGTTCGCCTCGCTCAAGCCGATCGTGGTGGCGGTGAACGGTCCGTCGGCCGGCGTCGGCGTCACGATGACGCTGCCCGCCGACGTCCGGATCGCCTCGGAGGACGCGAAGTTCGGGTTCGTCTTCGCCGCCCGCGGCCTGGTGCCCGAAGCCGCGTCGAGCTGGTTCCTGCCGCGGCTCGTCGGGTTGCCGACCGCACTGCAGTGGACGATCGGCGCGAAGATGGTGCCCGTCGCCGAAGCCCATGAACGCGGGCTGATTCAGCAGGTGGTCCCCAAAGACCAGGTGCTCGAGACCGCGATCGCCGTCGCCCGCGAGATGACCGCGAACAGCGCCCCCGTCTCGGCGGCGCTGACCCGACAGCTGTTGTGGCGGATGGCCGGTGCGCCCAGTCCGCTCGATGCCCACCACGCCGACTCGAAGGCGATCTTCTACCGCGGGCAGTCCGGTGACGTGTACGAAGGCGTCATGTCGTTCCTGGAGAAGCGTCCGGCGACCTACCCCAACACCGTGTCGGAAGATCTACCCGAGATCTTTTGATCACTCAGTCGAGGGTCCCGGCCTGAATGCCGATCTCGAGTACCACGAAGATCATCGCCAGCTGGATGGCGCAGCACCACGCAGCGGCCGGCCAGGCCGGGAGTCCTCGGCGCACGCGGCGGACGACGAGGGTCACCGACACCGCCACCAGCACCACGGCCGACCCGATGCCCACCCCGATGGCGACCTCGGTCCAGACCGGACTCCCGCACTCCTCGAAGGCGCACGCGTCGGTGACGAAGACCGTCAGGCCCGCGACGGCGATCGTGATCATCGCCAAGACGGCGTGCACCAGTCCCAGCACCACCGACGCGAACGCGGCGAGGGTCGACACGGGTGGCTGCGGAGGGGGATTCTCGGCGGTCTCCTCGGTGGGCATCCGCCGACGATAGCGTCGGACATTCTCCCGCGGGACCGGCGCGCGGTGAAAAACTCCTGCAAACAGCCCGTGTGAACTGGGTGAACATCCGAACACGCCGGACATAAACGGTGGCAGCGTCCATCGACCGCGGTTATCGTGGCGACAGAGCAGGCCCGACCAACGAGAGGAGGTGACGCAGATGTCGATGGGTGACAAGGCTTTCGCCGGCGAGTGGCGGACGGCCCCCTCCGACCGTCCGTGCGGACTGAAGTCCGACGGAAGGCCGGGACCGATCACATCACGCGTCACCAGCTCCTGAGGTCATGAACCTCGGTGGTCGGCGCACTCACTCGCCCACGCATCGAGGAGCTGTCATGACCATCTTCGTCACCAACGCCGGACTGCAGATCCTGGCGCGCGTCACGTGGCGTCGCGCCGCGGTTCTGTTGACCACCGAGGTCGCGCGGAACGTCGAGGGCACGCCGCTGGTCCGCGTCGTCCATTCGCCGACGCTGTCCCTGCCGATCCACAAGGTGGTGGCGATCAAGCGAGATGCCTACCGCCCGTTCGCCGGTAAGACGATGGACTCCTACGCGTCGAACGCAACCATCCTGCGGCGCGATCAATGGATCTGCGCCTACTGCGACGGTCCCGCCGACACCGTCGACCACATCGTCCCGGTCTCGCAGGGTGGGCCGAGCACATTCGGAAACCAGGTCGCGGCGTGCAAGTCCTGCAACGGTTTCAAGGCCAACCGGACGCCGCGCAAGGCGGGGATGGCCCTACGGCACGCCCCGTTCGTCTACGACCCCTGGGCCGCGGACCAGAAAGAGGTGTGGGAGATGTTCATCCTGCATCCGAAGACGGACTAGACGTTCGATCCGTTGCCGCCCCTGCCATCAGGTCGGCAACGGGTCGGCGCCACGTTCCGCGAGCAGCATCGTCATCAGACCGATCTCGTCGCCCTGGTCGCCGATCATCATGAGTGCGAGGTCCTTCGTCGCGGAACCGGTCCGCTCGTCGTTGTATGCCGCCTGGGCCATCGACATCCCGCCACGGTGGTGCCGAATCATCAACTGCAGGAACAAGATCTCCGCCTCGCCGGGTGGCAGGGTGGAGAGACTGCCGATCTCGTCGATACTCGCCATGCCGGGCATCGGCCGAGGGGATTCGTCGTGATGGGTGCCCTCGTGGTGAGGGTCTCCGCCGGACATCCAGGACATCGGCTCCGGCGCGGTCACCGGTTCGTCGAACCACAGCAACCAGCCACGCATCGTCGCGGTCTCCGCGGTCTGCGTGTGGACGATCCGGTCGGCGAGGCCGCGGATCTGCGGCGCGACTCCGGGCACCGCACCGATCGTTCGCGACATGAGGATCGCCTGGTCGTGGTGCGCCGACATGTCCTGCGCGAAGCCGATGTCGGACACGCTCATCGCGGATGAGTCGTGATCGCGTCCCTGCCACACCGCCCCGACGACGACACCCATGGTGACGAGCAGGGCCGCGGTCACGCCGAGGACCATCGCGCGCACCAGCGGGACGCCGAGGCGAGAAGCGCTCATCCGATCGAGGAGTTCTGGTCCGGCGGTGGCGTGTACACCGCGGGACTCAACCGCAACACCTGGAAGCCGCCGTCGGAACAGGTGACCCGCAGCTCGTTTCCGCGGAACTCGGGTGGGGACATGCACCAGTCCGTCGACATGTCACCGCCGACGATCATCCCGCTACGTGGACCGACCATCTCGTTCAACCGGACCTTGCCGTTCGCGATCGACATACCGAGGCTGAGGAATTCGACGGCGGGCAAGCCCATCAGCGAGCCGACGACGTGCGGCGAGTTGGGCGACTCCGCGATCGTGGTGCCCTTGCGGGCAGGCGGGTTGTAGTAGGCGATCTCGCGAATCCGGTCGAAGTCGCGGATGTCGAAGACCCGGATACCCGACGATTCCCAGCCGCACGCGAGCGCGGTGGGATCGGTCGCTCGGTCCACCGTGCAGTAGTGCGGATTGCTGCTGAACAGCGACCCGCCGGTCGACGACCGCAGATTGGTGTCGAGGTGCTCGGGGAGATTGATCTCGAGTTTGATCTGCGCGGTGTACCGGGGCTTGTTCACCCGCGTCACGTCGAAGATCTTGACGCCGCCCGAACCTGCTTCGTCGGCGGTGACGATGTGGGGCCGGCCCCGGTAGGTGATCGGGATCGAGTGCTGGTTCAGCTGGCCGTCCGGCCAGAGATAGGCCGCGGTGTGCGGGACCTGCGGGTGCGGCCGCCGCTCCTGGACGTCGCTGACGTCGAGCACCGTCACACCCGCCATGTTGGACAGGTACATCCGGTTGCCGTCCGGGGACATGCCGAACCCGTGCCCGAGGAACGAGTGCAGACCCTGCCAGATCACGCGGGGCGACCGGGGATCGGCGATGTCGATGGCGCTGAGGTGCCCGGGGAACACCCCGGACGCCCAGTAGGTGCGGCCGTCGGGGGAGAAGCCGCCCTCGTGCGAGGTGAACGGCAAAGGCGTCGTCGTGCCCGGACCCGTGTTGAGGAGTCTGGGGCGGGTGCAGTCGGAGATGTCGTATACGGCGAAGAACCCGCCGCCCCAGAGCAACGGCACCGACGTGGCGGCCAGGAGCTTGCGTTCTTTGTTGACCTTCAGCGTCTCCCACGTGCCGCCGCGCATCGCCGGATCCGTCAGGGACCCGACGACTCGCGGCGCGCTCGGGTCGGATGCGTCGATGACCTGTACGCCCGGCGGGTTCACCCAGTTGTTTCCAGGGAACAGGCTGCCGGTGTAGCTGCAGTGCTCGAAGTTGGCCGAGACGATCCCGCCGCCGGCACCGCGGACACCGCCGATCCGCGTGATGTTGCAGCGGTAGCCGCGCATGCTCCGCCCGGACAGACGATCTTCGGCGCTGACATCACCCTGCAGGCCGGGTTCGGGGAGTGAGCCCGGCCCGCAGTCCGCTTGGGGAACCGCGACCTCTGAGATGTCGGAAAAATAGTGGTTGGCAGCGCCGGCCGGTGCCGCCACCAGCATCGTCGAGAGAAGTGTCGCGCCGGCCAGGAGGCAGGTGACGGCATGGCGACGGCGGCGCCGGCGGACCCCCGAACGGGCCGTGTGTCGCGCGTCGAACCGAGTAGGCATCATCGCATCCCCCGATCGTGATCTGAGACACGCTAGTGGGCGAGCCGAGACGACATCGGCGAATCGTCGAATCCGAGCGGACGAACAGAGCCGGCCCGGGGTCTCCGGGCCGGCTCGTGTCGGGTGCAGGTTGCGGCAGACGTCAGACGGCGTCGCCGCCGTCGATGCTGCCGAAGTCGCCGACCTCGACGTTTCCTTCGTCGTCGACGGCGGTGTCGAAGGTGCCGTCGCCGTCGGTGTCGGCGACGGCGATGTCGGTGAGGCCGTCGGCGTCGGTGTCGGCTTCGATGATGTCGATCTCGCCGTCGGCATTCGTGTCGTAGGCGATGGAGTCGGCCTGGCCGTCGCCGTCGGTGTCGAGGATGGCGTCGGTGGTGCCGTCACCGTCGACGTCGGTGAGTGCGGCGTCGACGGCTCCGTCGCCATCGGTGTCGATGAGAACGGCGTCGGCGGGGATCTCGGTGCTCATTGGTATGTCCTTCCAAGTGGGGTGAGTGCTTCTGGGCGGTTCATGTACTTGGAGGCGACGTCGAGGACGAATGTTCCCGGGGTGCCGGGAGTCGTTCGGATGACCGATCCGGCGACCGACTACCGTTTGGTCTCGTATCACTCGACTTCGGAGGTTCACTGTGCAACAGATCGGCGTCATCGGCGGAGGCACCATGGGAGCGGGCATCGCGGAGGTGTGTGCGAAGGCCGGCAGCGATGTCGTGATCGTGGAGGTCAAGCAGGAGTTCGCCGACGCCGCGCGGGCGCGGGTGGAGAAGTCGCTGGCCAAGGCGGTCAGCAAGAACAAGCTGGCGCAGGACGACGCCGACGCCGCCCTCGGACGTCTGCGGGTGACGACCGACTACGCCGACCTCGCCGATCGCGACCTGGTGATCGAGGCGGCGCCCGAGATCGAGGAGCTCAAGCGGCAGATCTTCGCGAACCTCGACGAGGCGACCGGTGCCGACACCATCCTCGCGACCAACACGTCGTCGATCCCGATCATCAAGGTCGCGACCGCGACCAAGACCCCCGAACGCGTTGTCGGCGTGCACTTCTTCAACCCGGTGCCGGTGATGCCGCTGGTCGAGATCATCTCCACGCTGACCACCGCGCCGGAGACGGCCGACGCCGTGAGCGCATACGTCACCGACACCCTCGGCAAAACCGCGGTCCGCGCGGGTGACCGTTCCGGCTTCATCGTCAACGCGCTGCTCATCCCGTACCTGTGCCAGGCCATCCGGATGTTCGATTCGGGCTACGCCTCGGCCGAGGACATCGACCTCGCGATGAAGGGTGGCTGCGGCTACCCGATGGGGCCGCTCACCCTGCTCGACACCATCGGCCTCGACGTGACGCTCTCCGCCGCGGAGTCGCTGTACGCGGAATTCGCCGAACCCCATTACGCGCCGCCGGCGCTGCTGCGTCGCATGGTCGACGCGGGACGCCTCGGACGGAAGACCGGTCGCGGTTTCTACACCTACTGACAGCTGATCGCCGACGCCGAACCCCGGCTCACCTTCGGGTGAGCCGGGGTTCGTCGTATGAGGGGTCCTCCACGCGGGGATTGTCGGCCGTCGTGTGCCCCGCTAAGCTGGCAGCAATCAGACAACAAGTGTTATCAGAATGGGTGGGGTCATGACGCAATCCGACGAGCGGATGTCGCGGGTGGAGATGGACAACATCGACAGCAGCTTCTTCGCGCGCTCGCTGCTCTCGATGGGACAGACGATGAGCACGACGAACGTCATCATGCAGCTCGCCAATCCGGCGGTCGGCTACGGTGTCGCACACAGCAAGGTCGAGAACGGGCGGCTCGACAAACATCCGGTCAAACGCGCACGGACCACCGCGTCGTATCTGGCGGTCGCGATCCTCGGCAACGCCGACGACCGGCGCCGGTACCGGCATGCCGTCAACCGCCAGCACGCGCAGGTGCGCTCGGACGAGAACAGTCCCGTGGAGTACAACGCGATGAACATCGACCTGCAGCTCTGGGTCGCGGCGTGCCTCTACTTCGGGTGGGAGGACATCTACGAGCGTGTCCACGGACCGCTGCAGGGTGCGGATCGCGAGAAGTTCTACCAGCAGGGCAAGGTCTGCGGGACGACGCTGCAGATGCCGGCCGAGGCGTGGCCCGCCACGCGCGACGAGTTCACCACCTACTGGGACGACCAGGTCTCGCGCATCGAGATCAGCGACGAGATCCGGGACTTCCTGCTCGACATCGCCAATTTCGGTTACGCGCCGGAACGCATCCAGGAGAAGTACGGTCCGGTCAAACTGCGCCGGACCATCGGCTATCTGCCGCAGCCGTTCCGCGACGCACTCCGGGTCGAGTGGACCGACGAAGATCAGAAATGGTTCGACGGCTACGTCGGCCGGCTGGTGGAGAAGGAGCGTCGCACTCCGCTGTGGGTGTCGCAGTTGGGTTTCCGGCTCCTGCTGGCTGATGTCCGGCTCCGGGTGAAGATGGGGCGGCCGCTCGTCTAGGACGCGGTACCGCTCCGGCGTGCGGCCAGGAAGGCGAGCGACCCGGCGGCCAGGCACGCGACGGCTCCGACCGCGAGACCGACACGCGCACCGAATGTCTCGATGATCGCGCCGACGATCGGGCCGCCGATGGGCGTCGAGCCCATGAACGCCACCGACCACAACGCCATCACCCGGCCCCGCATCCGCGGTTCGGAATTGAGCTGCAGGGTCGCGTTTCCCGTCGACATGAAGGTGACACTCAACCAGCCGACCCCGAAGAGCGCGCAGATCGCCGTCGGGAGGTTCGGGGCGAGTGCGGTCGCAGCGACGGCGACCCCGAAGCCGAAGGCCGCCAGCGTGAGTGGCCGCAATCCGGTGTTCCCGCGGGCCGCGACCACGAGTCCGCCGACGACCGCACCGACTCCCATCGCCGACGTCATGAAACCGAGGGCTTGTGGCCCGCCGTCGAACACGAAGTCCGCGGCGGCGGGCAGCGTGACCGGGAAGTTGTACGTCAGGGTCCCGACGAGTGCCATCGTGGCCAGCGGGATCCACAGCGCGGGGCGACTCCGGACGTATCGAAGACCCTCGCGCAGCTGACCTTTCGCGCGCGGAACCGGTGATTCCGCGGTGATCTTCGACGAGTCGAGCGCGAGCAGCGACGCGACCACGGCGATGAAGCTGACCGCGTTGATCGCGAAGCATAGACCCGAACCGACGAGGGCCAGGATCACCCCGGCCACCGCCGGACCCACCGCGCGAGCGGCGTTCACCATGACCGAGTTGAGTGTGACCGCGTTGCGGATGAGGTCTTTGCCGACGATCTGATGGATGAACGCCTGCCGCGCCGGCTGTTCGAAGGCGTGCCCGAGCCCGAGCATCACCGCCAGCACGCCGACGTGCCAGACCTGCACCACCCCGGTGAGGGTGATGGCGGCGAGCGCCGCGGCCAGCAGCCCCATCATCGACTGCAGGACGATGAGCAGGCGTCGGCGGTCGACGCGGTCGGCGATCACGCCCGCGTAGGGCCCGATGAGCAGGACCGGAAGCGCCTGCAGGGCGACGATGAGTCCCAGGACGGACGCCGACCCGCTCAGCGTCAGCACGAGCCACGCCTGCGCCGTCGCCTGCATCCACGAACCCGTCATCGAGACGGCCATACCGGCGTAGAACAGGCGGTAGTTGGGAATGCGCAGCGAGGCGAACATGCTGTTCCGCCCGGCGTCTCCGGGGCGCCGACCGTCCGGTTCGCGCTCCCGCGGTTCGTCTCCGATCTCGGGAACACGGTCGTCGGTCATCGCCGACCATCGTAGGCGCGTGCGCCTCCACCCAGGGGCCCGCCTCCAGTAACGTCGGCGGGATGACGCAGACGGTGATCGTGTCGGGCGGGACGGGCGGCCTGGGGTCGGCGGTCACCCGCACGTTGCTCGACGACGGATGGCGCGTGGTGGTGCCCGGGCGCACCGAAGCCGGGTTGTCACGCCTCCCGGAATCGGACCGGTTGGTCGGTGTGCACGCCGACCTCTTCGACGAGGCGTCGGTCGCCGAGGTCGTGGCGATCGCCACGAGCGACGCGTCGGCGCCGGTGACCGCGGTGGTGAACCTGGTGGGCGGGTTCGCGATGGGGGAGCGGGTCGACGCGACGCCGGTCGACGAGTTCGAGCGACTGCTCCGGCTCAACCTGCGGCCGCTGTATCTGCTGTCCGCGGCGGCCATTCCGAGGATCATCGAGGCCGGCGGCGGGTCGATCGTCGGGGTGTCGGCGAAGGCGGCGTTCGCACCCTTCTCCGGTGCGGCCGGGTACATCACGTCGAAAGCTGCGGTGTGGGCGTTCATCAGTGCGCTCGCCGCCGAGTACAAGTCCGACGGCATCCGGGCCAATGCGATCCTGCCGTCGGTGATCGACACCCCGGGCAACCGCGCTAGTCAGCCGGATTCGTCGCGGGCGGGCTGGGTGTCGCCGGAATCGATCGCGCAGACGATCTCGTTCCTGGTCTCCGACGCCTCGAGTGCGATCACCGGCGCGCAGGTCCCCGTGCCGGGCGTCGGCTGAGTTCCACGCGATCAGCGGATCGGACGCACAGTCGACGGGTTGTGAAAGCTGTTGGGGTGCTGATGATCAGGTGCCGGTGGTCGCGCGACCCGGCCGCGCGTGCACATAGGCTTCGACGACGGTGCGCATCACCGGTTTTCCGTCACCGTTGCGCAGCTCCGCCGACGAGGTGACCAGAGCGCGGGCACGGTCATCGAACTCGATCGCGTCGATGACGGTCGACCCGGTGAGGGTGTCGCCGGGGCGGACGGGACGCAGGAATTCGACGTCGCCCAGTCGCTTGCCCGCGATCACCCGCCAATTGTTCAGCACGCCGGTGACATTGAGCCTCTGGTAGATCGACATCGTGTGCAACCCACTGGCGATCAGCCCGCCGTAGGGGCCGCGTTCGGCAACGGCCTTGTCCACGTGGAAGTCCTGCGGATCCCATGCGCGGGCGAAGTCGAGCAGTTCGTCTTCGCTGACGTGATGCGTGCCGAACTCGAAGATCTGGCCCACGGACAGGTCATCGGCCCACAAGCGGTCCGATGCGTCGCTCACCTCAGGTCTGCCGCGATCTTCGGCCAGGTGGTCTCGAGGTCGCGTTCCCAGTAACCCCAGGAGTGGGTGCCGCTCGGCCGGAAGGTGACCTCGTGCGGCACCTTGAGCGCCCGCATGCGCGACACCATCTGCTTGGTGCACTCGTTGACCGCGGCCTCGATGATGCCGCCGATGACCATCTGGTTGGCCAATGTCAGCGGATCGCCGGCGACCAGCGGTGCCTCGAGCCGGTCGAACTGTCCGGGCATGCCGGTGCCGCTGGTCATGTAGACCTTGGTGCCGCGCAGCTTGTCCGCGTGGATGTACGGGTCGTTGTCCCGCCACCCGGCCGAATTGACCGGTCCCCACATGTTGTTCAGGTTGCCCTGCCCGCGGTCGGCGACGACCATCCGGATGTAGGCCTGTCCCACCGGGTCGCTGGTACGCGCGCACCCGCTGTAGGCGGCGGCTGACCGGTAGAGCTTCGGTGCGGCGATCGCGAGGTTGAGCACCGACGTCCCGGCCATCGAGATCCCGGCGATCGCGTTGACCTTGGTGGTGTCGAATTCCTTGTCCACCAGCGGCGGGAGCTCCTTGGTGAGGAACGTCGTCCACTTGTTGCGGCCGAGTACCGGATCGTCGTGCTGCCAGTCGGTGTAGTAGGAGAACGCGCCGCCGATCGGTGTGACGACGTTGACCTCTTTGTCGGAGAAGAACTTCGCATACTGGGTCTTGGCCGCCCAGGTAGCCGAGTCCTCGCCGCCGCCGGCGCCGTTGAGCAGGTAGAGCGTGGGGCGCGGCTTGGTGGTGTCCTTGGGGCGCAACACGTTGACGGGGATGAGTTTGCGCATCGCCGCCGAGTAGACGATGAGTGTCGACTGCTGGGCGGAGTCGTGGACCACGGTGTCGATGCGAGCGCGATCGGGATCGGGGGTGGGCTCGGCCAGCGCGGCCGGAGCCCATCCGGCGGTCGCGACCGCAACGGCACATCCGACGACGCACAGTCGTCGCAACCAGGAGGATCGCACCACTAGCCCCTTCGGTTAACAGAATTCTCAGACGTAACAAAGGTAGCCGAGTTCGAGTGGCGCTCCCAAGTCGAGAAGGTGCTCGTCACCCAGTTGTGACGTCACGTTCGAGGGGAGAACCCGATTACTTGACGCGATCCTTGAGCAGGAGCCGGACGGTGAGTTCGAGCCGGTTCGTGACGTCGGTCGCCGACGCGCGACGGGTCAGCCACTGCACCAGGTTCGACATCCACACATCGGAGAGGACGCGCGCGATCGCGAGATCTTCCTCGGTGGGTTCGCCGTCGTCGACGATCGCTCCGGCGAGGAGCCGGTCGATGATCCCGGCGACCTGGTCGACCTCGGCGGTCGCCGACGCGTCGGCGAACATGAACGCACGCGTCATCGCCTCGGTGAGAAGCGGATCGCGTTGCATGGCGAAGGTGATCATGTCCAGGACATGACGGAGGCGGTCGATCGCGGTGTCGCCGCGCAACTGCGAACGATCGACCTTCGACTCGACTCGCTCGAACTCGCGGGCGAGCGCGGTGACGAGAAGGTGGACCTTCGACGGGAAGTAGCGGTACAGCGTCCCGACGGCGACGTCGGCCTTGTCGGCGACGGTGCGCATCTGCACGGCGTCGTATCCGCCCTTGGACGCCAGCGCGAGGGTGGCGTCGAGGATGCGGCGGCGGCGTTCGCGCTGCGCGGTGGAGCCGGCTTCGGGCGAGGCGGCCGGCGCCGCAGCCCCGTTGGGGGCGTCGACCGCGGCGTTGCCGGGTGCAGAACGGGCCATGTGCTCTCGAACATCCTCACGTGATCAAACGTCTCAATGGGTGGATCGTGGGTGGCTACCCGATCCAAGTACACCCATGGCATATTAGAACAGGTTCTAATTATTCGTCACAACTCGACATACAGGGATTGCCAGTGACAATCGCCACGTCTTCCGAGCAGATCGCGGTCCGTGACAGCATCGCGTCCTGGGCGCGCTCCACCAGTGTGACCGACATCGTGCGGTCCGACCTCGACAAGCCGAGCGACCAGTGGACCGGTCTATTTTCGCAGATCGCCGATCTGGGCGTGTTCGCCGCAGCGGTCCCCGAGGCGTCCGACGGTCTCGGTGCGAGTTTCCTCGACGTGGCCGCCATGCTCGAGCAGTGCGGGGTCGATCTCGTCCCCGGCCCGCTCGGTCCGACGGTGACCGCGGCGATCGCGCTGGCGGTTCGCCGTTCAGATTCGGCGCAGGGTGACGACGACCCGGGTGCCGCGCTGTTGGCGGAGGTGCTGGCCGGATCGGTGCCGGTGGTTACGCCCGCGACGAGCCACGCCGGGACGGGTCTCGTCCTGGCCGACGGCGAACTCGACCTCGGGCTCGTCGCCGGCTACGTCGAGGGCTGTGCCGTGCTGGTCGAATTCGGGACCGACGATCGGGAACGGTCCTGGTGGATCATCCCGCCGGGTGCGGGAGTCGCCGACGTCACGCCGCAGACCCCGCTCGACGGAACCGCGTCGGTCAGCCACGTGACCCTGTCCGGGGTCGCCGTCGAGGACCTCGTCGAACTGGGCGACGGGACGTTCGTCGCGGGCCTCTTGTCGGCGACGCTGGCCGCCTATCAGAGCGGCGTCACCCGGTGGGCCCTCGACGCCGCCGTCGACTACGCGAAGGTCCGCACCCAGTTCGGCGTGCCGATCGGATCGTTCCAGGCGATCAAGCACATCTGCGCCGAGATGCTGTGCCGCAGCGAACGCGTCACCGCGGTCGCGTGGGATGTCGCCGGCGCGGTCGACGACGTGCTCGCGGCCGGGACGGGGGACGAGCTCGCTCCGGCGCTCGAGCAACTCGAGATCAGCAGGCTGGCGGCCGACGTCGTGGTGGGCCGCGACCCGGTCGCCAACACCAAGGACTGCGTTCAGGTCCTCGGCGGCATCGGGTTCACCTTCGAGCACGACGCTCACCTGTATCTGCGCGCCGCACTCGCCGCGCAGGCGTCGCTCGCGAACGCGTCGTCGCACGCCGCCGCTCTTGCCCGGCTCGGGCTCGCGGGGGCGCGGCGACGCTTCCGCCTCGACCTCTCGCAGGTCGAGGACCGTCGCGACGAGGTCCGCACCACCGTCGCGAGGATCGCCGACGCCGAACCCGATGATCGTCGCCGTCTCCTCGCCGAGACCGGCTACCTGACCCCGCACTGGCCGGCGCCGCACGGTCTGGGGGCGGATGCCGCGATGCAGTTGCTGATCGACACCGAGCTCGAGGTGGCCGGGATCGAGCGGCCCGACCTGGTGATCGGCGCATGGGCGATCCCGACGATCCTGGAACACGGCACCGACGCGCAGCGCGAGCGGTTCGTCGCCCCGACGCTGGCCGGTGACATCGTGTGGTGCCAGCTGTTCTCCGAACCCGAGGCCGGCTCGGACCTGGCCGCGTTGCGCACACGGGCGGACCGGGTCGACGGCGGCTGGCGCCTGGACGGTCAGAAGATCTGGACCTCGCAGGCACACAACGCCCAGTGGGCGATCTGCCTCGCGCGCACCGATCCCGAGGCGCCGAAGAACAAGGGCATCACCTACTTCCTCGTCGACATGGGTTCGCCGGGCATCGACATCCGGC
This sequence comes from Gordonia sp. IITR100, assembly GCF_002009645.1. Taxonomy (NCBI): domain Bacteria; kingdom Bacillati; phylum Actinomycetota; class Actinomycetes; order Mycobacteriales; family Gordoniaceae; genus Gordonia; species Gordonia sp. IITR100. Next base: position 56,307 of record NZ_MVKV01000001.1, on the reverse strand, counting down.
CGCTGCGCGAGCTCTCCGGGCGGGCCAACTTCAACGAGGTCTTCCTCGACGGTGTGGTCGTGCCGGATGACTGTGTCGTCGGCGAGATCAACGGCGGCTGGCGGCTGGCCCGCACCACCCTCGCGAACGAGCGGGTGGCGATGGGCGGTACCGGCCTCGGCAAGGAGATGGAGTCGCTGCTCTCGCAGGTGCGGTCGATGGATCGGGAGCTGACCGCCGAGGAGCTAGCGTCGCTCGGCACCCAGCTCGCCGACGCCCACGTCGGCCGGGTCCTCGACGCGAGGGCGGCGACCAGGCAACTGGCCGGGCTCGACCCCGGTGCGTTGTCGAGCGTGCGCAAGCTGATCGGCGTCGAACATCGCCAATCGGTACCCGATCTCGCGCTGCGGCTCCTGGGGGTCGCGGGTCTGGCGGCGACCGAGGCGTCCGACGCGGTCCTGCAGAACCGCTGCCTCTCGATCGCGGGCGGCACCACTCAGATCCTGCGCACGGCCGCGGCGGAACGCATTCTCGGTTTGCCGCGGTAACCGGCTGCGGCGAAAGTGCCGAAACCGCAGATAAACGCCGATTCCGACACCCTTGCGCGCGGACTCTGATACAACTAGAACAGGTTCTAGTTCTTGACGGGTTCATGGTGAGGGAGGCACAGGGTGGACTTTGCCCTGGACGGCACGGCGATCGCGGTTCGCGACGTCGCCGAGGACGTGTTCGCGCGACGACAGCCCGACTGGGAGTCGACGTTCGGTGGGCGTCATTCCGGTGGGACGGCAGCGGCCGAGCAGGAGGCGACCCGCGGCGGGTTCGAGGCCGATGGCTGGCAGGCGCTCGTCGACGCCGGACTGCTCGCCCTGCCCCTTCCGGCCTCGCTCGACGGTGACGAGGTCGACGAGTCGGGTCTGCTCCCGTTGTTCCGCCGGATGGGCCGGGCCGCGGCGGTGACGCCGGCGCTCGGATCGCTGACCGCGGCGCTCGTGTTCGCCAGGGCCGCCGCCCACGACGGCGAGGGATCGGTGTGGTCGCGGTTCGGGGGTTCGCTCACCGGCGGCAGTTGGGTGTCGGTGGCGATCGGCGAACACGGCGACGCCCTGACGGCGCATCCGCGGACCTCGGTCCGTGACGGGCGGCTCACCGGCACGAAGGTCGGCGTCCTGCACGCCGACGGTGCCTCGCTGTTCCTGGTGGCCGCCGATGCCGGTGTCGTCGCCGTCTCGCCCGCCGCCGACGGGGTCACCATCACGCGCACGCCGACCTCGAGCGGCTGGGGCGAGTACACGGTGGCCTTCGACGACGTACCCGTCGACGACGCCGACATCGTGGTCCGCGACCTCGCGATCCTCCGTGATCGCTACCGCCTGGCGCTGTGCGCCTACGCCGACGGCCTGGTCGCCGGCGCCACCCGACTGACCGCCGACCACGTCTCCACGCGCGAGCAGTTCGGCAAGCCGATCGCCTTGTTCCAGGCGGTGGGCCAGCAGCTCGCCGACATCTACGTCGTCGGCCGGTCGATGGAACTCGCGACCACCTCGGCGGCCTGGCGGTTGTCCGAAGGTCTGGACGCCGCAACCGATCTCGCGATCGCCGCCTACTGGCTGGCCGAGGAGGTCCCGCCGACCACGCGGACGATGACCCACCTGCACGGCGGCATCGGCGTCGACATCACCTATCCGCTTCACCGCTACTTCTCGCTCACCAAAGACCTCGCGCGTCTGGTGGGCGGAGCGCACGTGCGGCTCGACGAGCTCGCCGACATCACCGACGTCCCCGCCGACGACACCCGTATCGCAGAGGTGCCCGATGTTCATTGATCTCACCCCCGAACAGCGCGCGCTGCGCGCGGAACTGCGCGAGTACTTCGCCGACCTCGTCACTCCCGACGAGGCAGCGGTGATGCTGACCGAACGCCACGGCCCGACCTACCGCAAGGTCATCAAGCGGATGGGTGACGACGGCTGGCTGGGCGTCGGCTGGCCGACGGAGTTCGGCGGCAAGGGTTTCGGTGAGATCGAACAGCAGATCTTCACCAACGAAGCCGTGCGCGCCGACGTCCCGCTGCCGGCGGTGACGTTGCAGACCGTCGGGCCGACGCTGCAGGTCCACGGCACCGAGGAGCAGAGGCAGAAGTTCCTGCCCGCGATCCTGGCCGGTGATGTGCACTTCGCCATCGGGTACACCGAACCCGAGGCCGGCACCGACCTGGCGTCGTTGACCACCACCGCCGTCCGCGACGGCGACCACTATGTGGTCAACGGCCAGAAGATCTTCACGACCGGCGGTCACGACGCCGACTACATCTGGCTCGCCGTCCGCACCGATCGGGATGCTCCCAAGCACAAGGGCATCTCGATCCTCATCGTCGACACCTCCGACCCCGGTTTCACGTGGACGCCGATCATCACCGCCGACGGCGCCCACCACGTGAATGCCACCTACTACCAGGATGTTCGGGTTCCGGTGTCGATGCGGGTCGGCGAGGAGGGGGGCGGGTGGAAGCTGATCACCACCCAGCTCAATCACGAGCGCGTCATGCTCGGCCCCGCCGGTCGTATCGACGGACTCGCGGCCCGGGTGCGTGCCTGGGCGCAGCGGCCGGGCCCCGACGGGACGGTCATCGCCAAGCATCCCGACGTCCGTCGCGCGCTCGCGACCATCGACGCCTACGGCCGCATCAACGAGTTGCTCAACTGGCAGGTGGCCGCGACAGGTGAGGCCATCTCGATGGCCGACGCGGCGGCCACCAAGGTGTTCTCGACCGAACGCATCCAGACCGTCTGCCGGATGGTCGACGAGATCATAGGGCGCTACGGCGATTTCGCCGATCCGGAGACCGCGGCGCTGGTGAACTGGCTCGACGTCCAGGAGAAGCGTCACGTCGTCATCACGTTCGGCGGTGGCGTCAACGAGGTCATGCGCGACATGATCGCGACCGCCGGCCTCGGACTCCCGCGGGCCAAGCGGTGAGCGCGCCCGAGCTCGCCCGCGACGGCGTCGCCGGAGACGAGGCGATCCGAGCCGCCGCGCAGGAGATCATCGACGCCGGACCGAGCGTACCGGTCGCCGGGCGGGACCCGATCAATCAGCCCATGATCAGCAACTGGGTCGAGGCGATGGGCGACACGAACCCCGTCTACACCGACGACGCGGCGGCCCGGGACGCCGGCCATCCCGGCATCGTCGCGCCGCCCGCGATGGCGCAGGTGTGGACGATGCGCGGCCTTCACGGGGTGCGGACCGCGGACGATCCGCTGGGTCGCGCGAGCGAACTCTTCGACGAGGCCGGCTTCACCTCGGTGGTGGCGACCAACTGCGACACCGTCTATCACCGCTACACCCGCCCGGGCGAGGAGGTCGCGCTGTCGGCCGAACTCGTCGAGGTCGTCGGGCCGAAGAACACCGCGCTCGGCGAGGGCTGGTTCTTCACCACCCGCAACGTCTGGTCGGTCGGCGGAGACGACGGGGCGCGTGAGGTCGTCGCCGAGATGCGGTTCCGCATCCTGAAGTTCCGCCCCGCCGCACGCGCTGCCGCCGAGCCGGTTTCCGACGCCGGGGTGCCCGACGATCTCGACCCGGCTCGCTTGCTCAAGCCGAGCGTGTCGAGGGACACCGCCTTCTTCTGGGAGGGCGTCGCCGCCCACGAGTTGCGCATCCAGCGCGACGGCGACGGTGCACTGCGGCATCCGCCGGTCCCGGCGACCTGGAAGCCGCGCGAGGCCGACGGAACCGTCCCGCCAACGGATTACGTGGTCGCGGCCGGTACCGGCACCGTCTACAGCTATGTCGTGCATCGAGCGCCGAAGGTGCCCGGGCGGCGGTTGCCGTTCGTCGTGGCCCTCGTCGAACTCGACGAGGGAATCCGTATGCTCGGTGAGCTCCGGGGCGTCGAACCGGAGGAGGTGGCCATCGGCATGCCGGTGCGCGCCACCTATCTGGATTTTCCGGCCGATGACGAGGCCGGGACCCCGGCCTGGACCCTGCACGCGTGGGAGCCGGCCGTGCCTACCGAAGGGGAGCCCGCATGACGAGCGTTGCCACCGACCCCGCTGCCGTCGGAACGACGCTGCCGGCGTTGACGATCGAGGCGACCCCGACGTTCGTCGTGGCGACCGCGCTCGCCACACGCGACTTCCAGGACGTGCACCATGATCGCGATCTCGCGCAGGCGAAGGGGTCCAAGGACATCTTCGTCAACATCCTCACCGACACCGGGCTGGTCGAGCGGTTCGTGACCGATTGGGCTGGCCCGACCGCCCGAATCCGCTCCATCGCGCTGAAACTCGGTGTGCCCTGGTACGCCTACGACACGGTCACCTTCACCGGCGAGGTCACCGCGGTCGACGCCGGGGTCATCACCGTCGCCGTGACCGGGACGAATTCGCTGGGCAAGCACGTCATCTCGACCGTCACGCTGACGATCGGTGCGACCGAACCCGACACGGTCGGTTCGCCCGCGGGTCGAGGGGAGGGACTCTGATGGGATCACTGTCCGGTCAGGCGGTCATCGCCGGCATCGGCGCCACCGAGTTCTCCAAGGATTCCGGACGCAGCGAACTGCGACTCGCCGCGGAGGCGGTGTCGGCGGCGATCGCGGACGCCGGTCTCACACCCGCCGACGTCGACGGTCTCGTCACGTTCACGATGGACACCAACAGCGAGATCTCCGTCGCCCGGGCCGTGGGGATCGGGGACCTGACCTACTTCTCGCGCATTCACTACGGCGGTGGTGCGGCGTGTGCCACGGTGCAGCAGGCCGCGATGGCGGTGGCCACGGGTGTCGCCGACGTCGTGGTGGCCTACCGCGCGTTCAACGAACGGTCGGGACTGCGCTTTGGGCAGGTGAATTCGGCGGTGGCGAACCAGGAGAACTCGTCCGGCACCGAGAACGCCTTCACCTACCCGCACGGGTTGTCGACACCGGCCGCGTTCGTCGCGATGATCGCGCAGCGCTACATGCACGACTTCGGCGCCACCAGTGAGGATTTCGGTCGGATCGCCGTCGTCGACCGCAAACACGCGGCGGTGAACCCGGACGCGTTCTTCTACGACAAGCCGATCACCCTGGAAGACCACCAGAACTCGCGGTACATCGCCGAGCCGTTGCACCTCCTCGACTGCTGCCAGGAATCCGACGGCGGTGTCGCGCTGGTGATCGTGTCCCCGGAACGCGCGAAAGACCTGCCGCACAAGCCCGCCGTGATCGCGGCCGCCGCGGCCGGCAGTGCTGCCGACCAGTACATCATGACCAGCTATTACCGGGACGAGCTCGCCGGTCTGCCGGAGATGGGGCTCGTCGGCCGGCAGCTGTGGTCGCAGTCGGGTCTGAACCCCGACGACATGGACATGGCGATCCTCTACGACCACTTCACCCCGTACACACTCCTGCAGCTCGAGGAGCTGGGATTCTGCGGTCGGGGCGAGGCCAAGGACTTCGTCCGGGAACCGGGTGCCCTCGAGGTGGGTGGCCGGTTGCCGCTGAACACGCACGGCGGCCAGCTGGGCGAGGCCTACATCCACGGCATGAACGGGATCGCCGAAGGGGTCCGGCAGATCCGCGGGACCTCGGTCAACCAGGTCGAGGCGGCCGAGAAGGTCGTCGTGACCGCCGGAACCGGCGTTCCCACAAGTGGATTGGTGCTGACCGCATGACAGCTGCCGATCCGACGCACTTGCACTCGAATTCACTCCGTATGACCAAGGAGCGCGCACGATGAAGTTCAACCTCGCCGATGTCTTCGAGACCGTCGCCGACTCGGTGCCCGAGCGGATCGCGCTCAGCTACCAGGGTCGCCAGATCAGCTATGCCGAACTCGACACCCTCTCCAATCAGGTGGCGCATCTGTTCGCCGGCGCGGGGATCGGTGCGTTCGACAACGTCGCGCTGTTCCTGAAGAACAGCATCGAACACGTGACTAGCCTGCTGGGACTGCTGAAGGTGCGCGCGGTCCCGGTCAACGTGAACTACCGCTACACCAACGCCGAACTGCAGTACATCTTCGACAACTCCGACTCCCGCGCGATCATCGTCGAACTGCCGGAGCACCAGCGCAGCGTCGCCGCGCTGCTCGCCGAGACCCCCACCGTGCGAACGGTGTTCGTCATCGGCGACATCGTCGAGGAACTCCGTGCGGCGGTCGCCGACCTGCCCGACGGGCGCGTCGTGGAGATCGTGTCGTTCGCCGACGCGGAGTCCAAGCCGGACGGCCGGGACTTCGAGCCGCGCACCGGCGAAGAGCTCTACCTGCTCTACACCGGCGGTACCACCGGGTACCCGAAGGGTGTCATGTGGCAGCACGACGACTTCTTCCGCAAGCCGCTGTCGGGGGGCAACCCGTACGGCGAGGCCCGCAAGGATCTCGCGGAGATCGGCACGGCGGTCAAGGATTTCCCGCCGATCGCGTTCCTGCTCGCGGCTCCGCTCATGCACGGCGCGGCGTCGTACTCGTTGTTCACGTTCTTCACCCTCGGTGGCCGGCTGGTCATCCAGCGCGACTTCGACCCCGAGGCGATCGTGACCGAGATCGAGAAGGAGAAGGTCAACATCGTCCTCATCGTCGGCGACGCCATGGGCATGCCGCTCGTCGAGGAGCTCGAGAGGCGCAAGGACTCCGTCGATCTGTCGTCGATGTTCTCGATCACCTCCGGCGGCGCGATCTGGTCTCAGCACGTGCGGGACCGGATGCTCGCGGTGAAACCGGATCTGGTGCTGCGCGACAACTTCGGCGCCTCGGAGTCGGGTAACGACGGCGAGATCATGATGGACGAGAACGGGAATCTGAAGGTCCCGCCGACGGACCGGATGATGGTCGTCGACGAACGGCACAACAAGATCGAGCCCGGCTCGGGCGAGGTCGGTTACATCGCGCGCATCGGCAACGTCCCGCTCGGCTACTACAAGGACGAGGAGAAGACGGCGAAGACCTTTCCGACGCTGGCCGACGGCACCCGGATCTCGATCCTGGGCGACATGGGCACCGTGGAGGCCGACGGTTCGATCGTGTTCCTCGGACGTGGTTCGCAGTGCATCAACACCGGCGGCGAGAAGGTCTACGCCGAGGAGGTCGAGGCGGTGCTGCACGCGCATCCGGCGATCGCCGACGCACTCGTCGTCCCGGTTCCCGACGAGAAGTACGGCCAGCGGGTCGCGGCGGTGGTCAACGTCGCCGACGGGGTCGACGAGCCCTCGTTGGAGGAGATCCAGGACCACTGCCGGGAGACCCTCGCCCGCTACAAGGTGCCCCGCACGGTCGTCTTCGTCGACGAGGTCAAGCGGACCCCGGCCGGCAAGGCCGACTACCGCTGGGCCAAGGCCGCGGCCGCAGCGAACGAGGCCGCCCCGGTCTGATCAGCCCTCGAGTGCCAGGCGCACTCCGAGCCCGATCAACGCGACTCCGCCGATCGCTTCGACGCGACGGCGGATTCGTGCGCTCTGCAGCCATCCGGCGATACGGCCCGCGGCGCCCACCAGCACGGTGAAGTACGCGGCGGTCAGCGCGATGTAGATGGCCCCCAACCCTAGGGTCGTCCATCCCGTCGAGTAGCCGTCCGGCACGAAGCCTGGCAAGAGACTGATGAACAGGATGCCGATCTTCGGGTTGAGGATGTTGGTGAGCAGGCCGGCGGTGAAACCGGAGAACAGCACTCCCGCCTTCTGGCCCGCGGGCGGCTCGACCGCGTCCTGCGATGCCGCGAGATCAGGTGCGGCGCGCAGCAGCGCGCGGACCGAGCTGATACCCATCCACACGAGGTAGCCGGCCCCGACGATCTTGAGGATCTCGTAACCGGTCTCGCTGGCCTGCAGCAATGCCGACAGGCCCAGGACCGCGGCGGTGACCCAGACCATCAGTCCGCACACGATGCCGGCGGCGGTCCGGAAGGCTTCGCCGCGTCCACCACGGACCACTCCGCGCAGGACCACCAGGGTGTCCGGACCCGGCAGCAGCACGATCAGCGTCGCGGTGACGATGAAGGACAAGAGCGCGGCGAGCATGAAGGTCATGGTAGGAACCGGGGCGCGGGCGAGCGCGCCGGGGCCGGTGGCCCCCACTGCTGGTCGAGCACCGTCGACTGAGCTGCAGCGAGGCCACGTCCCGTTCTGCTGGCCGAGCAGCGTCGACCGAGCGCAGCGAGGCCGCCGCGTCCCGTTCTGCTGGCCGAGCAGCGTCGACCGAGCGCAGCGAGGCCGCCGCGTCCGTCGAGGTCACCTGGGTCAAGCCACGGACGTCAGCCGCACCACCGCCCACAGTGCGACCACCGCGACGACGAGCGTGGCGGGAACGGTGAGTGCGCCGAGGCGTAGGTACTCGCGGGAGGTCGGGGCGCCCGTGCCCCCGCCGGAGCCGTCGCGGTGCATGATGTCGCGCCACAGCAGGTTGGCCAGCGACCCGAAGTAGGCGAGGTTGGGTCCGAGGTTGACGCCGAGGAGCATCGCCAGGACCAGGCCGGGCTCGTGGGCGACGAGCGGGATGAGCAGCAGGGTGGCGGGCAGGTTGTTCACCAGGTTGGCGAGGACCGCGGCCAGCGCGGCGACCGCGAGCAGCGCGAGGAGTGATGAGTCATCCGGGATGAGGTTGCCGATCCAGTCGCCGATCGGGCCGGTTCGCACCGGGAGGATGACGACACCGAGCACGGCGACGAATCCGAGGAACGGGATGTTCAGGGCCTGCACCGTCTCCCGCACAGTGGGCAGCGGTGCGTCGAGCAACCGCGGCACCGTGAAGGCGACCGCGCCCACGCCGGCCACCGCGGCCAACGGGACGCCCAGCGGTTCGGTCACGACGAAGGCGAGCAGCAGCAAGCCGAGCATCACCAGCATGAGGGTGGGGCGGGGCGGCGCATCCACCGGAGCCGGATCGCCGGCGGTCGAATCGGCTGCCGGGGCAGCGCGCGCGAGCGAGTCGGCGAAGTACATCCGGAAGATGAGGTATTCGACGACGATCGCGGCGATCCAGGGTGCCAGCATGACGTCGGTGAACCCGAGGAAGGTCAGCCCGGTCGCGGTGAACGCCAGGAGGTTGGTCAGGTTCGACACCGGCATGAGGGTCGACGCGGTGTTGGCCAGGTGGGCGTTCGCGAACGCGACCGGGGTCACCGGCGCCCCGATCCGCCGCGCGGTGGCGACGGCGACCGGCGTCAGCAGGACGATCGTGGTGTCGAGACTGAGGACCGCGGTCGTCGTCGCCGCGGCCAGGAAGACGATGCGCAACAACCGATGTGGCGAGGCCCGACTCCACCGGGCCAGAAGGGCGCCGATCCAGGTGAAGACCCCGGCGCGGGCACAGGCGTCGGCGATCACCAGCATCGCGGCCAGGAAGCCGATGGTTGGCGCCATCGTGGCGATCTCGTCGGCGGCCTGCTCGAGATCGGCCAGGCCGAGCGCGAGGAGCAGCGCGGCGACCGGTGCGGCGACCACAACGGCCGGAACACGCTGGGCGACAACGGTCGCCACGATCACCACGAGCAGGGCGGCGACTCCGACCAGGGTGCCGGCGACGCTGTCCGCGGTGAGTACCACCGGGACAGGCTACTCAGTCGCGGGCGTAGGTGTCGTCGCGGTCCTGGTCGGGGTCGGACTCGATGGTCGGCGGCACCTCGACGACGCGTCGCGGCGTGAGCCACAGCAGCGCGACCGAACTGACGAGCATGATCCCGCCCAGGACGAGGCAGGCGTACTCGAACGGCACGTAGAACGCCTCTTGACTGCCGTCGGCGATCTTCTCCGCGAGCGATGCGGCCTGACCGGACAACCGGTCCACGACGACCGTCGCCTCGGCGAGGGATCGCTCGATCAGCGTCCCGGCCTGGTCGGCCTGGGCGACCATGGCCTGGCCACCGGCAGTGTCGCCGGCGGCGATGCGCTGCTCACCGGCGGCGGTCAGTTGATCGCGGGCCAGTTGTGCGGTCTCGCCGATGCGCGACTGGTATCCCGCGGCGACGATGCTGCCCGCGATCGCGATACCGATCGCGGCGCCGATCTCCCGGGCGGTGTCGTTCACGGCCGAGCCGACGCCCTGGTTGTCGAGCGGGGTGTTGGACATGATGGCCGTCGTGGCGGGTGCCGACGCCAAACCGATCCCGACCGCTATCAACGCGACCACGCCGGCGAGCGTCCAATACGTCTCGTACCGGAACGATCCGAGGAGGATCAGCCCGACGCCGGACAGCAGGGCGCCGGCGGCGATGACGAACTTGAGCGAATCCAGTCGTACGGCAAGCCAGTTCGCGATGAGCGTGGTGAGGCCGACGCCGGCCACGAACGGCATCAGCGCGACCGCCGACTGCAGCGGGGTGTAATCGAAGACCAGCTGCAGCAACTGCAGCAGCAGGTAGAACATGCCGAACGAGGCGAGGAACTGGACCGCGACCGACAGCGCCCCGGACCCGAAGGCGCGGTTGCCGAGCAACCGGACGTCGAACAGCGGCGACGTCGAACGCAGTTCCACGGCGACGAACCCGCCCGCGAGCAGGACGCCGCCCACGATGCAGATCAGGACAACGGGATCCGCCCAGCCGCGATGAGGTGCCTCGAGCAGACCGAGGACGACGCCGGTGATGGCCAGGACCGAACAGACGGTCCCCGGGATGTCGAAGCGACCGGGGTCGCTGTCCTTGGAGGTGCCGATCGTCAGGCACAGCGCGGCCGCGACGGCTGACGCCGCGGCGAAGGTGATGAAGATCGAGTGCCAGGAGAAGAACTCCAGGAGAAGCCCGGTGACCAGGAAGCCGGCGATGGCGCCGCCGCCGGCGATCGCCGATCAGATGCTGATCCCGACCGCGCGTTGACCTTCCGGCATCCCGGACGTGATGAGCGACAGGGTGGTGGGCATGATCAGCGCCGCAGCGGCACCGGCGAAGCACCGGGCCAGGATCAGCTGGGTCGGGCCGTCCACCCAGATCGCCACCAGTGAGGCGATGCCGAAGAGGAGAAGGCCGGCGATCAGTACCTCACGGCGCCCCAGCCGATCGCCGATCGCGCCCGCCGGGAGCAGGAGCGCCGCGAGCGCCAGGGTGTAACCGTCGACGATCCAGGTCATCTGACCGGCGTCGGCGCCGGTGTCGATCGCGATGTCGGGCAGGGCCGTGTTGAGGGCGGCCATGGCGGCCACGACCATGCTGACCGACAGGCAGGCGACGAGGACAAGCCAGGCGGACCGGGCGTCGAGGCGGATGGCGGACGGTAATCTCATTCGGCGTCCTGCGCTTTCGGGGTCGGCATACGGAACCGGTTCGGTCGGCACGTTCGCCGCCACCGCGGTGTTGCGGTTTCGTTATCGCGACACGCTATGTGGGCGCCGACGCTACTCGAGTAACTTGTGACACATTTATCACTGCAGTATCGATACCGGGCGAACGCGAGACCGCGCCGGTCCCCGTTGGCCCCGGACAACCGAAAGTGGTGACAGGTCATGGCCTCACCCCGAATCGCACGAACCCCCGCCGCTGCTACTCCCGCTGCCGCGACCGCGGCCGCATCGCCCGACGTCGCCCCGAACGGGACCGAGATCTCGCCCGCCCGCGTCCATGTGTGGCGTGTGCTGTCGATGCTCGCCGCACTCATCGGCGTCGTCGTGGCACTCGTGGCCATCGCGTCGTCAGCGGTCTGACCCGACCCTCTGGGGAGGTCGGTGCGACCGCCGACGACGCGCGCGCCGACTCCTAGGCGGCGTGCCGCTCGATGGCGGCACCCAGACGCGGCAGTGCCGCGATCACGTACTTCTTCCCCTTGCCGCGCAGCGAGTTGTACGCCTTCGCGAGTGCGGGCTTGGCGGTCTCGGCCTGCTGGTCGGTCACCGACAGCAGGGCCTCGGCCGCGGCATCTCCGTTGGCCGAGAGGTGATCGCCGAAGGCGACACCGGCAGGCTTGGAGTCCCAGAACGGCGCCAGCGCCTTCAGGAAGTCCTCGGCCATCTGATCGGTGGCGCTGCGCACAACACCGGGCTTCACCTTCTGCACCGCGGAGTAGGCGGTCTTCACAGCGGCGCCGCTCAGACCCGACTGGTCGGCCACCTCGGCGTCGATGACACCGACGAGGTCGGTCACCAGTGCACTGCGGTTGTCGGCGAGTAGGGGCGTCAGCGAATCGCTCATGGGCGTCTCCTCGGGGATATGCGACGTGGAACCTGCGGGCCGCCTCGCGGTCCGCGTGTGTAGCGTACTGGCCCCACCAGACAGCGGCTCGGGGCTGCTGCGCCCGAGCCGCCGCGGCGTCGGTACTACTGGCGACGTTCGCAGACCACATTGCCGAGGGCCTTCGCGCCGTCGCGTTCGACGACGGTCGCGGTGGCCAGCAACCGGGAGCCGTCCTCCCAGACCTCGACCGCGAGGGTCTCGCCCGGGAACACCACGCCCGCGAACGACGCCGAGTAGTCGGCGACCGCGGTCACGTCGCCGTCGAGGACCGCGTCGACGATCACGCGGCAGACCGTGCCGTACGTGCACAGGCCGTGCAGGATGGGCCGGGGAAAGCCCGCGCGGGAGGCGAATTCGGGGTCGGAGTGCAGCGGGTTGCGGTCTCCGCACAAGCGGTAGAGCAATGCCTGCTGGGGGAGCGTCGCCACGGTGAGGCGATGATCCGGCGCACGGTCGGGATAGTCGACCTTGGCCGACGAACCGCGTTCGCCGCCGAAGCCGCCCTCGCCCTTCGCGAAGATCGACGAGCGGGACGTCCAGAGGGTCTGCCCGCCGTCGTCGGTGGTCACCGACTCCTGCACGATCACCGCGGCCGACCCCTTGTCCTGGATCTCGGCGATCCGGGTGCGAGTGGTCGCCTTGCCGGCGGCCGGCAGCGGCCGGTAGGCGGTCACCTGCTGGCTGCCGTGGACGACCTTCGCGAGGTCGATGTCGATGCCGGGGAACGAGACCTTCGGGGGCTCGGTGGTGTGGAACCCGGCGGCCACGGTGGCGAAGGTGGGCAGCACCTTCGGCGTCGCGTCGTGGATGTACTCGAGCCCGGTGGTGTCCATCGGGTCCGCTGCGGCACCCACCGCAAGGTTGTAGAGGGCGGCGTCGGACGCCGACCATTCGAAGCTCACCTCGGGCAGTTCGGCACCGAGGGCGACGGAGAGGTCGATGGGCATCGGGTCAGGCTCCTGTCGATGTCGGGGTGGCGGCCTTGGCGGCGATGTCGGTGGCGGCCAGGTATCCGAAGACCATGGCCGGACCGATCGTCGCGCCCGGGCCGGCGTACGTGTGCCCCATGACCGGCGCGCTGGTGTTGCCCGCCGCGTAGAGACCCTCGATGACGGAGCCGTCGGCCCGCAGTGCCCGACCCGAGGCGTCGGCGTTGATCCCGCCCTTGGTGCCGAGATCGCCCGGGACCATCTTGACCGCGTAGAACGGACCCTTGCTGACCTCGCCGAGGCTCGGGTTGGGCTTGTTGGTGATGTCGCCGTAGTAGTGGTCGTAACCGCTTGTGCCACGGCCGAAGTCTTCGTCGACACCCTTGCGGGCAAAGCCGTTGAACCGCTCGGTGGTCGCGGTGAGCGCGTCGGCCGGGACGCCGATCTTGTCGGCGAGTTCGCTGATGCTGTCGGCCTTCACGACGACGCCCGACTCGAACCACTTCTTGGGCAACGGCTGTCGCGCGTTGATCCCGGCGAAGAGGTAGCGGTTTCGGCACCGCTGGTCGAAGATGAGCCACGACGGCACGTTCTCGCCGGGGCCCTCGCCCTGGCCGAACTCGCCGCCGTACATCTGGTGTACCGCTTCGACATACGGCAGCGACTCGTTCATGTAGCGCTGCCCGCGCGTGTTCACCATGAAGGTGCCCGGTACCGCCCGCTCCGACAGCGCGAACCACGGACCGCGCGGCAGCGGGATCGTCGGACCCCACCAGGCGTCGTCCATGAGCGACACCGCGGCGCCGATCTTGAGGCCGGCGTTGATGCCGTCGCCGGTGTTGCTGGGGGCGCCGGTGGTCCACTCGGAGCCGATCGGGTCGCGCTGATACTTCTTGCGCATCTCGTCGTTGTGTTCGAATCCGCCGCAGGCGAGGATCACGCCGTGGCGGGCCCGGATCTCGACGCGCTTGCCGTCGGATTCGGCGATCACGCCGACGACGCGACCGTCTTCGGTGATGAGGTCGGCCAGGCCGGTGTTCAACCGGATCGGGACGCCTGCCTCGCGGACACCGAGGAGGAGCTCGGCCGCGAGGGCGGCACCCATGGCGATCAGCTTCTTGCCGCGGCTGCGTGCCCAGAAGAACCGGCTGCCGACCTTCGCCATTCGCAGCGGGCCGCGCCAGTGCCGCAGGCCGGTGTTGAGCCAGCGGTAGTCCGACTGCAGCACGACCATGTTCAGCGGCGCCTTGGTGTACTGCGGGTGCAGCGTCTTCAGGTCGTCACCGAGGCGGCGCGCGTCGAACGGGCGCGGCTCGATCGACCGTCCGGCGAGCCGGCCGCCGGGCGCCTCCGGGTAGTAGTCGGAGTAGTTCTTGACCCACTCGAGGTCGAGGGGGGCGTGCGCCATCAGGAAGTCCAGCGCCTCGGGTCCGCGGTCGATGTAGGCGTCGATGCGGTCGGCGGGCGCGTGTTCGCCGATGATCGCGTGGACGTACTCGCGGGCCTTGTCCGGGGTGTCGGTCACGCCGTCGCGGCGGAGGACCGAGTTGTTCGGGATCCAGACCCCGCCCCCCGAGCGCGACGTCGAGCCGCCCCAGTACGGCGATTTCTCGATCAGGACCGTCGACAAGCCCTTCTGAGCTGCGGTGATCGCCGCGCTCAGGCCCGCAGCTCCGGCCCCGACGACGACGACGTCGAAGGTCTCGGGTCCAGGGGTCTCGGGTTGGGTACTGGTCTGTTCTGGTTCGGTCGAGCCGGCCATGGGGTCCCCTTCGTGCGCGCAGCTGGAACGTGTTCTACCTGAATTAGAACACGTTGCAGAAATGGGGCGCCAGGGGTGCTCCCGTTCCCGTCGACTGTGCGTCTGAACTCGTTCACTGTGCGTCTGTTCTCGTCGACTGTGCGACGGGATCGGACGCGCCGGTGATCACGTGCCACGGGTCGAGGCCGTCGTCGAGCATGCGCGCCGCCAACTGCTCAGACCAGTCGTGCTCGGTCCCGTACCGGTCGCGCCAGGTCCACAACGCCGTGGTGAACCGGCCGAGGGAATGTTCGGCGGTGAACCCGATGGCCCCGTGGATCTGATGGGCCGCGGCCGCGACGTCGTGTGCGTGGCGCGACGTGACGATCTTCGCGGCGGCGATCGCGTCACGGGCCGTAACGATGTCTTCCGACGCCGCGGCGGTCGCCGCTCGTGCGGCGGTCTCCATCAGCGTGGTCTGCGCGGCCATCTGCGCGAGCCTCTGCTGAATGGCCTGGAACCTGCCCAGCGGCCGGCCGAACTGGACCCGCTCGGCGGCGTAGCGGACCGTGCGGTTGCGGACTGCCCGCGCTGCGGCTGCCAAGGCGACCGCGTAGACGAGTGCCCCACGCGTACGCAGATCGTCGACCGTGACCGGCGACGGGGCGGAGAACGTGACCTCGGCATCGTCGAAGACGATGTCGCTGCAGTCCAACCCCATGAGATCGGTGCCGGGCTCGACCCGAAGCCCCGGGTCGCGACGGTCGACGACCGCGATCACCGCGCCGTCGACGGTCGCGGCCAGGATCACGATGACGTCGGCCGTCGTGGCGCGTGGGACGCCGATTGCCCTGCCGCTGAACTGAACCCGATCAGCGGACCGGACCACGGTTCCGTCGTCGACGACCGCTACGGTCGCGGTGACGCCGTCGAGGGCGTGTCCGACGCTGCCCGCGAGCCAACCGGCGAGCAGTGCGTGTTCGACATACGGGGTGAAAGCGCCGGCCTCGGTGAGGGTGTCGAGGACGGCGAGAGCGTCGGCGAGGTCGGCGCCCTGACCGCCGGCCGCCTCCGGGACGTCGAGAGCGGTGAACCCGGCGTCGACCAGGGCCTTCCACAACGTGGGGTCGGGTTCGGTGGCCGGGGTCCGTAGGTCGACGGGAAACCGTGCCACCATGGCGGCCGTCGCGGCGGCGAGTTCTGCTGCCAGTTCGGTCATCGCATCCCCAGTCCGCGCGCGACGATGCCGCGCAAGATCTCATTGGTACCCCCACGCAGGGTGAAAGCCGGTGTGTGCAGGACTGATTGAGCCAGCAGGCGGTCGAACTCCGACCCGCCGGTGCGCCGCGGGATCGCGCCGGACGCGTCCCGGATGGCGGTGACGAGGTCCCCTTCGAAGGTCGAACCGAGGTCTTTGACCATTGCCGCCAGTACGTCGGGTTTGCCGCCGGATTGAAGTTCGCGCGCCACCTGCATCGACATCTGGCGCAGCGCCCAGGCCTGTGCGATCAGCTCGCCCAGCGTTTTTCGCTGCTGCGGCGTCGCGCCGTGCTGTCGAAGCAGGTCAGTCCAGGCGCGGAGCAGTGGCAATGTGCTGAGGTAGCGCTCCGGCCCCGAGCGTTCGAAGGCCAACTCGCTCATCACCTGTCGCCATCCCTGTCCGCGCGCACCGAGCAGGGCCGAGGAGTCGACGACGGCGTCGTGGAAGATCACCTCGTTGAAGTGAGCGTCGCCGTCGATGCTCGGGAGTGGACGGATCTCGATGTCGGGATGCGGCAGGTCGACAACGAACTGCGACAGTCCCTGCTGGCGGTCCTCGGTGGTGCCGTCGGTGCGTGCGAGGAGCACCATGGCGTGCGCGATGTGAGCACCGGTAGTCCAGACCTTGGTGCCGCTGATCGTCCAGGAGTCCCCGTTGTCGGTGGCCCGGGTGCGCACGGCGGCCAGATCGGAGCCGGCGTCGGGTTCGCTCATCCCGATCGCGAAGAACATCGTGCCCGCCGAGATCCGCGGGATGTAGTGCTGCTTCTGAGCCTGCGTCCCGTTGGCGAGGATGCCGGGGGCCATCTGCCGATCGGCGATCCAGTGCGCCGCGACCGGTGCGCCGTGCGCGAGGAGTTCCTCGGTGATCACGAAACGCTCGACCGGCGTACGGCCCTGCCCTCCGTACTCGGCGGGCATCGTCATCCCGAGCCAGCCGCGTTCGCCGAGGCGACGACTGAAGGCCGGATCGAACCCTGTCATCCAGCTGTCGACATCGGGACGGATTGTCCCGTCGGCGAGTTCGGTTCGCAGGAAGTCGCGCACCTCGGACCGCAATGCGCGCAGGACGTCGTCGGAAACATCCACGGCTTCCTGGCTCATGACCGGCCGGGACCGCGGGACGACCAGTTCTGCCCCTTGCGGGCCATCGACCACATCTGCACGCCACGCTCGATCTCGATCGCCGAATCCCAGGTCACCGCCGGCGGGCCCAGTTCGAGTCGGACACTGGCCATCACCCGGCGCGTCAGCTCGGGGTCGCGCGCGGCGGGTCCGGTCAAGTCGGCGACGATCGCCGGGATGTCCGGAACCGGTGCGGCCGCGTACGCCAGGCCACGTTCGACCGCCTGCGCACCGGACAGCGACTGACCACAGGCGGCGAGCGCGATCGTGTCGGCCCGGCCCACCGCGCGGTTCAGCAGGGTGAGGTGCCCGCCCCCGGGATGGATGCCGCGGGCGAGGAATCCGCTGTCGAGGACGGCGTCGGGCGTGGTGACGAGCAGGTCGACGGCGAGCGCGAGATTGAGGCCCGCCCCCACGGCCCCACCGACGACGACCCCGACCGTGGGGACCGGCAGGGACCCGACCCGCACGAACGCGCGGTAGACCGCGGACAGCTGCGCCACCGATTCCGGTGCCGCCGGATCGGCCGACGCGCCGGCCAGGATCCGCGTGTCGGCCCCGCTGCAGAAGTACGAACCGGCTGCGTCGACGACGACCGCGCCGATGTTGCCGTCCGCGGTGACCCGGTCGCAGAACTCCTCGATCGCCGCGGCCATCTCGAGGGTGATGGCGTTCTTGCGGCGTGGGTTGTTGAGCGTCAGCCTTCCCACGCCGTCGTGGAAGGTCGTGAGGACGGCTTCGCCGGCGTCGTCGGTGTCCGGCGAGACGGGATTCGGGGACTCGGAACTCATGACGAGAACCGTAGTCGCCCGGTGCTCACGTCATCACCGATCTCGGCCACGCCTCGAAAAGCACGACGATCGGACCGAGGACTGCCCGCAGACTGCAACGTGTTCTAAACTAGAACACGTTCACATGCGGAAGGCGAGGGCACGATGACGGTTGAGCAGGGGATTCGCGAGCAGATCGCAGCCGATCTGGCGCGGGCGGAGGCGTCGGCGACCGCCATCGACCGGCCCACCGACGCCCACCCCGACCTCGATGTGGTCGACGCGTACGAGATCCAGCTGATCAACATCCGCAAGCGACTCGCCGCCGGGGCGAAGGTCGCCGGCCACAAGGTCGGCCTGGCATCCGAGGCCATGCAGAAGATGATGGGCGTCGACGAACCGGACTACGGCCACCTGCTCGACGACATGCAGTACTTCGAACACACCGCGATCGACGCCAAGAAGCTCTGCTTTCCGCGCGTCGAGGTCGAGGTCGGCTTCATCCTGGGTGAGGACCTGCCGGGCGAGGGTTGCACCAACGAAGACGTGATCGACGCGGTCGCCTGGGTGGTTCCGTCGATCGAGTTGATCGACTCGCGGATCATGGACTGGAAGATCACCCTGTGCGACACGATCGCCGACAACGCGTCGTCGTGTGGCTGGATTCTCGGACAGCAGCGCGTCCCGATCTCCGAGATCGACACCGGCGACATCGAAGCCACGCTGACGCGCAACGGCGAGATCGTGGCGAAGGGCAACTCGTCTGCGGTGCTGGGGCATCCGCTGAATGCGGTGAGTTGGCTCGCGCGCAAGGTCGAGGGCTTCGGGGTGCGCCTGCGCAAAGGTGACGTGATCCTGCCGGGCACCGCGACGCGAGCCATCGACATCTCGTCGGGCGACCACTTCGTGGCCGACTTCGCCGGCCTGGGCAGCGTCACCCTCGACTTCACCTGACACGAAGTGTCCCTCGATTTCACCGAGTCCTGAACAACTTTCACACCGAGCAAGAGGAGGAACCCGTGGCAGCCAAGCTGACCGCAGCGATCATCGGGTCGGGCAACATCGGCACCGACCTGATGTACAAGCTGGAGCGCTCCGAGGTGATCGAGCCGCGCTGGATGGTCGGCATCGATGCCGCCTCCGAGGGCATGAAGCGCGCGGCCGATCATGGCCTCATCACGATGAGTGGTGGTGCCGACGAACTGCTGGCGTCGTCGGAACGTCCGGATCTGATCTTCGAGGCGACCTCGGCCTATGTGCACCGCGAGTACGCACCGAAGTACGAGGAGGCGGGCATCATCGCCGTCGACCTCACCCCGGCCGCGGTTGGCCCCGCGGTGGTGCCGCCGGCCAATCTTCGCGAGCATCTCGACGCGCCGAACACCAACATGATCACGTGCGGCGGGCAGGCGACAATCCCGATGGTGCATGCGGTGAGTTCGATTGTGCCGGTGCCGTATGCCGAGATCGTCGCGTCGGTGGCCTCGGTGTCGGCCGGGCCGGGCACCCGCGCGAACATCGACGAGTTCACCGCGACGACCTCAGCGGGTGTCGAGACGATCGGCGGCGCGCAGCGCGGCAAGGCGATCATTATCCTGAATCCGGCGGACCCGCCGATGATCATGCGCGACACCATCTTCTGTGCCATCCCCGAGGATGCGGACACCGATGCGATCGCCGAGTCGATCCACCGGCGGGAGAAGGAGATCCAGGCCTACGTGCCGGGATACCGGTTGCTGCAGGATCCCCAGTTCGACCCGCCGAGCGTCCTCAACGGCGGACACGCCCGAGTGTCCATCTTCGTCGAGGTCGAGGGTGCAGGGGACTTCCTCCCGCCGTACGCCGGGAATCTGGACATCATGACCGCTGCCGCCACGAAGGTCGGCGAAGAGATCGCGAAGACGAAGTTGGGAGTTCCCGCATGAGCACCAATGTGGTTCTGACACCGCGTGACCCGAAGTTGATGGCGAACGCGCGCAAGTACTCCGACACCCTCGACATCCGCATCACGGACTCGTCGCTGCGTGACGGCAGCCACCACAAACGCCACCAGTTCACCGAGGACGAGGTGCGTGCCATCGTCGGCGCACTCGACGAGGCCGGTGTGCCGGTCATCGAGGTGACCCACGGTGACGGTCTGGGCGGTTCGTCGTTCAACTACGGTTTCTCCAAAACTCCTGAGCAGCAGCTGATCAAGGCCGCTGCAGAGACGGCGAAGCGCGCGAAGATCGCCTTTCTGATGCTGCCGGGGCTGGGCACCAAGGACGACATCCGGGCGGCACAGGACAACGGCGGTCAGATCTGCCGCATCGCGACGCACTGCACCGAAGCCGATGTCTCGATCCAGCATTTCGGACTCGCGCGCGATCTCGGTCTGGAGACCG
The DNA here is from genome assembly GCF_002009645.1 of Gordonia sp. IITR100. Lineage (NCBI taxonomy): Bacteria > Bacillati > Actinomycetota > Actinomycetes > Mycobacteriales > Gordoniaceae > Gordonia > Gordonia sp. IITR100. The sequence goes on along the minus strand of NZ_MVKV01000001.1, from coordinate 35,978 downwards.
TCGGGTTCCTGATGATGAGCCACAGCCAGCCTCCGGAGGTCATCGCCAAGCAGGCCCGCATCATGGCCGATGCCGGGTGTCAGTGTGTGTACGTCGTCGACTCCGCCGGTGCGCTGGTCCTCGAGGACGTGACCGTTCGGGTCCAGGCCCTGGTGGCCGAACTCGGCAGTGACGCGCAGGTCGGTTTCCACGGGCACGAGAACCTCGACATCGCGGTTGCCAACTCGGTCAACGCTATCCGCGCGGGTGCCCAGCAGATCGACGGTTCGATCCGGCGTTTCGGGGCGGGCGCGGGCAACACGCCCACCGAGGCCTTCGTGGGCGTGTGCGACAAGCTCGGCATCACCACCGGCGTCGACTTCATGAAGATCGCCGACGCCGCGCAGGATGTCGTCCGTCCGGCGATGCCGTCGGAGTGCCTGGTCGACCGCTCGGCGATGATGATGGGCTACGCCGGCTGCTACAGCTCGTTCCTCAAGCACGCCGAGGGGCATGCCGAACGCTACGGCGTCTCGGCCGCGGAGATCCTCCTCGAGGCGGGCAGCCGCAAACTGGTCGGCGGCCAAGAGGACCAGCTCATCGACATCGCGCTCGAGCTGAAGAAGAAGCAGGACGCGAACGCGGGCGTCTGAGCAGCGAACCGTCTGGGGCCGTCGCCGGTTGCCGCTCAGCTGCGGCCGATGTGCGCGAGGAAGTCGCGAGCGGCGCCGGCGGTCGGTTGCGGGCCCGAGAGCCAGACCGCGCGAAGCGGCCGGGCGAGGTCGAGGTCGGCGATCGGGACGTGGGTGAGCCGGTGACCGAGGTCGTCGGCGACCGAGAGGTCACTGAGGACCGCCGGACCGGCTCCCGCGATGACGGCCGCCCGCACTGACGCCGTCGTGGTCAGTTCCAGGACGGGTGGCGCGGCCTCTCGTCCGGGGCCGAGAGTCCTGGTCAGGGCGCGCTCGAGAAACTCCCGGGTGCCCGAGCCCTCCTCACGCGTCACCAATGGAGTGCGGGCGAGATCGGCGGCCGTGACCGGCCGCCGCAGCCTCGTCCACGGATGACCCGGTGGTACGACGAGGATCAACTCGTCGCGCGCGACGGTCCGGCTGCGCAGACCGGTCTGGATGCGGGACCCCTCCACGAAACCGAGTTCGACGTCGCCGGCACGGACCAGGTCGTACACGTGATCGGAGTTGGTCGCGGTGAACGACACCTTGGGAGCGGGCTGATGCTGAGCGGCGAACGAGACGAGCCAGCGGGGGAGGAGGTGCTCGGCGACGGTCAGGCTGGCGGCCAGCCGTAGCTGGTCACGTCGTTCGAGGCGTAGTGCGGCCAGCCCGGCGTCGAATTCGCCGGCCAACGTCAGCAGGCGGTCGGCCCATTCGGCGACGAGTCGCCCGGACTGGGTGGGCACCGATCCGCGCGGTGTGCGTGTCAGCAGTGCGACGCCGAGCTGCGTCTCCATCGCACGAATGCGTGCCGAGACCGCCTGCTGGGTGACGCCGAGTTGGGCCGCGGCGGCGTTGAGGCTGCCCGTACCGACCACCGCCTGCAGGGTCTCCAGTGACGCGAGGTCGGGCATCCGCGGACTCAGCACCATCGCTCGAGGGTACAAGCACCGGTGGTACCCGGGATACAAACGGCAGTTGTACCCTGCCAACACTTCGGGTCCTACCGGCGTCGCGGGTTTCGCGGGAACGTGATGGACATGACGACGACCACTGCCTCCGCCGGATTCGCAGCACCGGATCTCGGGACCGCAACAGCCCGTGCGGTGGGGCGGCGTCGCGCCTCCTACGTGCCGCCCAACTGGTTCGCCGCCGTGATGGGCACGGGGATCATCGCGATCGCCGCGCACAGCCTGCCCTGGCAGCCCGCGGGCCTGGCGGAGGTGGCAACCGTCTTCTGGCTGTTGGCCTGCATGGTGTTCGGCGTCGTGCTGATCGCCACGGTCCGGCACTGGGTCCGCGACGCGGAGGTCGCCCGCGGTCATCACGCCCACCGCGTCGTCGCCCACTTCTACGGGGCCGTACCGATGGCGATCATGACGGTCGGGACCAGCACGATGGTCGTCGGAGCGACGGTGATCGGCCGGGATCTGGCGTTGGGGATCGACCTCGTGTGCTGGGTCACCGGCACGATCGGCGGGGTCGTCACCGCGGTGGTCATCCCGTACCGGCATCTCATCGTCGGGCGCCCGTCGGTCGGCGACGCGTTCGGCGGCTGGCTGATGCCGGTCGTCCCCCCGATGGTCTCGGCGTCGGCGGCCGCGGTGCTCACCCCGCAGTTGTCCGCGGGTTGGGCGTCGCATGTGGTGATGGGGATCGGCTGCGCGATGTTCGTCCTGGCCGCACTCGCCTCGCTCCCCATTCTGTGGGTGTTGGTGTCGCGGCTGCGCACCGGTGACGTCGGCGCCGCGCACATGGTCCCCACCTGGTGGATCGTCCTCGGTCCGCTCGGCCAATCGGTCACCGCGGCGTGCCTGCTGGCCCACGTCGCACCCCATGGCGTCGACGCGCCCATGGCTGGGACCTTGCATTCGTTTGCGGTCGGTTATGGCCTCGCCGTCTGGGTGGCGGCCACCCTCTGGATCGGCGTGGCTGCTCGGCTCACCGCGCGGACCCTGAGGTCGGGGATGTCGTTCGCGATGACCTGGTGGGCGTTCACCTTCCCGCTCGGCACCTACGTCACGGGTTCGAGTGCGCTGGCCCTCACCGTAGGCGGGACGGTCTTCGAGGTCGTGGCCGTCGCCGGGTTCGCAGTCCTCGTGGTGGCATGGAGCGTGGTGGCGGTTCGCACGGTCCGCGGGGTCGTCACCGGCGAACTCCTCCGGGCACCCGGGGTGCGGTGAGTAGCCCCACCCGCACACCCACCCCTTTTCCGTGAACCCACAGCCTTCGGACCGGGTGGGTCTACGGAGAAGGGGTGGGTTTGTCGAAGGGCGGGGCTACGGAGTCCCGGCGGTAGCGGGCTGGGGGGCGCTCGTGGCTCCGGTCGGTGCCGGCGCATCGTGCATCCGGTCCACGTCCTCCAGGCTGAGTCCGGTGGTCTCGACTCGGAAGGTCCAGGTGACGAACGCGCCCAGCATCGACGTTCCGGCCAGGAGCAGCACGATGATCGCGGTGCCCCAGGCGTCGAGGAGGATCGGGAAGAGGAAGGCGGTGAGAACTGCGCCGACCTTGGCGACCGAGGCGGCGAGGCCCGCGCCGGTCCCGCGCAGCGAGGTGGGGAATACCTCGCCGGCGAGAGGTAGGTCATGGAGTTCGGACCCAGGTTGGTCATGAGGTTGAACAGCATGAATCCGAGGAAGACGAGGATGATCTGCAGGGTGCCGTCGAGCAGGGTGGAGGCGGCGGCGATCACCAATCCGACCGCACAGCCGAGGAAGCCGAAGACCTGCAACCGGATTCGGCCGAATCTGTTGACAAGATAGATCGCCAGCACGATGCCGATGAGCAGGAAGGCGTCGATGAGGACTGCGCCTTCGGCGCCACGCAGGTCATCGATCACCACGCCGCTGACGGTCGAGTCGTCCGCGGCGACCGTTCCGATCGTCGCGGCGATGATGGTCGGGGTGAAGATGCCGATCCCGTACGTTCCGAGGTCCTGGAGAAACCATGGGATCGAGGCCAGGATCGTCGAACGGCGCCAGGGCCGGCGGAACAGTGCCGTGACATCGGTGGTCGAGGTGGCGCCGGACCCGGATCCGTCGTGGCGCGTGAGGGTGACGGTGGTCGGGTACTGCGGTCGGCGAGCCAGTAGACGTTTCAGTTCGTACTCCGCCTCGTCGACCCTGCCCGTCCCGAGAAGCCAGTGCGGGCTCTGCACGACGAAGAGCCGGCCGACGATCACCAGTACGGACGGTACGACGGCCACACCGAACATCCAGCGCCAGTCCGACAACTCGTCGCGATTGCCGAGGATGATCACTCCGACCAGGGTTCCGGCGAGTGCGCCGACGGCTTGGAAACCGAACGCCGCCAGCACCCCTCGACCCCGGATGCTGGTCGGCATGGTCTCGGAGATCATGGTGTGGGCGGTCGGGTAATCGCAGCCCAACGCCAGTCCCATGCCGATGAGACAGACCACCAGCATCGGAAAGCCGGTGCTGAGCGTGACGCCCACCAGAAAGGCGGTGAACAGGACCATCTCGGCCAAGAACATCTGGCGGCGACCCCACCGGTCGGACAGTCCGCCGAGGGCCGACGCGCCGACCATGATGCCGAGCAGCGGCGCGGCCGTCACGACGCCGGACTGGGCTGAGCTGAGCCCGAATTCGTCGATGATCAACGGCAGGGCCACGCCCACCATGAAGACGATCATGCCCTCGAGGAACTTGCCGGCGGAGGCCAGGAGCCAGATCCGCTTCTGCATGGCGGTCATCGCGCCCGCGGTGGCGGGTGTGCCGTCCCGCCAGGTGGGGACCTCGTCGAGGTAGCTCTGCACGGAGGCGGGAGGGACGGCCGAATCGTGTGCCGACATGCGAATCCTGTTCTACGCCGACGAGTTCCACGCGATATGACGGTGAATCGTGTCTGTGGAAGTCGGACGCTACAGGGTGCCGTCGGCCATCGCGTTGCGGCGGGATGAACGTTCGACGCCGCCGATGACGTGCGCGGTAGGACTCGGTGTTCACCGAGTCCTACCGCGGCCGCACCTCACATGCCGGCGGGCGGATGTCCCAGACAGATCAGGGCGCCCATCGGATCCTTGATCGCGGCCAGCGTCCCGTATGGGGTGTCCTCGCCGGCCATGAGGATCTCCGCGCCCAGCGACTCGGCCTGCTTCACCGTGGCAGCGACATCGTCGACGGTGATGTAGACCTGCCAGAACGACGGCACCCCGGCCGGGAAGAGCTTGACCGAGTCCATGATCCCCGCGTACGACGCCTCACCGTAGAAGATCTGGCCGTAGCTGTCGGGCCCGACGGCGTCCGGGTCGCCACCGGTGCCGACCTCCTCGATGCGCGCGCCGAGCACGGTCCGGTAGAACTCGACGGACTTGGGGTAGTCCATGCTCTGACACTCGAACCAGTAGGGCGTGCCGTGCTCGCCGAACTCGGTGTACCCCTTGTGATTCTTCGGTTGCCAGAACCCGATCGCCGCCCCCGCGGTGTCGAAGGCCATCAACATCGTGCCCTCCTCACCGATGGCCATCGGCGGCACCATGATCGAGCCCCCGGCCGACTCGACGGCCTTCACCGTGGCGTCGGCATCCTCGGTGTGGAGGTACACCGTCCAGATGTCGGGCGGCCCGGCGCCTTCCATCACCGGACTGAGACCGGCCACCCGCTTGCCGTTCTTGTTGAAGTTGCGATAACCGCCCATCTCCTCGTCGGGGGCCTCGGCCTCCCAGCCGAAGATCGCGCCGTAGAACTCCTCGGCCTTCGCGGTGTCACTGCTCATCAGGTCGAACCAGATCGGTGCCCCGGAGGGGGCTGCATACTCTGCCATTGCTAAGTCCTCTTTCTTGCTCCGCGTGAACTGGTGGACGACTGCCCGTCGGAACTTCTGACTGACAGGGTCGCGCAAACTCATCGGTCGCGGACGGCGTTGCGGATAGTCCGACTCATATCCACCGACGTCGGCTCATGGCACCCTGATCGGATGACCAAGCATGAAGGGACGGGCGAACGACTCCGCGGCCTCGCGTGGCCGACGATGCTGGCGGGTGGTCTGCTGCTGGTGCTCTTGGCACAGGTGCAGTGGGGCAGTACCGATGAGGGCGTGGAGCCGTCGATCACCGGGTTGGGACGCGTCACGATCCTGGGCGCCAGCGACGACGATGTCGCGTTCTTCTTCGAGGACAACACCGGCCGCCCGGGCCTGAGCGTGGTGGTGCTCGGTGCCGTGATCGCGGTGGTCGCCGCCCTCGGCTGGTGGCGCCCACGCCTGCGCCCGTCCGCCATCGGCCTGATCGGGCTGGCGTCGGTCATCGTGCTCGTCGTCGGCATCCGCACGCTGAGCGACCCCGCCGCGCATCTGTTCTCCGACCGCGTGTCCGAGGCGCTCGACGCCGACCTCCCCGAGATGCAGGCGGGTTACGGACTGATCGGGACCGTCGTGGTCGCGATCCTGCTCCTGGTCGTCGTCGGTTTATGGGTGCTGAGCACCGTGTGGCCCCGTGCGGCTGCCGCCGAGCGAGCCGAGGTCAACCGAACCGACGAATCGTCTTGATGTAGCCCATGTCCTTCAACTTCGTGAAGCCGATGGGGACGCCGTTGGGGCCGTAGGCGTTGAACACCCGACCGGCGCCCGCGTAGATGCCGACGTGCCCGGCGTCGCGACCGAAGATGATGATGTCGCCCGGTGCCAGGGCGCGAAACGGTATCGCGTGTCCGACCTTCGCCTGCTGCTGGCTGGTCCGGGGGAGCTGGACGCCGGTCGTGTAGAACGCCCACCGCACCAGCCCGGAGCAGTCCCACGAATGCGGGCCGACGCCGGCCCACTTGTACGGCTTGCCGATCTGGGTGATCGCCGCCCCGAGCGCGTTGAGGCCGACGGTGGTCGGGATCGGCAGATAGATCGGGACCGACCCGGAGGAATCCGACGATCCCGCGGCCGCGGCGTGACCGGTGTCGAGGAGTGGGGAGCCGGCAAGGGGAACGCCGACCGACAAGGCGGCAGTGAGTGCGATGGTGCAGGTCACGCGCCTGGCGCGCGTCATCGAAACGGACATGACGACAGCTTGGCCGAGGCGGGACGGCGTGTCGTCGGTCGTTCCCCAGGTGTGACGAACGTGTGACCGGTGTGATGCCTGGGACTTGTGTTATCTAATGGTGCTGCAGTTCCGGTTAACCGATCACCAGTAGCCGTCGGGATCGGTGGCGGGCGACTCGGCCGGGATGATGCCCTCGGTGACCCCGTGGTCGATGCTCGCCGACAGCCGGGCGCACGTCGGCATCATCGCTCCGGGCAGCAGCGGGCCGTTCCCGTCGTCGCCGCCGGCGCGCATCTGCTCGAGGCCGAGGCAGCGGTCCCGGGCGTCGGCGTTCCACTGCACGCTGGTGTGGAACGAACTGGTCTTCTTCACCAACACACAGGCGTGGCATGCCCGGCACTCGATCTCGCGCATCCCACCCTGCAGGTAGTGCTCGCGGTCGCGGCGGGTGGCCTCGTGAACCCGGGCGAGCCGGTCCGGATCGTTCTGGAAGTCGGGCGCCTTCGCCCAACGGTCGGAACCCCCGGGAGCCCCTGCCATCCGAACCCCTGCCGCCCGGGTCACGTCAGACCTCGGCCTTCTCCGTGGATTCCGACGCCGTGGATTCCGCAGCCTTCTCGGCCTCCTGGCGGCGCAGGTTCTCCTGGATCTCCTCGTTCCAGCTCTCAAGGGCCTTGGAGGTGTCGATCTCGTACTCGAACCGGCCGGTCATCTCGTCGGTGACGTCGGCCTTGTCGACGTAGAACTGGTCGTACCAGCGGCGGAGCTGGTACACCGGGCCGTCCTCCTCGACGAGGAGCGGGTTGTCGATCCGGGTCTTGTTCTTCCAGATCTCGACGTCCTGCAGGAAGCCCACCTCGACGCCGGCGCTGATCTTGGTGGCCATCTTCGACGCCTGTTCGGCGGTCAGGCCGTCCGGGACCTTGGCCATCACGCCGTACATCAGGACGAAGGAGTTCTCGTCGATCGGGTAGTGGCAGTTGGTGAGGATGGTCTCGACCGCGTAGCCGCCGTAGTACTGGATCATCGGGTTCAGCATGTAGGACGGGCCGTAATACGCCGCGATCGATTCGAGGCGGCTGTCACCGTAATTGGTGCCGAGGGTGACGTCGGGCCGGCCGTGCGAATTCATGTACTGCGCGGCGATCTCACCCTCGAAGACGTTCTTGAAGTAATCCGGAAGAGCGAAATGCACGTAGTAGAAGTGCGCCATGTCGACGACGTTGTCGATGATCTCGCGACAGTTGGAGCCCTCGATGACGATGCGGTTCCAGGTCCAGGGCGTCCACTCGTCGGACCCGAATTCCTCGAGTTCGGGGATGATGCACTCATCCGGGGGCGGATTGCCTTCGGGATCGTTGTAGACGAAGATCTGGCCGTTGCGGACCATCGACGGCCACGAGCGCGTCTTGGCGAGCTTCGGGTTGCGCTTGGCGTAGGGCACGCCGGCGCAGCGTCCGTTGCCCTTCCACAGCCAGCCGTGGAACGGGCACGCGACGTTGTCGCCCGAGAGCTTGCCCTGGGAGAGGTCGCCGCCCATGTGCCGGCAGAACGCGTCGAGCACGTTCACCTCGCCCTTGGTGTCGACCCAGACCACCAGCTTGGTGCCGAAGATCGTGACGGAGTGGGGCTTGCCGTCGTCGAACTCCTCGTGCAGGCCGAGGCAGTGCCAACCGCGCGCGAAGCGGGTGGGCGGCGCACCCGTGTCGATCTCCCGGATACCCACATCGGCCCCGTCGGAGGCGGCGGCTGCGCTCGGCGCGCCGGGGCTGCTCGGGGTCATCGTCTCGGGTCCTGAAGACATGTGCCCTCTCCTGTCTGTGGCTGGTGTCGCGTCGAAGAACTGTACCCAATACTAGAACACGTTTCAGATTTGTCAGCCCGATCGTCGTCCCGAACGCCGATCGGGCCTGTACATGGGCATAAAGTCCCAGTCCTCGACAGAAATGAGAACGTGTTCTAATCTCGAACTCGATGGGTACAGCGGCCGGCTCGTCCGGCCGAGGAGAGACGAGTAGGAGCAGGCGAGATGCCAGCACAACGGAGCGAAGCCGCCGAGCAGGTCCTGGAGAAGATCAACGTCCTGCTCCCGGAACTCGAGCAGCGTGCGCAGTCGACCGAGGATCTGCGTCGAATCCCCGACGAGACCGTCTCGAGCCTCGAGACCGCCGGCTTCTTCCGGCTGTTGCAGCCCGAGCAGTGGGGTGGCTACCAGGTCGACCCGGTCACCTTCTACGAAGCGGTCCGCCGGATCGCGTCGGCCTGCGGGTCCACCGGCTGGGTGTCGGGCATCATCGGCGTCCACAACTGGCACCTCGCCCTCTTCGACCAGCAGGCGCAGGAAGACGTGTGGGGTTCGGACACCAATGTCCGGATCTCGTCGTCGTACGCGCCGATGGGCATGGGTGAGGTCATCGACGGCGGCTACAAGGTCAACGGTTCGTGGGCGTGGTCGTCGGGTTGCGAGACTGCTGACTGGGTCTTTGTCGGGGGTCCGGTCATCAAGAACGGCAAGCCCGTCGACTTCGTCAGCTTCCTGATCCCGCGTGAGGACTACACGATCAAGGACGTGTGGAACGTCGTCGGTCTGCGCGGCACCGGGTCCAACACCATCGAGGTCAAGGACGTGTTCGTGCCCCGGCACCGCATGCTCAGCATGCGCACGATGTCGATGGGGCAGAGCCCGGGCCTGGAGCGCAACACCGCGCCGGTCTACAAGATGCCCTGGGGCACCATCCATCCCAGCACCATCGCGACGCCGATCGTCGGCATGGCCTACGGCGCCTACCGCGCCCACGTCGAGCACCAGGGCAAGCGGGTCCGGGCCGCCTACGCGGGCGAGAAGGCCAAGGAGGATCCGTTCGCCAAGGTCCGGATCGCCGAGGCCGCCAGTGACATCGACGCCGCGTGGCGCCAGCTGTCGGGCAACCTGCAGGCCGAGTACGACCTCATCCTCGCCGGCGAGGAGGTCCCGATGGAACTGCGGCTGTCCGCTCGACGCGACCAGGTGCGTGCGACCGGACGTGCGATCGCCGCGATCGACCGACTCTTCGAGAACTCGGGCGCCCACGCGCTCGAGAACGGGACACCGATCCAGCGCTTCTGGCGCGACGCCCACGCCGGCCGCGTGCACGCCGCGAACGACCCCGAGCGCGCCTACGTCGCATTCGGCAACGGCGAGTTCGGGATTCCCATCGGCGACACGATGGTGTGACCCTTCGTGACGCTCGCAAGCTCGCTCCTCAGGGAGCAGGGACAAGACAGGATTGATCGAGATGAGTGACAGTCCGATTCGCTCGTTGGGGTACATGAGGATCGAGGCCACCGACATCGAGGCGTGGCGCACCTACGGCCTCAAGGTCCTCGGCATGATCGAGGGCTCTGGTCTCACCGACGGTGCCCTGTATCTCCGGATGGACGATTTCCCGGCCCGTCTGGTCATCGTGCCGTCCGAGCACGACCGGCTCGCCTGCGCGGGCTGGGAGGTCGCGAACGCCGCTGAGTTGCAGGATGTCCGGGATCGGCTGTCGCGTGCGGGTGTGGTCTTCCGTGAGGGCAAGGACGAGGAGGTCGCCGACCGTCGGGTCGCCGAGATGATCGTCTTCGACGACCCGGCGGACAACACCCTGGAGGTCTTTCACGGCGCCGCGCTGGAGCACCGGCGCGTCGTCAGCCCGTACGGGCATCGCTTCGTCACCGAGGAGCAGGGTCTGGGCCACGTGGTGCTCACCTGCTCCGACGACAAGGCGGCGCTCGAATTCTACCGGGACGTCCTGGGATTCAAGCTCCGTGACTCGATGCGCCTCCCGCCGCAGGTGGTCGGCCGCGAAGAGGGCGACGAGGTGCCGTGGCTGCGTTTCCTCGGCTGCAACCCCCGGCACCACTCGTTGGCGTTCCTGCCGATCCCGAACAGCACCGGCATCGTCCACCTGATGGTGGAGGTGGAGAACGCCGACGACGTCGGCCTGTGCCTCGACCGCGCGCTGCGCAAGAAGGTGCCGATGTCGGCGACCCTCGGCCGACACGTCAACGACCTCATGCTGTCCTTCTACATGAAGACACCCGGCGGCTTCGACATCGAATTCGGTTGTGAGGGACGCACGGTGAAGGACGACGAATGGATCGCCCGCGAGAGCACGGCAGTGAGTCTGTGGGGGCATGACTTCAGCGTCGGGTTCAAGGGCTGAGATGCCCTTGTCCGAGATGCCCTCCGGCGCCGCGACCCAGCAGTCCACGCGTTCGCCCTACGGGTCCGCCGATTTCGACTCCCGTCAGTTCCGAACGGCGATGGGCCAGTTCTGTACCGGGGTCACCGTCATCACGACCCTCGACGACGCGGGTAAGCCGGTCGGGTTCGCGTGCCAGTCGTTCGCCGCGTTGTCGCTCGATCCGCCGCTGGTCCTCTTCTGTCCGATGAAGACCTCCCGGAGCTGGAAGGTCATCGAGAAGACGGGCAAGTTCTGTGTGAACGTCCTGTCGAACCGCCAGCAGGACGTCAGCGCCGCCTTCGGCGCCCCCGGCGACGACAAGTTCGCGAACGTCATCTGGGACCCGTCACCGGCCGGTCTCCCCGTCATCCGGCACAGCCTGACCTGGGTCGAATGCGACGTCGAGACCGTCACCGACGGCGGTGACCATCACATCGTCATCGGCCGCGCACTGACTCTCGGAGAAGTGCTGCAGGACAAGCCGTTGCTGTTCTACCGTGGCGGCTACCTGTCGACCGAACACCCGCGGGTCACGCCCGCACAGGCAGAGTTGGAAAATTTCCTCACATGGACGGGCGGGGACACCTGGCTATGACCGTCGACGACGCGACGAGTACCGAGACAGCGACGACCGAGACATCGTCAACCGAAACAACGAGTGGCGCACCGCTGGTCACGCAGCCCCTCCTCGACGCGATCGCGGAGGCCGAGAAGCTGGTCGCATCGGCCGATTTCGCCGAGACCGACCAAGATCTCGCCGAAGGCTACGACTACCTCGCGGGGAGTATCGCCGCCATCGTCCAACTGGTGCGCGCCCGGTCCATCTCCCACCCGAACTTCGTGACGTCCACCGGGCCGTCGACGAAGATGGGCCTGGACAATCCGGACACGCTCTATTATCACGCCGACGTCGAACCCACCGGGACATACCGGGTACGCGGGCGGCGCGGTACCACAACCGATCTCAGCTTCCAGGTCCTGCGCGGCGACTACACGGCCTCGTCGGTACCGGGCGGCGAGGATGCGTTCGACGACCGGCGGCTGACGATCGCCGACGACGGGTCGTTCGAGCTGACCTTCGGCCCACCCATCCCGGATGCGCCGGACGACTACTTCCCGCTCGGCGAGGGCGCGTCGATGCTCGCGGTGCGCGAGGTCTACTCCGACTGGTCCGAACGCAAGGGGTCGATCACCATCGAACGGGTCGACACCATCGGGACCGCGCCGCCGGAGCCGGACCTGGCCCGGGTGTCCCGCCGGTACGCGACGGCCGGCAAGATGCTGACGGCTCGCATCAACACCTGGTTCAACTTCCCGAAGTGGTTCTACCTCGACGAGCCGGTCAACACGTTCACCGAACCGCGGCAGACCCCGGGCGGCCTCAGCACGCAGTTCTCCTCCGTCGGACACTTCCGGTTGGGGCCCGACGAGGCGATGGTGATCACCATTCCGCGGTCCGACGCCCCGTACCAGGGATTCCAGCTCGGCAGCATGTGGTACATCTCGCTGGACTACGTCAACCACCAGACCAGCCTGAACTCCGCTCAGGCGCAGGTGGATCCGGACGGCATGATCCGCATGGTGGTGTCGCATCGTGATCCGGGCGTCGCGAACTGGATCGAGACGACGGGACGGTCGAAGGGCATCCTGCAGTTCCGCTGGCAGCGCAGTGATTCGCCGATCGGCCCGGACCTGGGCCCGACCGCACAGGTCGTCGCTTTCGACGAAGTCGCCGACCATCTGCCGCACCTCGAGCACAACAGGATCGACGCCGACGGCTGGGCGGAGCGGATCGCGGCGCGTCAGCGAGGGTTCGCCGAGAGGATGCTGGGATGAGCGCACAGGGGGGTCTGCTCGCGGACAAGGTCGTCGTGGTCTCGGGTGTCGGTCCGGGACTCGGGCGGTCGATCTGTCTGCGCGCGGCCGCGGAGGGGGCGCGGGTTGTCCTCGCCGCCCGTACGGAATCAAGGCTGAAGGAGGTCGCCGCCGAGATCGACGCCGCCGGCGGGACCAGCCTCGTCGTCCCGGCCGACATCACCGACGACGCCGCCGTCGAGAACCTGGTGGCCACCACCGTCGCCGAGTTCGGCCGGGCCGATGTACTGGTCAACAACGCCTTCGCCCTCCCGTCGATGAAACCGTTGTCCCGCACCGACTTCGATCAGATCGCGAGCAGCATCGACGTCACCGTGCTGGGCACGTTGCGGGTGATCCGCGCGTTCACCGACGCGCTGGGCGAGTCCGACGGCTCGATCGTGAACATCAACTCCATGGTCATCCGGCACTCCGAACCCCGTTACGGCAGTTACAAGATCGCGAAGTCGGCGCTGCTGGCGATGTCGCAGTCGCTGGCCTCCGAACTCGGCGACAAGGGGATTCGCATCAACTCGGTCGCACCGGGTTACATCTGGGACGACCAGCTGAAGTGGTACTTCGGCGAGGTCGCCAAGAAATACGGGATCTCACCCGACGACGTCTACGAGCAGACGGCGTCGAAGTCCGACCTCAAGCGATTGCCGGAGCCGGACGAGATCGCCGACGCCGTCGTGTTCCTCGCCTCGCCGATGGCGCGCGCCATCACCGGGCACACCCTGGACGTGAATTGCGGTGAATACCATGACTAGTGCGGCACGCACTGACGTCGGCACGATCGAAGACCTGCATTCCTCGGCCACTCGCGCCACCGGCCTCGACGACTTCGGGGACACCGAGTACCTGGAGCCGTTGGGCATCCTGCTCGACTCCTACCGCTCCGAGGCGGGGCTGACCGAGATCGGCAGCAAGATGTTCCGCTTCTTCCTCAAGGGCGCGTTGGTCGCCCGGTTGCTCAGCGAGGCGTCGTGGAAGGCGAACCCGGGGTACGCCGACGTCGAGGTGACGCGGCCGATCTTCGTGACCGGCCTGCCGCGCACGGGAACGACTGCGCTGCACCGACTCCTGGCCGCCGATCCGGCGCACCAGGGCGTCGAGATGTGGCTCGCCGAGTTCCCGCAGCCCCGGCCGCCGCGCGACACCTGGTCCGACAACCCCGTCTACCAGCAGATCCAGGCCGGATTCGAGCAACATCACGTCGAGAATCCCGAGTTCATGGGGTTGCACTACATGGACGCCGGCGAGGTCGAGGAGTGCTGGCAGCTGCTCCGCCAGAGCGTCATGTCGATCTCGTACGAATCCCTCGCGCACATCCCGACCTACTCGAGGTGGCTCGCCCAACAGGACTGGACGCCGGCGTATCTCCGACACCGCAAGAACCTGCAGCTGATCGGGCTCAACGACCCCGGCAAGCGGTGGGTGCTCAAGAACCCCAGCCATCTGTTCGCGCTCGACGCGCTCATGGCGGCGTACCCGGATGCCCTGGTGATCCAGACGCACCGGCCGCCCAGCACTCTCATCGCGTCGATGTGCAGCTTGGCCGAACACGCCACCCCGGGATGGTCGACGACGTTCACCGGCGAGCAAGTGGGCCAGGACCAGCTCGAGCTGTGGTCACGCGGACTCCGTGAGTTCTCCACCGCACGGAAGCGGTACGACCCGGCCCAGTTCCTCGACATCGACTTCACCGATCTGCGCAACGACCCGATGGGCACCGTCGAGCGGGTGTACGCGGCGCTGGACACCCCGATGTCGGAGGACGCGCGTGCGGCGGTGACCGCGCTCGACGAGGAGAGCCGGTCGGGTGCGCGCAAACCGAAGCACCGGTACCAGCTCGCCGATTACGGACTCGACGAGGCAACGGTCGAGGCGGCCTTCGCCGTCTGACCCACAGGCCGCCCGTCGGTCGTTCTACAGTGCTTCGCATGGCAGAACCGGAGAACCGACAGTCGGCAGAGGGACTGAGCCGGCTCATCGCATTCGCCGACGCGGTGGTCGCGATCGCGCTGACCCTGCTGGTGCTCCCGCTCGTCGACATCGCGAACGACCTGCGCGAGGATTCGTCGGTCGCGGACGTGGTGTCCGACAACTCGATCGAACTGGTCAGCTTCATCATCAGTTTCGGCGTCATCTGGATTTTGTGGCGCCAGCACCATCAGACGATGGAGTACTTCCGCGCCTACGACCGCACGCTGATCAACCTCCACTTCATCTGGTTGCTCACGATCGTGGCGCTGCCCTTCGCGACGGCCCTCATCGACGGCGCCCACATCGAACAGGCCAACATCCTCTACATCGGTGTGCTGGCCGTCTCGGTCGGCTCGCTCATCGGGATCGCCGAATGGGGCCGTCGGCACCGGGAACTGCTCGCCGACGACGACGCCACCGACCGATGGGTTGCCTCGTCGAGCGGAGTCGCCACGTTCATCATCCTCGCGGTCGCACTGGGCGTCGCGATCGTGTTCCCGCGCAGCGGAAATCTGCCGCTGTTCCTACTGCTGCTGACCGATCCGGTCGAGCGGCTGCTCGCCCGGTGGCGGCCGCGGCGGCACTGAGGTCGGGTCAGCGCAGTGCGCGGGCCGCTTCGGTCACCGCGGTGTGCGGGGCACCGAACATCTGCGACGTGGCCTGTGCGCGTTTGAAATAGAGCTGGATGTCGTGCTCCCAGGTGATGCCGATGCCGCCGTGCAGCTGGATGGCCTCGCCCGCGACACGACGATAGGCATCGGAGCAGTACACGTGGGCGGCCAGCGCCAGATCGGCGGCATCCGGGTCGTCGGCGGCGAGGGCGGCCACGGCGGCGCGGGAGATCGACCGCGCCGTCTCGACCAGCACGTACATGTCGGCCATCCGATGCTTGAGGGCCTGGAACGAGCCGATGGTGCGCCCGAACTGCTTGCGGGACTTGGTGTAATCGACCGTGAGGTCGAGCGCTCGCTGCGCGCCCCCGACCTGCTCGGCGGACAGCAGGGCCCAGGCGAGCGCACGGAGCCGGGACGCGAGATCGTCCGGCGCGGGGATCGCCGCGGACGCCACCTCGTCGAAGCGCACCGAGGACAGCGCCCGGGTCGGGTCGAGGACGGGCATCGGCGACACCGAGACGCCGTCCGCATCGGCGGCCACCTCGTGCAGGGTCAGGTGTGTCCCGGGGCCGGCCGCGAGCACGAGGAGCACGTCGGCCGACTCGCCGTCGACGACGAAGTGGGCTGTCCCGGTGAGGAGTCCGGCGTCGGCACGCACACCGGGGGTCTGCCAGCCGCGTTCACCGGCCCAGCACACCGCCGCGGTCCGCTCGCCGGCGGCCAGGGCGGGCAGAAGTCGCGACGACGCGTCGTCGTCACCCGCGAGCAGGATCGTGCCGGTGGCGAGTGCGGAGCCGAGCGCGGGGACGGGACTCAGTGCGGCGCCCAGTTCTTCGAGCACCGCGGCCGACTCCATCCATGACGCCCCGGCACCGCCGAATCGCTCGGGGACAGCAAGCGCGGCGACCCCGATCTCGGTGCACAGCGTCTGCCACAGGGTCGAGTCGATGCGCCCGGGAGCGCACATGGCCGCGCGGACCGTGGTCGAATCGCCCCGGCGACGCAGGAGATCCCGCACCGCCTCGACGAGTGCCTCCCGTTCCTCCGCGCCGATGGCCGGGCTTTCGATGCCGGTACTGACGGTCACAGCGTCTCCAGGATCCGTTGGCGGTGCACGGCGGGGGAGCCCCAGGCGTTGAGCAGCGCCCGGGTCTTGGTGATGTACAGCGAGATGTCGTGCTCGGCGGTGTACCCGATCGCCCCCATCACCTGCAGCGAGCGGCGGGCCGACAGGTCGGCGGCCTCGGCGGCCGCGACCTTCGCCGCCGAGATGTCGCGCGAGACGTCGGTGCCCTCCGGCACCTGGCCGTCGACGCCGAGGGCGGCCGCGTGAACGAGGGGGCGGGCCATCTCGATGGCGATCGCCACGTCGGCGAGATGATGTTTGACGGCCTGGAACGACCCGATCGGTCGGCCGAACTGCTTGCGCGACTGCGCGTATTCCGAGGCGATGGACAGCATCGCCTGACCCAGGCCGAGCAGCTGAGCAGCCGTGGCCAGTGCGCCCGCGTCCGCGGCGTCGGACGCATCGACCCCGGTGGCCAGGACGTCGCCGGCGGTGACCCGCGACAACGTCCGGGTGCTGTCGACCGAGGGCTCGGTGCTCTGCACGGTGGCCCGCGAGAGCACTCCGTCCTCGACGAGGTAGACATCGGCGGAGGCGGTGTCGGCGGCCAACGGCTGGAGCGGTCCGATCGCGCAGGTCGCCAGCCGCCCCTCGGCGAGGTCGCTGAGCGGGCCCGACACGTCGGCGTCGTGCAGCAGGATCGGCAGCACGGCGACGCTCTCGACGATCGGGCCCGGGGCACAGTGGCGTCCGAGTTGCTCGACGGCGACGACCATCTCGACGGCCCCGGCGCTGCTGCCGCCGTGTGACTCGTCGATCAGGAGTCCGCTGATGCCCGCGTCGGCCAGCTGTGAGTAGACCTTGGCGACAGCCGCGCGGTCACCGGCCGCCCAGGCGCGCGTGGCGGTCGGCATGTCGGCCTTGCCCAGCATGGCGTCCACCGTCGAGGCGAGGTCGGTGTGGATGTCGGAGAGTCGGAAGTCCATGATGATCACCGATCTCCACGGGGAAGGCCGAGCAGGCGCTCGGCGATGACATTGCGCTGGATCTCGTTGGTACCCGCGTAGATCGGCCCGGACAACGAGAAGAGGTAGCCATCGGTCCACCGGTCGTCGAGCTCGGCGGCCGGGCCCTGCAGGTCGAGGGCGGTCTCGTGAGCGGCGATGTCCCACTGCGACCAGAACACCTTGTTGATCGACGACTCCATGCCGAGCGAACCACCGGCCGCAAGACGACTAACCGTCTGATACGTGGACAGCTCGTAGGCTCGCGACCCGATCCACGCATCTGCCACGCGCGCATCGGTGTTCGCCGTCGACGGGACGTCGTCCCGGTTCGACCGCCACAGTTCGACGAGGCGGTCGGTGGTGGCCAGGAACCGGCCGGGTGCGCGCAGGGACAGCCCGCGTTCGTTGGCGGCGGTGCTCATCGCGACCCGCCACCCGTTGTCCACCTCGCCGATGACACCCGACTCGCCCGGATTCGACGGATCGTCGGGGACGAAGACGTTCTCCAAGAACAGCTCTGCGAACCCGGCCTCGCCGTCGAGCTGTGCGATCGGTCGGACGGTCACGCCCTCGCTGCGCAGGTCGAACATGAAGTAGGTGAGACCCTTGTGGCGCTGCGCCTGTTTGTCGGTGCGGAAGAGGCCGAAGGCGCGGTCGGCGAAACTCGACCGCGAACTCCAGGTCTTCTGACCGTTGAGCAGCCAGCCGCCGTCGGTGCGAACGGCGGTCGACCGCAGCGAGGCGAGGTCGCTGCCGGCCTCGGGTTCGCTCCACGCCTGACCCCAGATGTCGTCGGCGTTGGCCATCCGCGGCAGGATGCGTTCCAGCTGAGCAGGACTCGCGTGCTCGAACAGGGTGGGTGCGAGCAGGAAGATGCCGTTCTGGCTCACGCGTCCGGGAGCACCCGAACGGTAGTACTCCTCCTCGAAGATGACCCAGTGCAGCAGCGGGGCATCGCGGCCGCCGTATTCCTCCGGCCAGCTGACGACCGACATCCGGTCGGCGGCCATCGTCCGCTCCCACTCGCGGTGCGCCTCGAATCCCTCGGCGGTGTCCATCGACGGAAGCGGTTCGCGCGGAACATGATCGGCCAGCCAGGTGCGGACCTCGGCGCGGAAGTCGTCGGCGGCGTCGTCGAACAGCAGGTCCATGTCAGCTCACCGATCCCGCGGTGCCGGTCGACGCCGACGCCTTCATCGACTTCGCGTCCATCCCGCCGAGGGAGTCGCCACCCGCCTCGGAGTTGGCCGCGTGCGCGAAGTGGTGCCAGCCGAACACCGAATCCATCGAGTTGCGCAGTCCCATCTGGTCTTCGCAGATGTTGACGGCCTTCTTGCTCAGGAAGAGCCCCTGCATCGGCATGGCGACGGCCTTCTCGGCGATCTCGTTCACCTTGGTCTCGAGGGCGTCCCGGGGAACGACGTGGTTGACCATGCCCCAGTCGGCCGCCTGCGTCGCGGTGAAACGTTCACCGGTGAAGAGGATCTCCTTCGCCCGGCGCGGGCCGAGCACGAAGGCGTGGGCGAAGTACTCGACGCCGGGGATGCCCATGCGGGCGACCGGGTCCGAGAAGAACGCGTCATCGGAGGCGACGATGAAGTCGCAGATCCAGGCGAGCATGAGACCGCCGGCGATGCACGCGCCATGGACCTGGGCGATGAGGGGTTTGGGGATGTCACGCCAGCGGCGGCACATCCCCATGTACACCTCCATCTCGCGGGCGAGACGCTGGTCGGCACCGGTCTTGTCGGTGTGGTCCCAGTGCAGGACGGCCGCGTTCTCGTAGTAGGTGTCGAAGTCGCGTTCGGGGGTGCCGATGTCGTGTCCGGCCGAGAAGTGCTTGCCGTTCGCCCGCAGCACGATCACCTTCACCGAAGCGTCGTCGACGGCCTTGCGGAAAGCGGCGTCGAGCGAATAGGTCATCACCGAGTTCTGCGCGTTGCGGTACTCCGGGCGGTTCAGCGTCACATAGGCCACCGCGCCGTCGGGGCCGCCGGTCTCGTAGGCGACCGGTGAGGTGTCCGGGCCCAGATCGTCGGGTCCGAGCGGAGGTGGGATGACGGCGTCACTCATGCCCCCGAGACTAACCTAGCAAGTGCTTGGTTGGTAGTCGGTGTCGGTGATCGCCGGGGTCAGAAGTGCGGTGTGGAGCGATAGGTGAGCTCCCGGATCCGGCCGTTTAGGTGGCGGCTGTCGTCGGCATCATCTCGGCGAACTCGCGAAACATGTTGGCGACGATCACCATTCGATGTTTCCTCTGCTGTTTAGCCCTAAAGAACACCATAATCCCTGCTCCCTGAGGTGTGAGGAGCGCAAGCGACGAGCCACGAAGGGCGGGCGAGCATCGAACATGGCCCTTCGTGGCTCGCTTCACTCGCACCTCAGGGAGCATGAACAGAACGCTCTCGAGCGTTCGCTGCGTAGTCCACGACGGCCGCCATGCCGGTCACATGTCGGGGCAGCGCAAGTTCCGTCGAAGTGGCGCCGTCGTGTCGGGCCGGCAGCGTTGCAGGTCTTGCGTGGACTACGAAAGAACACTCTTAAGCGTCCACATCTCTGCTCCCTGAGGTGCGAGCGAAGCGAGCCACGAAGGGCTCCGCAACCTGTCTCACCAGGCCCTTCGTGGCTCGTCGCTGATATGTAGTGCTGCTCTGTCAAGTCCCATGGCGAAATTGCCTCCTTCTCAGGGGCTGTTGTGGGGTTGGCCACCCGCCGCGGTGTGTGGTGGTCGTTACTCGCGACGGTGTTGTCGGACTGATATACGCGGGTTGGTTACCGCTCAACGGTGTTCGACAGGAGATGAAAACGCTGGCCGACGGGTCTATGTAAACGTGCGTACCGTGCACCCAAAAGTGCTGGCGCACATAGCGACGCCGTGGATTCGTTCCCTGTTCACCACAGCGGGAGTCCCGCGACGGGTGGCCAAGATTGTGTGTCAGTGCTGGTTAGTCGTCGAGCACCGCCAGCGACCAGCACCAGCCGGCGAGCTCACGAGCGATCGCGGTGTTGGCCACGCAGGGATGTTTGCTGCGGCGGTCGAATTGTTGCCAGCGCTTGTGTAGCCGACGATTGCCGGCATGGCCACGGGCGCGGGCAGCCGGTGAGGCCGCCTCCCACCGGCGGCGCATGGTCTGTCCGGGTGTGGCGTAGGGGCGTCGGTGTTGCCAGGCCGCCTCGACCAGTAGCCGCCGCACGTGGGCGTTACCGGCCTTGGTGATCGATCCCTGACTGCGGGTCCCGCCGGTCGAGTATTCCGAGGGCACCAATCCTGCGTAGGAGCCGATCGTGGCGCCGCTAAACCGTGACCAGTCGCCGATCTCGACCGCCAGAGCGAACGCGGTCAGCGTCGACACACCCCGCAAACACGACAGCCGGGTGACCACCGCCTGCCACGGATCGGTGGCCGCGGTCTGTTCGATCAGCTCATCGAGGCGGTCACGGCGGGCGGTCACGCTCAACACCGCGTCCAGGTCGTTGTCGAAGGCGGCTTGCAGCAGCGGCAGCTCGAAACGTTGACGCTGCAGCCACCGCTGATGAACACCGGTCCAGGGTTTCCCGCCGGAGTAGACGATCCCCTGTCGCAGCAGCAGTTTGGACAATCGATGCCGAGCGCGCATCAGGTCGCTGCGGGCGTCCTCGCGGGCGCGGACCAGATCCCGTGCGGCTTCGGTGCCCACCTCAGGAACACTGACCGCCACCACTTCGCCCAGGCGCAGCAACTTCGCCAGGTGTGCAGCGTCTCGGGCATCGGTCTTGACGCGGTCCCCGGCTGGCCGCTGCAGCTTCGAGGGCGCGGCAACCACACACCCCATCCCGGCCGCCGTGATCGCCCGCGCCAATCCGAAGCCGGTCGGACCGGCCTCATAGGCCACCCGCACCGGCGGGGCCAGGCCTTGTAGCCAGCTGACGATGGTCGCCGCATCGGGGACCAAGGTCTGCCGAATCACCTGCCCGGTGTCTTCATCGATGGCATGAGCGACCACCGAGCGTGCGTGAACATCCAATCCGACACTTGTACCCTGAACAATCACCGGAGGCCTCCTGATCTGCAATGTGGTGCTACCGCAGAGTGTGAACTCAGCAGCAGCAACCCACGATGTGTTTGCAGCTTGAGGCCTTCGGCCCCAAGGCCCTCATACCGTCTATCGCTCCTCACACCTCAGGGAGCAATGGGGTCGCTTCTTTCGGATCAGGGACCAGTGGGTGTGGATCCGGATTGAGCAGGGTGCCGCCGGAAGTCATCGGTGGCGGTCCGGCTCAGGGGATGACGATGCTCCCGCTGCAGCTCGTGGACGGCACGCTCCAGAGCGCGTTCCGGTTGACCGCGCTGAAGGTCACGTTCACCCGGCCCTTGCCGATCTGGTTGACGGGGATCACGAAGTAGTGGACGCCCTGGTACGGCGGGTTCACGCGGACGTTGCTGACCTTCGAGCCGCGCTTGCCGGTGGCCAGGTTGTGCCAGTCCAGGCGGGCCGAGGACTGGTAGCCGCCGGGAAAGTAGCTGGTGAAGTCGGCAGCGATGTAGGCGTTGCCGGCATACGTGCTCACGATCGTGCGTCGAGCCAGGAACGGGACGTCGACGACGTTCGGGCTCAGGCCCACGCAGGTCGACAGCGGATACTCGCGGGACACCGCGTTCGCGTCGCCGGTGGCCGCGACGCCGAGTCCGGCAGCCGAGGTCAGAGCGATGGCGGCGGCGGCCAACCGGGTGATCGTCTTGGTGCTGGGCATATCTCGACTCCCTTGCTGGTGGCGACGGTGACGTGTCGTGATCACCGGTCAGTTTTCCGCAGGAAGTCCGTTTCGTGGGTATTTCCGGGCGCAGTGTTCATTCGTTCGGTCGACCCGCCCCTCAGCTGAGATGACTCGAGATGCCGTCGGCGGCAGCACGCGTGGCCTCGCCGAGTCGGCGCACTTCGTCGACGTCGAGGGTGGTGTTCGGGCAGGCGACGATCGCCGCGACCACCCGACGGGCGGAGTCGAAGACGGGGGCGCCGATGGTGACCACGGGTACCCCCGTGCCGTCGGCCGCGCAGGCGTCGATCTCCTCGGGCAGGTAATCGATGACCGACAGCTCGGTGAGCAGGTCGCCGACCCGCGCGCGCAGGGTGTCCGACATGGTGTCGAGGGAGCTCAGGGCCTCGATCATCGCCACGTGGTCGTCGGTCATGCGCTCGATCGAGTAGCCGCGTTCGGCGACGACGTCGAGCACCATGCCCAGCCGGGTGCGGGTGGACTCGGCGGCCTGGCCGATCCAGTTCGACCGGGCGTCGTCCGGGTCGAAGGCGATGAACTCCCGACAGATCGGCGGGCGGAGCCGGATGCGGCTGCCGTTGCGCAACCAGGGATGCTGCGCGGTTTCCGGTGCCAGGTGGGGCGGAAAGGCGTGCGACGCCAGGGTCACCGCGTCGGCCGAGGTCCGTCGGGCGACGAAACAGGGGACGTCGAACCGTTCGCACAGGTCGCGCGCCGCCGACGCCGCCCACCGTACGAGGTGGTCCGCGCCGTCGGCGTTCCGGACGAGGCCGACGAAGGCCGGTCCGACGCCGAAGGTGCCGGCCGACGGGTCCCGGATCAGCCATCCGCAGTCGACGAGTTCGGAGACTACGGCGTGCGCGGTGGCGCGCGACATCGAGGTCTGACGCACGATCTCGGCCAGCGTCAGCGCCGGTTGTTCGGCGTCGGCGAGGAGTTCGACGATGCGGACGACCCGGGCGGTCGGTGGCGACGCCGCACGTGCCGGTTGACGTGCGTCGGAGAAGTCACCTACGGTTTGTGTCACATTGTCAACACATAGTGTCGAATATTCGACATGTCAAGGGGGTTGCTCCGGTGGCCATCACCATCGACGCCGACGACGGACGTCGTCCCGACGACACCGAGGACCGGCGTCGTCGTCATCACGGTTATGAGCTCTCGCATCTCGCGGCGCTCGAGGCCGAATCGGTGCACATCTTCCGCGAGGTCGCCGCGACCTTCGAGCGTCCGGTGCTGCTGTTCTCCGGCGGTAAGGACTCGGTGGTGATGTTCCATCTGGCCCGCAAGGCCTTCTGGCCGGCGCCGATCCCGTTCCCGCTCATGCACGTCGACACCGGGCACAACTTCGACGAAGTGATCGAGTACCGCGATCGCGTGGTCGCCGAGACCGGGGTTCGCCTGCTCGTCAGTTCCGTGCAGGACGACATCGATGCGGGACGGGTCGTCGAACAGACCGGGCCGGGGGCCAGCCGCAACCGGCTGCAGACAGCCGCGCTGTTGCGCGGCATCACCGAGAACCGATTCGACGCGGTCTTCGGCGGCGCCCGGCGCGACGAGGAGAAGGCGCGCGCGAAGGAGCGCGTGTTCAGCTTCCGAGACGAGTTCGGCGCATGGAACCCCCGCGAGCAGCGGCCCGAACTGTGGCGGCTGTACAACGGACGGCACGCCAAGGGCGAGCACATCCGGGTCTTCCCGTTGTCGAACTGGACCGAACTCGACATCTGGCAGTACATCGCGGCGGAGGACATCGATCTACCCGAGATCTACTACGCGCACCAGCGCGAGGTCATCCCGCGCGACGGCATGCTGCTCGCGAAAACCCGCTTCCTGCAGGAGCTCCCGGGTGAGGAGGTGCGGACCGAGACGGTCCGGTTCCGCACCGTCGGTGACGCCACGTGCACCGGTTGCGTGCTGTCGGGCGCCGACGACGTGATGAAGGTGATCGAAGAGATCGAGGTGACGAGGCTGACCGAGCGGGGCGCCACGCGCGCCGACGACCGGATCTCCGAGTCGGGGATGGAAGACCGCAAGAAGGAAGGCTACTTCTGATGGGCGACCTCATCGCCGCCGGCGGCGCGACCGAGTTGCTGCGTCTGGCGACCGCGGGCTCGGTGGACGACGGCAAGTCGACACTCATCGGTCGGCTCCTCTACGACTCGAAGGCGATCTTCACCGATCAGCTCGAGTCGATCGAGCGCACCAGCGCCGAGCGCGGGGACGAGTACGCGAACCTCGCGTTGCTCACGGACGGCTTGCGCGCCGAACGCGAGCAGGGCATCACGATCGACGTCGCCTACCGGTACTTCGCCACGCCCAGAAGGAAATTCATCATCGCCGACACCCCGGGGCACGTGCAGTACACGCGCAACATGGTGACCGGCGCCTCCACCGCCGATCTCGCGATGATCCTCGTCGACGCCCGCAAGGGCGTGCTGGAGCAGACGCGGCGGCACGCCTTCCTGTCGTCGTTGCTCGGCATCCCGCATCTGACGGTCTGCGTGAACAAGATGGACCTCGTCGACTGGTCGCAGGAGCGATTCGACGAGATCTGCGCGGACTTCGTCGATTTCGCGACCAAGCTCAACGTCGTCGACCTGACCTTCATCCCGGTGTCGGCGCTGCGGGGCGACAACGTCGTCGAACAGTCCGCGGCGATGCCGTGGTACGAGGGGCGTCCGCTGCTGAATCACCTCGAGCACGTCTACATCGCCTCCGACCGCAACCTGATCGACACCCGTCTGCCCGTCCAGTACGTGATCCGGCCGCAGCGCAGCGACGGCGCCGACCACCGCGCCTACGCGGGCACCGTTGCCGGCGGTGTGCTCGCCAAGGGCGACGAGATCGTCGTCCTCCCCAGCGGTTTCAGCACCACCATCACCGAGATCTGGGCGCCCGGTGGCCAGCCGATCGACGAGGCCTTCGCGTCGATGGCCGTGTCCGTCGAACTCGCCGACGAGATCGACATCGTGCGCGGCGACATGCTGGCCCGCCCCAACAACCGGCCGTACGTGGGACGCGACCTGGACGCGATGGTGTGCTGGTTCGCCGACGACGCCGAACTGCGACCGGGCAACCGGTATCAGCTGCTCTGCGGAACCCGGTTGACCCGCGCGCAGGTCAACGGCCTCAACTATCGCCTCGACGTCAACTCGCTGCACCGCGACGAGGACGCGGAGGGATTGTCGCTCAACGAGATCGGACGCGTCACCCTGCACACCCAGGAGCCGGTGACCTTCGACTCGTACCGGCGCAACCGCGACACGGGCAGCTTCATCCTGATCGACGAGGCCACCAACCGGACCGTCGGCGCGGGGATGATCACGGCGCCGGTGAGTCACGACAGTCATGTCGTGTGGCAGGCGACGAAGGTCGGGCGCGAGCACCGTGCGCACCGCGGCGCGACGATCTGGCTGACCGGTCTGTCCGGCTCCGGGAAGTCGTCGCTGGCGGTCGAACTCGAGCGGCGCTTCGTCGCCGAGGGGCGTCCGGCGTACCTGATGGACGGGGACAACCTGCGGCACGGCCTGAACTCGGATCTGGGCTTCTCCGACGACGACCGCCGGGAGAACATCCGCCGGACCAGCGAGGTGGCCGCGCTGTTCGCCGACTCGGGATCGGTGGCGATCGTCTCGCTCATCAGCCCGTTCGCCGAGGAACGGCAGCGGGCCCGGGAGATCCACGCCGAGCGCGGGCTGCCGTTCTACGAGATCTTCGTCGACACCCCGCTCGCCGAATGCGAACGACGCGATCCGAAGGGGCTGTACGACCGTGCGCGGCGGGGGGAGATCAGTCAGTTCACCGGCATCGACTCGCCCTACGAGCGTCCGTCCGACCCGGATCTGCACATCACCCCCGACGACGGCCCGCCGTCCGAGGTCGCCGACCTGGTCCTGCGTAACCTGGGTCTGTGAGCGCAGCCTCGTAGCCGTCCGGCGCGAAGCGCCGCGTCCTGCCACCGGTATCCCGACCGAGAGGAACCCCGTGACCGACGATCGTGCCCTGGCCGGTGAACTGGCCACCGCCGCAGGTGAACTCCTGCTCGATATCCGCCGCTCCAGCGGATTGACGGGCAAAGAGCTCGGTCAGGAGGGCGACCGGCGGTCCGACGAGTTCATCCTTGGGCGTCTCGCACAGGAGCGTCCGGACGATGCCGTGCTGTCGGAGGAATCGGCCGACGACAAGTCGCGACTGTCGGCGTCGCGCGTGTGGATCATTGATCCGGTCGACGGCACGCGTGAGTACGGCACCTACGAACCCGGCGGCGGGCGCAGCGACTGGGCCGTGCACGTCGCGCTGTGGTCGGCCGACGACGGGCTGATCGCCGGTGCGGTCGCCTTGCCGGCCCTCGGGGTGACCTACCTCGACGACGGTTCCGCCGTCGAGCCCGTGGAAGGCCTGGCGTCCCGGCCCCGGACCGGAGTCCCGCGCGTCGTCGTGAGCAGTTCGCGCCCACCGGCCTTCGCCGACGAGGTGGCCGCGGCGATGGCCGGCGAGGTGCTGCCGATGGGTTCCGCCGGTGCCAAGGCGATGGCGGTGGTGCGCGGCGAGGCCGACGCCTATGTCCACGCCGGCGGCCAATACGAGTGGGATTCGGCCGCACCCGTCGCCGTCGCGAAGGCGAAGGGCCTGTGGTGCGGGCGGATCGACGGTTCGCCCCTCGTCTACAACAACGAGGACACCTACCTGCCCGACCTCGTCATCTGCCGGCCGGAATTCACCGAGGCGATCCTCACGGTCACCACCGAGGGTGCCGGCGGCTGACGTCCGAGCGCCTCAGTGCGTGACCACGACCTTGATCGCGACGATCACGGTCGCCACCAGCGTGACCGCTCCGGAGCTGAACAGCGTTGCCCGGCTGGGCCGTTCGTTGTTGAGCCGGTCGATGACGAAGACCGTGCCGCCGATGCGCAGAAGGATCACGATCTCTGCGATCAACTGGGCGGTACGGGGCTCGATCCAGCCGATCAGGCCGAGCAACAGGATCGCGCAGGGCAGGAGCGCCGAGGTCAGGATCGGCACCGAGTCGCGGAGATGACCGAGGACCTCTGATCGCGTCGGCTCGACCTTGCCGTCGGACACGCGCCGGGCGACGCCCTCGGCGAAGACGTGCGCGATGAAGGTCGACGCGGCGGTGCCCGCGAGGATCGCGATACCGACGAAGTCGTCCTCGACGTGCAACGGGATGAGCACGGCCAGGATCAGGATGTTGCCGTAGATGTAGGCACTGATGCGCGGCGCGGCGTGCTTGCGTTCGAGTGGGTTGTCCCGACTGAACAGCGGCCCGTGCAGCAGGGACCACGGACTGTTGCTCATAGCTGGTGAAACTATCAGCGCGGGAGGAGTTCGGCGACGACAGCGGCGATGGTGTCGTCGGGCCGCGTCAGGCAGACCGTCGCCGCCACGGTGGCCACCTGCTGGACATTGTCGGTCACGTCCAGATCGGTCAGGACCGCCGCCCGCCGGGCGTCGTCGAGTTCGCGGAACTCCGTGCACGTCATGGTCGACGCGGAGCCGGACCCGGTGTCGGAACCGGACTCGGAGCCGCGCGACGGTGACGCACTGGCCCGGCTGCTGTCCGCGGATGTGGCGGGGCTGCTCGTCTCGGTGGCGCTCGTGGTCGGGACCGCGCTGTCGGATGAAGGCGCGGGCGCGGCATCGTCGGACGAACACGCACCGATCGCCAGCATCATCATCGCGGCCATCGACAGGCCCGCGGCCAGCTCGGCGGGGCGGGATCGGCGGGCGGGAACAGACATCACGGAACTCCTCGGGAAGCGGTCCGGGTGGTGACCCGGTGGTGCGGGATGGGATGGGGCGCGGTCAGCGCATGAGGCCGGAGAGCACGCCTGAGATGGCGGCCCGGACATCCGTGGTCTCGATGCGCATCAGGTCGTCCTGGCTGAGTGAGTCGAAGTCGCCTGCGGTGCTGAGCCGGAACTCGCGCTCCTCCTCGGCCGCCTCGATGATGTTGCGGATGAAACGGCCGTTGCCGGCGAGATCGGTGGCGCGCCGCGCGGTGCCCTGATGCTCGCGGACGTCGTGATACAGGGGAGCGCACGCCTGCTCGATCTCGACCATCGCCTCCCGGGTCAACGACGAATCACGTTTGCGCGCGATGAAATCGGCGATGCGGGCGAGTTCGTCGGGAGTGTAGGAGTCGAAGCGCACCCGGCGTGCGAAGCGCGACGCCAGTCCGTCGTTGGAGGCGAGGAACCGATCGATCTCGGCGTCGTAGCCGGCGATGATCACGACCAGCCGGTCACGGTCGTCCTCCATCCGGGCCAGCAGGGTGTCGACGGCTTCGCGACCGAACGCGTCGCCGCCGGACAGCCCCTGCTGGATGAGCGTGTACGCCTCGTCGATGAACAGGACGCCGTCCATCGCGGAGTCGATGAGCGCCGCGGTCTTGATGGCGGTGCTGCCGAGGTGTTCACCGACCATGTCGCGGCGGGTGGCCTCGACGACCTTGTCGGACTTGATGAAGCCGAGGCCGCAGTAGATCTTGGCGACGATGCGGGCCACGGTCGTCTTGCCGGTGCCGGGCGGTCCGGTGAAAGCCAGGTGCAGGCTGCGGGCCGACGTCGACAGCCCGCGGTCGGCGCGGACCTTCGCCAGGGTCGCGGTGGACTGCAGTTTGGCCACCTGCTGCTTGACCGACTCGAGCCCGATCTGTTCGGCCAGTTCCCGTTGCGCCTCGGTCACCAGCGAATTCTGTTCGGCGGGGTCCCCGGAGGTCGACACCAGGGACTCGGCGCGATCGGGCACCGACTTCGGGTCCCACCGGTCGGTGCGCTCGGCGATCTGCTCGGGCGTCGTGGGGGGCATCCGGTAGGAGGGCGACCGGATGGCGTCGGCCGCGCCGGTCAGCGACGGGTCACGGGCGTAGGCCTGCTCGAACATCGACTTCGCCTTCTCCTCGTGGCCCTGCTCGCGCAGCGCGAGGCCGTAGACGAAGATCGCCTGCGTCGAACAGGACGGGATCGGGCCGTCGACCGCGTTCTGCAGGCGCCGCATGCCCTCGCCGTACATGCCGAGATGCACGCACGACGTCCCGGCCATGAAGTCGGCGACGGCCTGCATGTACGGGTCGTTCCACCGGTCGGACCTGGTCAGCGAGGTCAGGACGTCGGGCCAGCGCTGGGTGGCGAAGTGCAGGAACGCGCGGACGAAATCCACGATCGGCACGCGGTGCGCCGGGGGTACCTCGTCGAGGACCTCTTCCGCACCGGCGAAGTCCGCGCCGCGGACCAGACTGGCCGCGTAGGCCGCGGTCGCCTCGACGGCATTCGACGCCGGGAAGTCGATCAGCATCCCGGTGTACCAGCGCCCCGCGATCGTGCCGGGCGGGAGCCCGAGTCGGCGCTGCTCCGCGCCGATCGACCCGCGGGCACGATAGAGGCCCAGGAGGACCTCGTTGCTGCTGTCGCCGCAGGCCAGCCGGCCGATCCAGGCGTCGCCCAGGGCCGGGTCCCATTCGGTCGCTCGAGTGAAGGCCTTGGCGGCCTGAGCGGGATTGTCGACCGGTTCCTGACCTTCGACCGGGATGTTCAGGGACAGGACGCCGAGTTCGAAGAGTGCCCTCGCCTTGCGGACATCGGCCATCGTTTCCCCCTGTGTCGTCCCATCGGCGCACACCGACCCCGAACCGTTCTCCCCGGGTACCACGACGACACGCCCCGGGGGCGGTCGCCGGAGACAGAGTATCGCTAGACCGGCGTGACATCCGTCGCAGATCTCCCAGGGTGCGCACCCGAGGCGCCCCGGCGGCCGCAACCGCCCGCGCACGCCTAGACTTGTCCGGGTGAGTGCCCAGGTGGATACCGTCTCAGCCGCTGCCCAGACCCCGGACCATCCGCAACCCTTCCGCGAACTCGGTCTCAAGGACGACGAGTACGCGCGCATCCGCGAGATCCTGGGTCGCCGGCCCACCGACGCGGAGCTCGCCATGTACTCGGTCATGTGGTCCGAGCACTGCAGCTACAAGTCGTCGAAGGTGCACCTGCGCTACTTCGGTGAGACCACCACCGACGAGATGCGCGCGAGCATGCTGGCCGGCATCGGCGAGAACGCCGGCGTCGTCGACATCGGCGACGGATGGGCGGTGACCTTCAAGGTCGAATCGCACAACCACCCGAGCTATGTCGAGCCGTACCAGGGCGCCGCCACCGGAGTCGGTGGCATCGTGCGCGACATCATGGCCATGGGCGCACGCCCGATCGCGGTCATGGATCAGCTGCGCTTCGGCCCGGCCGACGCCCCGGACACCCGGCGCGTCGTCGACGGTGTGGTGCGCGGCGTGGGTGGCTACGGCAACTCCCTCGGCCTGCCCAATGTCGGCGGTGAGACCGTCTTCGACGCCAGCTACGCCGGCAACCCGCTCGTCAACGCGCTGTGCGCGGGCGTGCTGCGCACCGAGGACCTGCACCTGGCCTTCGCCTCGGGCGCGGGTAACAAGATCATCCTGTTCGGTGCGCGCACCGGTCTCGACGGCATCGGCGGTGTCTCGGTCCTGGCATCGGAGACCTTCGACGATTCCGAGGGCTCGGGTCCGAATCGCAAGAAGCTGCCCAGCGTCCAGGTCGGCGACCCGTTCACCGAGAAGGTGCTCATCGAGTGCTGCCTCGAGCTCTACCACGCCGGACTCGTCGTGGGCATCCAGGATCTCGGCGGTGCCGGACTGTCCTGTGCCACGAGCGAACTCGCCGCAGCCGGCGACGGCGGCATGCACATCGACCTGGAGAAGGTGCCGATGCGCGCCGAGGGCATGACCCCGGCGGAGGTGCTCTCCAGCGAGTCGCAGGAACGCATGTGTGCCGTCGTGACCCCGGACAACGTCGAGAAATTCCTCGAGGTCTGCCGCAAGTGGGATGTGCTCGCGACCGTCATCGGCGAGGTCACCGACGGCGATCAGCTGGTCATCACCTGGCACGGCGAGACCGTCGTCGACGTGCCGCCGCGCACCGTCGCCCACGACGGTCCGGTCTACGAGCGTCCCGTCGCCCGGCCCGACTGGCAGGACACCGTCATCGCGTCGACGACCGAACCGCTGCAGCGCCCGAGCACATCCGACCAGCTGCGCGAGACGCTGCTGGCCATGCTGGCCTCGCCCGCGCTGTGCAGCCGCAAGTTCATCACCGACCAGTACGACCGCTACGTGCGCGGCAACACCGTCCTGGCCGAGCACGCCGACTCGGGGATGATCCGCATCGACGAGGAGTCCGGGCGCGGCATCGCACTGGCGACCGACGCGTCGGGCCGCTACACCTTCCTCGATCCCTACCGCGGCGCGCAGCTCGCGCTTGCCGAGGCCTACCGCAACGTCGCGGTGTCCGGGGCGACGCCGAAGGCCGTGACCAACTGCCTCAACTTCGGTTCCCCGGAGGACCCGGCGGTGATGTGGCAGTTCCAGCAGGCGGTCCGGGGGCTCGCCGACGGCTGCGCCCAGCTCGGCATCCCGGTCACCGGCGGCAACGTGAGCTTCTACAACCAGACGGGTGCGACGGCCATCCTGCCGACCCCGGTCGTGGGCGTCCTCGGCGTCATCGACGATGTGCACCGCCGCATCCCGACCGGCATCGGCACCGAACCCGGCGAGACACTCATCCTGCTCGGTGAGACCCGCGACGAATTCGACGGCTCGATCTGGGCCCAGGTCAGTCACGACCACCTCGGTGGCGTCCCGCCGCAGGTCGACCTCGAACGCGAACGCCTGCTCGCCGAGATCCTGTCCGCATCGTCCCGCGATGGATTGATCTCCGCGGCACACGATCTCAGCGAGGGCGGCCTCATTCAGACCGTCGTCGAGGCGGCCCTGGCCGGCGAGACCGGGTGCCGCGTCCTGCTGCCCGAGGACGCCGACCCGTTCGTCTGGCTGTTCTCCGAGTCGGCCGGGCGCGTGCTCGTGGCGGTCCCGCGCACCGAGGAATCGCGGTTCACCGCCATGCTCGACGCGCGTTCGATGCCGTGGACACGCATCGGTGTGGTCGACCAGGGCAGCGACGCCGTCGAGGTCCAGGACTACTTCTCGGTGCCCCTCGCCGAACTCCGTGAGGCGCACGAGGGCACCCTCCCGAGGTTGTTCGGCGACACGGTCTAGAGCACGGCCTAGTTGCATCGCGCAACGGTCCGGCCTGCGAGGATTCCGTTGTATGTCAATGGAATCAATATCGTTTCCAGGCATGTCGCGCCCGGTGACGAACGGTTACGCTCCTGGAGTTCTCTGACCGAGTCGAAAGGGCGCAGATGAGCTACCCCAATGATCCGAACCAGCCGCCGAACTACGGCGCGGGTGGCTACGGACAGCAGCCGTACGGCGGGTTCCCGGGCGGGAATCCGGCCGGCCCGGAACCCGACAACAACCTCGTGTGGGCGATCCTGTCCACGGTGCTCTGCTGTCTGCCGCTCGGGATCGTGTCGATCGTGAAGTCGACCTCGGTCAGCAAGCTGTGGGCCGCCGGCGACTACGCCGGTGCGCAGAAGGCGGCCGACGAGGCGAAGAAGTGGGCGATGTGGAGTGCGATCTCGTCGGTCATCATCTGGGTCCTGATCATCATCGTCTATGTCGTCCTCTTCGTCATCCTCCTCGGCGCCTCCGCGTCCACGTCCACGTACTGAGCGTTTCGAGAGGGCCGTCCTCGGACGGGTGTCGGCCCTTTCGAAGCATCGGTACCTCGGTCCGGCGACGGTCGTCGCCGGGACCGGGATGGTCTGCGCGGCCGTGTGGTTCGCCGATCCGACGACACCGGGCGGTGCCCTGCCGGTCTGTCCGACCAAGCTGATCTTCGGGGTGACGTGCCCGGGCTGCGGGTCGTTGCGGGCGATCTACTCGCTGCTGCACGGCGATGTCCCGGCGGCGCTGCACTACAACGCCCTCGGCGTGCTCGCGATGGGGTTGCTGCTCTTCGCTTTCGGCGCGTACTGCCTGCGACTGTGGACCGGCCGCCGGGTTCGCAGCTGGCAGCACCTCCGCTACTCCGGGGTCGTCGTGTTGGTGGTCGTGCTGGCCTGGTTCGTCGTCCGCAACATCCCTGTCGAACCGTTCCGGTCACTGCACGTCTGAGCGTCGGCTGCTGCCGCGGATCCAGCGCACCAGCCGCGAACCGGAATCACGTGCGGGGGCATCGAGGTCGAGCGTCGCCAGGGCCTCGGGATCATCGGTCGTGATCTGGTCGACCCGTAACTCCAGCAGTCGCCTGATGTCCGGGATGACGCGCGGTCCGACCCGCGTCACCGTGTACCCGTCGACGAGCCGACCGCGCTCGTGGAACGCGCCGATCAGGTCGTGGCCGCCGTGGTCGGCCGCCAGTATCAGCCGGTTCTCCAGGTACACCATCTCTGCTTCCGGCGATGCCGCCACCGCGCGCTCGACGAAGCCGTCGAAGTCCCCGGAGCGGATCGCTGCGTCGGCGGCACCGTGGTGGCAAGGGTCGTAACCGATCCGGATGCCCGGTGCGGCCGAGGTCAACGTGTCGACCGCCGCGGCGTCGCCGCACGACAGGATGTAGTGGCGAGCGTGCGGTGCGACACTGCGGGCGAACACCGCCACCGCCTCGGGATCGAGCGCGGCGTCGTCCTCCTTGAAGTCGAGCTGGAGGGATGCGGTGGGCGCGATGTCGACGCCGTCGAAGAGTTCGGTCAGGTCCTCGAGCAGGAGGACGTGCTCGTCGACGGGTCGGCCGCGGTTGTCCCGCAGGGACAGTTCCCGCAGATACGACGCCGGGAGCGCCGACACCGCGCCGGTGCCGGTGGTGGCGTGGTCGACCGTGCGGTCGTGCAGGACGGCGAAACCGCGCTCGGCGTGGATCACCAGATCGATCTCGATACTCGCGCCGAGCCGCATGCCCTCGACGATCCGGGTCGAGGTGAACGCCGTGTCGTCGGCGCGCCGTCGGCCCCGGTGCCACTTGAGCATCGTCCGATGGCCGTCGTGGTCGATGTGGATCGGGGCGGTGGGGTCCGGGGGCGACATGGCAGTCACCCTCCCGACCTTAGCGATGCATCTCGCCGAATCCGCACGGCGAAGTTGGAACGTGTTCTAGTTTGGATCGCATGACATTGCGCGTGGTCGAGTGGTCGACCGGAACCGTCGGACGACATGCCATCGCCGGGATCGACGCCCGGCCCGACCTCGAACTCGTGGGCGTGTGGGTGTCCGACCCCGCCAAGGTCGGCAAGGACGCCGGCGAACTCGCCGGGCTCGACCGTGAGCTGGGTGTCGCCGCGACCGACGATCGCGATGCGTTGATCGCCCTGCGGCCGGACTGCATCGTGCACACCGCCATGACCGACGATCGCGTCATGGAGTCGATCGAGGACCTCATCCACTTCGTGGAGAACGGCATCAACGTGGTGTCGAGCGGTCCGGTGGTCCTGCAGTTCCCGCAGGGCATCCTGCCGGATTCACTCCTGGAGAGGATCGCGACCGCGGGCGAGACGGGCGGGGCGAGTCTGCACGTCAACGGAATCGATCCGGGCTTCGCGAACGACGCGCTGCCGCTTGCCATGACGAGCCTGTCCCAGAGGATCGACCAGGTGCGTTGTCAGGAGATCGCCGATTACTCGACCTACTACCAGCCGGTGGTGATGCGGGATCTGTTCGGTTTCGGGCAGCCGCTGGACACGACGCCGCTGCTGTTCGCGCCGGGCATCCTGTCGATGGGGTGGGGGAGTGTCGTGCGACAGATCGCCGCGGGCCTCGACCTCGTGCTCGACGAGCCGCTTGTCGAACGCGTCGATCGGGTGGCGGCCGATCGTGACTACTCCACGGTCTCCGTCGAGATCCCCGAGGGCACGATGGCCGCGGTGCGCTTCGAGGTCGTCGGCCAGGTCGACGGCGTGGATCGCGTTGTGCTGGAGCACTACACGCGCACCCATCCCGACCAATGCCCGGACTGGCCTACCCCGCACGAGGGCGACGGTTGCTATCGCATCAGCATCTCCGGCGAACCCGAGATGACCGTCGAGTTCGGGCATCACGGCGAGAACGGCGACCACAACGTCTCCGGCATGATCGTCACCGCGATGCGTCTAGTCAATTCCGTTGCGGCGGTTGTCGATGCGAAGCCCGGCCTGGTCACGGCCCTCGACCTGCCGCTAGTGACGGGCCGTGGGCTGTTCGCGCAGAAGTAGCCGCGCTCGACGACGGCGGGCGATGTGATCCGACAGGCGCGAGTCATCGACTGGCGAGTAACTCCATGAGGTGTGCTTCGACGAGGGACGGCCTGGGTGTGCGTGGTCCTGGGCGGGGTGGTCGGACGTCGATGACGTGGCTGGTTTTCAACCATGATCGGCGCGCGTCATGTGGGCGTGGCTCATCGCCGGACGTGTTGCGTCCGTGGATCTCTCGCCGCACTTGTTCGAGGTGGGCCTGCAACCGCTTGGGTATGTCGGGTCGGCGGTTGAGGTGTTCGGGGTTGGGTGGGGCGCCGGGTTCGGCGTTGAGTCGCCAGGCGCAGCGGCCTTCGTCGGGTCCGTCGCGGACTACCCGTGTTGTGTATTGGCCGGGCTGGTCGCCGACCATCCGGTTGTGTCGGGGACAGGCCGGTGCGAGGTCGTCGATGTCGGTGAGACCGCCTTTGGCCCAGTCCTTCTGGGCGTGATGCATGTCGACCTGGGTGGCGGGCTGATCGCAACCGGGAGCCGAGCACACCTCCCCGTCAGGGCGGGCGAAGGAGACGAGTCGTTGTTCGCGGGTGGCGAGGCGTTTGCCCCGTCCGAAGTGCAGGGGGACGGTGGTGGCGTCTTTGAAGATCGCCAACCAAGGTTGGACGTCACCGGCCATCGCGATCAGGTCCCGGATGGGAAGCAGGGTGCCGGTGGCGGTGGTGGCGAGTCCGGCTTC